>CAZUFC010000168.1:0-16000 GCA_964619725.1 uncultured bacterium | reverse complement strand
CGATATACAGGATTATGCCCTGCATAATTATTCAATCACCATTCAGGGTTGTAATATTTCACATTCCCCCCCAGGGTTGCAGTCGCTTCGCTCCTTTAACCCTGGGCTTTGCTAAGCTTTGGTGAGGGGGAATTATGTACGCCGTTTTTTTTGATTGGTTCATCCAGTCAAACGTTTTGGAAAAAGTGTAACCCCGGTATGATCAGTACCCGGTTTTCTCCTATTCCAATTTTCCAGCAGTTTCATCCAGTCGCTGTGAAGCAGTTTAATTAAGGCATACTTTTAACTGAACTCTCATCATTTATACTATATCTCTCAAGCCGTATTCCTTCATTTTCATCTGGAGACTTTTTCGGCTTATCCCCAGTTCCTGGGCCGAGCGTGTAACGTTGCCGTTCATTTTTTTTAGTATTTTTATAATCAGGCTTTTTTCGACCTGTTCCGTGGTTTCTTTGACCGCTTCTTTCAATGTGACGTTTTGATTGAAGGAAATATCAGGGATGTTTCCACCGGAAGTTTCCAGGATATTAGGCGGAAAATCGCTCAATTCCAGGGTTGTGTTGTCTGTCATAAGGACGGCCCTTTCCATGACGTTTTCCAGTTCTCTGATGTTGCCGGGCCAGTGATAATTCATCAGCGCTTTTAAAACGTTCGGAGATACGTCCTTGACGTTGCGGCCCAGTTTTCGATTTAATTTCAGGATAAAATGATTCACCAGCAGGGGGATGTCTTCAGTCCTTTGCCTGAGCGGCGGCAAAGCTATCGGAACGATATTCAGCCGGTAGTAGAGTTCCTGTCGGAAGCGTCCTTCGTCTACGTCTCTTTCGAGGTCTCTGTTGGTAGCGGCAATGATCCGTACGTCCACTTTAATGGTGCGGATGCCTCCAACGCGTTCAAATTCCTGGTTTTGGAGCACTCGCAGCAATTTGACCTGCATTTCTCTCGGAATTTCACCTACTTCGTCCAAAAAAAGCGATCCGCCGTCAGCCAATTCGAATTTGCCGGGTTTGCTGGTGACTGCGCCGGTGAACGCGCCTTTTTCGTAACCGAACAATTCGCTTTCCAGGAGGTTTTCCGGAATGGCGGCGCAATTCAGTTTTATAAAGGGATTATTATTCCTGGGACTGTTTTCATGTATAGCCTGAGCAATCAATTCTTTTCCGGTTCCGCTTTCGCCTCTGATAAGTACTGTCGTAGGGCTTGCCGCCACTTTATCGATAATCTGATGGATTTCCTTGATCTGCCGGCTTTCGCCGACCGTATGGTATTTATTCGTCGGCAATCCCGATTCGGGATGTATCTCCAGACGGTTATACTCAGCGGCCCGAACGGCTTTTCTGACGATCATCTTCATCTCGTCCTGTTCGAAGGGTTTCGTTACGTAATCGAAAGCGCCGGATTTCATAGCATTGACGGCAGTTTCAATGGTGCCGTGAGCCGTAATGATTATGACCGGTATTTCCGGACTGTCGCTCATTATTTTCGATAAAAGACTCAAGCCGTCCATCCCGGGCATTTTAAGGTCCGTAACGACTGTGGTTATGTCATTTTCCTCTATTTTTCTTAAGGCCGTTTCGCCGTCTTCAGCCTGGACCACATTATAACCCTCGCGCCTTAACATGGCTTCGAGTATACGCCGCATGTTGTGTTCATCATCTACTATCAGTATCTTATGTTTCATTTTTTTACCTTCTGTTAATTGGATGGTCGGGAAACCTTCTGCGATTTCGAATCGGACGCCGGTATCGATTCCGTCTCTTTAGACTCACCTGCCGGTTTCGTTTCTCCGCTATGATCCTGGTGTATCGGCAGCTCAATTGTGAACTGAGTCGATTTTTCTTTTTTGCTTTTTACGCTTACCGTACCCCCGTGCCCTTCTATTATCTTGTGAACGATGGCCAGGCCCAGCCCCGTTCCGAAGCGTTTAGTGGTAAAAAAGGGATTGAACAGACGATCCAGCATCTCAGGATTTATTCCCTCTCCGCTGTCCGTTATCCTGATCCGTATTTTCCTGGGAATATAAATGAATTTTGAGGAATCCGGCAATTGGGACACATTTTCTTTTCCGTTTTTTAAATTCTCTGGTTTCGTTACGGTCATGAAATCCGCGGCTTCGGTTTTCACAGACAGCTCGCCCTTGTAGGCCATGGCTTCGCACGAGTTGTTCATCATATTGATGAAAACCTGTTTCAGTTCATTGGGATTAGCTTCGATGAGGGGCAATTCCGGATCAAGATCGGTCTCCAGGCTGATGTTTTCCATCTTCCTGGATTGCTTCATCAATTGGACCGTTTTTTCGATCAGTTCGTTTATGTCTGTTTTTTCAATATTGCGTCCCGCAGGACGAGAAAAGTCCAGAAACTTGGTTACTACGTCGTTCAAGCGATTGACTTCTTCGATGATGATGTCGAGAAATTCGCTTATGTCCTGATTCCCCGTCGGCGATTGTAAAAATTGAGCCGTCGCTTTAATGGCGCCCAGGGGATTCCGGATTTCATGCGCCAACCCGGCAGCCATCTCACCCAATGCGATTAAACGGTCGCTTTTTTTCATCTGTTCGTAAATCCTCGCATTTTCAAGCGAAATCGCCAACTGGTTGGCTACTGCAGTAAGTAAATCCTTTTCCCGGGAGGTGAAGCGCACGTCAGCTTCATCCGTCGAAAGATTCATGAATCCCAGAAGATTCGCATGGTATATCAGCGGAATGCACATATCGCTTCGAATACGAGTCATAGTCCTGTGCACGCTTTTCAGCATCTTTTTCTGCTCCGGCAAAAGCCACAATTGCAGCTCACGCTCGATTTCGTCCTTGTCGACCACATTCTTCTTCTGCAGAAGATACTGTACCAGCGGCGTCGCTTTCTCTATCACCGCATTTTTGCGGCTTAAATCAACGTTGCTTTTCTGATCATATAATACAAAATTTTCATCCTCCCCTTCCTGTACGTAAATGGAAAAATCTCCCACCTTCTCTGAAGAGGAAAGAGAATGCGAGACGCTTTTGATAAGATCGTCCCTGTTGATGATGGAAATAATCTCCCAGCTCAAACGGGACAACATGTTCTGAAATTCATAACTCTGCTTCTGGAGCACCTTGTCGGCCTGGCGTTCAATCAATACCTTCAAAGGTTCGTAAATGATAAGTATGAATATGGTGGCGACCAGGATACCTCCGATATTGTGATAAGGCGTTTCAACCCACCAACCCCCGAATACGCCTGAAAAAGACCAGATGATGAATGTGAAAATCAGCAGAATTATGCCGCGTCCGAAAAGCACTTCCATATCCAGCAGGCGATGCCGCACAATAGCCACAGCAATCACGATCACATACAGCAATATGCCCACGTTCGCCAGCTTCGGCGCCGGAAAACCGATGGATGCCGCAAAATCCGTTATTGCCGCCAATACCGCTACGATCGTGGCGATCAGGATATGACTCAACTGCTTCTTTTCCAGCCTGAATTTCGTTATCCTCCTGCGCTGATATATCCTTTGTATGATATAAACGATTACGGGAGCTATGTACAGGGCTAAAAAATAATGGAAAAGCCTGCCTTGAAGCACTCCCCCCAGATAACTCAAGCCCAGAAGCGTGCTCGCCGAGTAACAGAATTTCAATACAATGCTGCTGAATTCGCTGTGCTGATGGATGAAGGTTAATATAAAATGCAACGACGCTGCCGGCACAAAAATAAGAGAAATATAAATCAGTTCGGGCGCTTGAAAAAATGCTCCCATGTTCCACAGGAAAAGAACGAAGCTGACGAACGCGAAAGTCTGATTCAATTTACGCCTGGGATTCTTGACGAGAACGAAAACAGCCAGAAACAGGTTGATGAGAGCCGCCAGAAAAGCGCTCTGCTGATATAAATCCGACATGAAACCAGGTTGTGCAGTTATAGGATTGTCATTCATAACCTGAAACTCCGAACCTGACCAGAACCTCCCGGAAACAAAGTTGCCGGCCTCTCTTTCCAACTCCTCAATCTAAGCACATGCAATCTTCGCATCAGCAAACTTTCCATCCTTCCTGTAAACCGACCATCCAATCTTCCACTAACCCAATCCCGCATCCGTCTATTCATCCATTCATCCAATCTTCCAGCAATCCAATCTTTTACCGTTCAGTTCCAGCCTTCACCATTATACAAAAACCGAGTCGTTTTAAAAATGAAAGAAAGTGTCGGGTTGACAAAAACCCATAATTCTTCATAATTATTGGTGATAGGGATTAGAGGGTCAATTCCCGTTGCGCCGTTGAACGAAAGGAGCATATAATGAAATCAATCATTGTGGCGTTGAGTTGTATTTTTTTTTCTGTCGGAATTGTTTTTGGTGAGGAGAAGGGTTTGACGGCGAATGAGATCATAGAGGAAGTGGAAGATTTATTGTGGGGGGAGACTCAGCACGGGATATATGAGATGAAGATTGTGACGAAGGAATGGACGCGGGCGCTGAAGATGGAGACGTGGACGAAGGGGACGGACCGGGCGTTCATACGCGTGTTGGAGCCGGAGAAGGAGAAGGGCGTGTCATATTTGAAGATAGGCGATCAGATGTGGAATTATCTGCCGAAGATAGACCGCGTGATCAAGATACCGAGTTCAATGATGATGAGTTCGTGGATGGGGAGCGATTTCACGAATGACGACCTGGTGCATGAATCGAGCATATCGGACGATTATGATGCTGAATTGAAGAAGACTTACAAGGATGATACGCACGGGGAGGCATATTTGATTCATTTGAGTCCCAAGCCTGATGCGGCGGTAGTATGGGCGGGGATAGACGAGCATGTTCGGAAGTCAGATTTAATGCCGTTGAAGGCTGAATTTTACGATGAGACGGATGTATTGGTCAGGCTGTTGGAGTATTCTGAATTCAAGGTGATGGGGGGCCGGAAGATACCGGCCGTTATGACGATGCTGCCGCAGTTGGAGGAGGAGAAAGGCGACAAGACGATAGTAAGGATAAAGGAGATCGAATTCAATGTGTCCATTGACAAGGATGTGTTCACTCATCGCAATCTCAAGAGAGGAATAAACTGATGCTGTTGCCGGTTATTGCCTGGCGGAATCTATGGCGCAACAAGCGGCGGTCGATGCTGACGGTGGGGGCCGTCGCTTTCGCTGAGGCGGTGTTGATAGTGATGCTGGGGCTCCAGGCCGGCAGCTATTCCAATATGATACTTAATTTTGTGCGGATGCAGACCGGAATGCTTCAGGTGCAGCATAAAGATTACAAGTCTGATTCGAAGATTACTCAGTTGATCGAGGACAGGGACCAGGTTTTCGAGATATTGGAGGAGATAGAGGAGATAGAAGCGTATTCGCCGCGAGTCAATGCATTTGCGTTGTTGGCCAGCGAAACGGAAACAGTCGGCGGAATGATTATCGGAGTAGACCCGGAGCGAGAGAAGGAAATAACCATATTAGAAGAGCTTGTCCGCCAGGGTAAATATCTTTCGTCGGAAGATCGCAGGGGCGCTTTGATAGGAAAAACATTGGCGAAGAATCTGGGTGTGGATGTAGGAGATGAAATCGTACTCCTGGGAATCGCTGCGGACGGATCGACTGCAGCCGATGCGATGAACGTCCGGGGATTGTTCAGCATAGGAATTTCGGAGATGGACCGGACTATGGCTACGGCGCCGATCGATTTCATATCGGAGATATTCGTCATCCCGGAGAATGAGATACATGAAGCAGCGATAATGCTGGAAAATATCGGGAAAACTGATGAAGTAAAAGCCGAGATCAACGGCAAGCTAAAGGAGAAGCGCCTGGATAACGTGCGTGCGCTGGCCTGGGACGACATCAATCCGGGATTAAAGCAGGCTATTGAACTGGACCGGTCCTCAGGGTATCTTTTTTACGTCGTGCTGCTCATCATAGTAGGTTTCGGCATATTGAACACTATTCTGATGGCCTTTTTTGAAAGGATCAAAGAATACGGCGTTCTTTTGTCGATGGGAACTTCCCCGGCAAGAGCCTGGGTAATGATCATGCTGGAAGCTTTTTTTATAGGAGCGCTGGGTATGATCGTCGGGGCGATCCTGGGCGCGGGATTATCTCTGTATTTCCAGTTTCACGGCTTACACTTTGAGAATATGCAGGAAGTTATGGCATACTGGGGCCTGGAAGCCTCCCTTCACAGCGATTTCAGGTTAACTCATTGCTTGTCTGCAGCGATCATTCTAATGATCATTACCGTGGTCTCATCGATCGTTCCTGCCCTGCGCATATACAGAATCAAACCCGCTGAAGCGTTGAGAACTCCTTAAGAAAGGCGCATGATGAAGACTTTTTTGCTGATGGCCTGGAGAAATATCTGGAGAAATAAAAGAAGGACTCTGATCCTGTCTGTCGCAGTAATAATCGGCGTAGGAGGAATGGTTTTCGCTCTGGGTTTCATGAACGGATACCTGGAACAGATTGTGGACAATAACGTTAATCCTGTAGTCGGACATATTCAAATTCACGAAACCGGTTTTACGGACAATCCGCGACTGCGCTCCAATATAAGACCAGACCAAACAAAATTAAATCAAATCAAGGATATTGAAGGCATCGAAGCCTTTGCCTTTCGAATAAAAACCAATGGCATGATAAGCAGCGCCCGGTATTCTTCCGGAGTTCAAATAATGGGCGTTCAACCCGATGCGGAGAATGAAGTCGCTTCCATACCCAATAAAATCGTCGAGGGGCGTTTTCTGAAAAAATCGGATAAAAATAAAATCGTTCTGGGACAGGCCTTGTTCCAAAAATTAAAAGTCCGGGAAGGCAGCAAGGTTGTGCTCATGGCCGGTGACAAATCAGGCGAAATCGCTTCGGCAGCCTTTCGCGTCGTCGGAGTGTTCGACGGACCCTCGGAAGACCTGGAGAAGAGAATCGTTTACATTACCCTGGACGATGCTCAACGCATTTTCGGATTGCAGGAAAGAATATCGGAAATTGTCATTCGTATGAAAAACCGTGATTTCGTCAGTTCAGGGGCGGCGGAATTGAAGAGAATCTTCGGAGAAAATATTGAAGTTTTGAGCTGGAAAGAGCTCATACCGGCCATTGTTCAGATGGTTGAGTTCGCGGATAACGTGATCTACATTTTTTACCTGATCATTTTCATTTCCATGGCTTTCGGCATAGTCAACGTTTTTCTTATGGCGGTCATGGAAAGAATAAGGGAATTCGGGATCATGAAATCATTGGGACTCCGGCCCATGCACCTGGTTTTTCTCGTCTCCATGGAAGGACTTTTTCTGGGTACGCTGGCAATATTCCTGGGCGTCGGAGTCGGAGCATTGATAATTGAGTATTTCGACAGATACGGCTTGGACCTGTCCTTTTTCGGAAAAGGCGCGGAATTCTGGGGATTCAATCCCGTCATATATCCCATAATGGGATTCAATGATTACCTGGAAATAATCGTTTTTACTCTTGCCTTAACCATAATCGTCAATTTCTATCCTGCATTCAAAGCCGCCGGATTGAAACCTGTGGAGGCCTTGAGACATGTCTGAAAGTGATAAGAAAATCAACAGAGATGAAAAAAATATAGTAGAAGTCCAAAACGTGAGCAAAACTTATAATTCGGGTAAGGTTTCAGTTGAAGCATTGAAGCATGTAGACCTGATCGTCAGACGAGGGGAATTCATGGCCCTGGCCGGTCCGTCGGGTTCCGGCAAAACAACCCTGTTGAATCTGATCGGCGGACTGGACAACGTCTCCGAAGGGACTATTAATATTGCCGGACAAAACATATGCGAAATGAAACGCTCAGAACTCGCTAAATTAAGATTACACAATATCGGCTTCGTTTTTCAGTCTTATAACCTGATACCTGTCCTCACCTCGATAGAAAACGTTGAATTCGTTATGCTGCTGCAGGGGGTTCCCAAAACGGAACGGCGGGAAAAAGCGGAAAACATACTGAAAGAGGTCGGACTGGAAGAGTACATCAATCGAAGACCCAACGAGATGAGCGGCGGACAGCAGCAGCGTGTGGCGGTAGCCAGGGCCGTGGTCAGCGAGCCGGAGCTGGTGCTGGCTGATGAACCTACAGCCAACCTGGACTCAAAAACAGGCGAATCGCTCCTGCAGCTTATGAAAAACCTGAATGAAGAAAGAAATATAACCTTTATCTTTTCCACTCATGACCAGTTGGTGATGGAAAAGGCCGAACGCCTGGTCAGAATCAGGGACGGACAGATTGCCGGCGAATAACTTGAAGGGTCCGGCCCGTTACGATCACTTCGTATCTGAAGCAGATTTCACGCTCGCAATGTCGTTTTGTCTTTTTTTGATAAGTTCGAGCGCTTCCTTGTGTTCAGAGCGTTCCGGATTCAATTTTACCGCTTTTTCAAGATGTTTCGTCGCCGGATCGAACTCGTTCATCAACCCCAGTCCCAGCCCCAGGCAGTGATGTACCGCCGCATTTTCGGGATGCTCCTTCAACAGGTTCCGGCAGTTGTCGACCACCGTCTCATAATCCCCGAACCGCGCCGGCTCGTATAATTTCTTTAAAATGCCTCGTATTCTCCGGCTCTCTTTACTGTTTCCGTCGCCGGTTACCCAGGGATACTCGACTTCTGTTTTATGGGGTAAAAATTTTTTTGCCGGAGAGTCGGCTATCCTCCTAAGGCAAATTTCAATTCGCTCCTCATCAGTGAACTTCAATTCATCACCGATATGTTCGTAGGATTCCCATTCCCGAAAGATGATATTTTGCGATTTCAGATCGTAAAGAATGACGTCAGCGCCTGCAAGCGCCGATATTTCGTTTTGTACCGGAAAAGCCTCTTCTGCCTGAGTGTTGCTTTGATTTAATACAAGCTCCTCGTCGGTGACGTGTCTCAATTCCGATTTAGTTATATCGAAAAAGAGCAACCCGTCACAGTCAATGTAATTTTTCAATTGATATACCGTTTCTGCCTTATCCAGCGAGGCTGCATCAATGTTGTTATCTTTTAAAACTTTTTCTAGTTCCGCGGTCTCCTTTACCTCGAAGACGCCGCCGCGGCTCAGTTTTTCCGATATCTGCGACTGCAAATAACGAACATGGTCCATATTGCCGTCCGCCGTATTGTCGCCCGCTATGCATAATGTCTCTATCGATTCCATTTTTACCTCTGCCGGCTGGATGTGCTCCGCCGTTATGCTTTTTTCAAAGAATGAAAAAACCGTGTTCCCGGTCAGAGCGCATGAAAGGATTAATGTCGTTAATGCCGCATGCATGTTCCGCGACATTTTTTTCTTCATTATTATCCTCCTTGTCCGTTGAAATTCCGGCGTGATTGATGTCGGGGCATTCCCGACGGTCTTTATTTTATCATCTTTGTCTTTTGGGGGGAAGAAACGGGGTTAAAGGGACAAAGGGACAAAGGGACAAAGGGACCTAAGGGACTGAAGGGACGTTGCCTTGGTTTGTTTTTATTTGGCTTTGATTAAAAACAGATAATTTTTTGTTTTTGCTTTTCTCAAATCGTTTGACAGTTTGTTTCAGTAATCGGGATCGAAACAAAATGACGGCATACTCTGGAAAATTGTTACCCCAAAAGTCCCATTTTTGATCAATGCCTTGAAATCGATAAAAAAATTCTTTATATGTTTAGGGAAAGCTCGAAGTCAGACGAGTGAAGAAATTTTCATGCGTATTGAGGGATTCATGTTTTAGGGCAGTGGAGGAATGATGATCGGATTACATTCATTGTTTTCGATTTTTTCAGCGAAGAGGAATTTTCTTGTTTTATTGATTTCATTGTATTTGTGTTGTTCGGGGCGGTTCTCGGCGACCTGTCTGGCTGATTATGGTGAGACGGCGATTATGAAGGATTTCTGGGGACAGCGGCGGGATAAGCGGGATATTTACTTCCCGGAGGAGGTGTTGAGTCCCGGCGACCCGGTACCCCGGATAGGAGTACCTTTGAATTATGAGGCTGTGGTGTATGCGGAGGGATTGTCGTCGCCTGACGGACTGGCTTTTTCTCCGGACGGCTTGTTATATGTGGCAGAGGAGTCGGCGGGTCGGGTATCCCGGGTATATGAAGACGGGACGGTCGAGACATTTGCGTCAGGGATTTCTTCTCCGGAGGGAATAGCTTTCGATGATTCGGGGAATCTTTATGTGGTGGAGGATATAGAGAGCGGTCGATTGTTGCAGTTTGATCCTGATGGGGTGATGACGGTTATTTCTCAGGGGCGGGATGCTCCGGAGGGCGTAGTATTTGAAGGCGGAACCGATGTATTGATTACGGAGTCGAACGTGCAGTTTACGAGCAATCCGTTTCTTTTTTATACCAGCGTGACGCGGGTATCGCTCGGCGGAAGCGTTTCCGACGTGATAGGCAACAATTTTTTATGGAGTTATTCAGGGATAACGTTGGATTTCACGGGTTTGATATATGTTTGCAACGAGGCTTCAGGAACGGGAACGCAGGACAGCGTTTTCACGGTGGACCCGGTTGACGGCGCCCGGACGCTTTTCTGTTCAGGATTGACGGCATGCGAGGGATTGCGGTTCAGTCCCGGAGGATTCTTTCCGTTGTATGTAGCGGAGGAGGACCTGGGTTCGGGCAATGGACGCGTATCTAAGATAAACGATTCCGGCAGTGCGTCAGACTTTGCCGTGGGATTCTATAATATCGAGGACGTGGCGCTGGATGCGGAAGGATGGGTTTACGTGAGCGAGGATACGTCGGGAATGATCATCCTGATACGCCCCGTACAGTTTCAAACGCCGACGCCGACGGTCTCGCCCACGTATACGGCCACGATTCAGCCCACATCCACGCCGACCTGGACGCCTTCTGCATCGCCGACATTCTCCCCGACCTTTACCCCCTCTTTCACTCCCACTCAAGTCTCTCATACCCCTTCGCCCTCATCGACTCCGCAACCGCCTCCCGTTCCCTCTGCCGGACATTTGGGGCTGCTTTTGACAATCGGTTTGTTCAGTCTGAGTCTTATCGTCAGAAGAAAAAACTAAAGCAAGACCTTCTGTAAAATCGGGACAGATCAAACGGAGGTTGCACTTTTTCATAAAACGCTTGAATGATTGAAATCCCCGGTTTTTTTCATCGAGGGACGTTTTTTTCGGGGTCGGGGTCGGTATCGGGGTCGCAACAAAATAATTGCGAGGAGACAGGTGTTGTTCTGATCATATTTTCTGGACTGATCAAACAGGGGTTACAAATTGTGATCTCGATACTCAAAAAGAACTTTCGTGCTCAACCGAGCGGCGCTCGTGCTCGTAATCCTGATCGATCGATTCAAATGATTGCCCTGCTTTGCTATCAAACGACTGTACAGCTCAGTCCAATGTTTCGATTACGATTACCGCTGCACTGAACACGAGCATGAAAGATTCAAACTGAGAAATTGTAACCCTGACATGGCCATTTTTGATCAGCGCCGTAAAATTGATCAGTAATAAAAACCTGATAGCGGTTCAGCAGACGTTTATGCCTGTTTTGATTCGCCGAGTGGAAAATTATTCGCAAGTCTGTAAAATAGCGGCAGAGAAGGAGGATTATTCATGCAGTCCTTATTAAAAAGGAAAACAATGCGGTATGCGCTTTTAACATTTCTGATTTTCGGTTCAGGGGTTGAAGCGGCAAAATTCGATTTCGGGATGACGGGTTCGTTCAAGGATATAGCGACAGGGGCCCGGTTCAGTGATGATTCGCTAACGGGAATGGAAAGAATGTACGATAATAAAGTTTTGCTGAGGTTATACGGCGATATGCGAGCAGGCGATTATTTCGTCCTGGATTATGCTTATGAAATACGTCACCTGTGGGGAGATACGTTGAAAGCGGAAGCGGCGCCGGGTGAGGGAATATTTTCCTATGATGAATTTATCTCTCCTGCAGCCGATAACTTTTTAGACCTTGAAGACGACCTGTCTGAGGGCGGCAATTACCGATTACAGCACTTGATGGACCGCCTGGCTTTGCGGTACCGCCACGAATATTTCGATCTGACGGCGGGCCGGACAGCTCTGTCCTGGGGCAGCGGTTACACCTGGAACCCCACAGACCTGATCAATCCCTTTCGTCCTTCGGCCATCGATACGGAGTGGAAACCGGGAACGGACATGGTTTTGTTCGAGGCGCCGTTCGGGTTTGCGGGAGAGGCTGCCGGAGCGTGGCGGCCGGGAAGAAATGAGGAGAACGAGTATGACGAGGATGAGTCGAGTCTTCTTTTCCGGGTGAAAAACAATATCTGGGCGACCGACATGGCGGTAATGGGCGGAGTCAATTACACGGACATAACTGCCGGGGTCTCCATTGCCGGACAGATTGAGGGTGCGGGTTACTGGATTGAAGGGACTTACACCGATCCTGAAGAAAAATCGGATTTCATACGGATAACGACCGGGGTCAATTACAGGTGGGAGAACGGACTTTTTTTATATGGCGAATACTATTTTAACGATCTGGGCGTCAATGATGACGGGGAATATGTCGCTTTTTTAATTGAGGAGGCTGATCGTCTGACGAGAGGAGAAATATACAACATCGGCCGACATTATTTATCGGTCATGGGAGAATATGAATTAACGCCGTTGTGGATACTGTCCGGAGGAGTCGTTTGCAATCTGCTGGACGGCAGCTTGTTTTTGGGGCCGAGTTTAAGCTGGTCGGTCAGGCAGAATACGAGTTTACTGATGGGGGTGAACCTGTTTTTGGGCGGCAATGATACCGAATACGGCGGAGTAGAATATGCGGGCATCACTTTCGAACAACCCGACGTTATATATTTGAAACTGGCGCAGTATTTTTCGGTTTTTTAATTCAAAAGACTTCCTGAGTGAAATTTAACGATTTATGAACTTCAGGGATCGTTAACTTACATCAGTTTATTATTAAAAAAAATGGACAACATTCACAAAATACTTCGAGACAGGCTGCGAATGACCGCTCGATATCAATTCATCAATTGAAATGAATTCCGATTAAAGGCCTTGTCCGCTGGTCCGCAAACTCCGCTGAGTCCGCAAAGTCCGCCATGTCCGCTTTATCCGCTAATAAAACAACTATAAACAGCGCTATAAGTCCCAATATTGTGATTCAAATTACAAATGAACCAGTCACAATATTTTCAATAAAAAATTAAAGCGCAACGCTTGACATTAAGAAAAACCATCATTATACAAGAAATGTAACCCATGAGGGTTCGCAACGAGTAATTTTTCAATTGTTCCGTGATGTTTTATTTTTATCTCTGCAGGAGCAAACGACGAAGGGAGAGAAGGATGAGGAGACCGGCGGTTTTATGTGTATCTGTTATGACATTTTTCATTTTATCATTGATGGTGTTTCAAACGTCAATCGAAGCGGCGCCGGGGATGATCAATTACCAGGGCAAGGTGGAAGTGGACGGCGAGCCTTACGGTGAGACAGGACCGGAGCCGGGATATTTCATGTTTGCGATAGTGAACGGATCGGGTGAGATATTATGGACCAACGACGGAAAAGAGCCCGATCCGCCTGAGACGGCAGTGGAAACGACTGTGACCGAAGGGCTTTATAACGTAATTCTGGGCGATGCTGACAGTATGGAGCCCATACCGTCATCGGCGTTTGCAACGGATGAGGTATATCTTCGGGTCTGGTTTTCCGACGGCGTGAACGGGTACCAGCTTCTGGCGCCCGATCAGAGAATAACAAGCGCTGGTTATGCCCTGCAGGCTGAGGATGTATACGATAAGGACATCAGTCCCCGCAGCCTGAGCATAGTGGGTTACGACGGCAAAGCTGAGACGGTAATTAATGAGACGGGCCAATGGGTGGGCGACCCGACGGGACTGGAAGGACCTGCGGGAGCCACCGGCGCCGAAGGTTCGGCGGGTCCGACCGGTCCGAAGGGTGATACGGGCGTTACGGGTCCGAAGGGCGATACGGGCATAACGGGTTCGACGGGTCCGATGGGCGAAACAGGTCCGAAGGGAGCGAAAGGCGAAACGGGCGTGATGGGTCCGACCGGCGACACTGGCCCGACCGGTCCGACAGGCGCTGAAGGAGATACCGGTCCGACAGGCCCCGCAGGCGAAACAGGTCCGTTCGGTCCAAAAGGCGACACCGGCGCAGCAGGTCCGACCGGCCCGGCAGGATATACAGGAGTCACGGGACATCAGGGCGATACCGGCGTTACCGGTCCCACCGGTCCGGCAGGCCCTGAAGGTTCGACCGGTCCGGTAGGAGCCACAGGCGCGGTCGGTGTTAAGGGCGATACGGGCGCAATGGGCGAAACAGGTCCGACAGGCCCCTTCGGTCCGGAAGGTCCTGAGGGCGATACCGGCATCGCCGGTCCTAAGGGCGACACCGGAGTCGCAGGCCCCACAGGTCCTGAAGGCCCCGCCGGCGGATCGAACATGCAGCTTATTTATAATGACGAGGGAACGCCTGCGGGCGCAGAAGTCTACTATAACGAAACAACGGGTTCCGTGGGCATTGGAACGGATAATCCCACGTCGCAACTGCAACTGAGCGATATTCTCGAGTATGCGGATAATGCGGAAGCTTTGGCGGCTGGGCTGACGTTCGGGGCTGTCTACAGAACCGGAAGTTACCTGAAGATCGTTCATGTGCCGGATAATTTCGCTTATTGTCCGCCGGGAACGTTTCAGATGGGCTCCCCGACGGACGAAATGTGCCGCGATAGTTATGAACTTCTTCATACGGTAACTCTGACCAGAGGATTCATCATCCAGAAAACGGAAGTGACCCAGACCCAATGGGTGGATGTTTTCGGGACTAACCCTTCTAACTTCACTGGCGACGACAGACCTGTCGAAACCATAACCTGGTATGATGCCTGTATCTACTGCAATCGTATTTCCGTCGCTGAGGGATTGACGCCCTGTTATTATGCGGACGAAGCTTATACGACGGTTTTCGACGGAACCGCCGCCTGTAACCGGAGGAACGGTATACTGGGATCAGTCGGCGAACGGATACAGGCTGCCTGCCGAAGCGGAATGGGAATACTCCTGCCGGGCGGGAACAGATACGGCTTACAACAGCGGTCAGGATAACACCAGTTGCTACAACGATTCTAATCTTGATCCTTTGGCGTGGTATTATTACAATTCTGGAGGCCAGACGCATGATGTCGCTCAGAAACAGGCCAACGCATGGGAATTAAATGATATGCACGGTAATGTCTTGGAATGGTGCTGGGATTATTGGGGTAGCTATCCGAGCGGACCGGTTGAGGATCCTATCGGACCTACATCCGGCTCGTACCGCGTTTTCCGCGGCGGCGGCTGGAGCTACTTTGCGAGGCACTGTCGTTCGGCCGCTCGGTACGGCTACTCGCCCGATGACGGCTACGACGATGTCGGCTTCCGCCCTGCGAGGTTTCTCTAATTACCATTTATACTTTTACCCTTTTACCCTTTAAAAAATTGCGTTCCCCCGCGTGCGGAGTGAGGAGATGCGCTGCCTTCCAACGCAGCGCCTCCTCACGGAGCACGCGGGGGAACGCAATTTTTTTTGCCGGTGTAAACCTGTAAAATAAAAGCTTCACGAATTCGGTCCGATGTTCATGATCGATTGGTCGGTCCGGGGTGAATTAATCGATTCAATCCAGGCGAATAACGGTACGGAAAAAGATAAAACAGAAAACGGCAACCGATGTTCGGAAAACAGGATACATCATCAAAGCGCAAAGCATTTCGGGCGCAGATCAAAAATGGCCATGTCAGGGTTACAATTTCTCAGTTTGAATCCTCCGCGCTCGTGCTCAGTGCAGCGGTAATCGTAATCGAACCATTGGTCTGATCTGTACAGTCGTTTGAAAGCAAAGCAGGGCTATTATTTGAATCGATCGATTACGATTACGGGCACGAGCGCCGCTCCGCTGAGCGCGATAGTTCTGGTTGAGTATCGAGATCACAATTTGTAACCCCTGTTTGATCAGTTCCCGTAATGGAAACATAGGTCTGATCTGTACAGTCGTTTGAAAGCAAAGCAGGGTTATCATTTGAATCGATC
>CAZUFC010000167.1:0-16027 GCA_964619725.1 uncultured bacterium | reverse complement strand
AAAAAGGAGAACGATACAGAGCGAAATCCGTAAACCAGCGTCGGTAAGCCATATAGAACGAAGCAGAAGCGGCATGCTGCCGCTTTTCCGATGCGCTGTCGATTACCCAGGCACGGCAAGGCAAAAAGAATTTTTTAATCCGTGAAAGACTATGAATGACAGATCGACATCAATTCATCAAGTGAAATGAATACCGATTTAAGGCATTGTCCGCTAGTCCGCAAACTCCGCTGAGTCCGCCATGTCCTCCCTGTCCGCTTTGTCCGCTATTAAAAACTATAAACAGCGCTATAGCCTCATTGTTATTCAAATTACAAACGAACCAGTCACAATATTTTTAATAAAAAACAAAAATTGATCAAATATCGATATTATAACCCAAGCCGAAAAAGCAGGAAACAAACAAAATCGTCCGGCGGCAATTTAAGCAAAAGCCAAACACAAACGATCAAGGCACAGGCAAGACCATTGAAGGCCCCGCCAGAGGCTAGAGTATTAAATACCTCCATGGGAACGCGGCAGGATGCCGCGTCTACTTTAAAAGAAAAAGCAGCAACGTTTATTTTGAAAAGTCCCAGGAAGAAAAACAGAAAGTAGAAGCGGCATCCTGCCGCTTTCCCAAAAGCTTTCGATATCAGCAGGCTCTAATATCTAAAACCCAACCTGGCAGAACATCCAGAAACATTCAATATTGCCCGTCGGCGACTTCCGTAAAGGGTAAAAAGTCACACCCCCGTCCTTTCCCCCCCCAGTGAAACTGCACTCTTTCGCATATTTATACGGGCTATGGTTATGACGCGAGATGTTGCGTCTGCTTTTGACCAGGAAATGCGTCCTTAAAATAACTTCGATTAATTTGTCCTTGATTTTGTTATTAGTTTTTCTGTTTTTTCGTTATAATAGAAGTGAAGTTTTCGATCGGCGCTTGAAAAGCAAATATAAGTTAATTCGCTATTGAAGGAGGTACAAATAATGAGGATTTGGAAAGGAATAATTTTTTTACCGGCTTTCGTCGCTTTGGTCGGGGTCGGCTTTTTTTATGCGTGGGGGAAATCGGCTCCGGAGCTGGATAATATGGAAATGCCGTCACCTCGCTTGTTCCATCCGCCAGGTTCTGCCGGGCAGGGTCCATTTACTTGTGATTTATCTCCCGTATTAGCCTGGACAGACAATGAACAGTCTTTTCCGTTCAGAATAGAAATAAGCCTGGATGAAAAGCATCAGCAGCCGGTATTTCGCGCTATGGGAGAAAGCTCCTGTATAAATATTCCGGAGCATGTATTAATTGACGGTCAGCGTTATTTTATGCGGTTATCGCTGAGGGATGAGGCGGGTGATTGGTCCGAATGGACGGAACCGGACTGGTTTGTGATAGATTCCCGTTATATAGGTTTCAGCGCAGTTTCTCCTCATCATTATCCTTTCGGAAAAACGGCGGGCCGGAATTTAATTCGTGACGGCCGTGACCGGCTGCACATGGTATTTGCGGCTCTTGCCGGCGACAGAAGGCGTATTTATTACGGTTGGTCTGAAAACGACGGCTACGATTGGGAATTTTTACGGATACCTCAACAAAGCGAATGCCGCAAAGCAGTCAATCCAGCTTTGGCGCTTTCGCCCGATCATGAGACCCTTCATTTGGCCTGGGGAGAATATGAGAGGTTTCCGGGTTACCTGGTCTATTGTTCGCTGGACATATCAGGAGATACTCCTTCAATTTTAAAGCCCCCTGAGATAATAAGCACGCGGGAAACGTCTTATTGTCAATGTATTATGCCTTCCCTGGCGGTGGATTCCCGTAATGTGGTTCATGCGGTTTGGCAGGTGGGTCACTTCGTCCACGATTGCGGAATCGCTTACGCCAATAACCGCAACGGATGGGGAAACGCCGTGGACTTGAGGTCGACTGCAGGGAACGGCGTCGGCTGCACTTTATGTATTGATTCCAATGATGCTCTGCATGTTTTGTGGGAAGGCAGTCAGTATCGCTGGAGCGACGATTATGGAAAAACCTGGCGTCCGTCACTGGATGAAGACCCGCTGATTGTTTTTAGTGAATTGCCTGATTTAAACCAGAGGCCGCGGGAATGCTGCATCCGAAATGTCCACGGTTCGTCAAAAGTCGTTGCCGCATGCGTGGCTGAGGATATCATTTACGGTCAGGACGGCAAACCGGTCTGGACGGGCATACTGAATCAGCACAACATCTGGGTGAAGGAGATGGATTCCGGACGATTGAACGAAGCACAATTAATAAGAAAAATCAGGGCTCGAACGTCAACTCTTACCGAATCGCTTATCGACGCCGAAGGCATTCGATTTGTCCGGATGCCGTCCGTCTCGACTTCAGAAGACGGCAGCATCGCCGTAGCCTGGACGGAAACCGAAGTCCTCAACGGCAGACACAGTTTGAAAGCCTTCGGAATGACAGGAAAGCCGGGCAGCGAGTGGAACGATGTTTTTGAAATTGGCGCGAATCCGGGTTCCGCCTCCGTATCGCCTTTCCTGGCCGATGGTTTTTCGGACTTTATCGACGTTGTATGGACGGAGACAGGACAATATGACTGGAGACGCTTTATCGGCGGCGGAATTGATGAAAAATTCGATCTTTACAACGTGTATCACGGCATTTTGTTTTCGCGGTTCAGCCGCGAAGGATATGATATGCGAGGGCCGGTAAAGTATGATCCATCTGCAGAAATGATGGATGAATGGCAAACTTTAGAAAAATTTCAGGAATCGACGGACGGCGGTTTTATCGGCTCAGTATGCAACGGAAGAAGAATAGAATGGCGGCAGAAAGACGCTCCCGATTACAGTCCGGATGCCAGGGACCGCGTACCTGACATGATTACCCTGCCCGGTGCAAGCCGTTCAGCCGATTCGCCGACATACACTGCTGTTCCCACTGAAACGCCGATTCCGACAGCTACGCCCCAGGGCACTTTAGCCGTCATTTCCGAACCTCTGGCGGATGCTTATGTCGACCAGGCGGCTCCAACGGAAAATTATGGAACCGATACTTATATGATTATGGAAAAAACGGAACAGTTCCAGAAAATGTCCTATATCAAATATGATCTTTCACAGATACCTTGCGACGCTGAAATACACAGCGCGCGTCTAACCGGAACAGTATTTTACGGTCTGACCGGTTCGTTGATTCTCACATTCCCGGTGACTGAATCCTGGGATGAAGAAAACATCACCTTCGAAAACAGACCCGCGGACCAACCCATCACCATTACGCCAAATATGTATGAAGGAGGCGAGAATCTTCACCTCGACGTAACAGAAACCATAAGGTGGATACTGCAGCAGGACCCGATGTTGAATCACGGCATGGTCGTCAAATGTCAGAATTTCTATTATCCGGGCGTATACATTTATTCAAAGGACAATGCATCGCATGCTCCATCACTTTACGTAGATTATTCCATCGTTTCTCCTACAACGACTCCGCCGCCCTCTCCTTCACCGGTTACTCCCGTACCCACGTCAACACCGGCAACGCCCACGCCTGCGCTCGGAGTCGATCTTCAACTTTCACAAAGCATGTTCCATCCCGATGACCTGTTTCTGCTGACAGCAATCATTTATAATTGGGGACCGGAGACATACACGGCTCAACCCTTCGTCATACTGCTGGATGTATACGGCGTGTTTTTCTGGCATCCTCAATGGACCGTCGAATTCGATTACGTCGAAATGGACCTGGGAATAGAAACTATGGAAGAAGAAATCCTGAACTTCACCTGGCCGCAGGAACAAAGTACAGGAAGCGGCATAAAAATATACGGCGCATTGCTTACCAGGGATTTTTCCGCTATTCTGGGCGAATGGGATATTGTGCAATTCGGGTGGGATCACTCTGGAGATTAAGTTTTTATTGCGGCGCCAAGCCTTTCATTCATTCCAGATGAGAAATCCGTGTCAGGTTCAGGCGCCGGACAAAGAATGCTGCGCTTAAACTTGTCCGTCGGATCGGTTGAAGCGCAGCTATGCCGGATGCAGGTGCGTCAGAATTAAGGACACTTCTATTCCCAAACGGTCAGATAGGGCCATAGACCGCTTTCGGCTCCTTCTGAATCCGTGGCTTTTAATTCAAACAGGTATTCATCGGAAGGCGTTCCAGGCGGAATATCCTCTATTTTAAGGGTGTAGATGCCGTCGCCCGGATAGATGTCTCCCTGAGAACCGTTGTCGATGAGCTGCAGGCCCACCGGCATACCGCCATAGTAGATTTCCACAGAGGTGATGAAATTCTGAAGTCGCGGTATGTATGCCATAAAAGTGAACTCGCCGCCTTCTTCCGTGTTGAGGATTGAGTTCCAATAACCGGCGAGGAATATACAGGGGCGCATGCCTTCCTGGGGAAAACCCGCATTGGAATTTGCCATTGAGGTTATGATATGAGCGGCATCGAGCAATTCAGCGGGCGTGCACGCGGGCATGGAGTCCTGATTGGAATGAACTATGAATTCAGGCCATTTGCCGGTGTTTCCCGCTTCATCCCTGGCTTCCAGTCCCAGCAGGAATTTCTGTGCATCGACAGTGGCGCCTCCTATGGGGAATCTCATGGTGTAAATGTTATCGCCGGCGAACAAGTCACCGTTTGAGCCGTCGTCATAGAGCCTCATTCCGGTTTCGATTCCGCCGTAGGTCATATCAACGGATTCAACGTCTTCAAAAGGGACGAACGCCGCCATGACGAATTCGCCGCCTTCGGAGACAGTCAGATCGGTATCCCAGTATCCGCCCAGCATTACAAGCGGAGGGGTTCGATCTATTTTGAGGTCGATGCCTTTCGAGGGAATTTCAACGTTCCCTGCGGCGTCTGTTCCGCGGGAAATTATACGGTATGTTCCTTCCGTAAGGTCGATCAGATTCAATCGCCATTCATCGCCTTCTCTTTCGGCGGCGTTCCAGGTCGAACCGTCGTCCACACTTATTTCCACCAGCTCCGTGCCGGAACCGGCATCTACCGCTTCAACTCTTATGTTTATGAGCGTTTCATTGACCGATGAACCGTCTTCCGGCGAGATGATCGTCGTCAAAGGCGGGGTATTGTCTACGTGCACTTCGATATAATGTTCAGGATATTCTTCGTGTTCAGCGAAATCTGTAGCCTTCGCTCCCAGTAAATATGTTCCGTCTTCCGGCAGGCTCCAGTTGTATACCCAGTCATCTTCGCCGTACGCTTCATGCCATTCGGCGCCGCCGTCGCAACTGACCATGACCTGGGACACCCCTGTGGCCGTATCTTCTGAAGTTCCTAATACCGGGTAATAGCTCCCAGCGATATAATCGCCCTCCTGGGGGTCGAGTATTTCCGATACGGGAGGATTCTCATCGACGTATACGGTAACCGCACTCGTCGGTTCCTCCAGGTTGCCTGCGTGGTCCTGACCACGGGACATTAAAGAGTAAATACCATCTCCTGGAGGCGACCAGTCTTTTGTCCACTGATTCGTGCCTGAAGCCGTGCTCCATCCTGAACCGCCGTCAACGCTGATCTCCACCCTGACCACTCCTGAATAGGAATCATGCGCCAACCCCCGGATCATGCAGCTCGTTCCCTCAAGAATGGCGCCGGTTTCCGGAAAACAGATCGCAGATTCGGGAGCCGTATCGTCCAGGTATACCATTACGTAATTGGGAGAATTCTCTTCATTCCCGGCAATATCTACGGCTTTTGAATATAGATGATACGCTCCTTCCTCGAGTCCTTCCAACACCCATTCGTATGTCCAGCTTTCCAATCCCTCAGTCTCATTATAAGTTGCTCCATTGTCAGTACTGACCCAGACCTCCTTTAATCCGGATTCATTGTCGAAGGCCGAACCCTGGATGGTATAAGAATATCCACCGACATACTGTCCGTAATCAGGATCGAGAATATAAGATGATGGCGGCTCTGAGTCGCTCGTCGTGAAACTCCAGATATCGTCCGTAATGTTCGGAGGTTCCGCGAAATCCCGCACAATAGCCTGAACCGTTATTTCGTCGTAGGAGTCCAAATCATAAGGTTTACCGACTATTCGACATTCGTAGTTGTCTCCCCGTATTTCTATTTGAGTCACAGCTGAACCATCGCAAGTGAAGGATAATGAATTTACATCCACTCCTGTTTCAATATCTGTTGCATGGAAGGAAACATCCGTATCGACGTCAACTTCGACCGATCCCGGTTCGGGTATCCGGTTCGAGATTACCGGGCTGTTCGTATCGAGCGGCCGGACGCCGATGTAATGCGACGGAATGCCTTCCCATCCTTCCGCATTTACGGCCGCTACGGCATAGGAATAGACCGAACATCGAACAACGTCATCCTGGTATTCCGTTTCAGCCACATTTTCCGCTATACGCACATGATTGACCGATGGATTCGTGCTGCGGTAAATACTATAGCCGATAACGTCGTCTTCAGGATTAGCCTGCCAGGTTAGTAAAACGGATGAAGCTGACGCTTCGGCTTTCACTCCCCTGACGCGACCGGGAACCCCGGCGGCAGGCATCGCAGATATTCCTGTCGAATATTCGCTTATATTGCCTGACAGGTCTTCACAGGTAATTTTGTAATAATATGTCTGTCCGTTGGTCAAGCCGTAATCCCGATATGCATTCGAAGGATGCTTCGATGCCATTAACGAGTAATCTCCCAACGGGTTGATGCTTCTGTATATGTTGTATCCGTAAACGTCAGTGTCTACGGAAGATGACCACTCCAGATAGATCGAACTGTCGGATGCCGTGATGTCGAGCATGTCCGGCGCCGCCGGAGGCGTCGTATCATAAGCGTCGCTCGTTGAAAATTCATATCTCTGCTTCCTGTAATTGGCCGGGGCCTCAGAATCCATTACTTCAACCGTTACGGTATATAACGCATTGGACTCCAAATCCGTCATCTCCTTGTAATAAACGGTCAGATCATTGGGACCGAAATATAAATATCCGGTCCTGGAATTTTCCTCCGCATTCTCGTCAGGCGATGATTCCCGTTCGCTCTTGAAGACAAAGGCGCTCATCTTACTGCAAAAATAAGTGGAAGGCGTATCCAGTGAGATCGTTATGGAATTCGGGTCCACTCCTGTCTCATCATCCAGCAAATGAAACAGAATACCCGCGTTAACGGGGTATTCCGTTTCAAAAAGCGACGGTTTCTTCGATGCCAGGTAAGGTTTTTCCGCATCAGAAGGATTAATCGTCGTACTTCCAGACAGACCGCTTTCACGTCCGAACTCATCCACTGCCGATAAATAGTAAACAAAATTTGCATCATCCCCCGCTATAAAATAATCGAAATACTGCTCCTCCGGATATAGACACGCTATCCTTCGCATTCTGTCCGCAGCTTCCGAATAACGGTATATGTTATAACCGGCTATTTCATCCGACGGCGGAACCTCCCAGTTTAATATCACCGCTCCCGAACCGTCCTCCGAAAATAATCCCGTGGGAATTCCCGGACCGCCGGCGACCGGCATGGCCGATGCCTCCTGACTGTAATCGCCCTCGCTGCCGTATACGTCCACCGAAGTTACGACATAATAATACATTACATCGTTTGCCGTTGATGAATCCTGATAAAAATAATCCATTTCATTCGCCTGGAGTAATACATATCCGCCGCCGGAATACTCGCTTCGGTAAATATTATAGCTTTCAACCGATGAAACGGCGCCGAAATGCCAGGTCAAATTTACAAAACCGTCGCCGGGATATGCCTCGACTCCCGCAGGCGGAACAGGCGGCGACGGTATTTCACTGATAATGGTGAAAAAATAAATATCCGCAGGCATCCAGTTGCCGCTGTTGTCCTTCGCAGAAACGCTCACATTCACTATCTGACCGAAATCGAAATCTGTCGGCGGATCGTAAAACAGCAAATAATCCCACTCCGTTCCGCTTATCTCCGGACTGACCGAATTGCCTTCCACCGTCATCGATATGCTTTGCATATCTACTCCGCTTTCATTGTCCGCTATACGCAGGCTTATATTGGTAAAAGGAGTAACGGATTCCTCTCCCGGTTCCGGATCATGATTATACGTGTAAGGAGGCGTCAGGTCGGTGGGACTCAGCGCCGAACGTGAAGGCGAAGGAATGGAAGACGTCGCTCCTGCTTCCGAAAAGCGCTCAGTATCAGCATGTCCGTCAGGCGATGCCGATGCGCCTGATCCGCAGAAATAATCTATAAAACCCAGAGTGCCGAATAAAATAACCGTCAATAATAAAACAATTTTCAACTGCTTCATAGATAACTCCTTCATATTAGCCCTTCCGGGCTTTTCTGACTTCTTTTGACGAAATTCCTGTTCCTGTTATGACATAACCTGCCGCAAATGTCAAAATTTCTGCTTGAATAACGCCTGCCTTTGATGAATATTAAAGGAAGGACTTGGAGCCGTTGACGTATTAAAAGATCAAGCGAATCGGCGGCTCAGATTTATTCATTTTTTGAATAAGGCTTGCTGGAGGAATCATGAAAGAGTGGTTTGACGTTTTTAACAGGACGGTTATGGGCATTGAAATTTACCAGTTAGGCGCAGCTTTCGTTATATTATTGACGGCTTTAATCAGTAAAAAACTCTTTGATCGCTATATCGTTAAATTACTGGAGAAACTCGCGCTGAAAACAAAATTCAAATATGACAATATGACGGTCGAATCACTTCATCCCCCTGTCAGCGCCCTCATTCTGACCGTAGGTATTTTTTATGCACTCCTGGCCCTTAAGTTTCCGACAGAACCGTACGATTTCCCCCAATTTTTCCGGATCGCATTCAAGATAGCCGTTTCCATACTCGTGATATGGGCTTTATATCGTTTGAGTAATGTTCTGGCCGCAGCATTAAAGAACTATTTTTCCAAAATCGGAGACGAGTATGCCATTCATTTCGCTCCCCTGATAGGACAATCGATACGCATTACCGTGCTTATTCTGGGAGCCCTGCTGATCGTTCAGAACCTGGGTTATTCCGTGGGAAGTTTGCTCGCCGGCCTGGGCATAGGAGGACTGGCGGTGGCTCTTGCCGCCAAGGATACCATAGCCAATCTTTTCGGAACGTTGATCATGGTTCTGGATAAACCTTTTAAGATAGGCGATTGGGTCAGGTTCAGGGACATCGACGGCAATGTTGAAGCCATTGGTTTCCGGTCCACTAAAGTCCGTACCTGGTCAAAATCTCTTAAAATCGTTCCCAATCAGTTGTTGACTTCGGAAATTATCGAAAATTGGTCGGCTATGCCGAAAAGAAGAGTTAAAATGAGGATAGGCGTTACTTACGACAGCAAACCCGATAAGTTAAAGAAACTGAGAGACCGGATGGAACGAATACTGGAGAAGGACCCCGGAGTAGACAAGGATTACTACCTGGTTTATTTTACTGATTTCGGTCCGTCAGCTCTGGAATTTTTCATCTATTACTTTACCTATTCCACAGTGTGGAAAGAATATCTCGAAGTCAGACAACGCATAAACGTTAAATTCATCGAAGCCCTTGAAGAACTGGGCCTTTCCTTCGCTTTCCCAAGCCAGACCGTGTACTTCGGCGACTCTCTGAAAATGCTCGAAGAATCTGGCGAACCTAATTAGTGACTGTCCACTAACTCGATTCTCGATTTAAAATTTAATGCTGGACAGTCACTGCGGTTTTTGATCCATAAACGAGCGAATTTTTCTTAAGACAAGGATGGTAAGGATTTGCGAGGCAGGGGCGGCGCTTATACTTTGACTGAGCAAATCCGAAGACTGACGCAGTATTGGGGAAAATTCGCCGTTTATGGACAAAAACTAATTAGTGCCTGTCAACAAACTCGATTCTCGACTTAAAATTTAATGTCGGACAGGCGCTCGTTAATCTTCTGTCCGATTAAAATGATACTCCAGCGAAGCATCCGTTACCTGGTAATAAAAATAACTGGGGCCTCCTAAATAACGAAAATCTTCCGGTTTATTCAGAGTCATTTTGTTTTCTTCAATCTTGATATGCCATTTTTTGCCGATTCTTTTTTCCGTCATCAGCCAGATGACATCATCTTTGAGCTGAAAACGTCCCCGTTCCTCGCCCCATTGATACCTTCCGTCATCAAAAAACGTCAGTTCTATCGGTTTTTCGTTCTCGGTACATTTCCATATCCCAGTCAGCTCCGGCGCTTCCACGGCATACGTTCGGCCAACTGATAAAACAGTAATAAATATTGCTGCGACAAGAACAAAAGCGTTAATTCCGCTTCTTCTCATGATTCGATCCTCCCCATGCTTTTTTATTTCAAACGGCTAATAAAACTGACGGCAACTCCTTTCGGATAATTCAGCCTTCTTCAGTCTACCCCGTCAAGCATTCTAAAAATCTTTGATTTTAGTTTTTCTTTTCACATTGTAACTTCCGTCATCTGGTCAGCGAAAATTTTTTGTCCTCCAAATTCCTTCCAGTTATTCATTTTATTCAAAGCAAATTAAATTTTCAATTTTCTGCTGAAATAAAGCGAATATAATTCGACTGCAGGAATGTCTCTGATCGTTTGCTATCAGCTTTTCAGCGAATATTGGTTTTACTGCTCCGTTTGAATTTCCAATCGAAGGATTCGTTCTTTAAGGCGTTCGTTTTCGGCATGCAATTCTTTAATTGCATTCACCATCGCCCAGAATACGGCATCCGTTTTTAATGCCTGAAAGCCGTTTTCGTCCTGAACGACGGCCTCCGGGATGACTTTGGTAATCTCTTCGGAAGGCGGAGCGATTTGAACTGTTTCTGAATTTAAATTCAGGTCGTTATCCTGGGAATATTGGAATCGTCTGGGATTAATTTTGAGGATTTCAGATATACCGTAATCGAATGCTTCCTGTGACGATACCAGGCGTTCATCGTTAGGAAAAGTCCAGGAAAAGCCGCCTTGGGTTTTACATGCGGTTCCGTTCACGAGAAGGGTCCACTCGCCGGGGTCCGATTTTAAACCTAATTTACCATCACTATAAACGTTTCCATCAAAATAACCCGCCCAATTGGCGTCTCCGGAGGATGCCGTACCGTATACGCCGATATTGGTGACGTGTCCCGAAGCGCCCTGATAACTTCCGCAACCATTGCCGTAGACACCGTAATTATACTGATGGTTGCCCGGATTATCCGTAGCGTTTACTCCGTTCGCATAACCGTACACGCCGTATGCGTAACCCTGCCGCCCGTTGGCAGGCCTGTTGTATGCGCGCCCGAAAACGCCGTATGCGTGCTGGTACGCAGCATAAGACGCTCCTTCGGCCCTGCCTATTATTGCTTTAACATGATCGGATGCGAATCCGTCGGTATAATCGTTCCGGGCAAAAACAGCGGCCCTTTCCATCAGCATGTCGGATGTCTGAATATCATGCTCGACAAACATTTAACTTTTCCTCTGCAGCTACAACCACTTTTTCCGGCGAAAGTACAGCAGCATTCCCAGGCCCGTCAGCAGCATGAGAAACAGGACGGCGGGATAGGCCCAGGGCCATTCGAGCTCCGGCATATGCTGAAAATTCATACCCCATATGCCGGCCAGGAAGGTCAGAGGGATGAAAATGGAAGCGAAGATCGTAAGCACTTTCATAATTTCATTCGCTTTATTGCCGGCGCTCGACATATAAAGGTCCAGCATTCCCGAAAGCATATCGCGAAAAATCTCTATCGTATCGATAATGACTATGCAGTGATCGTACACGTCTCTTAAGAATATACCCGTCGTTTCATCAATGAACTTGTCGGCTTTTCTCAAGGAATTGATCACCTCCCGTGCCGGCCAGGCCGACCGGCGTGTGAAGATCATTTCCCTTCTCAACCTGTGTATCCGCTGGAGCGATTCCAGTTCAGGATCGTTGAGCAGCTCTTCTTCCAGTTGCTCAATTTCTTCGCCGACTTTTTCCAGCATAATGAAATAATGATCGATTACCGAATCGATCAAGGCATAGGCGAGATAATCGCCGCCGGATTTGCGTATGCGCCCCTTGCTGCTCCGTATGCGTTCTCTGACGGGATTGAAAACATCGCCTTCCATCTCCTGAAAAGTGATAACGGTGTTTTTTCCAAGTATCATGCTTAATTGTTCGGCTTTTATCTCCCGGGTTTCTTCATCATAATGCAACATTTTAAGGACAATAAACAGGCAATCGTCGTATTCCTCCACCTTGGGCCGTTGTCTGGCATTCAAAATATCTTCCTGAACCAGCGGATGAAGTTTGAACGCTTTTCCGAGTTTCTCCATTACTGCAGGATCGTGTATGCCGTTCACATTAATCCATGTTACCGAACCGGCCTCTGTGAATCGGGAATAGTCTTCGTCTTTTTCGGCATCTCTTTCATTAAAAGCGCTTTCGTTAAAATCGATGATTTTTATGGTGACTTTATCGACTTTCCTCTCGCCGATATGAACCAGCGTTCCCGGCGACAAACCATATTTTTTTGAAGATGTTTTTATGAATTTCAACATTTAAAAAACCTTTGCAGTCGTTCGCTGTTTTCCCCATTGATCCCGGTTGAAATTCAATATATCAGAAGGGCGCTTTTCTGTAAATGCCAGGGTTCGCAACCGGACTCCGAATCCTTAACATTGATTCATTCAGGAGATTATAATAAAATTGAAGTTGAGAGTCTTTCTCAGAGCTGCAGAAGTGCGTTTTTATTTTTTGAAAGGATTGAATATGAAACATTGCCCGAAATGCATCAATGAATTCACGGATGATTATGAAGGGAAGGATTGTCCGGATTGTAACGTCGAGCTGGAGGAAGGTCCGAATCCCCGCTATACCGTCGGATCAAGGACAGTTGAGAAGATCGATGTTGAAGAGGAGCTGAAAGTTCTGACCAGAGTGACGCAGCAATGGCAGGCTGATTTACTCAAGGGGAGACTCGAGATCGAAGGCATCTCGGCCCATCAGTTTCCCTCAGACATGGGAACTGAATTCCATTTGCCTCCTTATGAAATGACCCAAATCATCGCCATAATCGTCAGTGATTCCGACTATGACAAAGCCCTCGAAATAATCAACTCAATCGATAAAGACCAGAGCGCTAATCTGCGGGTCTGTGCGGAATGTCTTCACTCGGTTGCGCCCGACGACGAGACATGTCAGGTATGCGGCGCTTTGCTGACTGATGAGGAAGAAGGAAATGATGATCAGGAAGAGGAGGATAACTGAGATTTAATCTTTTTTACCGTCGCCGAATTTACAAATTTCATCCGTAAGTCCGGTGCAGCGATTCAGCCAGATTTCCTGCAGCCTGAAAAAGAGCATCCAATTCGATATATTCATCCTTCTGATGGATAACTTTTCTTTTTCCGGGACCATAAATCACAAAAGGCGTCGGATTATCGCCATTAATCAGATACTTGGCATCAGTGCCGTAAGGGAGTCCGACGGTCCTGGAACCGCTGACCTCCCTTAAATTTCTGATAAAAGGATGTTTTTCGTCAGTCTTCAACGCTGCCGAAACCTGTTTTATTTTGATTTCCAGGGGATTTCCGCCCGCGCTTAATTTTTTCAACTTTTCAATTATATCGTCAGGATTATCTTCGGGAATAATTCTGTAATCCAGTCCCATTACGGCTTTATCCGGTACGATGTTGAACGCGCTGCCGCCTCGGATATACCCTATGTTCAGCGTGGATGTTCCCAGCAAAGGGGAGACTTTACCGCCGGTGCAGCCCCGCAGCTCCGGCATAATACGCCCGGCCAGTTCCACCGCATTTATTCCTTCTTCCGGTTGAGACCCGTGGGCCGCTTTTCCCCGCACGGTCGCTTCAACCCAGACTACTCCTTTTTCCGCTATGCCGATCAGCATGTCCGTGGGTTCCGCAATGATCAGCATGTCTGCATCCTGCATGACGCCGGTTTCAGCCAGCCGGGCCGATCCCGACATACCGGCTTCTTCATCCGCAGTTCCCACAAAAACTAAAGTGTTTTTCCGCATGAATGATTCGTCCTGTTGCAACAGTTTCATGGCGCCGATCAATGCAACTATGCCGCCTTTCATATCGGAAGCGCCCCGTCCGTATACCTGTCCGTTTGCGATTTGTCCTGAAAATGGCGGATAAGTCCACTGTCCGGCATCGCCTGCAGGAACCGTATCAAAATGTCCCGACAAGATAATGCGCGTATCTCCGCTGCCTGTTTCCGATATTAAATTGTGAAGCAGGATACTTTCTTTTGTGTGAGTCACTATTGAATGGCGATAACCGTTTCTTTCTGAAAATACATGCTTTACAAGATAATCGACGACCTGTTCCGTTCGTCCCGGAGGATTCTCCGATTCTATGCGGATAAGCTTAACCAGTATGTCAGTCAATTCCTTACGAAGTTGTGATGAAATCCGCTTCATTGTTCAATATGTTTCCAGATATCGCTCCAGTTCCCAGTTGGTAACGACCAGCCGAAATTCATCCCATTCCCTCTTTTTGGATTCAACATATTGCCGAAACGTATGCTCGCCCAGCGCTGATTTGATTACTTCATCCTTTTCCAATTCTCCCAAGGCTTCCCGCAATGAGAAAGGTAAAGTATCGATACCCAGGCGATCCAGTTTTTTTTCATTGAAATGGTAGACATCTTCTTCAACAGGGTCCGGCGGCATCAAATCATTTTTTATTCCGTCGATGCCGGCTTTCAGCATGACGGCGAAAGCCAGGTATATATTGCAGCTCGGGTCCGGGCATCGTAGTTCGAGACGCGTGGAACGGCTTTTTGATTTTGAGAAACGTGGAATGCGAATGAGCGCGGAGCGGTTGTTTCTGGCCCAGCTTATGTAAACAGGCGCTTCATAACCGGGAATGAGTCTTTTATAGGAATTAACCGTGGGAGAGAGAACCGCGGACATGCCTTTCACATGTTTTAACTGACCGGCTATAAAATTGTAAGCCGTTCGGGACAGCATGTATCGATCATTTTCATCGAAAAAGACGTTCTGATCGTTCCTGATGTCGAATAAACTCTGATGAACGTGCATGCCTGATCCGTTGATTCCCGTTATCGGCTTGGGCATGAAAGTGGCATGCAGACCGTTCTTCTGTGCGATCGCTTTTAGAACGAAACGCAATGTAACCGCGCTGTCCGCGGTTATCAACGCATCATTAAAACGAAAATCTATCTCGTGCTGGCCTCGCGCCACTTCATGGTGGCTCGTCTCAACATCAATCCCGAAATGCTCCAGTGCGTTCGTCATGTCTCTCCTGATATCGTAAGCCTGATCCGTCGTCAAATCGAAGTAACCTCCGAAATCATGAGGCGAAGGTTTGACTCCGTTGTTTTTCACGAACAGAAAAAATTCCATTTCCGGTCCCGTATTGTATTTATAACCCATTTCGCTTATTTCTGCTATTGTTTTTTTAAGAATGTGACGAGGGTCCCCCTCGAACGGATATCCTTCCGGGTTGTAAATGTCGCATATGAAACGGGCCGTGTTGCCGTCGTCGCTGCTCAGCCAGGGAATGACGGCATATGTCGAAAGGTCCGGCTTCAGAAAAAGATCGCTTTCATAAATCCGTGAGAATCCGACGATGGATGACCCGTCGAACCAGGTCCCGTATTCCAGCGATTCGGCCAGATGTCGCTCCGGTATCGTAACGCTTTTAACTATTCCATGAAGGTCAGTAAACTGCAACTGTAAAAACTTTACATTGTCTTTCTGAATTTGTTCGAAAATCAGATTCTTTTCCATAGCTCCTCCGCTTTAATGTTTCAAATGTTTAAGGCGCGTATTTCATGGGGCTGAGGAAAAAAGTATGATTTCGGCGAATTTCCTCTTCTCTTGCCCGCAATGATCTGGGATATCCATGTTTGCCGCAGGCTGCACAATCATATCCGAAAATCAGGGTATTTTGATCATCGCCTGTTTTATTGGAATATAGAATGGATGAAACCCCGGATGCCGATAACGGCTTATCCCCTTCCCACGAATCCATTCTCCTTCACTCCCTGCCGTTTGTCAACTGTCTTCTGAATAGAGCTTTTTCCGCTGTGCAGGATTTTGGAGAAAAATTTTTCCAAGTATTCCAA
>CAZUFC010000166.1:0-16034 GCA_964619725.1 uncultured bacterium | reverse complement strand
AGGAAATAAAGGGACGTGCGCTTCTTCAGGCTGCGATAATGATGCTGAAGTATATAAAGCAGCCTGATTTTATCCCGCAACTGATAAAAGCGCTTCGCCTGTTTCTCACGGTATGGTCGATTTAAAGGTCGGGTCTTACATCCAGCTTTTCGTTTCCTGACGGTTTGCGATGTGGAAGCCTGTTCTCCCGGTAATCATCTTCAGGTTTTCGCCGGCTTGTCAGGTTTGCATTTTTTTTTATGTTTATGGCATCGTTGGCCGGATACTTCGGCGAAGAGATCAGTAACCTTGGTAACTTTCCGGCTATTCGACAGCCGTCATCCGTCAGACCTGGAATATGAAGTCTGAGAAAAGCAAAAGCGGATTTGACCGGAGCTTTCCTTATTCTTATAAAGGAATGAGAAGGAGGTAAAGTTAATGAGAGGAAAGAAGATAAATATTATATCGGGTTTTTTTGTCTTTTGTTTTTTTCTAACGGTAATGAATCCCTGCCTTTGTTCGGGAACGCAGCGGAACGATAAGGCTGCCGGGCCTCCTGTATTATTGGACAGGGTGGAGATAAAGCGTGAGGTTTTCAAGATTGACGGGGCTGAATTCCGGTCTTTGTGGGTCAGCGACTGGGATGATAACGGCAAGCTGGACCTTTTAACGGGATATTACAGCGGCCAGGTCCGTTTGAATTTGAATGTCGGTACGGCGACGGAGCCGGAGCTTGAGAGCGGTCAATGGTTGCAGGTCGGATATTCCTCCATTGATGTGGGTCATGAATCAGCGCCGGTTTTTTATGACTGGAATGCTGACGGGAAGAAGGACCTTCTGATCGGCGCTAACGACGGCAGGGTGAAATATTTCGAGAATACGGGTTCAGAGTCGAATCCTGCTTTTTCGACGATGATGGATTTAACGGCGGGATATAATATTCTTGATGTCGGTAATTCTTCGACTCCTTTTCCTGCGGATTGGAACAACGACGGCAAGGATGATCTGCTGGTGGGTTGTAATGGCGGAGAGATACGCCTGTATTTGAACGAGGGAACGAACGAATCGCCGTCGCTGGGTGAGGGTTCTCTGTTGCAAGTCGGATATGAAGTCATAGACATGACGTCCCGCTCGAGACCCTGGGTTACGGACTGGAACGGCGACGGGAAGAAAGACCTTTTATCTTTCGGGTCTAATCCGACGCGCGTTTCGGTTTTCATCAACACGGGGACGGATGCAGCGCCGACCTTTGACGAAGAGGCCACAGCGATTGCCGAGAGCGGCGCCGTGATATTAATGCAGTACCCGCTTTGGGCTTTCGCTGATATGGACGGCGATACTAAAGATGATTTCGTTCAAGTTACCAAGTCGGGTTTCACGATGTATTATGCGAATCGAGGAACGCCGGGGAACAGGATATATGATGAGGCGACTTTCATTCCGGGGGGCGAACCTGCCGCCATGATTCAGGGGAACAAGGGAATACGCGTCATGGATTGGGATGAGGACGGTTTGAAGGATGTTCTTATGTCTCGTCGTTCCGGGTATAACAGGCATTATGTCATGATTAACGGCGGAACGGCGGGTGCGCCGCTGTTTACTGGGCAACTTGCCCTGACCACAACGACGGGTCGCCATGTAGGTTTTGCAGGAGAGTATTCGACTCCTGACGTTGTTGACTGGGACAATGACGGCAAAAAGGATATCCTGGTCCCGCGACGTGATAATTCTGATTTTGGAGATGTTTATTTATATCTGAACTGTGGTGAAAATTATGCTCCGGTTTTCAACGATCCCATTCTGTTGAGTTCAGGATATCACGATCTGGGATGCAAGGAGGTTCGGGGAATTGAAGTTGCGGATTGGAATTCCGACGGCAAGAAGGATTTGATGCTGGGATCGAACTGGCCCTATGGGGGCGGCGGCAAATTTCATTATGTATTCATTAATACAGGCACGGACGCCGATCCGCAGTTTGATTCAGGAAGCATTCTGAATTACCTGGACGGCGGTTATGGGACGCCGATCGACGGGGACTATCATTCGAGTCCCCATGTATGGGATTACGAAGAAGACGGCGACCCGGACATTTTGACTTATACGATGCAATATAATGACTACCTGACGAAATTCACCAATACGGGAACGCCGGGATCGCCTCAACTTGTGAATTCGGGAAGACTGGAATGTTGCGGATACGGTTATGTCGGCGGTTATTCGGACACGATACCGGATATCATGGATTGGAATGAGGACGGAAAGAAGGACCTGGTGATAAGCCAGGAAGACGGCCTGTTTTATCATCTCAATAATCAATCCCAGCAGACGTCGCCCGCAGAAGTCGGCGGACTTTCGGTCGCTTCAATAACGGAGAATTCGATCAGTCTGACCTGGACTAACCCGTCGGACCTTGATTTTGCCGGTACGGTTATTTTCCGTTCGGAGTCTTCCATTACCTGGCGCCCTTCGGATCGTATGTTTTACCATGCAATGACGGGAGCGCCGGTCGCACCTGGAATCGAAGTCGTTTACAGGGGCGATGAAGATCATTCCGGCGCTCCCTGGACAGACAGCGGATTAACGGAGGGAACGAGATATTATTACAGGATTTTCAGTTTCGACAGAGTGTTGCCGGCGTATTCGGTCGAGGGTCAGGAAGTCAGCGCCGTGACGTCAGGAGACACCCCGACTCCGGGGCCCAGTGCAACTCCAACGCCTACGGTGCATGTGACTCTTCCGCCGGCCGGACCTCCCGAATTTGATGCTGCCCAGGAGATAAAACGGGAAATTTTTCAGATACTCGACGGCGTCGGCGAACCTTTCGCTCCGTGGATCACTGATTGGAACAAAGACGGCAAAGTCGACCTTATTGCAGGGGAATCCGGCGGAAGGATTCGTCTCTGCATGAACAGCGGAACTTCCTCTGAACCGAAATTCCAGAGCGGCTCCTGGGTGCAGGAGGCTTACGGAACAATCGACGTCGGCGATGAATCGACGCCTCACCATTTCGACTGGAATGCCGATGATAAACGAGACCTTCTGATCGGCTCCAAGGCTGGAAACGTATACTATTACCGAAACGACGGGTCCGACGATGCTCCGTCATTCGCCTCAGAAGGCGCGCTCACCGCCGGCGGAGGAATTCTGGACGTCGGTTCTTACTCACGTCCGTTCGCAGTTGATTGGAATAACGACGGTAAGGATGATCTGATCGTCGGAGAAAGCCAGGGTCGCGTTCAGTTATTCATAAACACTGGAGACAATTCATCGCCGACCCTCGATGGCGGAAGCTATATTCAGGCCGGCTACAATACGATAGACGTCGGAGACAGGGCTAAACCCTGGGTGACGGACTGGAACGGAGACGGCAAGAAGGACCTGCTGGTTTCCTCACGGTGGCCCCCCAAGTTATGCCTTTTTGAAAACACGGGAACCGATGCTTCGCCTCAATTCGATGCCGAAACCGTTCTTTATGACGTCGAGGGAGCTGTTCCATTCAATTACAGAAGCGACTGGACTTTTGCCGACATGAATGGAGATGCTCTCCAGGACTTGATAAAGGTAGAAAGAAAAGGCGGCGTGATGTTTTATCCCAATGAAGGGACGAATGGAAACAGGATTTACGAAAAAGCCCTGTTCGTTCCGGGGACTCAACCCCGGAGTTTCTCCTACGGCAATAAAGCGCCGCGCGTTGTTGACTGGGATGAAGACGGATTGAAGGATATTTTCATGCATATAGGACAATTCGGAGCGCATTATGTCGTCTTAAACAAGGGTACGGCAACCGAACCTGAATTCACTGAGCAGATACTGCTTATGGGCGCTGACGAAAAACGACTGGGTTTCTTTTCTGACGATTATCAGATGCCTGACGTCATTGACTGGAACAACGACGGTAAAAAAGACATTATTGCGCCTCGCTCTGATAACTTATCCAACGGCGATATCTATGTATACCTGAATCAATCCGAAAATTACGATCCCGTTTTTGGAGACCCGGTTAAACTCACGGCTCAATACGCCGACCTGGGTCCGAGCCGCACCAGGTCGCTTGATGTGACGGACTGGAATCAGGACGGCCGAAAAGACCTCCTGGTCGGTTCAGCCCTTTGGTTCGGCGCCGGCAATTATCAATACTATTTACTGAACCAGGGTACGGACGCTGCTCCTGAATTTTCAGACCTGCAGGTTCTCATGGAATGGAGCGGCGGTTATCAGACGCCGGTATGCGGACACTGGTCTTCCTGTCCGCACGCCTGGGATTACGAGGAGGACGGTAAGCCCGATTTGCTTGTCAATACGATACATGGACTGGACAAAATTGAAAATTTCGTTAACCAGGGAACGCTGGAATCACCACAGCTCGTCAGCCAGGGCTACCTGCGCCAACAATACGGATACATCGCTTCAGACATTGACGAAATAATGTGGAATGTAACAGACTGGAATGAAGACGGAAAGAAGGACATAGTTCGGAATGAAAGACCCGGTTTCTTCTATCATCAGAACCTGCAATCCGGGTTGACCGCTCCTCATGAAGTGAGCGGGTTAACGGTTCAGGATTCTACGGAAACTTCCGTCAGTCTGCTGTGGCAGAACCCGAACGATTATGATTTCGCCGGAGTCATCATAGCCCGGTCAAATTTTCCCATTAACTGGCGTCCCTCTGACGGACAACATTACCATGTCGTGCCTGGCGTGATGACGGCTCCAGAAGTGGAGATAGTCTATAAAGGTTCAGGTGTTCATGCTGCAGAGCCGTGGATTGATGAAGGATTAACGCCGGGACAGGATTATTATTACAGGGCTTTTGCGTTCGATAAGGTCCTGCCGGCCTATTCCGTCGAAGGAGTGCAGGTGCACGCTGCAACACAGTCCGATACGCCGACTCCCACAAATTCGCCCACTCTGTCTCCTACATTTTCTCCAACATATACAGCGACCGACACGCCGACAGCATCCCCGACACAAACGCCGACAGACACCCCTTCATACACGCCAACAGAAACTCCGACTGTAACTGGTACATCATCGCCTACCTTTTCGCCGACCCCGGCGCCCACGCTGACTCCCACTTCACCTACGCCCACGATTACGCCTTCATTTACGCCTAAGCCTATTCCAGCTATGAACGGCGCCGGAACCCTGGCGCTTATCGCTGTTTTGATGCTCCTGGGAATTGCCGCGAAAAAACAGAACTAGCGCCTCTCCGGTCTGGCATGCCGAGTAAAAATGAGTTTGCGGACATTCGCTGCTTAATTATTCAATTCTGCGAAAATTGTGATCTCGAAACACGGATATCCGATCAGCGCCGGACGAAGACTGGTTCTATATTTTTGTTCAGTAATTCTTCGAGCTCAGAAGCGATCTGGAGCCGGAAAAATTGAAAAAACTCGTCGAAGATCACAATAATCGAACAATTCAACTGGCCCGAAACAGGTGACGATGCCATGGAAAACCTGATGGTCCTCAGCGCCTTGACGAATCCTGAGATGACGGAGGTTCCAGGCGACCTGGAGGGAATAGACGAATGGACGTTCGGTTTCGGACCGGAATGATACGATGAATTGGTCGATCAGCGGGCCTGCGGTTAATTTTTTCATGTTCTTTATGGTTGTTGAATGCCGGATCAATCCGTTTTCAGCGGATAGTCTGCGTATGGACTTAGATCGAGATGCAAGAAATGCGGCAGAATGCTGCGTCGACATTCAGAAAAACAATTTATTATTGAAAACCCAATAAAAATCAGAGAAGTGAGAAAGTAGAAGCGGCATCCTGCCGCTTTCCAGGGGCGCTTTCAATAACCGTTAACGAAAATATGACTCTGTCAATCTCGATGAATAAAAATCCGTCTCTTTTTCAACGTTTAACCCGATTTCCTTGCGTTGCGACCCAAACTGATCAAAGCGGCAACCGGGCAGAATAAGAAGTTACGGATCATCGTCAATATGTGCTATTGATTGAGGTAAAGTGAAGGAAGTATCTTATGACTGGGCCCATGAAATTCCCCTACCCGAGGAGAGGGAACTGCTGGGCAGCGCTCCATGCGGTCTATACCGTAGCCCTTTCCGTTCTATGCGTATGGGATATCGTCCACATCTGGTATCAAGCGTTGCCCACCGAAACCAATGCTTGGGTGGCTCAACTTGCAAAAACCGGCTGGAGTATCGTCCTATGGATCGTCCTTTGGTACGCATGCCTTCATGGCACGAATGCATTTCATTTGCTGCTGGCGACGCAACGGATCATCGGACCTGTCTCGCTCTCTCAAGCCTTGACTATGGAACGCCTTGCTCTCATCTCGCGAAACCTCAAGCTGATCAGATGCGGCAAAATCCTTAACCCTCTTTCCTGGTGCCGTCGGTGTGCTGCTCTTCATAGTCACTCATGATCTCAGAGTCCTATCACTTGCAGCTCTATCGTTCAGCTTGTGGTTTTGGCTTAGAGCCAGGATAACCGCGCCGCCCGTGCTGCTTCTTCTGGCAGTGTCAAACCGGGAGAACGTTCGGCGGCATTGGGTGTACAAGCGGTTTGCTGCCCCTTTACGCGTCCTTAGCCTGCTTGACGCCACGGCGCGTGCTGAGCATGGAATCACGACCGAACTGGAACTCGACTGCGCCGCCGTTCAGGATTGCCTGCAAGGCTGCCGGGCGCTAAGTCCCGAGCAGAACCGTGAGGGCAAGAAGATGCTCTTGCGAATTGTCTCGATGCTGACGAAACTCGCTCGACGAGACCACGAGCTGCGGGAGGAGCCGGCCGGGTACGGGTATCAAGATTACGACAACGGGGCGGCAAATCCCAACCAGCGGCTTCACAAGGACGCGCTGCCGCACGACGGTGAGCCTTAACGTTAGACGAAAGACGGAGTAAATTGAGCCGGCAGAGCAGGGGAATACCGCGGTCTTGATTTCATTCAGGGAACATTCATCCATGAGAGCGACGGGCGTTGAGACATTAAAGTCGTAGATGCAGACGGTCGCTGAAGCGTCGAACTCATTCCCAACGGAGAAAGAAACTATGACCTGAAAGTCATTTTTCTGAAGTCGGTTAAAATTTTATCGGCGCAATTTTTGCCTAAATTCTGAGCTCCTGACAATGTGCCTGAAAAGAATTGTGAATTTTTTTGATGAAAACGGATCACGGTTCAAATCATATCAATATTGCTTGTCGTGAAATCCAAAAATATTTCACAATAATTTTGCCGATTTAGTGAGAGTAAAAATCTATTAAAATCAATTGGTTGACTCGGGTATGTCAAGAGTTCTGAAATTTATCTCCGTATATTCTTCAAAGGAGGAGTCTCATGTACCAGAAAAGCAAAAGAAAATTTAGTTAGGCAGACGGATGTAAACAAGGAGGGAAGCACGGTGACCGATTTGAAGGAGATAAGAAGCGAATACGGAGCAAGGGAGGCAAGTCAGCTTATTGCCAAAACTGTGGATGCATACTCAAAAATTTTGCAATCTACTATTGCTAAGGATTTCAGCCCTTCTTTTGAATTAGAATCATCTAAATATCCTTTATTTCGACTCTTAAACACTTTGTCACAACAGCTAAAACCTCCATGTAAGCCCAAAGGCCTTGCAAGATTATTATCTTCCAAAAGGAAAGAGTACGTCCAGGAGCTGGCGAAATACCAGTCGGCAGAGTCTGCTCGATTGGACAAACTCCGTGAATCGGAGAAGCAGCATAATGCAGCACGGGAGGCTCATCTAAACAGGCTCCTAAATATACAGAAGGGATACCAGTCTGGAGAATCCAAAGATATCCTGAATTATTACTTGTTGGTTTTTCGGTCTGCCCGGATAGTGCCAGGTCTTCAACCCAATTTCAAGCTCTTTTTGGTACCCGCAGAAGGTCATCTTCTCATCGAATATACGCTACTAGCTCAAAATCAAATCCCTTCGGTTCGTGAGTACCGTTACGTAAAGTCCCGATTTATGGCTCGTGCTATACCATGGAAAAAAGCCGAGATAAAATCCGTATACCATAATCTAATTTGCTCTACGGCATTAGCTATTGTTCACATCGCGCTCAAGACAGATAAGGTAAGTCATGTGAGACAAGTCACTATCAACGGATACGTAGACACGGTTGATCCAGCAACAGGTCGGGAAATCAGACCATGCATATTGACCCTCCAGGCTCAACGTGCACGATTCCTTACTATTAATCTTGGACGCGTAGACCCTGTAGTTTGTTTTCAGTCCCTCGCCGGCTTATTTTCGCCTGACGCTATTGCCGGCAAGGCAATTGAACCTAAGTCTATAGATGACTCATTGAAGCCACTGTGCATCGAATCAACTGCAAACAAGTTCCTGTGAGCGCCTACTTCTTGAGAAATTGTTTTTTTATCCCTAACCAGTACATGCTCTTGACTGGATATATATTGACGAAAGCCCGGAGAGAGAATGAATAAGCCTTTCACTTTTGAGAAGTTATAAGACATTCTTAAGGTGTTCAATGCAGCGATTTGACCGGCGCAATTTTCTGAAGCAGTTGCTTGAAATAAACAATGGAATTTATTAGAATATGCGAGGAGATACGCGTGGCATTTATGGAAAGTGGAAGGCGGCAAAAAGAATAGAGAGATTTCGAAATAAACAAATTTAATGGGAGAAGAAACAAGATGCAAGATAAGTTGATTGAATCTAATCCTCAAATCATGATGGGTAAACCTGTTATTTCCGGAACTCGAATTACAGTCGAACTTATTCTGGAAAAGTTAGCTGCGGGTGAAACGATTGATCAAATTCTTGAAGCTCATCCTAAATTAACCCTAGATGCTGTTCATGCAGCGCTGAAATTTGGAGCTGAGGTATTGCGTGCTGATGTAATTTATCCGATAGCCGGAGTGACATCGTGAAATTCCTCGCCGATGAATGCGTCGATCGGCAAATCGTGGATGTTCTTCGAAAAATCGGCTTTCAGGTGCAATATGTAGCTGAGATGAATCCCGGAATTTCTGATACTGATGTTTTAGAATCCGCAAACAGGGAATCAGCGGTATTGCTGACGACTGATAAGGATTTTGGAGAATTAGTTTTTCGCCAACGTTTATTAATGCAAGGCGTCATACTTGTTCGTCTGGCAGGATTATCGCCTGACAGAAAAGCCGAAATGGTTTCATCCGCAGTAAGTGAGCATCAGGACAAATTACATGATGCGTTTACAGTGATTACACCGGGGATCATACGCATCCGTTCGAGTGGTTGATCTTGTTTAGTGCCTAACCAACGGATGAACCGGACGGCGAAAACACTTAGCCAAAATCCGACACGCAACCATCGCCGCCGGTTATCCTAGCCGTTAGGCGGTAAGAAAACAAAATGAACCATCGCGAAATACCCGATCCGGAATACGATGATCCGAATGAACTCTATGCCTTTTTCGGGCTGACATTCTATAGAGTCCAAGTATTAGAGCAGGGTGTCGTGAACCTCGCTGTAGCGCTCAACGTTAGGGGGAAGGGAAGTGTTTCTGTAGGCGACGTGCTTCGGCTATATGAAGACTACGGTGGCAGGACATTCGGAAAGGTTCTTCACGCCGTGAAGCAGTTGACAACTATTCCGCATTCGCTTGAAGCCGATCTCAAGAAAGCGCTGGACTATAGGAACTACCTTGCCCACGCTTTTTTCGTTAGACATTCTGAGGATGCACTCTCTGAGAAGGGACGTCATGCGATGATCAACGAACTCCGGACGATGCTCGAATTCCTTGTTTGAGTCGATGCGGAATTCGATCCGGTCTGGATGTCTGCATGGGACATATTGGGTGTAAATCAGAAGTGGATCGAGCGCAAGTTGAGAGAAATCCAGCAGGTTGGGGATTATGATCAGGGAGTCGGCCAACAACCGACACCAAATGACAACGACAAATTTCACGATTGAGTCGAAGCGTTGGGCAAACAAACAGAATCACACTCTGTTGAAAAATCTACGAAAGAGAAAATACTACAATCACGGATGAAGAAAAGGTAAAAATGACAGTTGATTCCACAAAACGAAATGCTTGGCGGAAAATTCGTATCGTGGTATTTTCAAAGACCAACTTCAAAAGAATCGCTTTCTTTGCCTTTCGATATCCTTAAAATTTCCCATCCGACTCCCTTATCGCTTGATTTTTTTCATTGAATTCAATGCTCTAATCGTATAGAATTTTCCTTTGAGAAGGGCTTCGAACCGGCAAAAACACAAAGTAGAATGACGAAGCCATTCAGTTCAACCAAATTTTTGCGACGGCATGGAGAAACCTATAAATGCAAAGAAATCCTTGTCTACGCTGGAAAAAATCTAAATTTCTGTTTTCTGAAACAAAAGGGGGGAAGAAATAAATCATGTCGAAAACAAAAGAATTGCTTTCAAGGATCACGATCAATCCTAACATAATGGTCGGAAAGCCGACTATTCGGGGTATGAGAATTACCGTGGAGCAATTACTCCGTGGGCTTTCGAGCGGCGTATCGGAGGAGGAACTGCTTGAAGAATATCCGGAACTTGAGAAAGAAGATTTTAAGGCGGTATTTGCGTATGTAACCCGGCTTGTCGAAGAGGAGCAGGTGTTTCCCATAGGAGCGTCCAAATGAATCCATCCGAACATAGATTCCTCGTCGATGTCGGTATGGGAAAAAGCATCGAAAAATATATGTTGGAAGAGGGGTACGACGTGAAGGCCGAGAGATATTGATCCCAGTATGGCTGACGAGGAAATTATCCGCACCGCGGTTTCGGAAAATCGGATGGTTATCACAATGGACAAAGATTTTGAAGAGTTGGTTTATCATTCTTCAATGGCACATTGCGGAGTTATATTGTTGAGATTGGAAAATGCCGACAGCGCCAGAAAATTGCAGGTCGTGAAACACATTATGGAAAATTATTCGGATTGGATAAAAAATTGCTTCTGCGTGTTTCAGAATGATAAATTCCGAATCAGGAAAATTAAACGATAACTGGGACAGATGAGTCCAAGGCGTAGAAAACGCTGATATATAATGTTTTTAAGATGTTATTAGCCTTGATGATCACCTCGATGCGTTGCTTTCATAACCAATTGGCGCCCAACCAACGGATGAACCGGACGGCGAAAACGCTTAGCCAAAATCCGACACGCAACCATCGCCGCCGGTTATCCTATTCCGTTGAACTAAACCGCTTCGCGGGAACTTTTTCAAATCCATCGTCATATTTAAAGTATTAGTCGCCGGTAAATAGAATCGTCTTCTCACCTATTTTATTTGCATCTAACTGAAATACTCAATATTATTAATTGATCAACCTCTGTAATAATAGAGGGTGATCGTTTTTCTTAGGGATATAAAGAGCGAAAGCCCGAAGCAGCATCTTCGGACTTTCAGTTAAGTTTCCTTTTCACAGGAAACGCAAAATACGCTTTTTTATATCATAATTTTCATGTGACATGCAACTTTTTAGAGGGGTCGTTTTGCTTTTAATCGAGGTTTCCTGTCGCTGCTGTGATGCGGTTTTCCATGTTTTTGAAAAATTCTCCTTACGCCTAAACCATTCGATCAGTTTAGCAACTGATCAAACGGATCGATATGTTCGTTTTCATTTGTTTCCCATCTTAACCCTTCAAAACTGCCGGCATTTTCAGTTTGAAAATATACTTCCTTTCGGTTTTTACTTGAAATCGGCTATGAAATTTCATAGAATTTTAGTTTGAGAGCAGTTATTATTCGATAAAACCCCAAAGGAGGTATAATCATCGGCTCAGTTCAACTAAATTTTTTGCGGCGGCGAAGCGCCGCAAAAAATCTTCGACGTTTGCGTGCTGAATTTGTCATGACCCGAAGAATATGATAGAAATTTGAAAAGGAGTAGGGAGGGTAGTGTAAAAGGAGAAAATTATGGAAGCTATTCGGATCGAGCAAGTGGTCAGAAAAGATGGCGAAATCATCGTGAAGGATCTGCCATTCAAACGCGGTCAAACCGTGGAAGTCATCATAATCCCACAGCATTCGGACAAGTCGAGTCGAAAAACACTCACGGCTGGACAACTGCGGAAATCGGGCATCATCGGTCTGTGGAAAGACCGGCAAGACATCCAAGATAGTGCGAGCTATGCCCGAGAATTACGGGAACGAGCACAAATCCGATAAGTAACCATGATCTTACTTGACACGGATATCATGATTGATCTGCTGCGGCAGTATCCACCAGCCGTCCAATGGTTTGATCAGATTGACGAGGATGAGGAAGTCTTGCTGCCAGGCTATGTGGTCATGGAGTTGCTTCAGGGGTGCCGCAATCGCCGGGAGCTGGAGCAAGTCCAACACACCATCTCACCATGTGGCATTGTCTGGCCTTCCTCTGAGGATTGCGATCAAGCGCTGGAGGTTTTTTCGAAATACCACTTAAGCCATAACGCGGGTCTTTTAGACGTTTTGATTGGACAGACAGCGTTAGCCATAAGGACGCCATTGTACACCTTCAATCAGAAACACTACCGATTCCTCCGACGACTAAATACGATCCAGCCCTATGAGAAGACCGGTTGATTTACCCCAGCAGAGAATCGACATACATTTATCCGAAAATCCGAGCGCTAACCGCGGCATGCACCCGACATGCTACCGCATGCGGGTGATGCCTATCGATTGGGCATCAACAAAGAAGGAGATACAATGGAAGAACAAAAGCACTCAGGGCTTGGGATTGCATCATTCATCACAAGCATCGTCTCAGGAATTCTCCTCTTCCTGGTTTTCATAATCGCTGGCTTCATGGAGGCATCCACACCAGGAGGGATGGATGAGGAATCCGCAGGTGCGATTATGTTAGGCCTTTTTCTGTTTGCCTTACTGGGCGGGGAGCTTGTAGCGCTTGGTTTGGGTATCGGTGGACTGTTAATCAAGGAGCGGAATAAAATCTTTGCCATCTTGGGCACTATTTTTTCAGCAGTAGTGATTGTGGGCACGATGTTCCTCATGATGATTGGGCTTGCAATGGGTTAATAGAAGCTGGAAATGCCTAACAAGGCGCTGCACCGGACGTCAATTCCGCTGCGCTCTATTGCCGCCGGTGAGCTTGGTCGTTAGTCCCGTGACCGACAAACACCTGACGTAGATTACAAGGACCGTAGGAACTGTAATTGACTTACGCAGATAACGGGGTTGTGATTAGCTGGTCCGGACCCACGAGCAAGAAAATTGCTGTGGCTCTTTCCAGGTTCTTAAAAATCACCTTACATGGATGCGATTCATTGGTGTCGATGTGCAACATTGCACTCGGGTCATTCTGGAACGAAGAGCTGCGGCAAGCGCTCCTTAATGCGCGTGCTGGAATCGTTTACCTCACTCCAGAAAATGTACATTCAAAGTGGCTTCACTTCGAAGCAGGAGACATTACAAAGGCGTTTGGTAGAGTATTTACTTGTCCATATCTCTTCGACATTTCTCCCTCTCAGATTCAGGGACCGCTGTAACTCTACAGTGTACTACTGCTGACAAAGAGTGAATAATGGGTCAGAGTCATTCGTAATTAAGGAGAGAGGACGGGCAGTGGTTCGGGAATTTTACGAAGAGACTGGATATCCGGGTAGTTTACGAAATGCCCGTTATGGATTCTCTTTCAAGAATTCGATTTTGAACGGAATTTCCTGAAAGGAGGCGATGGGGGCGTTGATTTCGGGTAATTTGATTTAAAATTATGAATATTTTAAAATTTAAAGTGGAGGTCGATTTTAATGAAAAAATACAGAAGTTCAATAAAGATAATAAGTTTTCTGGTTGTCATCTTCTGTTTTCGAGATGCTGAAGCCGGTTGGAAATGGATTCATCCTCTTCCTCAGGGTATAGGTATGGAGGACACTTTTGCATTTGAATCTGGAGAAATAGTTTCAATAGGGTTTTCAACGGTTCTTCTTCGATCCGGGGATGAATGGATCGACATGAGTCAGGGTATTCCGTACGAGACGTTTGAAGGAATATGGTGTAATTCTTTGGATAGTATTTACATTGTTGGTGTCAACGGTACAATTATGCATTATGACGGCGAATATTGGATGCCGTTGGAGAGCGGAACTTCCGAAGCGCTTCGGGATGTCTGGGGATTTGCCGAAGACGAAGTTTTCGCAGTGGGAGACAACGGAGTCATTATTTATTGGGATGGTCATGCATGGTCTGCAATGAACGGGGGGACAAATTCCGATCTGCAAGGAGTATGGGGAGCCGCTCCTGATGACGTCTTCGCTGTTGGAGATGAAGGGGAGATAATACACTGGGACGGAGTTGAATGGACGCAATCGGCTGTTTTTCCGGATTATGAAATATTGACTGTATGGGGGCTGTCCTCGGAAGAAGTGTATGCCCTGGGTCGCGTCAGCTTAAGCGGACCTGGAGTCATCTTACATTGGGACGGCGATTTTTGGACGGCCTTGCATTATTTTGATGAGGCATTAACTGATATATGGGGAGATTCACCGGACAATATTTATGTTTCGACAATGTATGAACCTGGAGCGATACGGCGCTGGGACGGTTCGGATTGGACTGAGATATATTCCGTTGAAGATTACTGGTTTTACAGCCTGACGGGAACTTCAGAAGATGACATTTGTGCAGTGGGGATATATGGTCATATTGCGCAATGGGACGGTGAGCGTTGGTCGGAACAATCAGAAAGATTCAAAGGGGGCGCTCATTCAATTGTCGGATTAGATTCTGATTCTCTTGCAGTATTAACGTCTGAAAAACTGGCGTATGGCAGATGGCTTTATTTATTAAAATTTTATGACGGCGATTGGACTTCCGTTGAAATATATGAGGACAGTGAAGAAACGTTTCACGGCAATGAAATTTGCATGTGGGCTTCGTCCCGTGATGATTTCTATATCGGCAGTGAAGGGGGCGTTATACTGCACTGGGACGGGGAGAATTCAACGTTGATGGATACCGGAACGACAAGATGGATTAGAAGCATTTGGGGTTCTTCTCCAACGGATATTTATGCGGCGGCAAGGACTAATCTATTACATTACGACGGTTCAGAATGGACTCCTGTAGATACGGGATCGGCGACCGTGAGCTCTTATTTTGATGTGTGGGGAACAGCGGACGACGACGTATGGGTTACAGGTTACTCTCGGGCCATACACTGGGATGGAAATGAGTGGACGGAACATGAGTTGAATATAGACGGAGACATACCTCGCATGTGGGGTCTTTCGTCTAATAACGTTTTTGTGTCCACCCTAAGCGTGATTGCTGTGGGACATTTTTTCTATTATAAGATGGAACTCAGTCATTGGGATGGAAATGAATGGACTGCCGTTGATGTCCCCGGATTGCACGATGCTTTCCATCAGTGTGACATTTATGCAACGGACGTAGACGAGATATTTATGTTTCAAGATTATGATTTAAAATATTGGAACGGATTCTACTGGCGTCCGATGAATGTACCATGCGCTTCAATCCTTCCCCGCGATGAATACGGAAGAGTATTAGCTTTGGGTAGTTGCGGCGACTGTGTCGCAATATTATCTTTCGATGGAATTTCATCTCGGGACGTAGTTATAGAAATGCCTGAAGCCGTTCATCCCGGCGAAGATTTTTTCATCAACGGATATCTGGTGAATGATTATGAAATATTAAAAGAGGCACGAGTATTTTTCGTTTTGGAAATAAACGGAGAGTTCTGGTTCTGGGATGATTGGAGTCAGTTCACGCCGCCGGATGAAGGGGAAGTCGATTACGTGATCATGGACGTCTATCCGGGAACGACGAAAATTGAAGTTGTGGAAAGTTTCCAGTGGCCGGATACAGGCGAACAGAGCATGTCGGGAATCAGAATATACGGCGCAATGGTTAACCAGGATATGTCTCACATAAAAGGGAATCTTAGCGTTGAAGAATTCAGCTTCGGTCCTTGAAGGATAGCTTTTAAAAATCAGGTTGTTAGTTGACCGAAAGTTTGTATGCTGGATGCCGGATAGAGTATCGATCATTTTTAGTAGGCTGATCTCTTTATGGATTTGCATCGAGCAGAACGAAATGCGGCAGGATGCTGCGTCTGCATTAAGAAAAACAATTTGTA
>CAZUFC010000165.1:0-16423 GCA_964619725.1 uncultured bacterium | reverse complement strand
TGTCCAGCATTAAATTTTGAATCGACAATCGAGTTTATGGACAGGCACTAACTATGAAATACGTTGATACATGTCTTGCAAAGAATTGTTGATAATTAAAAAAGGTTCTTTTGATGGACTGAATATTGTGGAATAGCGTGTTTTTAAATATGAACGGCTTGCCCCAGGGCAGCGGCAGCGGCTTCCATGACTGCTTCCGACAGAGTGGGATGGGCGTGGACAGAGTGTGCTATGTTTTGGGCATCGGCATTCATTTCCAGAGCCAGGCCCAGTTCGGCGACCAGTTCTGTAACTTCCGGGCCTGTCATATGGGCGCCCAGGAGTTTTTTGGTCTGTTTGTCGAAGATCAATTTGACGAAACCGGTCCATTCACCGGATGCCAGGGCTTTTCCTACGGCCTGAAAAGGGAATTGTCCTATGAGCGGTTCATAACCTTTTTCTTGTGCGGTTTTTTCGTTAAGGCCTATGGATGCGACTTGGGGCACACAGTAGGTGCAGGCTGGAATACGGCTGTAATTTAATGGTGCGGGTTGTTTTCCGGCCATTGATTCCACCGCGATTAAGCCTTCATGGGAGGCTTTATGAGCCAGCAGTGGCGGCCCTGCAATATCGCCGATGGCATAAACGTTATTCTGACTGGTCTGATAATATTCATTCACCTTTATAAAACCGTCGCGGGTCTTTTCCAGGTTAAGGTCGCTGATAGCCGGCTCATCGCTGTTCGGCCGGACTCCTGTCGCTACGAGACATAGTTCGCTGTTCCAGCTTTTTTCGCCTTTCGGGGTTTCTGCTGTAAAGCTTATACCGTCATCATTTTTCTTCCAGTCCTTGATTTTGCTGCCGGAATACACGTTTATTCCCTGCTTTTTGAATGATTTTTCCACCACCTTTGATATTTCTTCGTCTTCCAGAGGCAGGGCATGAGGCAGGAGTTCCGCCAAATGGACTTTCGTTCCCACCGCATTATAAAAATAAGCGAATTCCGCGCCGATGGCCCCCGCTCCGATAATGGTCAGCGATTCCGGGCGTCTGTCCAGGGTCATGGCTTCTTTTGACGTGATGAAAGTTTTCCTGTCGAGTTTTATCCCGGGAATTGTTTTAGGGATAGCTCCGGAGGCTATAAGTATTCTGGCGGCTTTGATCTCATCTTTGATTTCGCCGTCAGGATCAGCAATCGTGACGGATTTGTCCGCGCTTATTTTTCCCGTCCCCATATAGACGTCGATTTTATTTTTTTTCATCAGGAAGGAGACGCCTTTGGACATTCTGTCCGCAACCTGCCGGCTTCTCTTTATGACATTTTTAAAATCGACTTCGGGGGCATTACAATTGATGCCCAGCTTAGCTGATTTTTTCATCATCAGATAAGCCTCGGCAGATCGAAGAAGCGCTTTGGAAGGTATGCAGCCCCAATTCAGACATACTCCGCCCAATCTGTCGCGTTCTATCACGGCAGTTTTCATGCCCAGTTGAGCGGCCCGTATCGCCGCTACATATCCGCCTGGTCCTGCCCCAAGCGTTACAAGATCGTATTTTTTATTCATTGTTCGTCTCTCCGTTTCCCGTGTTTTAATGTTCAAAAAGCGCAAGCGGCCGGCGCCCCGTTTAACATATCCATGAAGCCGCCGGTTCCGTTGGGTAGGTCCGCCGGCATACGACATGACGAATCAGAAATACAGGCGGCCTGGGACCGCCCCGGCAATCCCGGCCGTTTAACCTGAATTTCGAATCCTGTCTTTTATCATATCGCCTTCAGGACCTCAAGGGTGAACGACAACCAGAATTCACAGGCTGATTCGGCGAATTATGAGTTGCTGCGGTTTTTGATCCATAAAGGAGCGAATTTTTCTTAAGACAAGGATAGTAAGGATTTGCGAGGCAGGGTTGTTGCTTATACGTTGCCTGAGCAAATCCGAAGACTAAGGCAGAATTGGGGAAAATTCGCCGTTTATGGACAAAAACTCATCAGTGAAAGGGGGGAAGATACGCTTATGTCGATGCGAGTCGCTCGCGACGAAGCATGGACATTAGCATGCCGGGGGTTGTTTTTCTTCTTACGGAACCACAAATGCGTAATGAATTCATGATATCTCCAGGCCTTTTGCAAATTGCGTACTCCCCGAGTTGTAACCTCGAAAGGCCTAATTTCGATCAATGCCGCCGCTTGCCTTCCTCCATCCGTCGTGATCTTGACTCACACATCTAATCTTTTATAATTTTTTATGAGGATTCTCCGGGGGATACCGTTGAAAAATTAATCTCCGCGAAAGGATGGTTCATTGATTGACATTCAAAATGAGAGCCCTGATTATTCGAAGACGATAGACAGCGTTGGGGTGAAAGGAGTGCAATATCCGGTTGTGGTAATGGACAAGAAAAACATCGAGCAGTCCACCGTGGCTTTAATCGATATGTTCGTTTCCCTCCCGAAAAATTTCCGGGGAACTCATATGAGTCGTTTCATCGAAATATTGAACAATTACAGAGGCAAAATGTCGCGGATCAACATGAAGAAGATTCTGAAAGAAATCAAAAGAAAGCTCGCTGCTGAAAGGTCTCAAATACAAGTCAGTTTCCCATATTTTATTGAGAAGACGGCTCCCGTTTCCAAATCGAAAAGCATACTGGGATACGATTGTATGCTTCATGGAGTTCTGGATGAGGATGACAATTTCACGGAAATGATTGAGGTGAAGGTTCCGGTGCACAATCTATGCCCCTGTTCCAAAGAGATAAGCAAGACGGGAGCGCATAATCAGAGAGGGACGGTTACGGTCAGGATTTCATCACGGAAACTTTTCTGGATAGAGGACATTGTAAGCTGGGTGGAAGAACGGGCGAGCGCTCCGGTTTATCCGCTTTTGAAACGTTCTGATGAAAAGTGGATTACTGAAACGGCATATGAACGGCCTCGATTCGTGGAGGACATAGTGCGTCTGGTTTCCAGAAAGTTGGATTCTTTTCGCGAGATAGAATATTACAGCATAAAGGCTGAAAATCAGGAAAGCATACACAATCATAATGCGTACGCTCTGATTGAAAAAAGACTCGCTGACGGGGATTAGAAATAACAGGGAATATATTTGTGAGAAAGGTTTGTTCGACTTGTCTCAAAAGCGGATGATACGGGCTGTCCCGAATGAGAGCGAGGGAGCTCTCGGCAGTTTTTTAATAACCATGAATTTTTCAGATGGAATAGATAGTTGTTTTTCAAATATCCAGGGTTGCCCAGGGATCGTAATCCCGTTTGATCAATCCCGATAATTTCAATGGAGGTTTAAATTCCATTGGTTCGTCTTGATGAGAATAAAAACGATAAAAAAATGAAGAAATTTCCAGCGGAACGAGCCCAGGTCTTCCAAAGAATATGAAGCAACCAATAAAAAAAGCATTGTTCGGTTTGGTGGGGACTCTATTATGGATTGCGGTTCCGGCTTCGCATGAAGCGGAGAGTAAAGTCATCGACGAAGTTTTAGCAGCGGTCGACCAGGAAATAATATGTATTGAGGACCTGCGTTTTTTCAGAGAAATAGAATCTTATATAGCGGGAGGTTCTTCAGAACAGGCTTTGCATACTCTTCTTGAGCGTTACATTGACCGGCTTCTGCTTTTGCAGGAAATCCAGAGGATCGGCGTCATCAAAGTTTACAGGGAGGAAATAAGAAAAACGCTGGTTAAACTGGCGGAAGGCCGTTCGATTTCGCCGGCGCTTTTCATTGTTGAAGCCGAGTCGAAAGGGCTGTCTCTTTCGCAAATACAGAACTGGATCAAACAGAACCTTCTGATCGAAAAATTCATCTCAATGAGGATAAAATCCTTCATTCAAATCACTGAAAAGGAGATTCAGCAAACTTTTGATAGACAGAAGAGAAAAGCGAACAGACCTGATCTTGTTTTAAACCCGGAGATGAAAAAGATGATCAGAAGGCTCGTTATTGAGAGAAAGACGACCGCTCAACTCGGTGAGCTCCTGGAAAAACTCAAATCCAAGACCCCCATAGACATTTTAAAAGAGGATATAACTGAACCCGAAAAAGCAACGGATATCGAAAAAGATTCAGGTGCGCCGGGAATCAGTTTTCCGACGGGCAGGGACTGAAAGCGAATCCTGCTCTGGAAATGTTTTTGTTTTCAGCGAACATGACCGGCAATGGAAAGAAATTTTAAGGAAAAATGAAGCATTTACCCAATGACGGAAAGAAGGGCAAAAGAAAATCCGGCGAAAAGTTTTTCGCTCATGTAGAAAATGAGCGCGCATCTATGGCAGCCAAAGCGCCGGCCCGTGAATGCGAACAGTATATTTTCGATAATTCGGAAAGCGTTTTGCGTGCGTTGCTTTTTAATCCGGCCCTTCAGACCAGTCAACTTATCCGGATTCTTCGTCGTCGAAACCTGCCGGAGGATATTTTCCAACTGGCAGGAGTCAACTCACGTTTGTCGAAGGATTACCGGGTTAAACTTGAACTGGTAAAGAATCCTTCAGCGCCCAAACACGTCACGCTGAAATTCATCAAACATCTGTATATTCAGGACTTGGCGATAGTCGCTTCAAACGTGAACATTCCGCCGGTGGTCAGGGCAGCGGCCGAAGAACATCTGAAAATAAGACTGGACGACCTGGAAACAGGAGATAAAATCAGTCTGGCGAAAAAAGCCCCGGCTGCGCTGATTCCTCGATTGCTGAAAGAAGAGGACCCGAGAGTAATCGGCGGTTTGATGCTTAATTCACGTTTGAAAGAGGATGAGTTGCTGGCCAGAGTCAACGACAAAAAGACGCCGGTGGAAGTTCTGACGGAGATATCACGGTCAGGCAACTGGGCATCAAGATATAAAATAAAACTCGCGCTGTGCAGAAATCCTCAATTTCCGGAAGATTTGCTGTTGAACTTTATTGACGGCGTGTTGCTTCAGGATTTACTCGGAATGATGACGAATCCTTATTTGCCGTTGAAGAGGAGGTTGAACGCACGCAGCGCGCTTATCAGGAAGATCAAAAAGATGACCGTACGGGAGAAGAGCTTGATGTGCCGTACAAAGGACAAGCATTTACTGGATATTTTGATGCATTATGGAAACGCCAGGGTGGTGGCGAACTGTTTGAAGAATCCGAATGTGCTGGAAGGTCAGGTCGTATCCTTGGCAAAACAGACTTCATCGGACAGCATCCGGAATTTGATTTCTTCTCATCCTTTATGGAAGAACAGAGAGAGAGTCAGATATGCGATTGCGGAAAACGATCATTCGAATTCCAGAGCGGAAGATGATGACAGGGGAAGAGGGTAAGGACGCCGGGGGGCTTGAAGGACGGTACCGAAATGGATGATGCAGAATTTTTAAATCAATCATTCGGCGAATATTTACGAAATGAAAGGGAACGCAGGGGCTTCTCGCTGGAGGAAATTCACGGCAGAACAAAAATACCCACTCATTTTTTAATAACCATCGAGCGGGATGATTTTGATAATTATCCGGAAGACACTTATGCGAAAGGTTTTTTAACCGCATATGCGGATTGCATCGGTTTGGAGCGGGAAGTCGTCATGCTGAATTATCGATATGCGTTGAAAAGGTACCGGGAAACCCAGGATAAAAAGTCCAGAAAATCGTTGTTCAGGATGCGCGGAATAAGTTATGGAAAATTGCTGACCGCTGCAGGCCTTCTTTTTCTGCTCACGAGTTCTTATATTTATAATAAAAACATATCGGAGAATCCGGTGATAGAGCTCGAGATAAACGAAAAATTGAGCGACAGGGGGCTTGTCGGCAAACAGCAGCAGGAGGAAATGGCGGACAAAAGGATAACGGTTTCGGTGACGGCACGGTCAGGCACCTGGGTGAAAACAGAGGTTGACGGCGTAAAGGAGGATTCCGAGATACTGGATAAAGGGGACATCAGGAAATGGGAGGGAAGACGCCGTATCAAACTGAGCATCGGCGATCCCGAATCTGTGGATATTTTTTTAAACGGCAGGCCTTACTCTCCCAGTAATGCTGAAAAGAGGCGAGTGTTTGAATTTACGGCAGATAATACGAATTCTTGATACAACGCGCTTTTATGAATAGAATAAAAGACGGGGAGATGATCCTGGGTTTTAGTCGAAATACAAGGAAAACAGGCGGCTAATGCCGAGGGAGGAGACGAATGGCTGAAGAAAGCATGCTGGATCAATTATTGAGCAAACTCAGGGAAGGCAATGTAACCAAAGAGGAAAAGAAGTTTATGGCTATGGGGGCCATACCCTGGGAAGACCTTATTCTTGTGCGTATATTATTTTACCTGGCCTTCGACCCGGACGAGGAAACAGCGTCTACGGCCAGAGAGACCATCAGGGATATGCCTTCAGGCGCATTCGCCAATACGGTCGAAGATGAAAACGTACCGCCTGATTTCCTCGATTTCATCGTCAGAGAACGCATCCAGGACAATGAACTCCTCCGTAAAATTATTATTCATCCCAATACGCCTGATGAAACTTTAATGTACATAGCGGAAAACGCACTCCCGGAAACGCTGGAAATCCTCTGCCTTAATCAGACCCGGTTGCTGAACTATCCTCCGTTAATCGACATGTTGCTGATTAATCCGCAATGCCCCACATCCTCAAAAATCCGTTTGAACGAAATTAAAAATGATTTCGCCGGCAGAATACGAAAAAGATTAAAAGAGCTGAATATCCTGGGAGATGAAGATGAAATAAGTATGGACGAAGCGCCGGAGTGGGAGGAAGAACCGGAGGATTTTCCTGGAGAAGAGAAGCTTGAAGCAAAAGGCCGGGTCAAGAGCGAACCGGAGATTGAGACGGATGATCTGGAATTCGAGGAAGAATTCGACTATGAAGAGGAATACGATGAATATGACGAATACGGCGAATACGATGAACGCAAGGAATACGATGAATACGATGAATACGACGACTTTGACGATGAAGAGCTTCTGGCCTTCATGGATGAGGAAGAAAAAAAGGCCGAAGACGAAGAAAGTCTGGAACTGAGACAGCAATTAAAGAAATTGTCTCCTGCGGATAAAAGATTGCGCGCTAAAGTGGGAACCAAACAGGAAAGGTATATTCTGGTCAGGGATTCAGACAAGCGGGTGGCAGTCGAAGCTGTCAACAGTCCTAAAGCCACGGAATTCGAAATTGAACAGGTGGCCAAATTACGCAGCGTCAGCGAGGAAGTGCTGAGGGAAATAGCGGTCCATCGCGAATGGAGCAAGCATTACGGCATCGTTTCCGCATTGGTCAAGAATCCGAAAACGCCCACAGGCATATCATTGCGGATGATTAAACGCCTGACCGACATTGACCTTAATTCAATCGTCAAGGATAAAGAAGTTCCTTACGGCGTGAGGGCTCAGTCGAAAAGGCTACTGGAAGTCAGGGAAATGAGAAAAAGATGACCTGGCGAATACCCCTTTTATCTGCTTTGCAGGCGACGCAGTTTTGAAGTTACCTCAGGCTGATCCGGGTTATATTTTAAGGAATTAACCAACGCATTTTCTGCCGCTTTTTCGTAACCGATATAAGCTAAATACAGGCCATACTCTTTCCACGCTGCAGCATCATCGCTGTTCTTGTTCACATATCTCTCAAAGTGTTTCAACGTCTCTTCCCTCTTATCTAACTGAAGAGAAACCCGAGCCTTGACCAGATCATAACGTCTCTCGTTCGGATTAATGGTCATGGCTTTGTCGATATTTTCCTGCGCCTTGAGATAATTTTTTCGGGAATATTCCAGAGCTGATTTCGCGTAAAAAGCATTAGCGTAAAAAGGATTCAAAAGAAGAGCGCGGTCATAATATTCCATAGCTGCTTCATAATTTTCCAGAGACGCATAAGCATCTCCGATTTTTACATGAACTTCCGGATCTGCCGTGTGCCAGTTCAGGTAAATATCGTAAAAAGTGAGCGCCTCATGGAAATTTCCTTCACTGGCGCAGATATCCCCCAGTCCCCGATAACATTGTTCGTAAAAGGGGTCCAGGGCGACAGCCGTTTCAAAATGTTCCGCGGCCCGGTCCCGCAATCCCTTGTTCAGGTATGTTTCTCCAAGATAATAGTGAATTCCCGAAAAATTGGGCGCAGCTTCAATCGCCATTTCAAGAGCCTGCGCCGCTTCATCGAATCGCCCTGTATCTCTGAGAGTTATTCCATATCCCCACCGGAAAAAGAAATTATCCGCATCGTGTTCTAATGCTTTTTCGTAATATTGGAGTGAAGCTTCTTTTCTGTCCTGATAATAAAGAGCCTCACCCAGATGGTACCAGGCGTTGGCGTCTTGAGGCACGGAATCCGTCAGTTTTTCAAAGATTTCCTGTGCTCTGACGGGTTGTCCGGACTTAAGGTGAATCATGCCCAGCGCGAAAAGAGATTCTCGATTGTCCGGCGCCAATTTCAAACTTTGCAGCAGCTTCTCTTTTGCGGATTCGAAGTGTCCCGATTCCAGATCAGCAATGCCGTTATAATATAAAGAAGCGTACATGTTTTTTTGTATAAGGAACCAGAGCGCAAAAAACACGAGTAACCCCAAAAGATAAAAGGTAATGCCGGTTTTTGACGTCAATTTATTGATTAAGGAACCCGGCAGGTCGGACGGTGAGGTTTCTTCAGCCGTTTCGACGCGGCTTTTGGATGCTCGTTCAGCGCGCTTTGTCGTTTGACGTGGCTTTGCTTCTTCCGCTCTTTGCGTTCTCTCTTTTTCTGCTCCGGTCCTTCTGGATTTCCTGACCAATATTTGTTCCAGAGCTTCCAGGCGGTTTTCTGCGCCGGAGTAATCTCTCTCTCCATCGTAAAGATCAGAAGCATAGTCTTCCCGGGACCTTTTTTCCCGGTCCAGGAAAGGCGCCTTTTCGACTACCTCATCCCTGTCTAAAATTACCGTTTCCGGCTGTTCTCTGGATGCAAGTTCCTTCCTGGCAAGATTAAGGAAATTAACGGCCTGGGGATGGCCGGGATGAAAATTCAACGCCCTCTCCCAGCTTTCGATCGCCTGATGGATGTAGCCTTCCTCATAAAACGAAAGCCCTTCTTCCAATGCTTTTCGAACTTCTTTTTTGATTGTTTCGTCCACAATTACGCCCCAGTTTTATTATTCTACTCTTTGAAAACGACAGTTGTCAAAAAGTTGTCGGCTTGACTTTTGTCCCTTGCCGTGTGATCATCCCTCCTGATTTAAGGGGAGGCGATATGACGATATTATTGACGAATGATGACGGAATTAACGCTGATGGAATCAGGGCAACTGCGGCAGCTCTGGCACGGGATAACGACCTGGTTGTCGCCGCTCCCAAAAGTCAGATGAGCGGCGTAGGATGCGGTCTGACGATTGAAGGTTCCATCAATGTGATTCGCAGGAAAATTGAATCGGACGTCAGAGCCTTTGAGATTGAAGGAACGCCGGCAGATTGCGTTAAACTGGCCGTTACCTCATTACTTGACGAAAAACCTTCACTGGTCGTCTCCGGGATTAACCTGGGTCCCAATACGGGCATCAACGTCTTTTATTCAGGGACCGTCGCCGGCGCCCTTGAAGGCGCCCTGAACGGTATTCCTTCCATCGCCGTATCCCTGGCGACTTTCATCAATCCTGACTTCTCCTCACCCGCCAGGATCACGGCTGAACTGGTAAAAAAATTTATACGTTCCGGCATCCCCGATAAATCCGTAATAAACGTTAATATCCCAGCAGTTCCGGACGAAAAGATCGAAGGTGTTCGCGTCACAGGACACGGCTGGGGACGTTACCTCGATTTTTATGAAAAAAGTTCAACCGGCGATGACGGAACACTATGTTATAAATTGACAGGTGACGTTTATCTGCCGGATCAACTCGATAAAAACGAAGATTGGGCTCTCAAGAATAACTTTATTTCAGTCACGCCATTGTTTTTGGACCTGACTGATCACAATTTTCTTGATGAATTGAAATCCATTCTCGATTATACTAAAATATAAGGAAGGCGAAACGTCGTGACTGGATTTTAAACGGGAATCGGGAATGATTTGATTTCCCGTCGATCTTAAACGACAAAGCGTTGCGCCAGGTTTAGAGGTTTGAATGGACGACGTTTGCTGTTGGAAAAATCCGGGCATCAAAACGGCCCGGCAGTGACCTGAAAAAACTTTTTTTTGGTAATCGGAGGCAACCGGCAAAAGGAGAGGATATTTTATGAACTTTCAGGAAAAGCTTACATACGCGCTCATTGGTCTGGGCGTAGTGATAAAAGAGCAATTGGAAAAAGTCGGTGAATATGGAAACGCTTTTTGGAAAAAAGAAGCGGAAATAAAGGAAAAAATTGAGGAGGCAGCTAAGGAGAAAATTGAGGAAATAGCTGAAGAAAAACAGCCTGAACAAAGGGAAGCGGCCGCAAAGAAGGAGAAGCCTGTTCCTATTGAAACTCTTCAGGAGGAAATTCTGGAATCCCTGCGTGACCACAGAAAAGGAATGAAACTGCAGGAAATAGCGGACAAGTATGACAGGCCGTTGCAGTCCTATCTGACGGCAGTAAAGCGGCTGAAAGCCGAAAACTCAATAAAGGTCAACAAATCCGGGGTCTACAGGATCGTAAGGAAAGGGAGCCGGCGCAAGACCAAAAGAAAAAGCATTCCCAGGGATGTATTGAAAACTCATATACTCGAAGCGCTGGCCGATAACCCCGAAGGTATCGAAGTAAAAAATGTAGCCAAGCAGCATGGAGTAACCGGACAAACTTACGCCATGGCTTTAAAGGAATTAAGAGACCAGGGAATCATAAATATGGAGAAGAGAGGCCAGTACACGCTGAAAGAGGAAGCGCAGGAAGCCGAAAATCAGAAAGCCGGGAAGACTGTAAAAGAAGAGGGAGAATAAGGAAGACGAACAATAGTGCGGCAAGAGCGGTTGTTTTTTTTCAGTTGAGAAAAGATGACTGGATGATGACGAAACGCTGTGCGAAAGGGTTGCGTTAGTCTTTGTGATTATGCCTTAAGGAAGCGATTGAATCACGCAAATCAGCGTCTCCGATTTGAAACAGAATTTTCCTTGATTTTTTTCTGCCGGGCTTACGACATTGGTAAAGAGATAATTGTGAATGCCGGCTGGTTTGTCGGTTGATTTGCAATCCTTGTGCTCTGCACAGCGGTAATCAGGCATAAGCGTCATATTACGGATAAAATTCTGGAAAAAGGGGCATTGATCAAAAAAGCGTCTTTTGATGTTACAATTCGATAAAACTTCCCATAATTTCGATCCCGATCCCGATTGCTGAAAAGAATCGTCAAAAGTTTTGAAAGAAGTGTAACCCCGATTTGATCAGCGCCGAAAAAAGAGATATTGTAAAATAAAAGGAGGGCAGCAGAAATGTTGGTGAATTTCAGCGTTTTCCCGGTAGGCGCGGGCGAGAGTTTAAGCGGACAGGTGAAAGAGATAATTGAAATTATAGATTCTTCGGGTTTATCATACCGTTTGGGAGCGATGGGGACGACGGTCGAGGGCGAATGGGATGAGGTGATGTCTGTAGTTAAGAAGTGTCATTACAAGTTACGAGAGAAGAACCGTCGAGTTTATCTGGTAATGACGGTAGACGATCGGGAGGGCGCAGAATCGAGATTGGAGGGAAAGATACGGTCGATTGAGGAAAAGGCCGGTCGTAAATACAGGACCTGATGGGCAGAAAGGTTGAGCGCAAATTACAATCGCTGATTGAGGGTGAAGCCCATTTCGGCGCTGCGGTAAGGAGAGCTTACAGCCGAGGGGCTGGGGTATACAGGCAATTGCCGTGGGGAGTGGTTTTCCCGAAAAATGAGCGGGATATTGTTCGGCTAGTGAGGATGGCCCGGGAAGCGGGTTTTTCAATAACGGCAAGAGGAGCGGGCAGCGGCGTAGCGGGTCAGGCTATCGGAGAAGGCATAGTACTGGACTTTTCACGCTTCATGAACAGGATCGTCAGTCTGGACGAACGACGCCGGGTTGTCCGTGTGCAGCCGGGGGTCGTGCAGGCTGATCTGAACAAGGCGCTGAAGAAATACGGTTTATTTTTTCCTCCCGATCCGGCATCTTCGGATTTTTGCACAATAGGAGGAATGATAGCGAATAATTCCAGCGGGATTCATTCGGTAAAGTATGGAGCGGTTTGCGATTATTTGCAATCAGTGAAGACGACGCTGAACGACGGGAGTCATGTGGAATTGAGTAAGCCGGGTATGGCTTCTACGGAGGAGCGGAACGCCTCACGCACAGCGCAAATCAGAAGACAGTTGATAGCCTTGGAAAAGATCAACAGAAAGCTTATCCGGAAGCATACTCCTGAAACCTTGAAAAATTCCAGCGGATACAGGGTGCAGGATTGCGTTTCAGACGGCACGGTCGATTTTCCGGGTCTTTTCTGTTCTTCTGAAGGCACTCTGGGTCTGATAACTTCTGCTGAGCTTGAACTGAGGCCGTTAAAAGCGGAAAGAATCCTTTGCCTTCTGATGTTCGATTCGCTCGAAAAAGCTGGTGAAGCCGTTTCGTTCATTCGCCATATGGGACCCAGCGCGCTTGAAATAATGGATGAGTTGTTTCTGGAATTGACTTCAAGCGAAAAATGCGTATCCGCATTGCAAATTCCTGATAATTTAGAAGCCTTGTTGTTGGTTGAATTCGAGTCGGATGATGAGAGCGAAAACCGGGAAAACAGTGAAAAACTTGTCAGAAGCATTGTTGAGCATAACAAATTAGCGGTTAAAGCGACTGTTGCCGCTGAACCGGAAGATATGGCGGCATTGTGGGCGCTTCGCAAAGCGGCATCGCCTATTTTGAATCGTCTGCCGTATCCTTATCGACCCATGAGATTCATAGAGGACGGCGCTGTGCATCCGGACAGGCTGGTTGAATTCATCAGGGGATTACATCAGATTTTCAATGAAACAGGCGTAAAAGGACCTATATTCGGCCATGCAGGCGACGGCAATATTCATGTTAATCCCGTTCTGAATTCCACAGCGCGAAATTTCCCTGAAACCATGAATCAAATCAGCGAAAAGTTCGCCCGATTGATCGCTTCGCTCAACGGCACTCTTTCAGCAGAACACGGCGACGGGATGCTTAGATTAAAACAGCTTCCCGTTGTTTTTGGACCTTTGTATGATGTGTTCGGAGAAGTTAAACGCATATTCGATCCCGCTGGCGTATTCAATCCCGGCAAGAAATATATTCCTTATCCTGAATCACAGCATAAGGACATTGTTTACGGACCGGGCAATGTAATTCACCGTTTTTGCACCGCAAAACAGGTTAATGATAATCATTACGGTCGTCATCTTTTCAAATGTAATGCCTGCGGAACTTGCAGGAAATTCTGTCCCGTTTTTAAGGCGGAACGCAATGAAATGGAAAGTCCCCGGTCAAAGGCCTTAATATTCGAATCTGCATTACGCGAAGGAGATGGCATGCCTGCAAGCGGAAAATCCCTGCAAGCGCTGGAATCGTTAGAAAATGCCTGCTGTCATTGCGGACTCTGTTCTGAGCTATGCCCTTCAGGCGTTGATGTTGAGCTTCTCGCAGACCGGTTTCAATGCCTTTTTCCGGGACAGGATATGAGTAATGATCCCAGCAGAAAACAGGGGCGCCGGATCGACAACGCCCTGGACCGTATTCTGCATGTTAAAAACTCAGGTATTCCGCAACCTTTGAAAAAGATTCTCGTAAATTTTTGCCTTTATATTTATGGACTCAGGGCAGATTTCAAGGATGAGATATTTCTGCTGGAAAATTCCACGATTAAGCCCAAAATTCCCATTGATGATGAGATGTCCGGCAATACCAGAAACCTTGTCGGGGTAATTCCCCCGCTGCTTTTCAACCGCTTAGGTCCGGACTTGCCTGAGGTTCGGTCCGCATTAAAGTTGATAAAAGCATGCGGGAAGCAGCCCGTTATCGTTTGCGAACCTGCCGAGTTTCTCAACTCTGCGACAGAGCTCGCCTCCGTTCAGGAAACCGGGATGGAGAACGGTATGACTCCGCATGCAAACGCTGCTTCTGGCGTTGACAGGTTTGAGTTGCTCTCCTTATCTGCTCGCTATCTGAAAGAAAAAGCGCATGACGCAAAAAAGAAAACCGGACAAAATACAAATCCGACCGGATCGAATAATGTGAAACTGCTTCAACAATGGATTAATGAACGAGACTGCCTGGGATTCAAAAGCGCCGGGAAATTAAAAATAGTCCTTCATATACCGTGCAGCGATCAAATTATCGATAAGGAAAATTCAGCATCCGAATTGCTGAAGAAAATACCGGGAATTGAAATCATCCGTGAAACCAGGGAATGTTGCGGCATGGGTGCAGCATACGGGTTACTGAAAAAAAACCGTGAAATATTTGACAAAATGACCCGTAATTTCGTCGATTCCCTGGAAACGGTTCAATATGACGCTATCGTGACGTCATGCAGCAACTGTTTGAGGACCATAAACAAGCAGCTTCCCGGAAAAGTCCGCCACCTTTACGATGTGATTTATTCTTTTTTGAAGCGCTGAGATAATTCTAACCATACTCGCAGAACGTGACTGATCAGAGGAAGACAACAAATTGTATACCTGAAACCAGGATATTTGAGCAATGTCCTGAAACCGGTACGCTAACGGCGGGATTCCGACTGTACCTCAATCCCGACGGCATATTCCAGTTCGGCTATCGCAGCCGCATATTCGTACATCGCCTGGTTTTTCGCTGTTTTCCGGGCAACCAGCTCAGACCTGGCATCAATTAAGTCCTGATATTGTTCTATTCCCAGTTTATATTGTTTTTCCACTACGCGTAAATTTTCTTCGGCAGCTTCGAGTTTTTTTTCGCTTGCTTTTATTTTGAGTTTCAATTCATTTAATTTTTCCCAGGCGTTTTTAATCTGGTTGATGATCTTATCCCTTTGACGATTGTAGGACAATTGCAGGGCGTAGAGGTCCTTTTTCATGTTCTGGATGTTTATTTTGCTGAAAGCGCCGTCGAATAGTGAGAAGGACGCGTTTTGATTTTCCAGGTTCAAATCTCCGTCAAGATACTGATAATAGGAGGAAAAAGAGGCATCAGCTTCCGAAAACGGACTTATAGTCAACGTCAACCCCACGTCCCAGCTTGATTCGTCAGCGCCGAACGCTTCCGGTTCTATCCACTGCCGGCGATATTGGGTAAAAAAGGAAATTTGAGGGTATAAAACGGAACGGCTGGACCGGATATATGCCTCCGTTCTGCTGATCTGCTTTTCAAGCGAGGGCATTTCGGGACGTGAAGTCAGTCCCCTGATCACGCACTTATCCAGTTCAGGATATTCTTGAATAAATACCGGCTCCATCTCAAGCAGCGCTTCCTGATCCGGCGACAAGCCTATGAAATTCAACAATTCCCGTAACCCCCGCTTATAACTGTTCTCTGATTGCAATGCCAGATATTCCGCCTCGGCTTTATACGCTTCCTCCTGAAGAACCTCAAAAGGTATGGCCTTACCCATTTCTAATCTTCGGCGTGCCAGCTCAAGGGTCTCTTTAGCATTGGACAGAGCGTCTTTCAGTATCTCATGATCGGCATGAAGAGACATCGCGGCTAAAAATTTCTTTTTAACCGTTAAAATTATCTGCAATTCCGTTATCCTGTATCTCAGACGGTCTATCTCATAACCGAACTCCTCAGCAAGCAATTCTGAACTCAACCTGAATCCCGTAAACAGCGGTTGATTAATTGAAGCGGCAGCAGTGCGGCTTTCTCTCGCTTCTATGACGAATCCATATTCAGGATCGTAATAAGAGGCTTCAACCACGGTCCTGTCCAACGCAACAGAAGTTTCCGGAAGAAAATTGCGTTTTTTCTGCTTCACCCGCAGCCGGTCGATATCAAGCTCTTTTTTCCACAGCAGCAAATCGGGATGCTTTTCCAATGCGGTGCGAATGCAGAATTCCAGGTCGAGAACGCTCTTTGTAATTTTTTCGGCCGCTGAAGAAAGCGCTGCGCAAGTCAAAAGAAAAAATGCAAAAATTATGATGCAACGTTTCAGGCGCTTTTTCATTCGATTAACCCCTGACAGCGATATTAAAGTAACAGATGCATTTTTTTCAAGCTTAAATTGCTTTTTTGGGTCTGATCATCAAACCGGGGTTACACTTCTTTCATAACTTTTGACAATTTGTTTCGGTTATCGGAATCGGAATCGCAATCGGTATCGGAATCGCAATCGGTATCGGAATCGGTATCGGGGTCGGTATCGGGGTCGGTATCGGGGTCGGGGGTCGGCATCGAAACAAAGTATTTCAATTAGCTTATCTGCAAAAAACGCGGTTTTATCTGGATATGTTGATGCATATCCTCGGGATTTAACTGCACTGCTGCCGATTGACGGACATAAATCACTGCGTTGAATGAGACCTCACCCCCCGGCCCCCTCTCCATGAATGGAGAGGGGGAGTAAGATTGGGTT
>CAZUFC010000164.1:0-16588 GCA_964619725.1 uncultured bacterium | reverse complement strand
TTATTATACGTTGATTGAGTACATCCGCAGCCTGACGCAGTACTGGGGAAAATTCGCCGTTTATGGACAAAAACTCGTTAGTGCCTGTCCATAAACTCGAATCTCGATTCAAAATTTAATGCTGGACAGCCACTTGGGTTTTTGATCCATAAACGGGCGAATTTTTCTTAAGGCAAGGAAGGCAATGATTTGCGAGGTAGGGGTATTGCTTATACGTTGACTGAGCAAATCCGCAGCCTGACGCAGTATTAGGGAAATTCGCCGTTTATGGACAAAAACTCGTTAACTTCAATCAGATTATTTTAAACAAATGGGACTGATCAAACCGTGGTTACACTTCTTTCAAAACGTTTGACATTTTTTTTCAGTAATCGGTATCAGTGTCGGTATCGCAATCGGGATCGGGGTCGGGGTCGGTATCGCAATCGGTATCGCAATGGGGACCGGCGTCGGTGTCGCAATCGTGATCGAAATCGAAATAAAATGACAGACGATTCTGTCGAATTGTAACCTCAAAAGAGGCTTTTTTGATCAATGCCAAACAAATGGACAACATTCGCAACGTTTATCTTTATAAAGGCCGCCTGTTTCCCCGTGAGCGCGGGGACGAAGTGATCCACAATGTTCCATATTTTTACTAAGTCAAGTGAAGCAAGGATTTGCGAAGGAGGCGCAATCTGTCCCGATGAAGCTTTTGGGTAAGCGCATTATTTATACGTTGACTGAATAAATCCGCAGACTGACGCAACGCTGGGGAAATTCGCTGTATGAGGATAAAAACCAGCGAGTGGGTTGGCATAAAGATTGCGGAGTGAATTGATCGGAACCCGGCATCAGGATGCGCTGAAGATGTCGAATGGTATTGGATTTATTTCTCATTGAAAAAGTCGCTATTGATGCCGAACCCGGTGAAATGTACTTCCAATGGTACGCCGATCCGGTGAGAAATTGCCAAATTACTTATATTTATCGGATAAGGGCGATTGACGCCGCCGATAATACCGGGGCGTTTGCCGTACCGGTTGAAATTTCCTGCTCGATTGCACCACCCCCTATTCCTTCAATCAGCATGTTCGGTATGCTGTTACTCACCTGGAGCCTGGGTCTTGCAATGAAATTTTTCCCAATTAAAAAGGTTAAAGTAACGAAAAGGCGGACTTAAAATGGTTCTTGCTTGTAAAACGGCAAATAATCACCTTTTCTGAGGAGGCAGGACTGGCTTTTTGCCTGCCTTCTCAGAGTTATGAAAGCGCCTCGCAAAGAATTCACAATTAACATGTAAAGGAAAGAAGATGAAAAATGAATCGCCGTGGTATTTAAGGAAGTCGCCTTTAGGCGCTGCGTATCAACACTATTCAAATGCCGCTCAAGGAGAAACCGTGTTGGACAGAAAGACGAAGGAACTGATAAGACTGTCCGTCGCTTCAGTTTTCCGGTGTAAACATTGTACCGAACATCATATCAAAGATGCTTTGGCGGCAGGAGCAGAAAAAGAGGAAATCGCAGAAGCTATACTTCTCGCTTCGTTGCAATCGGCAGGAACTCAACTCAACTGGAACAGGAAAATGTTCGAAGAATACCTGAAATGAGAAAATAATTTTTATAGCATTGATCAAAAGTGCGTCTTTTGAGTTTACAAATCGACAGAATCACCAGCCATTTTTTTTCGATTTCGATTGCGATACCGACCCCGGCCACGATTACTGAAACAAACTGTCAAAAGTTTTGAAAGAAGTGTAACCCCGGCTTGCTCAGTTCCAAAATTTTTATGTAAATCAAGACCTCAGAACGCGAGGCAACGACGATATTAATTTCATTACGGAACCTCCAACCATCAAATCCGCCAATCTTCCTATCCCTATCCAAACGCTGCGGAATTGACACAGAGCGCCGTTTCTGATAGGCATCAATAAATGTGTCGCATTTTCGTGCCGTAAGGAGATATAGAAAGCGATATCCTCACCACTCCCGGGCATGAATCATGGAAACGCAAAGACATCGTTGCGCTCTTTCCGGGATGTCTGTCTTTTTAAAGCGGACTTTCCATCGACGCCGGACAAAGGGTGCAATATTCGTTCAAAAGGAATATAGTCAATGAGAAGTATGCGAAATATATTCATCAGCGCTCTCCGTTCAATCAGCAATCTGATGAAGACGTTGTTGCCGCCGTGGAGCAAGGGGGGCCGTGGTGAGCGATTTGCGATTATTCCTTACCGCGGATTTTCCGGTCCTCATAGGGCACTGCTATTAGGGCGAGTCATAAAAAGCGCTGCAGCGGAGCGAGTCGAGCGCCAGATATCGGGTCGGCGAAAGAGCGTATGGAACCGAATAAGTGATGTTTACGCCATGCTTATAAGTAAGAGCATTCCCGAGACGCAGGTCAGCGCTGAATTTCATAATATCATAGAGTCGGTAACGACTGACTCGAACGGATATTTTTCTGTAGAGGTCGCCCAGAATCGTCCCACGAAGGACCTGCATTGGCAGGAAGCCGAGTTTTCTCTTCAATCGGAATCCGTACCGGAAGTCCGGACACGCAGTTGGACGGCAAAGGTTCTCTCGACGCCCACTTCGGCTGTCAGACTCATCATAAGCGATATTGACGACACGGTTGTGGAAACAGGCGTCGCCAACAAGCTGCGTATGATATGGAACCTCTTTGTGATAAAAGCGGCTCAGCGGCAACCTTTTCCGGGCGTGGCCGAATTCTTCCGGGCGCTTCACAATGAAGAGAATCCCATAATATACATTTCCCGTGGGCCGTGGTCCATTTACCCTATTATTGAAGAAGCTTTTCAGTTGCACGGAATTCCAATCGGTCCTATTCTGCTTTTGAGGGACTGGGGGATATCTTATAGACATCCGCTCCCCAGGCGTGCGAAGGAACACAAAAAGGACCTGATTGATCGAACCCTTTCTATTTATCCGGAGCTTCCTGTTATAATGATTGGCGACAGCGGACAACAGGACCCGGAAATTTATTATGAAGCTGTCGGGAGGCATCCTGGTCGCGTTCAGGGTATTTACATCCGTGCTGTGGAAGTATCTCGTGAACGTCAGCAGGAGGTAGAAAAGATTGGTGAGGATATCCGAAAGGAAGGTATACCGTGCTGTATTGCCGGCCAGACTTCCGACTGGGCAGAGCATGCCGTCGGCCATGAATGGATTGATGAAGAGCAGGTGAGACGAGTTGAGAAGGCGGTGCAGAAAGCATAGGCGATTTCAGGTTAGCTTTCCCGATGACTATGAAATATTTAAAACAAAATGCTGAATTAACATAAGGAGATTTTTATGCTTCAACGCGAGCCTCGTATAGCTTCGGAATATCTTTATCCTGTTGACGAATGGCGGATAATCGAAAAGCGTTTCGAGCCCAGATATCTGGCGCAGAGCGAGACGATTTTCACATTGGCGAACGGATACCTGGGCATCCGGGGCGCTTTCGAGGAAGGACGACCTGCATTTCAGAACGGCACTTTCATCAACGGATTCCATGAGACGACCCCGATCGTTTACGCTGAAACGGCGTATGGATTCGCAGAAACCGCCCAGACGATGCTCAACGTGGTCGACGCCAAGCGACTCCGTCTTTTCGTCGACGACGAACCGTTCAACGTTGAGGATGCCAGGCTTCTCAGCTTCGAGCGCGTTCTGAATATGCGGGAAGGGTTTCTTGAGAGAAGCATCCTCTGGGAAACGCCTGCCGGAAAACAGGTGGAAATACGGTCAGTGCGGCTGGTTTCTTTTGAACACAGGCATTTGGCGGCCGTTGATTATGAAGTGATCGTTCACAATGCAGAAGCGCCGTTGGTGATTATCTCCGAGATGGCGCTTCCTTCGGAGAACCTGGGCAGTGAAGCGGATCGGACCGGCGCACAGGAACCGGACCCTGGAAAGATCGATCCCAGGCGTTCGAGAAGCTTTGGCGAACGTGTTCTGCTTCCCGTCTGTCAGATATGTGAAGATCAAAGGATCATTCTGGGGTACCGAACCCGCAACAGCAAGATGACTATCGCCTGCGGCATGGACCATGTTGTGCAAAGCAACTGCGCTTATTCTGCAGAAGCGCATTGCGGGGAGGACCAGGCCGATGTGGTATATACGGTCTCCGCCCGGCCGGGGAAAAGCTTCCGTATCACCAAGTATATCAGCTATTTCACTTCTGACGACGCAACGGCTTCCGAGTTGGCTGACCGGAGCGTGCGCTTACATGAGCGTTCGGTCGAAGAAGGGCGGCAAAAGCTATTTGATTCTCAGCGACGCTATGTTGAGGACTTCTGGCATCGCAGCGACATACAAATTACTGGAGACCGGCGCGTACAGCAGTCGCTCCGCTGGAACCTTTTCCAGCTTCTCCAGGCATCGGCCCGTGTGGAAAACGCCGGCATAGGAGCCCGCGGACTGACCGGACAGACTTACGAAGGACACTATTTCTGGGATACGGAAATCTATGTGCTGCCTTTTTTGATCTACACGGCGCCGCGAACAGCCGGGAATCTGCTTCGCTTTCGATACAGCATGCTTCCGGCCGCTCGCAGGCGGGCGCATCAGGTGGACGAAAGGGGAGCGCTTTTTCCCTGGCGCACCATCAACGGTGAGGAGGCTTCCGCCTATTATGCAGCAGGAACGGCACAGTACCACATTAATGCCGACATAGCTTACGCCATACGGAAGTATGTCGAAATGAGCGGCGATTCGGAATTCCTGGCAAGTCACGGGGCTGAAATCCTGGTGGAAACCGCTCGACTTTGGATGAGCCTCGGATTTTCCTCGGACCGCAAAGGCGGAAGATTCTGCATCAACGGCGTGACCGGTCCGGATGAATACAATACGGTGGTCAACAACAACCTTTATACCAATCTGATGGCGCGTGAAAACCTGCGATATGCCGCTGAAGTATTGACTAATATGCACCAGGAAGAGCCTGAACGCTTCACGGCGACGACGGACCGGACCGGCTTCCGGTTGGAGGAGGCGGAAGATTGGCGAAAGGCCGCCGAGGCGATGTATATTCCCTATGATGAAGAACTCGGCATACACCTGCAGGATGACAGTTTTCTCGACAAGCAGCGCTGGGATATTGACAGCGAGCCGGAAGAAAACTTTCCGCTCCTTCTGCACTACCACCCGCTGGTCATCTACCGTCACCGCGTCATCAAGCAGGCGGATGTGGTTCTGGCTCTTTTTCTGCTCGGAAATTCTTTCAAAGCTGAAGAGAAGCGCAGGAATTTTGATTACTACGATCCGCTGACAACCGGGGACTCTTCCCTGTCGGTCTGCATCCAGAGCATTATCGCTGCGGAGAACGGCTATGGTGAAGAAGCGTTCGAGTATTTCCGCTACGCCGTTCTCATGGATTTGGCCGATATCGGGGGAAACGTCCGCGACGGAGTTCACGTGGCATCGATCGGCGGGACCTGGATGGCAGTGACTTATGGACTGGCAGGAATGCGCGATTATAGCGGTGTTCTTTCATTCGACCCGCGGCTTCCTAACGAGTGGGAGGCTATCCGGTTCCCGATTACGGTTCGAGGTTCCGAGCTGGAGGTGGAGCTTGTCCGGGACCAGGCGTCTTACCGGCTGCGAAAGGGTCCCGATCTGACCATACTGCATCAGGGTAAGGAAAAGACCCCGCAGGAAGGAGAGTCAGCGACATTTGCCGTCAGCCGTCCGGAAACACGACCCGCCGTTACGGTCGAAACGGTCATTCCCCGCGACCGGTTTGATGCCGTCCTTTTCGACATGGATGGCGTCCTTACCGCTACAGCCGAGGTGCATGCACAGGCTTGGAAAGAGATGTTCGATGAGTTTCTGCGGGATAGAGAGCGGCGGCTGGGAGAACCTTTCCGTCCTTTCGAGACAGGGACCGATTACCTTTTGCTGGTTGACGGCAAGCCTCGCGAGCAAGGCACACACGACTTTCTCGAATCCAGGGGCATCCAACTGCCCAAAGGTTCCCCCGATGATCCGCCGGAAATGGAAACGGAGTGGGGATTAAGCAACCGCAAGAACCTGAAAGTCCACGAGGTCATCCGGGACAAAGGGGTGCGCGCCTATCCCGGCTCGGTCCGACTGCTGCACCGCCTGCGCTGCGAGGGATACAAAACTGCGGTCGTCACATCAAGCGCCAATGCTGATATGACATTGAAGGCGGCAGGACTCACCGATCTGCTCGATGCAAAGGTTGACGGAAATGTCGCTGTGGAAATGAACCTCGCCGGCAAACCCGAACCCGGCTACTTCCTGGAAGCCGCCCGCAAACTGGGGACGAACCCGAAACGGGCAGCAGTCGTTGAAGACTCTCTTTCAGGAATTCAGGCAGGAAAGCGCGGCGGCTTCGGACTTGTTCTGGCCGTCGCCAGAAACATCAGCCCCGATGAGATGCACCGCAACGGCGCTGATGTCGTGGTTTCTGATTTAGGCGATATGCTGCCGTCGGAACGCTGAAAAGAATAGATTGACGATTTTTTATTTTTATGGGATTTTCTTGAATGAACGATGTGACCGGGATTCAAGGGAAATATCCCGACCATCATCTCATGAACAACGCATATCCGTCGGATTCGGCCTTCAGCGGGCGAAAAGGTTGATGCGAACATGCGAGAGAGATTGTTTGAAAAATTAAAAAAGTTCTTATAAATCTGACAACAACAGCAGAGAATTCACCTGTGGTATAATTCGGAGATAATCATTATGACAGAAAAGACACATCACGAGCCCTGGCACACTTTTTCCGTCGAAACCGCGGTAAATCGCCTGGATGTGGAAGCCGACCAGGGGCTCTCCCCTGATGAAGTAAAAGATCGCCGGGCCAGGTATGGTCCGAACGAGTTGATTGAACGCGGCGCTAAAAGTCCCTGGCGCATACTTCTGGATCAATTCAAAGAAACCATGGTAATTGTGCTGATCATTGCCGCTGGAATTTCGGCCGCTCTCAGCGACTGGAAGGACGCCATCGCTATCCTGGCGATAGTGATTCTTAACGCTATCCTGGGCTTTGTGCAAGAGAACCGTGCTGAGAAAGCCATGCAGGCGCTGAAGCAGATGGCCGCCCCCATAGTGCGTGTGCGGCGTAACGGTCAGGTTATGGAAATTGAGGCCAATGAGTTGGTGCCGGGGGATATCATTCTGTTGGAAGCCGGCAGCGCCGTCCCTGCCGATGCCCGTCTGATGGAATCTGCAGGCTTGCGGGTCACGGAAGCTTCTTTGACCGGCGAATCCCAGGCCATAGACAAAAGCATTGAAGCTTTGACGGGCGAGGACCTGCCGCTGGGCGACCGGAGCAATATGGTCTTCATGGGCACGGCCGTTACTTACGGACGCGGAACAGCGGTAGTTGTCGAAACCGGTATGCAAACTCAATTGGGTCTGATTGCTGATATGATCCAGTCCGTATCCGGCGAACAGACTCCCTTGCAAAGACGTATGGCTCAACTGGGACGCTCGCTGGCGCTTGCCTCCCTGGGCATCGTGGCTGTCGTTTTCGCCTTGGGATTGCTTCGCGGTGAAGAAGTAACCGAGATGCTGATAACATCGATCGCTATGGCGGTAGCGGCCATTCCTGAAGGGCTGCCGGCGGTTGTCACAATCTCTCTGGCCCTGGGCGCTCAACGCATGTTGCGCCGCCAGGCGCTGATCCGCAAGCTGCCCGCAGTCGAAACCCTCGGCTCGGTGACTACTATCTGCTCTGATAAAACAGGCACCCTCACGGAAAACCGCATGACCGTAACCGTCCTGGATGTTTTGGGTGAAACTCATCAGGTGGACGCCATGCTTGAAAAAGGATTATCTGTGCTGGACGCCGAGTTCCGACCCAGCGAGAGTCCTCCCGTGCGCAGCCTGGGATTCCTGCTCAAAGCCGCTGCCCTGGTCAACGACGCATCCATCCAGAAGACGCCGGAAGTTGAAGACTGTTGCAGGGCTATCGGCGATCCCACCGAAGGAGCGCTGCTTATCGCTGCAGCGCGGTTCGGTCTGTGGAAACCCGATCTCGATCAACGCTGGCCGAGGGAAGCCGAAGTGCCGTTCACTTCTGAAAGAAAGCGCATGACCACTTTCCACAAGGTCAACATCCCTATCGATGATCCCAGCGATGCTCCCTGGTGCGACAACCCCTATGTGGCTTTCTGTAAAGGGGCCGTCAGCGAGTTGTTGGATATTACTTCCTATGTCTGGACTGGAGATAAAGCCGTGCCGATAAATGAGGATTTGCGCAAGCGCATCGTGGAAGCCAACGACGAAATGGCTAAAAACGGCCAGCGCGTTCTGGGCGTGGCCTTCCGACCCCTGGACGAGATTCCCGATAGCCCCGAACTTGGTTCATTAGAAACACAGATGACTTTTATCGGATTGACGGGGATGCTCGACCCGCCGCGCCCGGAAGTAAAAACTGCCGTCGATACCTGTCGGACCGCCGGCATCCGCCCCGTGATGATCACCGGCGACCACCCGCTTACCGCGCTCCGCATCGCAAAGGACCTGGGTATCGCTTCAGAAGACAGCCATATTCTGGCTGGACAGAAACTTTCCAGAATGTCGACCGACGATCTCGAAGGCGCTGTCGAGGATGTTTCGGTTTACGCACGCGTTTCTCCTGAGCACAAGCTTAAGATCGTGCAGGCTTTGCAAAAGAAAGGTCACATCGTCGCCATGACCGGTGATGGAGTGAATGATGCCCCGGCGCTGCGGCGCAGCGATATCGGCGTGGCCATGGGCATAACCGGTACCGATGTCTCCAAAGAAGCCGCCGATATGGTACTCCTTGATGACAATTTCGCATCCATCGTACGGGCCGTCTCTGAAGGCCGTACCATCTATGATAATATCCGTAAATTCATCCGCTATACCATGACCAGTAATGTAGGCGAGATCATGGTCATGCTGCTCGCCCCATTCTTTGGTCTGCCGCTCCCCCTGACAGCCCTGCAAATCCTTTGGATCAACCTGGTCACCGACGGTTTGCCCGGTCTGGCCCTCGGAATAGAGCAGCCCGAAAGAAACACCATGCGACGACCGCCACACCCTCCGGGCGAAAGCATATTTGCACGAGGGCTGGGCTTCGATATCCTGTGGATCGGTCCCTTCATGGGCCTCGTTTCCCTGGGAGTCGGACTGTGGGGCTTCCTGAACGGCAATCCCCACTGGACCACTATGGTTTTCATGACACTCACCCTCGCTCAAATGGGCAACGCACTGGCTATACGCTCTGATCGCGATTCCCTTTTCCGCATTGGCCTGCTTTCCAATAAACCCATGTTGGGCGCCGTGCTCCTGACCCTCAGTCTGCAAATACTTATCACTTACTGGGGACCCGCACAGTCGCTCTTTGATACAAAATCGCTTCCGCCCCTTGAGCTGGCTGTCAGCCTTGTCGCCGGCACGCTGGTCTTCTGGGCTGTGGAAATCGAAAAACTTCTCAAACGGAGAAGGAAAAAAGTTTGAAAAACTGAAATTCGCATCGGTTTTATGACAATATCGCCTGATATGACAGGAGGTTATGATGTACCGATATAAAAAATTAATGGTTTATGTGAGCTTGGATGAAAGCGACGAGTCACTTATCCGATACGCCGGTTTAATTTCAAAAATGGCTCACTCCGAGGAAGCGCTCTTCCTGCACGTGACTGAAAAACCGGAATTGCCCGAAGGCGTCTGCCAAACATATCCCGGCTTGCTTGAATCCGCTGGGGAATGCGAGGTAGACGAACTGCGGCATCAAACTGATGAATATTGCGACGGATACCCGGATATGAATATCAAGTGCAATATTCTGGAAGGCAACCCCCTGAAAGAAATCTTGAAACAAATAAAGGAACAGAATACTGATCTGCTGTTGGTCGGCATCAAGAAAGAAGGAAAAATTCACCGGAAACTCGCAGAAAAATTGGCCCGAAAAGCCCCCTGCTCAGTTCTCTCCGTCCATCAGGGAACCAAACCCCAAATCTCTAAAATAATGACGGCGTCAGACTTCTCAGAATACTCCAAAATGGCCATGGATGTCGGCATCGCTTTCGCCCAGGCAGCAGGACTCTCAGAAATGACTGTTTTTCACGCTTACAACGTCCCCACAGGATATTATAAAACGGGTAAAAGCTATGAGGAATTCGGTGAAATAATGAAAAAACATTCCATGGAGGACTACGAACAATTCATGCGGAGCATCGATTTAAAATCCATCAAACCAAATCCGCTTTTTGTTCTGCATAAAGACACGGTTAAAGCCATACAGGATACCGTGCACAAGGATCATTATGATCTGGTGGTCGTCGGCGCGCGGGGCCGCAACGCAGGCGCCGGCGTCTTACTCGGCAGCGTTACCGAAAACCTGATTCTGACCATCGACCGGCCGATCCTGGCCGTTAAAAAGAAAGGCGCCGGTTTGAATCTGCTCGATGCTATTTTAAAATTGTAAAGTATTATAAATTCCGCCGGAGAAAAAAGGACGTAAAGGACTTGCAATATACTGAAATCATTGAATAACCCGAATATTTTTTATTCAGGGTCCCTTGGTCCTTTTGGTCCTTTTCTTTCGTCTTTTGTCGTCCTTTCCATCGATTTTAAAAAGTATTCCCGCTGGAAGGGCCGAATCTCTGACTAGTTTTTGTCCATAAACAGCGAATTTCCCCCAATGCTCCGTTAGGCTGCGGATTTGCTCAGTCAACGTACAATAAATACGACTCCTTTGCAAATGCTTGCCTTCCTTGCCTTAAGGAAAATTCGTTCGTTTATGGATCAAAAACCGCAGTGACTGTCCTGCATTAAATTTTGAATCGAGATTCGAGTTTGCGGACAGTCACTGACTATAAAATATCATCAATATTGAGTGATGGAGAATATTGTATAAGCGGGCGGATGAATGGATCACTGGAAGATGATAAGAGCGACATTTCTCATTGCAGGACCGACTGATGCATTCTCGCAAAATTGTACCGTAATTTTCAGCTTTTTCCCGTGAGCCCTGCCTATTCGAAAGCGCCCTCAATTTGACTGGCTTAACTTTAATCCTTATAATGAGTTAGGATGATAATCAAACTCACTCTGAGTTACTGCAGCGCCTCAATCTTGTGTAATTCGGATTTCAGCAATCATGTTAAAAGCCGGCTCTCATGAAGGACGAAAAAAATTAAAAAAGTCAATTGATAACATTAAAGGGGGGGTCAACAAATGAAGGTTCGAATTTTTTACGCTTTTCTGATCTTATCGGCTTTATCCGCCGGGGTTTGCGCGGCTCCGGGTATGATCAACTACCAGGGAAAGATTGAAGTCAATGGGGAGCCTTTCGGATCACCGGTTGCAGAAACGGGATATTTCCGGTTTGCCGTTATCGATGGGTATGGAACGATATTATGGACGAACGACGGTTCAGAGCCGAATCCGCCGGCGTCGTCGGTAGAGATTGAGGTTGTAAACGGCCTTTATCATGTAATCCTGGGCGATCCTGAAACCATGATCCCCCTACCTTCAGCAGTGTTCGAATTTGAAGAGCTGTATTTAAGAATCTGGTTTGATGACGGAGAAACGGGCATGCAGCAATTATCGCCCGATCAGAGATTTACGGGAATAGCGTATGCCTTTCAGGCTGCTGACGTTTACGATCAGGATGTACATCCACGAAGCGTCAGCATAACGGGCTACAAGGGAGAAGTAATAAATCCGCAGGGTCAATGGGTCGGCGATCCGACGGGATTGACCGGTCCGCAGGGCGATACAGGAATGATGGGGCCCCAGGGCAACACAGGACCGATGGGACCCCAGGGCGACACAGGCATGTCGGGTCCTCAAGGCGATACAGGAGTTACAGGCCCGCAAGGTAATACCGGAGTGACGGGACCGCAAGGCGATACAGGCCTGATGGGACCGCAAGGCGACACAGGCTTGACCGGACCTCAAGGCCACACGGGACCGGCTGGACATCAGGGCGACACAGGCTTGACCGGACCTCAAGGCCACACGGGACCGATGGGACCTCAGGGCGACACAGGCTTGACCGGACCTCAAGGCCACACGGGACCGATGGGGCCTCAGGGCGAAACGGGCTTGACCGGACCTCAAGGCCACACGGGACCGATGGGACATCAGGGCGACACAGGCTTGACCGGACCTCAAGGCCACACGGGACCGGCTGGACATCAGGGCGACACAGGCTTGACCGGTCCTCAAGGTCACACCGGACCGATGGGACATCAGGGCGATACAGGCTTGACCGGGCCTCAAGGTCACACCGGACCGATGGGACATCAGGGCGATACAGGCTTGACCGGGCCTCAAGGTCACACGGGACCAATGGGACCTCAGGGCGACACAGGTTTGACCGGACCTCAAGGCCACACGGGACCGATGGGGCCTCAGGGCGACACAGGCTTGACCGGACCTCAAGGCCACACGGGACCGATGGGACATCAGGGAGACACTGGCCTGACCGGACCTCAAGGCCACACGGGCTTGACCGGCCCCCAGGGCGACACGGGACCGATTGGACCCCAGGGCGATACGGGCTTAACCGGACCCCAGGGACACACGGGACCATTGGGACCCCAAGGCGAAACAGGCTTGACCGGGCCGACGGGACCTCGGGGAATTCCTGGACCGACCGGACCGGCGGGACCGCAGGGTACAACGGGTCCTACCGGACCGGAAGGACCGGCTGGTCCTCAAGGCGAACAAGGACCTTCCGGACCTGCAGGACCTGTTGCAGGATCGGATATGCAGGTTATCTATAACAACAACGGCGCCGCAGCCGGCTCCGAAATATATTTCGATCCGGACCAGGAAAACGTCGGCATAGGAACATCTGATCCCGGCTCCTTTAAACTAAAGGTCAACGGCGATCTTGACGCATCGGGAATCACTGAAAACGAAACTCCGGTATCGCTTGAAGGGCATACCCATGATATGAGTGAAATATACCCACAGACGCTTTTGCTGCCGGATGCCAATGCTTTTCATGCTGAGGCGGCTCCAGGACCGTCCTGGCTGGGCGGCGGCGGAACAGCCAACGTCAATTTCTTCACCGTAGCTGCAAACAGGAGATTCTATCTTTTTATGAGCGACCATTCCCGCATGAGGACCACGGAAATCACTTACCACAACGGAAGCTCAAACATCTCCGGGACCTATGCCGAGGTTGGATTCCACCCAATCATGTTCTTCAACGACCCTTTGGAATTTACGGCAGGTCAGACTGTCAGAATTGTCTGGAAGAATCTGACGGGCTGGTCGGAAGAACCTAATCACCACCAGTTCGTCTATGGTTTCTATACTTCGGAAAACATAAATCAGCCCATGGCGTACTATCCTGTGCCCTTTTCAAGAGTCACACCGAAGGAATGGACTCACACAGGCTCCTTCCCCGGCAACTGGAACACAGGACCCCGGATTGACGTTTATTCGGTCCCCGCAGATAAAACGCTTTACGTCTACGCAGAAGCCGACGGTGCAGGAGGCAATGAATCTGTAATCATATATTCCTGGGACGGTGCAGCAGAAACTGAAAGAGGCGGTTTCAGCATGAGTACGGCCAACCTGGGCTCCCATCATCTGACCTTGCCTCAATACCCCTTTGCCGTTATTCCTTCTTCAACAACCTTCAGTTTTAAACGCGCCAGCGGCCAGTGGTCAGTAGTTTCATCAACGATTACGTTTTATGGTTATGAAGCTCCGAACACACTCGTAAAGCGCTACAAATAGAAAATTTAGCCATTGATCAAAATAAGCTTTTATGAGGTAATAATTTTCGGCGCTGATCAAAAATGGCATTTTAGAGGTAACAAAGATGCACCAATCTTGTCTAAGGCAAAAATGAGGCTATATGCAGTTATTTAACCGACCGAAAAGCTGCCGTTAAAGCTCCTTCGGATATCCGATCAGGGTCATCCAGTCATCGAATTTTTGGCCGGTCAGTTTTTCGTATGGGCTCAAATCCCTTTCCTTTCTACATCCCGGTTTTTTCAAGTTTCTATAGGCCATGAAAAGGTCCAGGAATTCCTGAGAAACTCTCTTGTGGAAGGAAAGGTTCGGACGAAGCAGGCTGTTGAATGATTCAACTATGTTGGCTGCTCTGTATCGTTTTCTTTTCTATTTTCCGACATGCGCATCTGATCTTTTCATAACTTTCGCTAAAGCCCATTCCTCATGAAGAACTTTCAAGGCTCGTCTTTCAGAAAACTCCAAAAGATTACCCATACGATGTTCGGCATGAAAAATGTCTTCTCTTTATTCAGCCTCCGGGAAAACTCTCGACGTGCCGTCGGCAAGTCCTTTGCCGCCATCTTTGACTACTGCTGAGGGATTAAAGCCTTGTTTATTTTTTTACCGATAATTCCGCTTCCTAATCATCTCCACTGCGGCCCCCCGCTGCGGTCGATGAAAACGTATAGCCTGTTTTAAGTCCGATCACAGTCAAAACCGGAACGTCCTGACTGAAAATCTCGTCCAATGCACAATGAGCAATATTCAAAAGGTCAACCGACTCGTTGAATTCCCTCGCTTTTTTCGATGCTTCGATAATTATTCGTTGAATCTTGCCGTATGATAGGCGACAACCATACAAGGTTTTGAACAAATCGCAGGTTGCTCTCATGGAATTAATCCCTGACGTGTAAAGAGCTATGACGGCTCGTTCGATCGACTGTTCATTCACGGCGATTTCTTTCAATATTTTTCCCGTTTGAGCGTCATCAGGGCATAATTCTCCGGTTTACATTCACAGTCGCCCTCTTGACTGATCAGACCGGGATTACACTTCTTTCAAAACTTTTTACGGTTTGTTTCAGTAATCGGGTTCGGTATCGCTATCGAAACGATATGATGAGATATTTTGTAGAATTGTAACCTTAAAAGACGCGCTTTTGATCAATGCCGAAGGATGCTATATTTCACCCGGCTTATGATGCGCGAACCTTTGGGTTTAAAAATAATGAAACGAAATATCTCATATGTTTTTCCAAATATTTCAGCGTTTAATCGAAATGGTCGTGGAGGGTTGAAGCAGCGTTTTGAAATAGCTAAAGCACACGGATGCAGCTTTGTTGAGGTGCCTGCAGATTTTGTCAAGAATAAAACAGAAGTGCAGTTAACAGGGAAAGAACTTGGGAGTATTCTTTGCGTGCAAGATATTCAAAAGCTTTATGAGTCTGGCTCACCATCAAAAGATATTGAATATATTTTGCATACTGAGCCTCAACTATCGCGTCGAAATGTGAAAGGATATTCTTGCACGCCAAAACTTAAATGGAATGATCAGAAGTGGGTTCAAGATTTTACAAATATGGCTGTTGCGATTTCAAAAAGATTTGATCTCCCGCCTGCGGGAATTGAAATTCACCCTGGTGGAAGACATAATTCCTATTCAGACATTGTAAGAGCCATAAAGACTATTCGAAAAAGTTTTGAAAAAAATTTTAATACTATTCCATTTGTAGTTCTTAAAAATCGAACCGGCCAATTCGTTTCTAACGGTGAACAGATAAATAAATTGTGGCAGGCAATGTTGTTAGAGGATCATAGTTTGAGAAAATATTTAGGAATCGTCCTTGACATTCAGCAACTTTTTACAGTTTCAAAAAGCGCTTTTCTTAAACAATTATATAGTATTCCGAGAGAATCTGTTAGGGGTTTTCATATCCATTTTAGGCACAGAACCCCATCAGTAGATAATTCAATTCCCTGGAAAGAAGTATTTGCTTGGATAATGGGACTAGAGCAAAAAATATTCGTGAACCCTGAAGTCCATCATCATTCACAGGCCATAGACACAATATCTTTCTGTAATGAAATGATGGAGAAGTCCCAAAAACGTCGTACACGGGACGGCGAAAAGCATGCCGCCCGCGATGCTTGCCGTTCGACACCCAAGAAGATGAAAAAACGAGACCAACAAGTTACAGGCAATGTGGGGCTCTACTGGACATGCTATCATCTTTCCAGAATGGGTTGGAACGTTATGCCGACTTCACGGAATGCCCGAGGCGTCGACATTATCGCCTACAACAGCGATTGCTCCCGGACGATCAGTATCCAGGTGAAGTCATTGAGCAGGAAGAACCCTGTGCCGCTTGGGAAATCACTGGACAAAATAATGGGAGACTTTTGGGTTGTCGTCAACGACGTGATCAATGAGCCGCAGTCTTACATACTTCTGCCAGGAGAAATCCGATCTCTTGCGCATAGAGGCGAGAAGGACGGAAGAGTCTCCTTCTGGTTGCAGCCTTCCGCTTACTGTACAGATGAGTTCCACGAAGCATGGGACAGAATCGGAGAACCGGAAGAGTAAACGGGATTGATCAAATAGCCGGATTTCGCGGTTACAATTTTCGCAGCCTTGGATAATCGAGAAGCCTTGAAAATCTGATAAAGACAAAACACATCTCCTGGTATTTATTTATTCCTATTGCGATACCGATACCGACCCCGATTACTGAAAAAAATAACAAAAGTTATTTAGTTTTTGTCCATAAACGGCGAATTTTTCCCAATACTGCGTCAGTCTTCGGATTTGCTCAGTCAAATTATAAGCGCCGCCACTGCCTCGTAATACCTTACCATCCTTGTCTTAATAAAAATTCGCTCGTTTATGGATCAAAAACCGCAG
>CAZUFC010000163.1:0-16597 GCA_964619725.1 uncultured bacterium | reverse complement strand
GTGAACAGAAGGGAGGGCTCGGGCGGATCGCGATTGCGGCCGGCGCGAAGTTCTTGTTTTTGGGTCAGATGGGTTTTTTTTGGGCTTGTTTTTGGGTCAGAGTGGGTTTTTTTTGGTTGGTTGGGGGTATGGTTGGGTTTTTATTGGGTTGGGGGATTTTGTTGGGTTATCTGGGAATGATCAAACCGGGGTTACACTTTTTTCAAGACTTGTGACAATTTGTTTGATTAATCTGGGTCGGTATCAGGATCGAAATCGAAATCGAAACAAAATTATGGGATATCCGGAAGAATTGACGCCTGTCCGCAAACTCGAATTTCAATTCAAAATTTAATGCTGGACAGGCGCTGCGGTTTTTAATCCATAAACGAGTTAACCAGTAACGACAGAAAGAGGAAAAATAAGACGTCAACGAGATAAATTATCGTTTACCGCTGCAAAGTCCCAAAGAACATGCCAACCCATCCACCCATCCATCCTTCCTTCCACCCATCGATCCATCCTTCCATCCACTCATCCAATCTTCCGCTCACCCAATCTTCCATTCTTCCAATCTTCCATTCCCCGATCCCTTCGCCGTCCTTCTTCCGAAACAAGTGAAAAAAAGCGTGTCTCTTTCGTCTAACATTATGAGACGGGTTGAATTTGAATCCAAAAAGGAGGTTAAAGCAGTGAACATAGGTAAAACGAGCAGAAGCAATTCATCGAGTTCGCGGTCAGAGCGGATGTCGCTTATGAGCTTTCTTCAGGAGGCATCGGGTGTGATTGAGGCTGTAACAGGATTGAAGGTAAAATTTAATGCGGGAGGCGGCATATTTTCAGCGTGTTCTTCCGGCGAATCCGTCGGCGTCGCTGGAATTCTTTCCATGCGGTGCGATATATTGCAGGGGACGGCGATACATTTGAAATGCGAGATGTTAAGGGCGCCGTGGGAAGCGCGCATACCGGTACATCTGTTTTCCGCATGCATGGCGCAATTAAGCAGAGATATGTTCATATTACCTTCCGTGGAGAACACTGACGGGAAGACGAGTTCATTATGGGTGTGCATAGAGATTCCGGTGAATGGATGTTCGGGAGCGAGGATAGTCAGGTTGGAAGCGGAGTTGCGGGGATTGAACGACATAGCGGGGAAGATGCAGAAGCATTCGCCTCAGAGGCTTTCGAAAGGAGATTTGATCAAGAAATATGAGCCGTATGCGGATAGCCTGTCGCCTGTGATGGGAATATCGAATTGCGAGGATGATGCGTTGCAGTCTTTAATGAGCTGGGCTTATGAGACGGTGGAGTATCTTGAGGCGTCATTGTCGGTCGCTGTTTCGAGCGATTATCCGGCGCTGGAGGCTGCTGCGTTGTCGGCCATAGCGGAGGTTTGCATGCAGGCGGACAGTTCTTTGGGCGTATATACCGCGCCTTCTGCAGCGACAAGGCGGCTGCCGGAAATATTCAGGAAAGCTCCGGGGTATGTGGTGGTACCTGCTGCCGCGATGAGCATGGGAACGAATCCTTACGAGATCGGAAACGAGACGCGGGCTTTACTGAGGTCCCTGTCGTCGCTGAACTTGCCGGGCATATTCACGGGCAGTTTCGACGACCTGCAGTCCGTGTTTCACGGCGGTCAGGGAGGCAAAAGCGACCCGCTTTTTCCGGTTGTTCGGACGATTCCCACTGATATGCTGAATATAGAGAACCTCATCCGGTTCAGCATAGCAAATTGCGGCTGCAGGGGAGGCGGTTTGCCGTCGGAAGTCGTGCGCAGTTTAAGCGATAAAACGAATTCCTTTTTATCAGGCAGAACAGAAGATGAACAAAAACGCATATTGACGCCCGTGGCCGCCAGAATGGTCAATAACTGGCGTAAAATCGGAACGAAAGATTTATCCGGTTTCGCTGAAAAAATAGCCGGCAATAACGTCACTCTGACGGGACTGGGAGACAAACCGGGAGCAAAACGTTCCCCAAAGGTTCAGGAAAAGTTTATTCAGGTCCTGACTGACCGTGGTTTGCTCTCGTTTCTCAAACAGAAATTGCTGGGACAGGATGAAGCATTAGATGAACTGACCATGAGGCTGCAAATGGAAATTCTGACCAGGCCTCTTCATCAACCGATAAGATACTGCACCCAGGGCACTCCGGGTACAGGCAAATCAGAAAGCGCCCGGATGCTGGCCGAACGGCTGGAAATACCTTATATCAACATAGATGCCGCCAGTCTTCCCGATTATTATACAGCTTCCGCTCAATTGCTGGGGTCAGGCAGAGGGCTTGTCGGAAGTTACCAGAGCGGCAGGTTGGAACAGGCCGCCAAGCACCACGCCGGAGCCCTGATGGAAATCAGCGACCTTGACCATGCCGCTCCACAGGTCAGATCAGCATTGGCCGACCTTTTCCTGCAAACCCTCGACCTGGGTGAAGCCCAAAGCGCTGCCGGCTCCATGTTCTCCTGCGCTAACCTCATTTTAGCCTTCACCATGAACCTCCCCGACGGCCTCGACGAATCCGTCAGAAAATCAATGGGCTTCGCCGGCACGCCCAACCGCCTGGACATCAGCAAAAAAGTGGAAACGGAAATTAAAAACATGCTCAGCTCTGCATTCCTGAGCCGCATTGGAACGCCCATACTGTTCGATCCGCTGAGTAAAGAAACGCTCGCAGCCATCATAGAAAAATCAGTAAAAGATTCCATTAAATCCGCAGCAGAACGTTTCAACAACCCCAACGTCCGCATAACAGTCATAAAAGGCACAGGAGAAACCCTCCTGAAAGGCATAAAGGGACAGGTAACCTCCTTCGGGGCCAGAAGAATATTTGAGCATGGAAGGACACTGGCATCGAAAGCTTTTCTGCAGTTCTATAAAAAGAATCATAAAGCGCTGAATAAACTGACCGTGACCGCTGAATCGCCTGAAATGTTGATGATAAAAAATAGAAGGTGATCGGCCTGTTTCAATTTTTGCGCTTCTCTTACGCGGCAGAGACCGGTGAAATTATTGTCTCCATAAATTCACATCTCCTGACATTGAATGATAAAAAATTGTGAAATCTTTGACTAAAAAACTACAACCGATCGAAAAATTACTGTCGCCGCAATTTAATCAGTAATTTTTTTCCTGGCAGTTAAGACAAAAATTGATATTCATTATGTCATTTTACGATTGATTATTCTATTCAATAAGTGTAATCCAGGATTCGTTGAAATTAATCGAATCAAGAACGTGATCACGATCCAACTTCGGCGGTTTTTTGATCCTTATGGATAATCTGTCGGGCGAAACTTTTTCGATAATGGTAAACTGAGAACCATGCGGCTGCCATGTGAATACATGATCACCAATACTTCTGGAGAAACCTTCCAGGTTGTTCCTCTTATTCCACTTCCAATAATACCTTGCATGATCATACAACACGGTTTCAAATTCAAATACTGATACCGGTGAACGTCTTTCGGCAATGATACATGTATTTTTTTTATCCCTTCGTCTTCGAATTTCATTTCCGAAGCTCCTTTCAAATTGATACCGCAGGTTAAAATAAACCTTCGGTTACAGCAAAGTCAAGAAAAAATTCCACCCCCAAAAAAAATCCACTCCCAACTGAAATATTTCAACTCATTCACACTCTCAGTAAAGAGAACTTTCAAACTTTTCAAGAAAGGAGTTTGATCGATGCCGACACGTAAAGAGATTCTTTTTTCGCTTCTGATAATCGTCGAGGTCATTTTGACATGTCTCGGCAACGGTTGTGCCCGGCGAGTTCCGTCGTCCGGTCATGATGTTGCCCCGAAACGAACTGAAGTGACGAATAACACTTCTGAACAAACTTCCGAACCAATGGAACAGGAGACTCCGACCGTCTCTGCGCCTGTTCCTGCCGTTACTCCGACAATATCGCCGGCCTCTTCTCGACGGGAAGTTCAACCAGCTCTGGAATCGCAGCGACATGAAGATGAAATTGTTACGATGCCTGAAGCTGAAGAGCGTCGTCCGGAAAAGGAAGGAAAAAGCGGCAAAAATACGGATACAGCATCGATTGTAAGTCCATGCGAAGTGTTGTGGCGAAAAGCGGTGACGGAAAACAGCGTCGAATCATACTCAGGCTTCATCAAAAAGTGTTCTGCATCCGGACGGGTTCTGCAGGCTCAGCGGTTGATCATGGACCTGAAGTATAAAAAGGCGGTCAAGTCGGGTAATGAGGACGATTTGACCAATTTTATTGATGAATTTCCCAACCATCCGGAGAAGGAAAAACTGATAAGAAAAGCAGAGGAGATATGCTGGAAACGGGCGGTTGAACAGGAAACGAAGGAAGCTTATGCGGCTTACATTGCCGAATACGGCGAGTATCCGGGAAGCGCCAGGCGAGAAGCCGAAAGAGGACTCAGGGAGCTTGAAGCTGTTGAGAGGGCTCTAAAGCAGGATACTTTTTCGGGTTATCTGGAGTTTCTTTCGGGTTATCCCGAGTCAAAACATATATTGAAAATAAAGTTACGGACCGGTACGGAGTATTGGAAAAGAAGGGTCGAACGGAACCCTGCCGCTCACAATCTGCATCAGTTGGGCCAGGCGCATCTATACCTGATGGAACTTGCTGAAGCGGAGGAATGCTTCCGGCGGGAATATGAAAAGACGGACAGTTGGGAAGCGGGGCTGGAACTGGGAAAAGTTGCGTTCCGCAGGGGAAAGAAGGAGGAGGCGATAGCCCATTTGAAGGCGACTCTGGAGAAGAACCCTCAATCCCATGAAAGCTTGTATTATTTGGGCAGATGTTATGCGGACTGCGATACTAAGCGAGCGATCGATTTGTTCACCCGGGCTATAAAACAGTCGCCCGGATTCGCCGCGGCATATTTTCACCGGGGTTTATGCCTGCAGCTTTACAACAGGAAAGAACCGGCGAGGCAGGACTTCATGGAAGTATTAAGGATAGGCGGAGATTATTCCGATATGGCGCGCAGTCTTTTATCAAAACTATAAAAGGAGGAGCAAAGAATGTCCAGGGATAAAAATGAGAAGTTAAAATTGAAAAGCGGATATTATTTCTTCATAGGAATAATTGCATTGACGGCCGTTGCCCTGACGGCGGCTTCACTGGCTTACTGGACGGTTAATTTTAATCGCGCCGTCTGTGAAACGGAATTGATCAGGCAGAAATTGAATATGTCGCCCGATGCCGTTCTCAATTTCTTCAAAAGGATCGGAATACCGGAAGATTATTACGATTTGCTGTATCAGTTCAGCCAGGATGCCTCCACCATAACGCCCCTTATTTTGCTCATGTTCTTCTTTTTCATATCACGGACATCGATTCTTCTTATGCTGGGGAAAATTACAAGCTGTTCGGCAATCAGACAAATGAATCACATGCCGTTTCCGAAAAACTATCGAAATACATGGATACAACTCGGATTGCTCGGCACGCTTTACGCCTTTTTATTGATCGGATACTCCATGAGAGAAGGCATCGAAGCCGACAGTACGACCATTCTGGTGACTGCATTCGGGACCGCGCTGCTGAGCACTTTCACCGGCGTCGCCATGTCTTTTATAGCCGCACCGCTCGTAACGACGACCGCCAGGACTCTTTTACAGAAACCGGATTCGGCTTTGCAGAATCCTTTGCCGCCGTCCGATAAAAGACTTTCAAGTTCATTGACTGAAGTTCAGATGTATGTGGACGAATTCTCCGATAGTCTGAAAAACACAAACACGGAAGTTAATGCTATTGCCGATTCGTTGGGTAATTTTAAAGAGCAATTGAACAAGATGGACCTTGCTGGTTATTTTGCAGAACTGGGTAAATCCATTAAAGAAGGCTTGGCGAGTCAAGAAGTTATTCTCGCTGAATTAAACGAAAAAATGGAGAAAACAGCGGATAAAATGGAAGAAACTAACGGATTGCTGGTTAAGCTGGTTGATTCGAACAGGGAGGCTGTGAATGAGACGAAGGCATTGTCAAATATAATGAAAGAGCTCTCAAAATACATGAAGGATGCAAATAAAGAACTGAGCGGCAGTTTGATTGGATTCGCCGGTTTGCTTCAAAAAGTTCAAGCAGACGTGAAAAAGGGGGATGCAACTTTAAAAGTTAAAATGGATGAACTAAATGATACCGCGAATAAAGGTTGGGCGAAGTTTGTACGTTTGGAAAAAAGGAACGACGCCTTAAATGATCGCCTGGAAGGATTACAGTTCAAGTTACAACAAATATACGAAGAGCAGGAAAAAAAATATGAAAAACTTGAAAAAACCTTCACTGATAATGCGCGCAGACAGGGCCAGTCGTTTGATCAATTCGAAAAGGCGTTAAACAGGGCGTTAAAATTTTCCGATAACGGCGGCAAAACGATAAAAGTGTGGGCAAGTTCAATGGCGGAGAATGGAAAACCTTCTTTAAGACGGCGAATTCTGAAGATGTTCAGCCGAAGGGTGTAAAAAGATGGAAGAAATTACAATTTAGCCGAATGCCTGGATTCGGGAAAAAATGCAGACAGCGGACCCGAAGAATCGACTTGGAATATCCTGGTGCAGGTTCTCCTGCCCCTGGTGCTGATTCTTACTTTCGTCATCATCGTTCAAATACTCACCTACAAATACAGTTATGAAAAAGTCATCGACGTTATAGGTCCTCCATCTAATTCCCGGCTGGCATTCAACAAAAAAATAATTGAACTGCAGTTGCTAGAGCTTTTGCTGGCTTTCGAAAACATTAAGAACGAAGAAATCAAAAAATTGAGAATCCCTATGTTCTCAGACGCTTCACTGGTCAGGAGAAATAAATTGACGTTGAGCGATGACAATTTCAAGTATTTGTGCAAGGAAACAAATAAAATTTTTGAGAAGTCCGGTAAACAACAGCTTTTTATGAACGGCATGTACGAAAATATTCTCGAACAATCGGGCATAAAGGGCAAAAACTCCAATCAAGTGAAACGATGGAATAAAATCTCAGATTCGGAAATTATCAGGCTCGGAAATATAGCGGATGCGCAACCGGATGTCGTCTTTCCTGAAAACCGCAGGAAAATTCATAACAGGATCATTGATTTTACGGAGGGATTGGAAAATGATGTTGTGAATCTTCAAATGCAGTTGATCCGTCTTCTCTATGACGATTGGAAATACGATATGAAAGACCAGGACCGTGAACTGAAGAATCTGGTCGTGAAAATGCTTGATCCGAATACTTCAGATCGTGTGAGACGTGAAAAGGCTGAAAGTTTTTATAAAAAACTCAACGAAAAATTGAAAAATCTTTTGACCGGGGATGACTATGAGTTTTTGGATGAATGCTGGCAGGAATTGAATTCCATTTTGCGTTTATATTCTTAAAGGGAGAAAAATCAATGAAAAATAAACATACATTTCACAGATTGATGCCGGGATTCTCCAATCTGTTTCCAATTGCAATCACTGCTCTGCTGCTTGTAACCGCAATATTTTCAAGTCAAGCGGCATGCCGGGATGAGGAAGCGAAAAAGATAAGCATTCGATATGCCGCACGTCAGGCGGTTAAAGTCGCTGTGGAAAAGGTCCTTGAAAATGATCCCCGGGACTTCATTCCTGAAATTTCATCAGGTATATCGGAGAATCCTAATGCTCATAAAACAGCAGAAGAAAGCAGGACTCTTGTTGAGGATGATTTGAGGGTCCTGCTTCTCCGGTCGCTGGAGCAAGACCTGAAAAGAATACATCAAAGCTTGAATCCCCCGGATGAATCTTCCAGATGGTTTACCCTGGAGTGGTTGAAAGAAGAATGCGAAGAAAAATTCGGAGAGAAATGTGATACTCAGATAGAAATCTATACGGAACGCCGTTTGTCGAAAATATTCCAGGACGCTCGTAAACAGGCGATCGACAGGCAACTCGAGGACCTGGCCGAAGGAGTATACCCGACGGAGGAGGAGATAGAGCATATTGAAACTGCAGGATGGAATTCTGAACTCATGAATGCTCTGAAAACAAAGGTGAAAAAAAGTATCCATCCTCAATCCGGCGTTTCGTTGCTTGAGGAGGTGGAAAAAGAAACGGCATCTTTCGCTGATGTTATAATTGCAGATGTTCAGAATCAGATAATTAATCAGCGAAAGGCTTTAGATGCGCCTATACCTCATGGGATCATTTTACCGTCTGACATTTATGATCATGTACAACAGAATGTGGAGTCTGCAAGAAAACGATATGAACAGAAGGCTGAACCGCATCAAAATATCTTCGGAATTTTTTCTTTCATAGAATCAGAAATTCAAACGACGTCCAGGCGGAAATCGGGTGAATTTTTCAGGGATTATTGTGAGAGTTTTAAATTTGAACCTGAAGAACAAACAATTAAAAATATTATTTTAAAAAACACTGCGGCGCATCAATCATACAACGACAGCGTTAAGCTCTGCGCAAAACATTTTTTCCCTTTTTTCCTCGATTCGGCGATAAGTTCTTATGCTTCCCGAATTTCCAATCCTGAAGAAAAAGATAATTTTACGGTATTTCTGCGAAACCTGGCGGAGTCGAATCAGGAAGTAAGAAGTTCCATAAAAAAGCGTTTAGGCAGCGCTGTCAGAAGGCCTTTAGAGGATGTCAGAGAGGTCATCGCTCGAAAACAGTTGCAAGAATATTTCAAACCTTTGGACGAGGGTACCTGGAAACTCTCAGAAAATTATCTGAAGAAAGTAAGGCATGAAAACTTCGGAGTCCACAGTTTCGAGCAGTGTCTGGACCTCCCTTTCATCATGAGCCCGGACAAAAGATACGACGCGGGCATCCTGTTGGATGACGCGCAGAACCTCGTATTATCAACGACGAAGAAGCTTATTTCTGAGGGTGAAAGGGCCTGGGAGGGACAGTCAGACCTGGTGAAAAAATATGAAGACATCGTTCGAGGCGAAGTTTACAGGGATCACAAAAGCAGGACTGTAGGCCAATGGATAGCCCATTATACGGACAATGTGGAAAAAGAATGGGCGAAAGACCGGATGAGTCTGATCTGGGGCGCATCATCAAATGTTGAGCCTTATGCTTCAGTGAAGTATTCCTCTTTATTCGGATACATGAAGGAGCAGATTGAGAAGAATGTGCGCAACTATTTCCAGGAGGCGCTTAAAATCGAGGAAGCCAGGATAGCCAGGATAAAACGGGAGGAAGAGCTGGAAAAACAGAGGAGGGAAGAAGCGCGAAGAGAAAAGGAGCGAATAGAGAAAGCCAGGAGGGAACGGGAAGAGCTGGAAAAACGGAGAAGGGAAGAGGAAGCAAAGCTGAAGAGGGAAAGGGAAAAACAAGAAAGGGAAAGCGGTGAGCGTGATCGGGAGGAACAAATGGAGGCGGCAGGCAAGGAGACGAGTATGAACGGCAATGCTGGAGGAAGCGGTTTTGAAACTTCGCAGACGAGTCCGGGCGTTGCCGGAGGCCCCAAGGATACGGCGGACAAAGGCGGAGGAGGTGAAGCGAAAGAAGGAACAGGAAATAAAGGCGGACAGGGCGCCGCCGGGGCTCATATTCCCCGGTACATACGGTGGGGTCTTATTCTTCTTATAGTATTACTGCTCTGTCTCTGGATTTGGACTGTCCTGGCATCAAGCAAAATCCGCATTCCTGTGGCGGACCTGGAAGAAGGCAAAATCCATTTTGAGGCTCTTTTCGGAATGGAACCGTTCCAGGAAACGGACGAAAAGGTCGTTTACAAAAACGGGAAATACAGCTTGAGACGATATATCCTGGTCAGAAAACCGCATCGGCAGGAGGAAGCAAGTGAAACATGAAAAAAGCAAATACTTCAAGCAAACAGTATTATTGATAGTCACAGGTTTGTTGCTGTTAAGCAACTGGTGGTTAACGGCAGAAGCGTGGGACGATGAATGGCGGCAATGGGAATATCTGCGTCGTCTTGAAGAGGAACAGCGGCGAAGGCGGCAACAGGAAGAAGAACGGCGGAGACGCATGCAGGAAGAGCCGCCCGTTCTCATAATCACCGTGCCGGGATTAAATTCCAACGGTGAGAATCTTATGAAGCTTGCAACAAGAATCGAACCCCGGGCCAAAGTTGTGGATGATTACAAACCAGGATGGGACCCGCAAAACAGGCATCCCATATTGAATGTAGACATGGATGTAGGCACGATGGATTTTTGGCTGAAAGGCGATAGTCAGTCCGATTGGGCAAACAGGCAGGTTGCTGAAGCGGTCAAATCATTCCGTGATGCCTTCGGTGAAGACTCCAGGGTCATTATGATAGATTATTCCTACGGCAATACCGTGGGCAGAAAAGTTTTGCTTCCCGATGATGATCTGGATCGAGTGAGGATTGACGGCGTATTTGCCTTTTCGCCCGGCGCAATGAGAGATACCTTAAATAAAATGGGGGAACACACCAGGCTTTTTACTGTAACATGCGAAGGCGATTTTCATGGACCAGTCCATATTAACGACGGTCCGGTCAATTTTGAAACGATAGTCATTGAATCGCTGGAGGACGGCGCCAAAGTTTCCCGCCCTCACAACGACATGGTCGCGCCAAAAGAGACAAGCCGGCGATACAGGCTTGAAATAGGAGGAGAAACTGCTGTCAGATCATTAGAGGATGTTATCGGGAGTCATTTCAATCGATTGTATATCGGGATAATGATCGACTCGGAAGAGATAAAAAATATTACGGCGATCCTCCGGACGGCGGCGCCGGCGATGTCGGGGGCGTTTTGGGCGTGGTTCGGGGAAGTGAAGAAACTGACGAAAGCGGAAACGTCGAAAAAGAAAGGGAGGCTGCTTTGGGCGCTGTTGAAGGAGGTTCAGAAGATGAAATATTTTTCGAGTATAAGATGCTTGAACCATGATTTATCGATAGTGATTAAATCAGCTTTCCAGGGAAAAATGTGTTTCGTTCCGGCATTAATCGGGCTGGCGGCATCCTTTTTCAACGCCGGAGCGACTGCCGATGACTGGAATGCATGCCTGGCGTACCAGCAGCCGTCGGAAATACGCCGGATCGTTTTATCGTTGAGCAGATTACAAAAGGCGCTTGAAAGCGGGGAAATGAAATTGGACCAACCGTTGCCGATTACCCGGTTAAAAGGAATCATCATGGATGGAATCGACGACGTTTACCTGATAGGCAGCGAACAGCAAGGCGACGGCGTCGTCCCCATTTTACCGGATGATATAGCCGTGGCGATGCAGTCAATGCTGTGCATGGATTCCGCTCATAGGGTCCCAAACATGACGGAAAACTAATACGAAAAAGCGAAAATACCAGTCTTTTGAAACTAGACCGGGCAAGCAGGTAATGGCGGGTCTTGACGAGAAGCAAAAAATTGTGATTTCCTGAAGAGCGTCATCAGCATCTTTTATTGCCATTGTTTTTTCTCACAGCAGAAAAAAGTATGTGCAATTCATTGACCTTCCGGGAGATACGGAAATGTTAATAAATTTTCATCAGCACGCTTTCAGAGCTATCGAGTTCTTAACGGAAGAAGTGGTTTACGACCAGGATAAAATTGCAATAATCAGGGAGAATTATTGTGAAGTAGAGTTCAACGAAAGTTGCCCCCGGTAACCTTTGTGGTGTAAATATGATCCATACATATGCTTTAAATCTGATTCTGAAAAGAAAGATAAAGTTGAAGAGGCGATTAAATATATTAAGCACGGTTTTTTGACCGGATGTCGTTGAGAAGATTTTGGAGACCTTAATTCCCAATGGTATAGCCGGATGAAAGGAAGTCGGAGCCGCGAAAGTTCATAAAATCGGGGGTGAAACTGCTTATGAGTTACAACTGAAGGAAGAAGAACATTTGCGACCTTCAATAAATCCGCCTTTTCTGCGTCAGCACCACAAAAGTATTATAAAATGAGATAAAGTCTTTATTTTATTCGCGATTCCTCTCATGACAACAGCAGGCATCCGGGATTCTTCAACGATATGTTGCGAATGAATTCGATGTGCTTGTCTGTCAGTTCTCCGGACATGAGGGCTCTGGCTATTCCGTTGAGTCTTCCTGTTCGGCAGGTGGCTTCGCATACGGTGTGGTTGCAGGAATGTTTATGTATTCTGTCCAGCAGTTTTTTCCTTTTTTCGCTGCGGTAGATTTCTTCCACTGATTGATTTTTCAGGTTGCCCACGGACCAGGCGGGATAGCAGTTCCGGTCGCAGCATGAATATACGCCTGCATCCGGACCTGCCGTCAGGAACAGACCGTTGCTCCAGCAAAGGTCTCTTCGTTTATATTCGGCCCGGATTATGTCTTCATAAGTTGAATAAACCCATTGTTCTATCAGGTCCAATCCGAAACCCAGGGCTGTTTTCATGCCGGCGTTTTCGATGATTTTACGGCATTGACCGTTTGTTCCGCAGTGTGTCAATATTTTTTTGATTACCGAGTCTTCATGGTCTTTCGTCGAATAATTTTTTCGGCAATGTCTGGTTAATGGTCTTACAACGAAATTGTCCTCTTTGCCGTGATACGTCGCTGAATAATCGTTCATTAATTCGGCTGTTCTGCTGCATATCAGAGGAAGATCATCAACGTTTCTTTCATCAGTTATGACGCTGACCTGTATGGACGGCGGACGCACGTTCAACAGGTAATATTCCGGCAAATACCTGGTTCTCGCCTGGAGCAGCGCTTTTAATCCTAACAGGGACTTTTCAGCCATTTTCGGAGAAATGCCGGAAAATTTTTTCACGGTATGCGGCGATAAGGCATTCAGACTTACCCTGACGAAATCCATCTTATTTTCGGGCGCTGCAAACAGTTCGGCAAGCGCAGGATAAAAACCGGTCTGTATGCCGTTGGTATAAAGCCCGTTGGCCATTCCCAGCTCGGCGGCATAACGGATCATCTCCGGCAGCGGTTTCCACAATGTCGGTTCGCCGCCGCCGGTCCACAATGCGCCTTTGACGCCGGCCAGCACGGCTGATTCGAGTATCCACCGGGCCGTAGCGGTATCAGCCGTCGTCACACCATCCTCCGATTCGATAAATTGTCCCGCCGGAACCCTGGACAACCCGGCCTTCCTCTTGGCGACCCTGTAAGGACATTCATTGCAATGCTGATTACATTCAAGAGTGGGTGCGAATTCCAGCGTCACAGGCATAATGTTGAATATTTCATTTTCATCTTCAAGGCATTTTAGTATTGTATGAACGAAATTAGCAGACTCCGCCCACAAATTGCCGCCGCCCCGGTTCGACAAATACTTCACCGGCGATTCATCCACAAGCGGCAGGATCTCCAGATATTCACCGCTTCCAAAAGAAATTTCATCCATCGTCTTTACCAGCTTTATTCCTGAGCTTTTTGTATTCTTTTGTTTCAACTTGACGCCTCCTTTGAGCGAAAATTGGAAATTCCATTCGAATAATCAGACGGTCTGCGCGCATGAAACCGTCCCTGTTTTATATAAGATGATTATGTATTGTTTTTCTTTCAGCGGAAATTCAAATATCGCGCATTGATCAAGTATTCGTGTTTCGAGGTTACAATTTTGGCAGCCTTGAATAATCCAGAAACCTTGAAAATCTCATAAAGACAAAATACATCTTCTCGTAATTATTTGTTTCGATTGCGATTGCGATTCCGATTCCGACCCCGACCCCGATTCCGATTCCGATACCGATTACTGAAACAAACTGTCAAAAGTTTTGAAAGAAGTTCCGGTTTGATCAGTCCCCCTGTTACGAGGTTCCATATCGCCTTACCTTCAAGCGCTGCTTCATATTCTGTTCTCTCCATAAAAGGCTGATTTTCCCTAATACTGCCTCAGGCTTTGGATTCGCTCAGGCAAAGCATGTCAAATAATCCGCTTATGCCGACAAACCTTCAGCGGGACAGGCGCTCCTCATTCATAAATCCTTGCTTTTCTTGTTTTGCGAAATCTGGCTCGTTTCTGGATTATAAACCGTCGCGCAGGTCCAGAATCGAAATTTGAATCTGGACTCGAGTTTATGGACTGGCGCTGTTTTCGCCTATGACTCAAACCCCAACCATGGTCAATGACGACGGACTGACAATGTTCTTCAATTTGAATTACCACAATTTCGTTTTAATGGTGTTGCAGTGGGCTGCTCTTGACGGAGCTGCGTCGCGAAAGCAAATGAAAAGTCATCATGATCGGAAAAAATGTGAATGATGTCAGAAGGTCGAAAGCAAAAGAAAAAAGGATATGCTGGAGGTATAATCCTAACGGTTGTTTTATTGAAAATGAGAGACGGCGACGTTAAAATAAAAAAAGGGAGCCTTCGTTGAAACAAAATGCGAAGACTTCCCGTGAAATTGAAATGTTTTACGGAAATTCAGGGAAAAGATGCATACTATGGAAAAAGTCCCCAACCCGCATGATAAATTCATAAAGGAAATACTCGGCAGTAAAGAAATCGCCCGTGATTTTCTGAAAAACTACATACCGGAAAATGTTCGTGATTTAATCAACCTCGACGATATCCGTATATCAAAAGACAGCTTTATCGAAAAGGCTAATCGAGAATACCGTTCCGATCTTCTGTATGAAGTCGGAATAGGTGACGAAACCGGCTATGTCTATTTTCTTTTTGAACATAAAAGCTATTCGGACAAAAAAACGGTTCTTCAATTGCTGAACTACATGCTGAAAATATGGAACCTTCATTGGAGGCAGTCTCCCGGCGATCCTCTGCCCATAATCATACCGGTCCTGATATATCACGGAACCGAGAAATGGAAATACGGCGCCGACTTGCATAGCCATGTCAGTTGCCCCAAAGAAGAGCTGAAAGTTTATGTTCCTGATTTTCAGTTTATTCTTGATGACCTTACCGTTTTGACTGAAGAGGAGTTGAAGGGGCTGGAGCTTCTCAGGGCTGCGATAATGATGTTGAAATATATAAAGCGGACTGATTTCGTCCCGCGACTAAAAAAAATACTCCGCTTGTTGAAATCGGCAATGGAAAGCAGGCTTGAGGAAGATTGGTTCATAGTTTTTATACAGTATATCTTCAGCGTAAGGGATGACTTACAGCCTGAAGAATTGAAAAAACTGGTCGAAAAAAACATCTCCGCCGATAAAGGGGGTGAACTTATGAGCATAGCGGAACAATTGATGGAAAAGGGCAGAAAAGAGGGAATTGAAGAGGGCAGAAAAGAGGGAAACGTCGGAATGGTCAAAGAAAACACTATTGATGTATTGGAGGCAAGATTCGGTCGGGTTCCCTCACAACTGATCGAAAAGATAAACGCGGTTAATGACCTCGCTTTTCTCAAAAGTTTGCATAAAAAATCAATTTTTATTACTACATTGCACGAAATAGAGGAGATGTTTGAATAAATAAATTCGGCTATGTCATCAAAAGCATTCCGTTGGATTGTCGAAGGAGCGGCAACCGTTGAATGCAAGGGTTTCGTCGTTGAGAGATACTGGGACCGCAGGCGTCCCGCCTGCAGGGGAATCGCAGCGCATTCAATCAGAATCCAACGGTTTAAAAGCCATGACCCATAAACCGACCATAAAATCAAACCGCGGCGCATCGTGTTCTTCCGGTAAGCATGCTCAGTGCTGATTTTTTTCTCCAGGGAAAGCCGTGCTCAGTCCACGAATCAATTTTCAGTTGAAGAAGTCCTATGCCGGTCATCGGGATTTCCGGCAATAAATTAGAATAAATGCGATGCATTGGAATTGTCGAATTCGATCCAATGAGAGAGATGTTTATAATCTAAGCATAATTCGGCGCTGCATTTATTCTTGGAGATAATATTGAATCTGTTCCCGCCTGACCGTTATGAAGCTTCGATGCGTCGCGCCTGAAACGCAACGTTTGGGATTTACTCGGAAGATCAGTACGCTGGACGGCTGATTCGAGCCCCTTTTCTAGGAATCATCCCGTTTTGTTACGTATGCGTTCTCTGAAGTTCCACGGCGCCCATAATTCGGGATTTTTGCGGACATCCTCTCGATGAATCTGAAGAGCGGGGTGAATCCAAGGTAATGATATCGGTCGATATATTCATTCCATAAGGCCGAATGACTTTTACCGACCAACTCGAATTCAAGGTCGAACTCGCCCGCTTTTTTCAGAATCTCGGGGCGCTGTTCGGCCGACAACGTCCGACGAACATTTTTACGGCGCTTGAAGTGTTTTCTGCGGCTGTGCGGGAGCTTGATCAGACAGTCCCACTCCATCCGCAAGTGAGCCACGCGGCAGCTCATGTCCTTCAGACCGCCGTCCCGTTTGCGTCAATCGAACTCCTCGCAAAAGCGGATGGACAATTCCTTCCGGGTGATTCCGGGATTCCCGGACACCTCAGATTTGCACCATTCAATCTCTTCCTCTTTGAATTCTCGGCCGCAATAACGCACGGCAGCTCCTTTACTCAAAGAGAAGATATAACATGCTTAAAACCGTGTGTTCAGCTTTTTTTGAATAAATAAGAAAAAAATATGCGGAATTTCACATCCTTCCGCCGTAAACCCGACGACAGTCCGACGACATCCCGGCAGCATCGGGAATGCCGTTCCATATCAACACCTGAAGTTCTCCGGTCGCCAATAAGCTTATTCCTCCCTCCGCAAATGCGTCGTTATCCTCCCCCGACTACGGCTTCGACGATAATCCGAAAATAACTTCTCTACTTCTTCAAGAC
>CAZUFC010000162.1:0-16939 GCA_964619725.1 uncultured bacterium | reverse complement strand
TCAAGAAAATCACACTTTTTCAATAGGTTCTGACATTCTTGTCAGGAGTTCAGAATTTAGGGACTGATCAAATAGAGGTAACAGTTTTTGCCGTCAAAAAAATTGACTGAATAAAATTCCCATAAGAAGCGGAATCTGATCCAAAAATATCCGTTTGACGATCTAACCATCGTTTTTCATCGAGGTTTGTTTGTTTCGGTATCGGTATCGCAATCGGAATCGGAATAAACAATGACGGGTAAATAAGTTTTGACACAATCAGTTTTTCAAAGCTTTTCGATTATTCCAGGCTGCGAAAATTGTACCCTTGAAAAACGGATATCTGATCAATGCCAAAAAGAGATTATCCAAAAGTCTGCAATGCTTTGTCGAAGACGCTTATCCATAGCGTTAAAAACTCAGTGAGTAAAAAGTCGGTTAACGGAGCTGAATATTCAGACCCATAAAAAATTTATCTTGATTTTCATTCATGACCTCTGATATGGAAAAAGTGATTAAAATCTTTTTTACTCAATATCAGAAGCGAGGATTTTAATGAAGAGGGGTAACGCATCAGGAGGGCAGATACCGCGTGAAGGTATGCCGGTAAGAATACGTAACCGCCGCGGCATAATAACATCGGTAGATGAATATGATTCCAACGAAATGGGCAAATATCGTTTGGTTCATGTCGAATATCTTGATTCCGAGGTTCCTCCAGGTGATTCCGTTATCTGGAGACTGGAGCATACCGCATGTCTGATCGAACCGACTGCTTTACCGCTGGTGCACACTGATCCGCGTATGTCCGGCGACGAATTTGATGCGCTTGTTCGCGGGGCCCGGTGGAGCGCGTTAAATCCTTTTCTGAAACCTGAAAACATGAACGAATTGCAGGAAGACATCACTGCTTCTCCCTTCTTCGGGGCCTTACAGATTGAGGATTTCCAACTGGTTCCTCTGCTGAAAGCCATGCGAATGCCGCGCGTTTCGCTTCTTTTGGCCGATGATGTGGGCTTAGGTAAAACAATTGAAGCCGGTTTAATCTTAAAAGAACTGTTGCTGAGGCGTCGTCTCCGAAGAGTTCTGATCCTCTGCCCGGCATCGTTGCGAAATCAATGGCGCCAGGAAATGAAAGAAAAATTTTCCATTGATTTCGATCCTGTTGACCGCAAGGAAACGCATAATCTTCAAAAAAATTTCGGTCTGGAAGCCAATCCCTGGCGTGCCTTTTCAAAAATAATCGCTTCTTATCACTATATAAAACAACCCGATATTCTGGAGCAGTTTCTTTCCACCTGCCGGTTGACTGATGATTCATCGCCTGTTCCGGCTTCGCTGCCCTGGGATATGCTGATCGTCGACGAAGCTCACAACCTGACGCCTGCGGCATACGGCGAAGACAGCGACCTGGCGAAAATGCTTCGAGCCATTAGCCCCTATTTCGAGCATAAATTGTTTCTGACAGCAACGCCGCATAACGGCCATACGCCTTCGTTCTCCGGTTTGTTGGCGCTGCTGGACCCTGTTCGTTTCGTTCAGACCCATGAATTCAAGGAAGGGGAAAAACAGAGAATATCAGAGATACTCGTGCGTCGACTGAAAACAGATATAAACGAAATTGATGATGAATTAAAAAGACAACGGCGTTTCGCCCAGCGATTCACGGAACCGCTTCCCCTCTTTTTCGGCGCTTCTGAAATGAAATTATCTCGTTCCGTGCAGGAGCTTCGAAAGAAAATAAGGACCTTATTTTATGCTCAATCGACCTGTTCCGCGGACAAAAACGCAAAGCTGGAGAGACTCGCCGGCATATTTGCCGTTGAGGTGCTGGCGAAAAGGTTGTTGTCCTGTCCTTACACGTTTGCGGAGTCCTGGATGCGCCTGAAAATGGGGCTTGAAGAAACGGACCAGGCCGAAGCGAAAGAAGTGACCGCCGCTAAACGGTCCAGCGAGGCTGATTCAAGCGACGACAGTGAGATGGAAAACCGGACGCATCATGCCGTAAGAATCATTGGATCATGGTTGAAACCATTTCAGCAAGAGCTTGCCGGCGAAATAACCGCTGTCGACGATTCACTGTCGGAACTCGGCATAAAATTCCGGGACGGCGAAATTCTTCCGCCGAAGCATGATTCACGTTTTGAACGGCTCATTGAACTGATTGATAAAAAACTCAGATATGAAAATGAATGGAATGAATCGGAACGGTTGATCATTTTTACAGAGTATAAAACGACGCTGGATTATCTGAACGATCGTCTGACGCAACACTATGAAGACGACGGCAGCGCCGTCCGTATCCTGTTCGGCAACATGGAGCAGGAAGAACGGGACGAAATAAAAGATGCTTTTAATGACCCGGACGACCCGGTGAAGATTCTCATCGCCACTGATGCCGCTGCAGAAGGCCTGAACCTGCAGCAGACGGCTCATCTTCTGGTCCAATACGACATACCGTGGAACCCCGCACGGCTTGAACAGAGAAACGGACGTCTCGATAGGCACGGACAGGCCCGGAACGTCATCGTGCATCATTTCACCAGCGACGATGATATCGACCTGAAATTCCTGGCGCACGTGATGCAAAAAGTTGAAACCATTGAAGGCGACCTGGGCGCAATGGGAGAAGTTTTCGACAACGCTTTTCGACGACGTTTCCAGGACCTTCGCGACGCCGGCAGGGTCATGAAAGAACTGGATGATGATGTGGAATCAAACAGAAACAGAGTGGAAATCCCCTCTGAAAAATTGAAAACTGTGGGGCTGCAGGTTCGAAAGGAAATAATGCAGTTGTCCGAAAATATAGACCTTTCTCCGGATAGCCTCAAATCTACCCTGGAGACCGCTCTCAGCATCGACAACACAAGAGAACCGCTGGAAGGACCCGACGAAAACAATACTTATACCTTTACTCATCCCCTGCCTTACCTGTGGGAACCGGTCATTGATGAAAACATGAGGAAAAAAACGAAAAATCAGTCGGGCGCGCTGATGAAAATGGTTTTCGATCCAGGATCGTTCGTAAGAAAAGTCAATGGACGTAAAGTGTTCCGTCCGTTGAAAGATACGGCGCTGGTCCATCTTGGTCACCCCATGTTCAGGCACGCCGGCAGTCTTCTTGCCCGGGCCAGGTTCCCGGACTGGCACGAAAAGTTTCATGCCTCACGCTGGACAGTCAGGTACGGAAAAGTTCCCGAACATTCCGAAGCGATCATACTGATGACGGTGGAAGAAATGGCCGTCAACAAACTGCGCGAACCGCTGCATCATTGGATACGCACGCTTCGCTGTGCCTTCAGTGAAGGAAAACTGGAAGGTCCGCTCCCTTACGTTCCTCCGGCTCAGGATAATGCTTCGCCGGCTATTCCTGATGAAAACAGCACATCTGAAGCCCGGTCGATATATTTGGAAATTGAAATGGACCTTCGCGATATTATTGCGGAACATGCAGAAAAACTTAATTCAGTCATACTGGCTAACATTTCGAACATGAAAGAAAGGGCGTTAACCAGGGAAAAAAACAGGTTCGATGCGCGTATCAATGAAACGTCGAAGGCTATGAAGACGAAAAAACTGGGAGCGCTGACCGAACAGTTGCAAAAACAAAGGGATGAATTGAACAGCCTGCTTTTCGATGATCTGAAGAAGGAAAAAAGGCAGGAGATCAGAAATACGGAGGAAGAATTGGCCAGGATAAGGGGCCGGTACCAGGAATTGCTGGACCGGTTGAAGCTGGAAAAAGAGCGGATACTGACGAAAACCATACCACTGCGCTACCAGTTGAACGGTCCGGTCCGCGTTTTCCCGGTTTCAGTTGAGATGCGCCTGCCGGAGGAACGGCAATGATAAAGGAACGAAAATCGAAGCAAGCGTATGAGTGGTGGACATCGTTGAACCAGGATGGTCTCTTGATCGCTGCGGAAAGGCTGCCCGAATTTTTTCCGGAAGAGACTGAAGAGCTTTCATTTTACATGTCCGACCTGTTGCGCCGAAGCATCGATAAAATAAAAGAAGAACCGGAATATATTTATGCCTTCATGGACATTATACTGGAAAAACTGCTGGGTTATCCTCCCTCGGAATGGAAGAAGGGCAACGAAGTCGACAGCTCCTGGACCGTTAAATCCATTACAAAAGTTAATATAAAACCTGTCAGGATATGGCAAGGTCCCCATGGGAACATATTGCCCGTTTTCAATGCTTATTCTCTTATGGGAATGCGCGGGGGAGCAAAAGAAACGTTCCGGTTAGGAATCGGAAGAGGCCGGAGGGCGGCGGCGAGAGTCATTGAATGGCTGCGAAAGAAAAAAATGAAGATCGCTCTCCTCACCAACGGACGACAATGGCGACTCATTTATGCCGGCATCGACTTCGAATCCTGGTGCGAATGGGACATAGATATGTGGTTCGAGGAAGGACAAGCTTCAGACCAGGTGACCGCCCTGAGGATTCTACTGGGCCGCGATTCCCTGTGCGCGCCCGAAGAAGATGAACCGTCGCTTCTTTCTGCCGCGATACAGGAAACCAGAAAAGGGCAATCGCAACTATCGACTGTTCTCGGCGAACGCGTTCGCCAGGCCGTGGAAATATTGATCGACGTCTCTTCCAATGCGCTTGATCCTCTCGATAGTGAAACCCTTCACCATGTTTCGCGCCGGGATATTTACATTGCCGCCGTTCGCATGATTATGCGTCTTGTGGTCGTTCTTTTCGCAGAAGCACGCGACCTGCTTCCTCGATATAATGATATTTATAATAATTCTTACGGCCTTTCGGGATTAAGAGAACAATTGATGAAAACAGCGGGCGGGAGCGCATTTTCCAGGCTGAACAACAGTTGGAGCGCCTGGTCCCGGATCATGTCGCTGTTCAGACTCATTTATTTCGGCTCCGCACATGAAAAACTTAATATACGCGCTTATGGAGGCGACCTGTTCAAACCGGGCCGGATGAATTCAGACGATCCTGTGAGCCGGGCCGTCTATGCTTTTGAAAGCACAGAAAATATACCGTCCGATTACGACGTCATGCGCATCCTTGAACTCCTGTCGCGCAGTAAAGTGAAGGTGCGCCGAGGTCGCAGCAGCACGTACGTCAATACCGCCGTGAATTTTTCCGATCTTTCACCCGAATATATAGGCATACTTTATGAAGGACTGCTTGATTTTGAATTGAAAAGAGCCCCTGAAAACGAACCCATGGTGTTTCTTAATATCGGCGATCAGCCTGTGCTTCCCTTCCTTCGTCTGGATGCCATGAATTCAAAGGACATAAAGAAACTCCTGGAAAAATTGAAGAAATCGTCAAAAGATTCTTCTGATGATGCGGAAATAATTGATGAAATTGAAGAGGATATCACGGATGATGAAAAATCTTCTGATGATGAGCAGGCGGCAGAGGATGAGGAAGACAATGACGACATCTCGCATGACGACAGAAGGCGTACCGCCGTTGAATGGGTCTATACCTGGGCGGAAAGGGCCGTCAAAGAAGCGAGGATAGTGAAATATCCCCGGAAAGATGCTTCCGTCGCCGCTCGGGAGCAGTTCAATAAAGACGTCAAGGCTGAAGCGAAAAAACTGATCAAAAGAATCGTTTTTCCCGGCGAATGGTTCCTGGTCAGGTGGGGCAACGTCAGAAAAGGTTCCGGTACCTTCTATACCCGCCCTAAACTTGCCTGGCCCACCGTACAAAGGACCCTGGAACCGCTGGTCCATGAAAAATATGAAACTGATGCGCATAAGAGCGGTACGGATAACAATACAAAACTTAAAAAACCGGAGGAAATCCTGAACATCAAAGTCTGCGATCCCGCCATGGGGTCAGGCTCTTTCCTTATATCCGCCTTAAGATTTCTGACGACAGCATTGAAGGACAGCCTGCATGAACATGATCGCATTAGGAAAGGACCTGAAAACACGATATATCGACTGGCTGACGGAGCGCTCTCCACCGATCCCTCTGAAGAAACCTTGCCTGTTCCGCCGGATCATGAAGAATTTGATAAAAGACTCGAAGCCGTCCTGAAAAGACACGTCGTGGAACAGTGCATTTACGGCGTCGATATCGATCCTGTGGCTGTCTTGCTGGCGAAAAGCGCGCTATGGATCGATACGATGGACAGGAATTTGCCGTTCGAATTCCTGGACCACAAGCTGAAATGCGGCAACAGCCTGGTCGGTTGCCGGTTTGACCTGTTCCAGGACTACCCCGTCATGGCCTGGGAACGCGACGGCGGTGACCAGAACCATAACCGTTTCGTAAATCATTTCTATGAAAAAGAAACAAAAGACGGAAAACTTATCCTCAAAGGCGATCTTTGGACATCCAAAATCAAAACGATCAGGAATACGATCATTAAATCCGAAATAAAAGAGGTCATTGAAGGAAAAGAAGCATCTTTACTGCCGCTTCTGGAAAAAGGACAGGACCTTGAAAAGATTCATGCGGATATGCTGGAAAAACTCATTGAAATTCACAAAGTCCCTGTCCACCAGAATGATATGAAAGAACAGAAATTCCGTGAGGAAATTCTTGAAGACCCCCGCTTTATCGCATTGAAACAGGCGTTCGACACCTGGTGTTCCATCTGGTTCTGGCCGGGCGACGAGCTGGAGGTCGTTCCCACGCCGAAAAATTTCCTCGATCCGCCTGAACAGACAAAAAAAATCGTCGACGCTCTCCGGAATAAACACCGGTTCTTTCATTGGGAACTGGAATTTCCCGACGTGTTCAACGGGTCGCAGTCGGGTTTCCATGCCGTCGTCGGCAATCCTCCCTGGGACATACAAAAACCAAAGTCACAGGAATTTTTCTCCAATATAGACCCTTTATACAGATCATATGGAAAACAGGAAGCGCTGAAACGTCAGGAGACACTTTTTCAATCTGCAATGAAAAATGAAAAAGAATGGCTGGATTATAATGCCGTCTTTCGTTCCATGTCCAATTGGACGAAATATGTCGCTTATCCTTTCGGCGATCCTGATGAAAAAAGCGACAACTTCAGCATGACCAGATCCACAAAGGAGAATGTCAGGATTCATGAAATTTGGAGAAGTCGACGTGAAAAAAGAGTCTCATTTTCAGGCGGCGAACATCCCTTCCGGCATCAGGGATCAGCCGACATCAATACTTACAAATTGTTCCTGGAATCCTCATATTCCTTGATCAAAAACGGTGGATTACTTGGTATGCTCGTTCCTTCAGGACTTTACAGCGATAAGGGAACGATGGCGCTACGCGATCTCTTCGTCGATTCGGGAAACTGGCTCTGGCTGTTCGGCTTTGAAAACAGAGAAGGCATATTTGATATTCATCGTTCATTCAAATTTTGTCCGGTTATCGTACAAAAAGGAGCGCGAACTGAAGAAATAAAAACAGCGTTCATGCGGCGTTCCCTGGACGACTGGGTGGAAGCGGAAAAACACGTGACGCTTTATCCCAAAGAACAGGTGGAACAATTCAGTCCTCATTCAAAATCTCTCCTGGAAATTCAAAGCGAAAGAGACCTCGAAATACTCAAGAAGATTTATGATAACGGCATACTGCTCGGCGACGACAGTCCGGAAGGATGGGGAATTAAATATGCTAGAGAATTCGACATGACCAACGATTCAAAAATGTTCCATCCCCGCCCTGAAATGGAAAAACAGGGCTATCTCCCCGACGAATACGGACACTGGCTGAAAGGAGGTTGGAAACCTTACGACGGTCCTGAGTCAATCCTCAAACGGCCCAAGGATTTGATCCTGTCCGTTGACGGCAAAAAGGCTATAAATATCGATCATATTGAGGATATTGCCTTGCCGCTATACGAAGGACGAATGATAGGACAATTCGACTTCAGTCAGAAAGGTTGGGTCAGCGGTAAAGGTCGAAAAGCTGTTTGGAGAAATATTCCTTTTTTTGAGAAGGTTATTGAGCCTCAATATCTGATTAATACAATCAATCTTCTTAAAGTAAGGAAAAAGAAATCAATTAATAATATTATTAACAGATTTTGTTTTATGGGTGTTAGTTCATCAACTAATTCCAGAACAATGATTTCTTCATTCATAGATTTTTTACCATGTGGAAATTCAGTTCCAATCTTAACAAGCAAATTTGAAATCTTTAAAATACTATGCTGCACAAATTCATTTGTTTATGATTATGTTATTAGAAGAAAATGCAGTGGCTTGAATTTAAACTATTTCGTTATTGAAGACACACCGTTATTTTACAGAAAAAACGAAATCAAATTTGATGAATATGCATTAGCTCTGAATTGTTCTCATAATAGATTTGCTTCATATTGGTTAAATTTTTTCTCTTCAAGAGATTTTGCATGGAAAAAAAAATGGGCCGTTACCAATCACGAACGATTAAGAATGCGTGTAATCAACGACATTTTAACAGCATATGTTTTTAATTTGTCTTACGAGGATTTTAAATGGATAATTGGTGAGTGTGATAAAAACAAAATTTTCTTGAAAGATGAACAAAAAACAAAGAAATTGAATCCGAAAGGTTTCTGGCGAGCAGACAAAGACAAAGACCCGGAGCTTCGACACACTGTTTTATCACTTGTAGCGTTCCACGATTTAAAACAAAAGGGGTTGAAGGCGTTCCTGGAGCAAAACGACGGCGAGGGTTGGATGATACCGGAGACGTTGCGCCTGGCCGATTACGGACTCGGTCGTGACGACAGGGCCAAGGAGCATCAGCCGGTGCGGTTGCGGCTGGGGCCTCGATTTCTTCCGTGGCAATTGGAGCAGACGCCGGAAGAGTCCTGGGAGGAATGCGAGCGTCATGCCGAGTTGATAAACAGGATCATGCCGCCGCCGGAAGATGATAAACCTGTTGAAAAGTCAAAACGGAGGCCGACCGACCTGTTCGGGAATCCAGTCCAGACAGACCTTTTCGGCAATATAATATATCCCGGCAAGCGCAGGAGGTGATCGTCATGCTGAATCCCATCACCTATACCGAACGCGTGGTTGGTGATTTCTTAAAGTACCAGATAACGACCTATGCGTTTGCGGACCATGACCTGCATCATCAGATGCGAAAATTACTCAGCCTGGAGGAGACGCGCGCCACCCCGCTGATGAAAGGTCCGTACATCAGCCTGTCCCGTTCGTTCAAAAAGGGGGCGACTATAGCGGAGCTGGCGAAGGAGGGGATACTTCACCGGGCGATGACCGGGATCGCTCCCTTTCCCAATGTTTACGGTCACCAGGAGCGGGCGCTGCGGTCCATTGCAGCGGGCAGGAACGTGATCATTTCGACAGGCACCGGTTCAGGAAAAACAGAGTGTTTCCTGTATCCCGTCATAACGCATTGTTTACGGCTGCGCGATGCCGGCAAAACGGACGGCATATCGGCCGTGATCGTATATCCCATGAATGCATTGGCCGAGGATCAGCTTGGTCGGCTCCGGCGGCTGCTGATGGAGACCGGCGTCACATACGGCATGTACATCGGCAAAACGCCGGAAAAGGCCCGCGATGTATTCGGCAAGCGTTTATCCTCGCATGCATCTGTAAAGGATTATGATCATGAAATGAAGCTTCAGGAGAGCGAGAAGGAACCGATTCCCGTGCATCCGATAAACGAGCGTCCCTCAAGAGAAGAAATGAGGCTGCCCGGCAAGCGTCCGCAGATTCTTCTGACCAACGTCAAGCAGTTGGAACTGCTGTTGACGCGTGAACGGGACATTGATCTTTTCGACAACGCAAGCCTGGACTATCTTGTTTTCGACGAAGCGCACACCTTCAGCGGCGCAGGCGGCGCGGAAACGGCCTGCCTGATCAGGAGATTGCGTACATTCTGCGGCAAAAAGTCGGATGAAACGGTATGCATAGCCACGTCAGCCACTATCGCCGACCCCAAACAGGGCGATGACATCAGTCGTTCCTTCGCTTCCCGCTTTTTCGGAATATCGGAATCGAGCGTCGAAGTGATCGGCGAAGAATATGAACCTCAATTGTGGGTATCGCCGAGAAGCGTTCCTGATCCGCTGCCGGGCGATCAGAAGAAACAATTGTCCAACATGCTGGAACTGTTGTCCGATATCGAAGATAACCCGGAATCGAATCATACCTTGAAAGCGTTCAAGGCAGCGTTTTGCGGAATAAGCGGTTCGACCCTCCAAATTGCACGCTGGAGGGAGGACCTTTACGCTCAATTATCTCACAACGAATTGCTCTACCAGATCGATCAGTCGCTCCAGGCGCCGAAACTGGTAAATGAACTTATTGAGGACTTATCGAAAAAACTGTCCCGGTCGGTGACGGAAGAAGAAATATTATTATGGCTGGCGCTGGGCGCTGCAGCCGTCAGGAATGAACAACCGTTGTTGCGTCCGGTGGTTCATGCGTTCATTCGCGGCATAGACGGCGCTGTGGTCAATTTTCCGGAAGAACGGGAAAATGCCAGGTTGTGGTTGTCTGCCGAAAATGCCGAAAAATACGACAGCGCTCTTTTCAGACTTCCTGTTCTGGCCTGCACCACCTGCGGTCAACACTATTATGAGCATTACCTTCAGGATTTCGATTTTACGGGCAAACTCCCTTCGAAGGGACAGGCGCATGAAGACAGTTCAATGTGGATACCCCTGGAAAAACAGCGGGGCGGAAAAAGAGTTCTGTTGCTCGATCGAATGGCATACGGCGATGAAACGGAGGAGGATGAAGAGGAGCTGCGACATAAAAAAAACGCCCATCCGTTATATTTTTGCAGACATTGCGGAAGATTATACCCGGACGATAGTAAAACGTGCGTTAATTGCACTCAAGAAGGCAGTCTCGTTAAAGTGCATGTCCTGAAACAGGACCGGAAGCATCCGGGAATGCTTACGTCATGCATTGCCTGTCATGCGCCGCTCCGAGTCGTCTCAGGGCAGGAAAGAGAAGCGGCCCGGCCGGTACGGGCGATCACGGTGTCCGACGTTCATATCCTGGTTCAAAATATGATCCATCATGCTGAAAGGCGCAGGCTACTCGTTTTTACGGACAACCGGCAGGATGCCGCATTCCAGGCGGGATGGATGAAAGACCACGCCCGAAGATTCCGTTTTCGCGAACTGATGTATGAATATTTAAAAGGCAGGCCTTTAACGCTCGGCGACCTGACACATTACATGGATGAAGGCATATCAAGGGACGACGAACTGTCTGAGACGCTGTTGCCGGAAGTATGGCGATTTTACAGAAAAGAATCGTCGCCCCGTCATCACGGCATAGAACGGAAACGCTTCATTCGGCTCCAGTTACTCCAGGAATCCGCCATGGGCATGAGACAGCCGACGGGGCTCGAACCACTCGGAAGAATGAAGGTTGATTACCAGGGACTTGACGCCGGACTGCCGTTTTTTCAGAAATGGGCTAAAATAACTGGCTGCCGGGCGGAAATACTCAAGGAAGGGATAGCGTCCCTACTGGATCATTTCAGAAGAAACAAACTTCTCCTGGACAAGGAGGATAAAATATTCACTCGTTACTGGAGCAGCGGGGACCGTGAAATTCAGAACGGATATCTTCTGCCTCACAAAGGCGGACCCAGGGGAATAAAATTCAAACGGAAAGCAGACGATAAAAAAGAACGATTAAGTCAATTTATGAGCGACAAAGGCATCACTACAGCCATGGATGCAGCGCATAAATTCGGGGTTCCAGGAGATCAGGTCGAGCCGTTCTTGAATGAATTATGGAAATTATTAACGACAAATCTTCAACTTGTCGTTCCCGTAAGGATAAAAAGCCGTACGCAAAAAATTATCCCGGGAACCCAAGGAGCAAGCCAGATCGATGCCGATAAACTGATACTACAGGCCAATAAAGGGCTTTACCGGTGCGATACATGCCGCCGCGTGAATCTGAGACGAACGCCGAACTTGGCCTGCACGGCTTATCGATGCAAGGGAAAACTGCAATATGAAAAAGAGGACCCGGATAATTACGATCTCAATACCATAGACCAGCAGATCACGATGATCAGACCCGAAGAACACTCGGCACAGGTTCCGCAGCGAGATCGTGAACTGAGGGAAATCCTGTTCAAAAGCGATGAGGATAAAATCAATACACTGGTTTGCACGCCGACGCTTGAATTGGGCGTCGATATAGGCTCCCTGGACGCTGTGCTGATGCGCAACGTGCCGCCTCTGCCGGCCAATTATAAACAAAGATCAGGCCGTGCCGGAAGACGTCATCGGATGTCCGTGTGCCTTACCTACTCAAGACCGGCCAGTCATGATCGCGCCTACTACGTCGATCCATTGAAAATGCTTGAAGGCAAAGTCTATCCGCCCAGTTTCAACCTGAAAAACGAATTCATGATAAGAAAACACACGCACGCCGCGATCCTTACGACTCTCAATTCTCTGAAAAGAAAAGACATCGGAAAAAATGAAAAACATTACATCGGTTCGGTAATGAATCATTGTTTTCCTGTTTTTATCAGGGATTACCTGTTTGATGAGCAGGGACATATTCTTGATAGGGATTATAATGTTTCGGAAATTTCGGTACTGACGGAGAGATACGGTCACATCATACTGGATAACCTGACGGACATTTTTTCTCAGAACTGGCCCGGAGACGATACCGCTGTCGTTAAAAAAGAGTGTCTGCAATTGTATATTAAAGAAGCAACGGATCAGCTCAAGCAGGTTATCGACAGGTTGCATAAACGCCTGGAATGGGCCATGGATCAAATCAACAAATTGAGCCGCTCGAGGTCAAAAAAAGGAACGCTTGATCCTTCGGAAGAAGAGCTTTTCAGGCGATGCGACAGGCTGGTTAAAAAAATGAAAGGCAAAATAAAACGTTCGAGTCGCGAAACGGCCGGTTACGACGACACATACACTTACAACGTCCTGGCTGCAGAAGGATTCCTGCCGGGTTACGGACTGGACAAGGGCGCGGTAAATTGCCATTACCTGCCTCCGCCTTTCGATCCGAGGATCAGGGAATGGGAACTGAAGCGGGAAACCGCGCTGGCGCTCAGAGAATACATCCCCGGCAACCTGGTTTACGCCAACGGACACAGGTATGCCCCGCGTTATTATCATCTGACGCCTCAGGAAGCCGTCAAATTTCAGGTGGATATAAAAAATGAGGCCGTAAACCTAATAGGTTCGGAAACTAACGCCCAATCGTCAGAAATAGGCATAAGGAAAATAAACGCCGTACCCATGTGCGACGTTGACCTGCCGCATATTTCCACCATCTCCGATGAAGAACTTTTCCGTTTTCACCTCGGCACAGCGGTTTACGGATACGAACAGGACCGTCACCGAGAAGGCAAGTCATATCAATGGGGCGATATGAACATCAATCATCGTGCCGGCGTCTATCTGAAACTCGTGAACATAGGGCCGGTCAAACTGGTCCAGAACACCGGTAAAATCGGTTATCCCCTATGCCTGAGTTGCGGACAGAGCCGCTCTCCGCTGGCTTCAGAAAGTGAACTCAATTCATTCCGTGAAGATCACAAAAAAAGATGCGGAAAACGGGTGCAAAGCGTAGGATTCTACGCCGATATAACAGCCGATGCGTTAACGCTGAAAGATTGCCCCGACAGAAGCTTCGCATACAGCGTAATGGAATCGCTCAGGCAAGGCGCCGCCAGGGTCCTGGAAATGGAGAACGAAGACCTCCAACTATTGGCGATTGGTCATACCGGGAGCGAAGCCGTGGATGTTATGCTCTACGATCCCATGCCCGGCGGTTCAGGCTTGCTGAATCAAATGCTGGACCGTTGGGATGAAGTGACCGCTTCAGCCCTCGAACTGGCCGAAAACTGTCCCTCAGCATGCGATAAAGCCTGTATAGACTGCCTGATGAACTTCAGAAACGCATTCTGCCACAGATACCTAGACAGAAAAAAAGCCGCAGAAACAATCAGAAAATTCGGCTCAGAAATAGATTTCGTCAACGACATCCCAGCAAGGTTCCCGGAAAAAGACCACGAAAAAATAACCGTAAACGCCGCCGAAGAAACCCTTAAATGCATGCTACAAAAAGCAGGCTTCCAGAATTTCGAAACTCAATACCCCATAAAAATAGGAAAACCCTACGACAGAACAATACCAGATTTCTTTTTCAATGACCCGACTGAAAGACTGGAAGGAATTTGCATCTACCTGGACGGCATGAGCAAACATTATCACGGCAACACAGAAACAGCACAAAAAGACAATTTAATCAGAACAGAACTGAGAAATTCAGCTTATGAAGTGATTGAAATAACCTATACGCAACTCTTTGATAGAAATTTCATGAAAATAGTGTTCTACAGACTGGGAAGACTGCTGCTTGGTAAATCTAAAGCCGACAAGATTAAAAATGATTTGGACTGGTTTTTGGGGGAGGGGGATTGATTTTGTATTTTGTTGCATAATGCAAAGAAAAGGAGTAGTATTGTGTCTAAGAAGTTCATTTTAAAATTTGATAATATAATAGAAAAATTTCTTACATCAATTGAAGAGCACAATAAAAAGTTTTTTGTTTTAGCAATTATATTCTATATATATGCTTTTTATTGTAGAAATATTTTTCCGACATCCTGGAATTTTTTATATCGTGAATCAGTAAATAAATTCAATAATATATATGATGTTACAGGGATTTTTCTCATTATAGGAATTTTTTTTCTGATTATTGGCTTGATTTTAAGTATAATAACAAAGAGTTCAATTGTCGATAAAGCGTCTTCACCTTTATTTGTCGTATCATTAATTATTCTTATTTGTATTATAAGCATAGATTCTTTTCACCAAATTACCTTTAATATTAAGGACACTGAAAGAATAAGATTCATACAAAAAAATGAGCCTTTATTAAAAATTATCCAATTATTTTATATTTTGCCTCCAACCACGTATCAATATTACCCTCTATTATATATCAATAAAGGAGAGTTGTTCTTATTGACAGAACCTTTTCCTGTTTGTGATAATCTTAATATCAGATATAATAATAATTTTGACTTGAGGAAAATACAAGGTATTTTATTAAAAAAAGCAAGTAATAAATTTAAATTATTGCCCGCTGAAAAAGCACTTCTAAAAGCCGTCGAAAAAGGGAAAAATGTCCACCTGCAAACAAAATTAAATAATATTTGTATAAACGCATTTTTGAATTATCATGAAATATTTGTTTGTTTTCTTTATGAAAGAACAATAAGGAAGGAGGTAATAAGTTGGCTTTGTTCGAATAAGGATGCGGCATGCCATTGGTCGAATTATGGATTGAACGTTTATGGTGCTTATATTATAGGAGAATTAGATCTTTCTAATTTAAGTATCAATCATCAACTTTCTTTTATAAATTGTTGCTTTATGAATAAATTGGTTCTGCGCAATGCGGAATTACCTGAGTTAACGCTTACAGGATGTCAACTTTTAAAGGGTTTTAATGGAGAGGGATTGCAAATTAAGGGCAACCTATTATTGGATAGGGGATTTAAATGCCGGGGAAATTTTAGAATAAATCTTGCTAAAATTTCTGGAAGAATCAGATGTGAGAGTGCTAAATTAGACGCAAAAGGTGAAGTGAGCGCCTTTCTGGGTGATTATATTGAAGTAACCGAAAGCTTGGTCTTTAGGCATTCGCCAGGATATATAAATAATTGGTTTCATTCATCAGGTAATATTTCTTTGAAGCATGCAAAAATAGGTGGTGATCTTGAATTTAAAAGATGTAAAATATATCCAAATAACTCACAGAGAATAGCTATAAGTGCTTCACACATAGAAATAGGTGGTAGTTTGAGATTGACCGATGGCTTCTATACAGAAGGGAGAATTTTATTCAACAAAGCGTTGATTGAAGGTAACTTTGAGATGAACGGCATTACAAGACCCGAAGTTATGGAACTCGACCTAAGTCATTCTCATATAGAATTATTGGCAGATAAAAAATTTAACTGGCCAGAAAAGGGTAAATTGTTTATTAATGGTCTAAAATATAACAATATAAAGCAGCATGAATATAAAAAGAGTATTTATTATGTTGGAGAAAATTACGATCCTAACGTCAGATTGAATTGGATTAGAAGAAATTATTCTCAAATGTTTAATCCTCAGCCTTATGATCAATTGGCAAAGGTTTATTTGAATGAAGGCCGAAAAGATTATCATGACAAAGTTATGATAGCTAAATATAAAGATTATTATGAAAACCATAATAATTTTATAAAAGATGTTTGGTCAGGTTTCTGGCGATTAATTTTTTGTTATGGTTATTGTCCTTTCAGGATAATAGTCTGGGATATGGTTATTATAATTTTAGGAGCATTGTTATTTTGTCGAGGTTATAAAGAAGGCAAAATTATTCAAGCTAACAAATTTTACAGTGAAGAACGAGAAGTCAAAATCCGATTTACACCATTTTTCTACTCATTGGACGTTTTTTTACCGATAATTAATCTGGATATGCAGAAAAATTGGAAACCTATCATTCCTCATAACTCTTTAAACGACAAAAGTTTCTTAAGAAAATATCGGCGAATGATAAAAGTTTACTATTTGTATTTATGGTATGTATTTCAAATCGTTTCTGGTTGGATATTGAATATAATTCTTATTACCGTATTAACAGGATTAATTAAATTCTGAGCTCCTGACAATGTGCCTGAAAAGAATTGTGAATTTTTTGATGAAAACGGATCACGGTTCAAAGAATATCAATATTGTTTGTCGTGAAATTCAAAAATATTTCACAATAATTTTGCCGAATTGGTTAGTTTTAAAAGCCTTTATAATCAATTGTTTGACTAGGGTATGTCAAGAGTTCTGAAATTCTAGAAAAAATCATTGCTCATAATATTTACTATAAAATAATAATACCGAAAACCAAAGGAATAGTCGACAAAATTAATCTAACTTGTTCCTGTCCACAAAATAGAAAGTTAAAAAAATATAAAAAGATAGCGCATTTTTTTCTTGACTTTCTCTCAGAAGTTCGAA
>CAZUFC010000161.1:0-16968 GCA_964619725.1 uncultured bacterium | reverse complement strand
AATGATAGCCACGGCGGGCAGGGATTGTTAAGCACGCTTGCCGGAAAGACACGAACATCAAAAGCAAGTATAAAAGGCGTAAAAAATGGGGACTGATCAAACCGTGGTTACACTTCTTTCAAAACGTTTGACATTTTTTTTCAGTAATCGGTATCGGGGTTGGGGTCGGTATCGCAATCGGTATCGGTATCGCAATCATGATCAAAATCGACACAAAATGACAGACAATTCTCTCGAATTGTAGCCTCAAAAGAGGCTTTTTTGATCAGTCCCGTTTTTTGCCAGGCGGAATCCTTGAATGTAATACCTGGCGTCAGGTTTCAGGCTTCCTCGAAATGCTGATCTACAGTGTTCAGGCATGTTGAACCAACTGCCTCCTCTTCTGATGCGGAAAAAACCTTTCGGCGGGCCGACGGGATCGGAAGCCGGTCCGGACGGATAGGGGCCTTTCCAATCCCAGCACCATTCCCATACGTTTCCGTGCATGTCGAACAGTCCCCATTTGTTCGGCTTGAAAGATTTAACTGGAGATACGCCGTAATACGCATCGTCATACTCTGTTTTTTTCCATCTGTATTCGCATGATTTGCTGCAGTAATTTCCGTATTTGTGAAGTTTTTTCTCCGCGTCGCCGAAGCAGAACTTTGTGCTGGAGCCGGCGCGGCAGGAATACTCCCATTCAGCCTCCGTAGGAAGTCTGTAACCGTCGGCGTTTTGGTTCCAGATTACTTTATCCCTGGAGATGGAATAGACTGGAATCAGTCCTTCTATTTCCGAAAGTTTGTTGCAGAATTTCACGGCATTCGACCAACTCACGCTGTCCACAGGATATTCCTCTTTTACAAAAAAACTCGGATTGTCCTCCATAATGGTCATCCATTGAGCTTGCGCGACCTCGGTCACTCCCATATAAAAAGGCGTTGTAACGGCGACCATGTGTTGTTTCTCGTCAGCCATCCTGTCTGTTTCTTCCGGCGGACTGCCCATTAAAAACTTACCGGGATCGATCCTCGCCATTTCGTAGACTATTGACCTGATCGTATGTATTCCGCCGGGGGTCCCGGCATTTTTGAACCTGATACGGCATGACGTCCACGGCGATTCGTTCCCGGCATCGTCTATGACCTGAGCGTAAACGGCGTTGTCTCCATCTTCTGCCTTAAAATGAAAAACTCCGGTGGATTGTTCCGTATAGACTTCCATCGTATTAAGGGCGCATCTGTAGGCTGCGATTTTATTGCCGTCGTCGATTCCGGAAACTGTTACTTCCAGCCTGACGTCTTCAACGAACTGGTTCTTTTCCGGCCTGATTATTATCGCTTCGGGAGGAGCGTTGAATATACTGAAATGAAAAGATATCGGCCTGGAATAAACGCCGGCGCTGTCCTGTCCCGTTACTGAAAAGATGTGATCCCCGGTTTCCAGGTTGCTGAATTGGACGATTGAACGCATTGTTTCCACTATTCTTCCGTCGTCCATACGCCGTCTGTAATCCGCCATACCCCTGGGACTGTAGCCTTTGTACCTGAATTCGATGCATTGCGATTCTCTCAAGTTCAGTCTGGCAGCCGGCGTCTTCACGAATTCCAGAGTCGGTCTTATACCTTCAGGCGTAATCCCTGATTGTATCTCCGGTATCAGCGCTTTTTTCGTTCCTTCCGGGGACGGTTCTGAATCGCCTCCGTTAATAATTGATCCGGCAATTCGAAATCCCAGGCTTGGACTATAGTAATGGATGTCAGAAGGCTTTTCACGCGCACAAGGTTCGTTATAATAATCTGCTGCACGGAAGCTTCCGCCTTTTCTGAGGCTTCGTTTTCCTTTGGCCGGCTCATCAGGATCGATTTTCACGGGACATGGATTGTATGCCGTTACGTCCATATATGTCATGTCATCCATTCCCCAGCACCATTCCTCCACATTTCCCCGCATGTCGAACAGTCCCCAGGAATTCGGCCTGAATGATCCGACCGGCATTATTTCAGCTCTTTCATCTGATTGAACATTCTCCCCTGCTTCGTCGTCTGATGAACGATCAACGCAATTTCCGCATTGAGGTTTCCGGTTTTCCCAATCTTCCTGACGTAAAATCATTGTGTTTCCAGCGCGACAGGCATGTTCCCATTCGTGTTGAGTGGGAAGACGATACCCATCAGCAGAGGGATCAAAATCAACATAATCGCCCAGTATATAATAATAGGGCTTTAATCCTTCCGCTTCCGTCAGTTTATTGCAAAATGTCAACGCCTGTAACCAGCTTACGTTGACAATCGGATAATCGTCACCCCTGACAGGATAGGGCTTCCGCCCCATAACCTTAATCCATTGACGACAAGTCACTTCCTTAGAACCTATGTAGAAGGATTTCGTTAATCTTACCGGACGACGATGGCCGGCGACGCCCATGCAGAATTCGCCGGGTTTGATCTCCACCATTTGATAATCGATGGAATTAAGCGTGTATGCATTGCGCAGCGCGCCGTCATGCAGAAAATCAATTTCCGTCATGACCCAATCTGAAGAATTGCCGCTCTCGTCGACGACTTGAGCGTATATTTTAAGATTTCCGTCCGGAACAATGAAGTAAAAAACATTACCGGTCGCCTCTCTGTACTTATCCGGATCATTGACGGCGCAACGATACTTGCTTATTTCTCCTTTCTTTGCATTTCCGCTCAATTTCACTTCCAAAAATTCAGCCTCAATTATGCTGCCCGCCATTGGCTTCGTAATCCTTACGCCTGGATTTCGTTCGGCCTGATAAGATTCCCCGGAGCGCTCCATGGAAGATGTAATTTTTACATCGGCATTCGATTCCATTGAGGATTTGCTTTTATGAAAAACGTCCTTCTGCGGGGTAATCGGGAATTGCCGTGAAGCAGTTGAAAGTTGAAGAATAATAAAGAGTCCGGCGTACAGGTACAGCAGCAGCGTTAGCGGCAACCTGTACTTCATTCCGCTCGCTGATTCGTAATCGTTTCCTTTTTCACCAGATAAATATGCGCAATGATGACTATTCATCGTAACGTCTCAATTACAGCAATGTATGGTCTTTGGAATAAGGGTCGCTCCCGGGATTAACTCGAAAACATGAGCCTCCATTTTTCTCCTGTCGGAATCGTATTCTCCCGGGAATTGCACATCCAACCGGAAACCTTCCAGTGTAAGACGATCGTGCAGCATTTCGTAATATCCGCCGCCCCTGACGTAATTATCCAGCAAATTGATGGGTAAACCGTTTAAAATCAGATAATTGTAAACTTCATAACCACCCACTTTCGAGGCTTCGGCGGTCGGAGTCGCCGGTCTGCAAAAATTGTTTTTCACTGCTGCCCGCCAGCCGGCCGGAATATCTTCTTCGGGAATATTTAAAACCAGTATTTTCGACATTCTGAATGAAACATGAGCGCCGCAGAAAAAATAATGCCCCCAATGCGCCTTTTCGTTGAAAATCACATGCTGCGCATCGTACAAGCTCCAGTCACCCCACAGCACTTCGGGCAATTCCAGAACAAGTCCCGATTTATCATAAAATTTCACTCTGTAATGCAACGGTTTATCGGACGGTAGTTTGTGCCTGAGCATAAAATTATCTTCATCCGGAAAGAATCCCAGACTGATCAGTCGACCCATGCCCGAAAAGAAGTCTATGTCATACTTATACTTTCGCAATCTTTCTCCTGACGCGGTAATTTGTTTTTCAAATATCGTCAGAACGTATCCTCCGACGAGTGGCAGGGTCTTTTTTACATAGGCTCTGATGCTGCTGTCTTTGTAGCTTCTGCAGTTCGTGATTCGATCCCCGTTGTACCAGAACAGATAAAAACAAAAGGCGAAAAGAAAACAAACGAGCAGCGTCAGCAGTAAAACCGTTAAATATCGCTTGTCCATAAACTTGATTCCCCATTCAAATTTCGATGCTGGACAAGCTCTGCGGTTTCAGTTTTCATCACGATACCTCCTTTTAGTCGTTATCGCGTATTAGCTGCTCTCTCAAGGTAAAATTCTATAAAACGCCGGCTCTTTTTTCAAGCCAGGAGCGAAATGACATGGGGGTAATTTTACCGGATTTACGGCATTGATTAACCCTTCACATTTCGAGGTTGAAATTTTTGCTTGCTTGATTCGGAGTATTTCCGAACAGCTCTGCTTTTCCATTGCGCTGTTATATCCGCCAAAACGGGCGGTTACTGCGGTCCTACATAGCTTTCATTTATCTTGTCTGACTCAGGGTTGCGTTCTGTTTCGCTTTTCGGTTCTATACATCAAATTCAAATTTTAACACGAGGTAATCGTTTGGAAACCTGCAGGACTTCTGCCGGTTATCCTGCAACCGGAATGGATTTTTTCAGCCATTGGCCGCGAAACATAACAACCCCGACCCCGATTCCTATACCGATTACTGAACAAACTGTAAAAAGTTTTGAAAGAAGTGTAACCCCGGTCTGGTAAGTCCCTGAAATTAATATGGGAGGAGCAATATTAAAACGTGCTTCCGTTCCGGTTAGGGCCTAAATTTGACTTATTAAATCAAAGCAGTTAAAAAAACAATGGAATCTGAATGGACATTAATTTAATGAAGGAGGAGTCATGGGAAAAATATTTATTTTGCTGGTTTTGTCGTCGTTTTTAGCGACGGCGAATGCAGATGTGCTTCATGTCCCGGGGACGTACGGCAGCATCCGGGAGGCGATAGATGCTGCATTATCCGGGGATACCGTACTGGTTGCCGATGGAACTTATAGTGGAGGGAACAACCGTAACCTGGATTACGGGGGAAAATCCATCGTGGTCGAGTCTGAAAGCGGCCCTGCCGATTGCGTAATAGATTGTGAAAACGGCGGACGGGGTTTTATTTTTCAAAGCGGTGAGGACGAGGCGGCCGTACTTCGAGGTTTCACAATAAAAAACGGTTATCTATCAGGAGTCGACGAAAACGGCGCGGGCATATTTTCGATTTCTTCGCCGACCATCGACAACTGCACAATTACAGACAACACATTGTTTTCTTCAAGCGGACTGGGCGGAGCGGCATACTGCGGCGGTTCCACGAAGATGATAAACTGTATCATTTCGGAAAACAGGGATCATGATTATTCTGTCGGCGGCGGAATCTATTGCACGGATACCTGCCTGATAACCGACAGCATTATAACGGAGAATGAAGCTGGGATCGGCGGCGGCGTATGCATAGCAGGTTCGGCCGTGCTCTATAATTGCACGGTATCGAACAACACGAGCGTATCGGGAGGAGGAATAGCGGGTGCGGAGGAAATGTGTAAGACCAGGCCCGTGATAAGCCATTGCACCATAACCGGCAACAGCGCATACGAAGGTTGGGGAGGAGGGATCGACTCCAATGGCGTTTCGCTTCTCATAAGAGATTGCACCATAACCGGAAACTGGGTATCCTGCTGCGGCGGCGGCATCGCAGACTACTCCTCGGATAATACGACGATCTTCAACTGTTCTATTTTTGGAAACTACGCTACAGGGTGGTCCGGAGGAATACACTGTTCCGGCGCCTCTCCTGAAATTATAAACTGTTGCATTTTCGAAAACACATCAGGAGGCGACGGTGGCGGTATCTTCATGTACCAGGGACTTCCCGCCATAATTAACTGTACGCTAACGGGTAACTCTGCCGCTGATATCGCCGGCGGAGTAGGCAGCGTCACCGACTCGAACCCCAACATCATCAATTGTATCTTGTGGGGCAATTCTGCAGCCCAGGGAAACGAAATCGGCATAAAAGAACGATACGGTTACGTGACTGAGCTTTCTATAAGTTACAGCAATGTCGAGGGCGGATTAAGCGGCGCCTATACCGAACCGTCATGCACTCTGAATTGGGGCGACGGAATGATAGACGCGAATCCATCGTTTCTTGGAGGAGTTGACGGAGATTATTACTTGTACCAATCTGAAAACGGACCTGAACCTTTCAGCCCCTGTTTGAACGCAGGCAATGACCTAGCCGAAAACATTTCCTGCTCCATGCCGGAAGGCGACATTTGCATGAGCGATTTAACGACGCATACGTTCGGCGACAGAGATACAGGACAGGTTGATATGGGCGCGCACTATTTTAATCCTCCCGCACGGACCGTTCCTGCATTTTCATCTTGCGCTCTTATTTTTCTTATGCTTGTTTTCAGCGGTATTATACATTTTCGGAAGTCCAGGATTTAATTAAGAAGCATGGGCTGCACAGCGAACATTAAAGAAACGTTAACATCAGGACATGCAAAAGAAGGGACAGATCAGACGAAGGCAACGATGAGGGGTTGCATGTCTTTTTTGCATAAGGATTCAGGGGACTGATAAAACCGTGGTTACACTTCTTTCAAGATGTTTGACAGTTTTTTTCAGTAATCGGGATCGGGATCGCAATCGAAACGAAATGATGAAATATTCTGTCGAATTGTAACCTCAAAAGACGCATTTTTGATCAATGCCGGATGTAGCAAAGTGATGTAGGAGAGAAAAAAATTGCTGTTGTCTGCTCAGCATAATCGCAAATTAACAAAGCTTAAAACATATTCTGAATAAGGAGGTTAACGTTGACCATGAGAGGCATTTCAACCGTCATTTTATTATGTATTTTTACGGCATCAGCGTCATTCAGGGCGCTTTCGTTCAGCGGCGAAGGTTCAGGCACGCCGTCGGATCCTTACCAGATCACGTCATGCGTTCAATTACAGGAGATGGAGGACGATCTGTCGGCTTGTTATGAGCTGATGAACGATATTGATTGCTCTGAAACCACAGGTTGGAACTGGGACATTACCTGGGAAGAATACCGGGGATTCGATCCGATCGGTCATTCCAGCACGGCCAGTTTTACCGGGGTATTCGACGGCGGCGAGCACGTCATATCGGACCTTTATATCAATCGAACGCATTCTGAATGGAACGGATACATTTGGATACATGCGCCGAGACAGGACATAGGTTTATTCGGTTCTGTTCATGACCCGACGATCAGTCGAGTCGGTCTGACGGACGTCGACATATCCGGCGGAAGCCATGTCGGCGGTTTGGTCGGCAGAAGCGATTTCGGTCATGGGGGAACGATTTCCAATTGTTTTGTAACAGGCGACGTGAGATCGTCAGATGAACTCTCTCTGCTCCTTTTTGGAAATTACGCAGGCGGCCTGGCAGGGATTAACAACGGCACGATAAACGATTGTTACGCAGACGTTGATTTAACCGCAGGCGGAGGCCAGGCGTTCGGCGGTTTTACAGGTCAAAACGTGGGAACAATAACCGATTGTTACGCTATCGGAAGCGTAACCGTCGACGAAAGCGCGAATGGAATCGGGGGAATAGCAGGACAGTCCTATTATGATTCCTCGATTAACAACTGTTTCGCAGCGTCCGCCATAACGGGGAGCACGAATCAGGCCGGCGGCATCATCGGCAGGAACTGGGCGCTAGTATCAAATTGCTGCTGGGATGTCTACATATCCACGCAAACGGAATGCGCCGGAGTCAGCGAATACGGGGGAACAGCAGATTGCACAGGAGTTAATCCAAGCAATACTGAACCGGATTATTTTTACTTCAGCGCCCATCCGCCGCTGGATCAGTGGGACTTCAGCGCTGTCTGGGCCGTTTACGAGGGCGCTGATTATCCCTTCCTGCAATGGCAGGCCGCTCTGCCGACGCCCACATTCACCCCTTCATCCGCGCCGACATCGGCTTCACCTTCTCCCACTCCGACAAAAACGCCTTATACGCCGGAAGGATACGTCATTATTCCCGCCGGCGAATACATGATGGGTTCACCTGTTGATGAGATGTGTCGCGTCGACAATGAAACGCTTCATGAAGTTATACTGACTAATGATTTTTTTATGAAAAAATGCGAGGTTACGCAGGCTGAATGGCAGTCCGTCTTCGGAAACAATCCTTCTTATTTTCCCGGCAATAACAGACCGGTGGAGAGAATCACCTGGTATGATGCCGTGATCTACTGCAACAGAATAAGCCAAAACGAAAGTTTAACTCCCTGTTATTACGAAGATGCAGAATTCACTACGGTCTTTGACGGGATTCCCCCCGTGACCGAAGGAACAGTCTACTGGAAAACGGATGCCGGGGGTTACCGGCTGCCTACAGAATCAGAATGGGAATATGCTTGTCGCGCCGGAACAACTACTGCCTATAACAACGGACTGGACAACCTCTCCTGCTACGAATACGACGCCAACCTCTCACCCCTGGCCTGGTACACGATCAATTCCGATGATCAAACGCATGACGTCATGCAGAAACAGGAAAACAACTGGCTGCTGCATGATATGCACGGAAATATATGGGAATGGGTCTGGGACTGGCTAGACTCATATCCTCCGGGCCCTGTCGTCGATCCCGCCGGTCCCGAATCCGGCATGGATAAAATCTATCGCGGCGGCTGCTGGTTCGATGTTCCCATGATTTGTCGCTCTGCTTTCAGAAACTCCATTTCACCCCAATACAGCGATCACACCATAGGTTTCCGCACCGTTAGATTAAGACCGTCAACCACGCCTACACCTGCTCCGACTCCTACTACCATACCCACACCCGCCGCCGTACCCGCTTCAGACGCCGCCGGAATCGCTCTACTGATCGTCATATTAACCGTAACGCTCGGAGCTCAACTCCCGAATCCGCGGAAACACCTATCTTCTCATTAAATTATCTTTGAGAAATATCGACTGACAGGCTCTGATTCCATAAAAGTAGGCTCTTGAAAACGACTTTTATAAAATTTCAGAGCTGATTCCAAGCAAAAAAGAAATGCCTTTAAACTCAGATTATAAAAATGTATTTTTCGGCATTGATCAAAAATGCCTCTTTTGAGGTTACATTTCTAAAGAATATCTCATCATTTTGTTTCGATTTCGATGCCGATTGCGATGCCGACCCCGATACCGATACCGATGCCGATGAATAGGCCTTTACACAGCGATTTGAGGCTAATATTGACTTTTCTTGCGCTACATTTTAATTTGGCGGCAGGAAGGATTTCTTTTTCACATGTTAACGACTTCAATTCTGTGGAATTGAATATCCATCTACCGATTTTCATCCTGACAGAAAGGGATTTTCCATGACTATTCCAAACGCGTCATCCGACAGGGCGCCGGCTGCGGCAGTCTTTCGGAACCGGATTTATGTGGCTTACAAGGAACCCGGAAATACCGGTCTTATACACCTTGCTTCGTCAGATGATCCTTTTAATCCGTCAAGCTGGGATGTTCAGCCATTGTCCTGTAATTTACCGGAACCGGGACCTGTTCAAATGCGCACGGACAGCAGTCCAGAACTAGCCGTATTCAACAACCGTCTTTATTTAAGTTTCAAGGGGCACAACAATCCCCTGATCTGGCTCGCATCAATGGACAGCCGCGGCCGCTGGCGCGGTCATGGATATGCAGCCAATGTGCAGACATCGAAAGGACCGGCTATGAGCGGTTCGCTGGCAGCGCACAAAGGAAGGGACCGGGATAATCGTATCTGGTATTTTTACCATAATCGCCGTGATGCTGATCGCGTCATTCCAGGGGCAACCACACGGACGGCGCCGGCATTAGCCAGATGGGAAGCTGCAGAGAACGGGCATCAGGCGCTGGTATTCATCGACCCGGAAGATAAAGTCAAAGCGACCCGTCAATATTTGGACCGCACGGAAGGGCCTGACCGGTTGACCTGGACCGAACCGATTGAGTTACACGGCGCAGAGGGCGCTGGCCGGCCTGCTCTTACAGCGCATGATAATAAGATTGTATTGGCCTTTAAAGATAAGAACCCACGCCGTTATTACGGCATATACGCCGGAAACGGATTGAGCGATTTTTCCCGGTGGCGCAGACGGGCTTCCAAGTCTATCTGGATGGCATCCTATAACGGAAAAGGCTGGATATTGCACGGCCGTCTGCCCCGTATCAACTCGGCCTTCAGTCCTGCGCTTGTGAGTTTTGAAAACAATTTAATCATATTTTATATTGATGCCGAGGAAGAAAACCAGATACGTTGCCGCCAGACAGCTCTTCCCGGATATCCGATTCCACTGCATGTAATGACGGTGAATATCCGCGTGGACGAGGATGATTCTCCGAACACCTGGGGTGAAAGGGCGGCGCGGCTTCGGGATATGATCATCGACCGGGAGCGGGGCATCATGCCGGATATTATCGCTATGCAGGAAGTTGAGGGAAACATGCTCCAGGACATGAAAGACAATTATCTTTCACATTATGGATTCTATGCCCGGGAAAGAGGCGGTCCTGCGGTCTGGAACCCGCACGAAGGTCTGGCTATTCTTTATGCGACAAACCGCCTGGCAGAAACGGAGCGTGGTTGGCAAACCATCAGTCACCGGCAAAGAAGGGAACGGGGCGGCTGCTCAGATACCTACATCTCCACCGGCTCACGCGATCATTCCGATCGCATTATCCTGTGGGTACGTTTCCAAGACCTGGCGACCAACCGGTCTTTTTATGTTTACAACGTACATATCGGGGGAAAGGATGACTGTGAAAAACGGGGTAATGCACAACTTTTAGAAGAGATGATAGCGAATCGAAGCAGGCAACAGGACCCTGTTATCGTTATGGGCGATCTCAACTTCGGACAGCAGGCAGGACGCCCTGAAGAAAATCAATACAATCCCCTTTTTGTTAATCTCACCACGAATCTGGGCATGGAAAACGCTTACCGGCGCATTCACCCCGAGAATCTCCCCCATGAATATACCACCGTCAACACCTATTACCCGGGAGACCATCATAACCAGATGATCGACTTTATTCTCGTCTCCCCATCAATCCAGGTGCGAGATGCACAGGTCGATCGCTCCATGTTCACAGCGGACGGCCGCCGGGTGGAATGCCGCAGAATTCGAAGACGCAGGTGTATGGGAAACGACGCGTACAGAATCGAGGATATGAGAATGTATTCCGACCATTGGGCAGTGTGGGCTGAACTGGTCTGGATGCCCTGAATCGATGAGAAGGATGATAAGAATTTCGCGGACTGATCAAACCTGAGTTATACTTCTTTCAAAATTTTTGACAGTTTGCTACAGTATTCGGGGTCGGTATCGGGGTCGAAATCGAAACAAAATGACAGAAGATTCGCTCGAATTGTAACATCAAAAGACGCTTTTATGATCAATTCCGAATTTCGGTGAAGATGTTCGATATGGCAGCGTTTTGGATCGACTTGCACATTTCTGCATCCTTCTTCAGAACGCTCCGGGAATAACCTGCGGACGGTCGCTCCGGCAGGTTTATTCCCCTCCTGGGCGATGCGTGTCGCACGATCCTGAGGCATGCTGCTGACGGACTTTGCTGATTTGCCGGCCGATGGCGCCCCCCAGCGGCCATGCTGCATCCGCCCAGCAACGCTCCCTCAAGACATATTCCAACGTATCGCGCTTACCGAAGGTGATTTTGTACACATGTGCATGAATGATCTCGATGGCGGTCCAGGCCCATAGAACCCAGAATTTCCCATCAGGTTCGCCAAAGCGTTCAGATAGCCGGCCGGGCATTATGATCAGGTCGATCAGCATTACAACCAGGCTTGCAAGACCAGCGAAACCGAAAACTTGCGATACGACCCCGAATGAAATGACTGCTTTTCGCCATGCTTCACTGCGGGTCTTACTCAGACGAATCATCCAGAAAACGAAGGCTGATGTCGCATGGCTTCCCAAGACGACCAGGGGAAAAATATAGAGCCAACGTTCCCGCCGATAGTTCAGTACGATGAGTGCTGCGCAAACTAGAGACACAAAGAAGGGATTCCAACGCGCACTCCGCCGATTCCAAGATTCTCGTTTTGCCATTTCTCGTAGCAACCCTTAAAGTATCCGGTTGATAAGCCCGTTCATATCTCTACTTTCGGGAAAAATCGCAAAGGTGCGCCAATAAGTCCTGCGAGTCTTCGAGTGCGTTCCTTATTCCCGATGGAGCTTCGCAAGGAGCTTGACGTGCGGTATCCGGGCATGGACAGACTGTCGAACCACGGATTCCATCCTTGTTTCTGGAGTTCGCACGCCAGTTCCGCTGGGTAATTCCTACTATCGTTATGGACGTAACTCAGGAAGACGGTCCGTTCCGATTGTTGTCCCAGCACATTCGAGGAACCAAGGTCAAAGCGTCCACTTGATTCGGCCACATTGATGCGGCGAATACTCTGGAGTTTGTAGGCATAGCTCATGTATCGCTCGCTTTCGGTAAGATTCTCATCCGGCTTCAGGCTTGTCGCTTTCTTTGCGCTGTGGAAGACAAGGCTGTTCAGGAAACCCGTCGCGTCATTGGGCCCGTAAAACACGCTGCCCTCCTCTCGTGCGGTCGCCACCGCTCCCCATTGCTTCAGCAGAGCAGCGACACCGGGATTCCGGGCTTCCTGGCCAGTCCCTTGCCTGAAACAGTCGTATCGCTCACACAGGAAGGCTTTGATCTTTAGACGGGCCACCAGGGTCGGCGGCATAGCAATGAAGTTCTTCACCTGCTTTCCTTTACTCTCACTCTTCTTTCCCACTTCGAGACGCGGGACTGTCGCCACCCAAAGCACGGCGCCTGCCATTGCCCTCTTGAAGTAGATACGTTGTCTCGATCCATAGGCAAAGGGAAACAGCCTTTTGTTCGGGTCTTTCATCGCCATCACTTTCCAGGGCGCCACGCGGTCCCAGGTCAGGTAGGCGAGGAGATGTGTGTTTTCAACTGACATGGGCTCCTCCATTCCGCAGTTCAATTTCTTTTTTAATGTTTTTGTGTCTGATCATTCCCTGAATTGCCTATCCAGAGAAGACGAGTAATGATGAAGGCGGAGGATGAACTGCGTCTGTCATTTCAACCACCAATAAGCCTGGACGTCGAGATTCGTGAGTCCGGCTTTCTTTGCACTGTTAACTACCTTTTTGTATTCTGCGGTAGTAATTCTTCTTGATATATCCGGATAATCGAATGCTTTATAGGCCGGATTGTACTGCGCCATCACGTTGACATAAGTGTCTTTCGGCAGATTTTCCGCAATCCACTCCATTATCTTTTCGGACCCTGCCGTATTATTCGGCATAACCAGATGTCTGATCATCATTCCTCTACGGATAATGCCGTCTTCCGCGGGACTTGCCGTACCGACCTGACGATGCATCTCAAGTATTGCCTGTTTTGTTGCGTCAGGATAACTTTCCGCTCCGGATGAATATTTATCCGACATATCGCTGTCCCAATATTTGAAATCAGGCAGGTAGACATCAACTATTCCATCCAGGAGCTTGACTATCTCCAGGCGCTCCCAGCCGGAAGTGTTGTAAACGACCGGCAGCCGCAGCCCCTTTTCTGCTGCTTTGTCAAGCGCCTTAAGGATATGTGCGGAGTAATGGGTGGGGGTTACGAGATTTATATTGTGACAGCCCAACTTTTGCAGTCTAAGCATCTTGCCGGCCAGTTCATCTATGCTGTTTTTTTCGCCCATGCCGAGCCGGCTTATTTGCCAGTTCTGACAGAATACGCACCCCAGGTTGCAATGAGTGAGAAAGATCGTTCCCGAACCGCCTTTTCCAACGAGCGGCCGTTCTTCGCCGAAATGGGCATGAGAGGCTGAAACGAAAAGTTTTGTGCCCGGAGCGCCGCAGAAACCCTTCTCTCCTTCAAGGCGATTCACGTTGCATTGCCTCGGACAGAGGGTGCAGGCTTCCATAATATCCCAGAGCTCCTTTACCCGCTTTTTTAGTTCACCTGTTTTGTGAAGCTTCAGATAGGCCGGCACAAAACTTGGGGTTGACTTGCCGTTTTTTTCGACTGCGCCGTTTGTTTCATTTCCGGACGCTTCTTTAACGGTGCATCCGAGGAAGATTGAAGGCAGACCGGCTGCCAGAATCAGTCTGGACGCGTCCTTCAGGAAATCTCTCCTTGTAAATTTCTTTAGAAAATAATCTTTCATGTTTTACCTCCTGCCGGATACCGTCCGGGTCCGGCGGCCATGATGATGAAGCTTGTCAATTTCAGCATTCCCACTGTTATGCCGGTACCGATAAAACCCAGAACAGGCAGAAGAGCAACAGCGCCTGCAATTCCTCCTAACCACCCGCCCAGGAGGTCCGAAGCGTAAAGCAATCCGGCCGTCCTGCTCACGCCGGCGCGGTTCTCCAGGTATATCTTGTTTGCCGGAGGGAACTGAGCGCCCACCAGAAGGCCGCAAATGAGGGAGATGATCAAAAACAGCATCTTGGAAAGAAAAAATGCTCTTGGAGAGCCTGGCGAGGAATGGACGGCGAGAAATATGAGCGGCCATCCAAAAGACCAGACGACAATTGCCAGTTCAATTCTTTTATATAACCTGAGACAGTCTCTCGTCCGTGCTGCAACCCTTGTCGTCAATATTGCCCCGCAAGCCGCCCCTGCCATGAAGAATGCCACAAGAAGTCCGATCCATGAGAATACGTATCCATAGATCGCCTGAAATGCGAAAATCAACATAAGGTCGAATATCATTCCGGCAAAGCCTGTCGTGATGATTGACAGGGGTATGCCTGTCCCGAATAATCGTTTTTTTTTCGGTCGCAGGAAGAAATGGAGGAACAGCAGAACAGCAAGCGGAACGGCAATGATCTTCAAGTCTATCTTTTCAAGCAGTTTGAAAAGCCCGCGAAGTGAAACAGCAAACAATGAATTCCAGTGAGAGATGCTGTAGAACAGTCCCATGGGTTTGAAATCAGAATTGATCTTCTGACTGCTTCCTTCAATAAAACGTGAAAACCAGTCCCGCCATCCTCGATGCAATTTATTCTCGATACGCCAGGGAATGACGACTTCTGTTTCAAGGTTCCGATGATTCAGTCTATCTATAACCTGTTCTCTGTCTATCTCTGATATTTCCCTGGAGTCCGATGCGAGAAAAAGATTATTGCCTTCGCCGGGGATTACTCTAATATGAGAAAAGACTCTTTTCAGCGTGTTGAAAATACAACTGTTCAGGTTCTTCAATTCTTCATTCGAGTAGGTCAGGGAACCGGGCAGCGCCAGCGTCAGTATGCCGTCGTCATTCAGTTTCTCTCTCGCCAGGGCGAAGAACTCCTTAGTGAAGAACCTGTTCGCCTGTAGATTGGACGGCTCCCGAATACCTACCAGTATCGCATCGTATTTGTTGGGCGTAGTTTTTAGCAGCAGTCGGCCGTCAATATTTCTTATCTTTACTCTTCCATCATTCAACTCAGATTCGGAAAGCGGCGTGGAGAATTTTCTCAACAGGTCCAGAAGCAGCGGATCAAGTTCTGAATATTCGATTGTGCCTATCGACGGGTGTTTCAACGCTTCAGAAATAACGCCGCCTGCTCCGCCGCTCAAAATCAGGAGTCTTGCGGGTTCCGGGTGGGCAAGAAGCGGGAGATGGACGTATTCTTCAACAAAAGGTATATCCGGAATCGGCGTAATGATGCTTGCAATTCCATCCAGAAAGAATATGTATTGACCCTGGTTTTCCAGGACGCAGATATTGCCGTATTGGGAGTTCTGGTAATGAACGACGTTCTGGTTCTTCCATTGCGCTTTAATTGAGTATTCATGCAGCCTGTGCGCATACCCGCCGAGAAACAAATAACCGGCAAATAAAATAAGTGCGCTCAAGGAAACCATCATTGCTCTTTGAAACATTCCGGTTTTCCAGTAAGGGGCCAGCAAAACGAAGCATACCGCAAAGTTCAATACGGCGAGCCACAAGGATGCCTGAAAAGTATTCAGATAGGGAATCAGGAACCAGGTGCACACAATTCCGCCGACTATCGTACCCGCCGTTTCATACACATATACCCTGCCTGCCGAGGTTTCGTCCTCGCTGGAAAACATGGAAAATATTCTGCAACTGAAAGTAAATAATGCTCCGTGAAGCACACTCACCGGCAAAAGTATGAGAAATGAAGTATAGAACATGGGCAGAAATCCAATGCCTTCGCCGATGGAAACGCCGATGACTCTTTTCAGAATGCGCGTCATAAGAACTGCAAGGGGTAAAGACAGGGAAAAAAGTATAGTGATGACCGCAAATATCTCAAGCCTGTTTCGGGGTTTCTCTGCCTTCCTGCCGAGGCAGAAGCTTCCGAAGGCTTCAAGAATGAGCCAGTTGGCCAGAATAATGCCTATAGAGAACTCGTTCCCTGAAAAAACGATCATAAGTTCCCTGAGGACAAGTATCTCGGCAACCAGTCCGCTGAATCCCATAATCATTATGGTCGGGTAAATGCGTGCTTTCACCGGGTGAACCTCTTAACTTACATCATGGCAGAATTCTTTACGCTGCTTCCAGCCGCCGCAGGACGATTCTCTTGCCGTGAAGAAAATCATTGTGTTCTTTCAGTATGCCGTGGTTCATATTGCCTGGGCCGAATTTTGAAGCTTTTCGGCGGCGCTTCCTTACCGTAAAAGTATACTTGAATTGAACCGATGGGCATATCTCCTTTGGATTTTATCGAATAATCGATAATTTCCAAATATAATTCTGTAAAATTTCACCGCTGATTTCAAGAAAAAGAAAGGCGAACTTTTTTTGAATAAAAATGCAGGAATGTTTGAAATTAGGCATCGCTCGAAACAGGAATTTTGAGGTTATGATTCAGCAGTTTGATCATTTCCGAGACTTTTCATTTTTTCGTTCGGACAGGGCGGAAAGGCCATATATTGTAAAAAGGACTTGAGGGACATTTCCAGCGTCAGGCGGATGAAACTTTGATATTCGATACCGGTATAGGGATAAAGCTTGGAATCTTTCGATTATGGCGTCATTATTCTCCCCTAACCGGATACAAAAAGCGAGAAAGAAACTGGCCGGGTAATTTAGACTGTTTAGCGCTTCATCTCAACTCAGATGGGTTGGGACTGATCAAACATGGTTTACAAATTCTGAACTCCTGACATGAATGTCACAATCTATTGAAAAAGTGTGATTTTCTTGCATTGCAAATCGGCATAA
>CAZUFC010000160.1:0-17088 GCA_964619725.1 uncultured bacterium | reverse complement strand
TTTTGCGGCCAGAAGCAGCAGCCGTTCTTTGTCTTTACCCGGCATCAATGCATGCCGCATGATTTCTTCGATTATCCGGGCGCTGAGTACTTTCGATCCTTTGTTGCGCAAGCCGGCATAGAGCAGAAGAGCTTCTTCCCACCATTCGTCATCCAGGAAGGTATTATGGTCCAATACCGCATCTCTAATTCGTTTTGCCGCCAGGAACGCCTGGAAACTCAAATGGAAGAACTCCAGTTGTCCGCTGTCGAGCCGTCTCAAGAGTCCGCAATCGGGTTCAATGCTTCGGAAAAGTTCTTTCTGCCGCATTTTGTAATCGACTTCTTTTTCCTCTTTCTTTTTGGGGAATGATTCCTTAATCAGTTCTTCGGCAATATGTTCGTCGAATTCCCGTTTTCTCTCTTCATGCACATAAAATGCCGTTCGCATCAGGTAGTCATCGACTCGGTTTTCCATTTCGGGATCGGCGGGATCGTGGAACTTGCGGAAAATCAGGTTATTTACCGTCCTGTCATACAGATCGGCCCTCTGATCGGGGAAACGGTTGCCGTCCAGGTAAAGGATGCACAGGGCGGTCAGCAGCAGGGGATTCTCGGAGAACGGTCCGATGTGTTCATGCCGCTCCATGTCGGAGATCATGGATTCTGCGGTTGCTTGCGCCATACCTTTGGCCTGTTTTTTAACGGAAGCGAACCAGCGACCGATGAACGAGTTTACCTGGTCCCTGTTCAACGGATTAATATCGTGGAGATGTTTGCCGAAGCTCTGGGCGGCTTTGCCGGCGACCCCGTGACTGCGTCCCGTGAACAGGAATACGTTCTCCTTGTGGGCCTTACGAAAATTCGCGGTTTTTTCCACTAATTCCGGGCGCAGATGTTTGGGTATTTCGTCGAGTCCGTCGAACAGGAAAACGGCCCTGTTCTGATTCGCCCAGGTTTTCACTGTTTCCATGGTTAAAGGGCATTCGGCGTGCTGAAAATATTTATCCAGCAGCTCCGTCATGTCGATGCAGTCCCGTTTCTCTTTGTATTCTTTGTCGAAAACAGACCAGAACGTTTTGAAAAACACCGGGACCGGCAGCCGGAACTGCATACCCGCCGGGCATCTGCTTTGGGCCAGTGAGTAAGCCAGGTGCCTGACCAGGGTTGTTTTGCCTGTGCCGGCTTCTCCGCGCAGAAGAATACACTTCTTTTTCATCAGGAGTTCTTCTATGCTGATTGTGGGGCTTTCACCGGCCTCCTCAACGGTTTCGTCCGCATCCTCTTCACCGACGAATTCTTCAAACATTTCTTTTTTATGCATCCCCTCCCGTTCTTTCGGTTTGTAGTCCGGATTCGCGGTTTCCAATGGAATGTACAATTTCGGGAGACTGAGGACGACGGCTTCTCCACTGGCGGCCAACTCATCGAAACGCAATATGGAATTATCATCCTTCAACCATTGCCTGTATCCTTCGGGAATAGTAAGGGATGAACGGGATTCCCTTTCTTCTTCGCAAGCCTGCTCTATCGTCAGATCGAAGTAATCGCATCCTTTCTGTCCCCGCCAGCGGTTCCTGGCGGGCAGAAACTGAATCCGCTCGATCTTTTCCAGTTTGTAGGGATAAACGCGCACGTCGATCTTCTTTTCCGACAGTTTATACGGATAAACTGAAAACCTACGAAACCGTCGCCCTCTTTCGTATAAGAAGCGTTGGCGCCGAGGGTTATGCAGCGGTCTGTCGGTGTGTTTACGAGTCTTGCATCATCCTTGTGTTTATGACCGTGCAGGATTAAAAAACAGTGATGCTCAAGTTCACCGTAGTAACGGCCGAAATCTCTTCCTTCGAACCAGTTTTCCGGCGGGTGATGCATCAGGGCGATCTTAAACGGCATAGCGGCTAGTGACTCGTCCAGGGCCCCCATGACCTGCGGATATCCGAGCGTTATTTTGAACCGGTCATCGTCGTCCTGACAGGCCCAGGCGCTGTTGAGTCCCAAAAACGTCACCCGGCGGTCCTCGTCATTGTGAACCCAGTAATAATCGTCCTCTAATTCGTATAATCCGGGTTGAATCCTGTCCACGAACTCTCGATAGGCTTTGAATTTGGGGATGAGGAGATAATTTATGTCTTCTTTCGATTCAAGAAAGTTATCTGTTTTTTGATTTTCAACCATGTCGTGGAGAGATATATGCCCTTTTACCTTTTTCCGGTCGACATCATGATTCCCGGGCACGATAAGAAAAACAGCATCCGGGGATAATTTTTCCTTCAACTTACTGAAGAATTTCCACGCTTCGCCGTAATCGCGGCCGTTGAACGCTATGTCGCCCGTAAAAGCTACGTAATCGACATGGGGCGAATGCTCCTCTATGTGCTCAGATACGGCTGTTATTAATTTCGTCGTCACGTCTGCCGCATAAGTCTTCTGTTTGTTCTCATCACCTTCTTTGAAGTGAGTGTCCGAGAGATGAAGTATATTGACCTCGGTCATTTTATCCTTCCTTGTTTTGCCGCTTTCGTGTTGTCCGGGCCGGTCAGGGTTGAACGGCGCATTGCTCGTTATTACTGATATATCCTACCTTTTTTCACTTTTTAGTCAAGGGGGCCGCTTGTCCCTGTTTAGCCGCCTGGTTGGGCATTCGATATAAGGGTAGCAGAAATGGCTGCACCCACACTTTTTTCTGCATCAGTCGACAAATTTATTGCTTTTGACAAAAGCTCTACGACTTATTGAATCCAATTTTTTACATGCAACGCCGTAAAGCATGAAGATTGTCCAATTCCCCCGCCGGCGGCTCCGGCATCAGGATCAGGAATACAAGTAATTGATTTTAAAAGTAAATATGTTTATTTATAATCGTTGCTGCTGTCGTTGTCGTTATTTAATCTGTACATCATATTAACGGCATAGATCAAAAATGCGTCTTTTGAGGTTGCATTTCGAAAGAATATCTCATCATTTTGTTTCGATTTCGATCCCGATTGCGATACCGATACTGATTACTGAAACAAACTGTCAAAAGTTATGGAAGAAGTGTAATCCCGGTTTGATCAGTTCTATGTTAGCATATTGCTGATCTTTTTTTCGCCTTGACGGGAAATGGATTTCAGAGATGCATCGGGAAGCTGGTTACGCTTACGGTTTTTTATTATTTCATTCAGGATTACGGGGCCGCATCGGCGTGATCGATTTTGAAAGGGCTTCGGAAAGCGGCAGGATGCCGCTTCTACTTTTCTTTTTTTATGCGATTCTACGCGAACAGGGAATTTAAAGGCTTTTTACGCCGGTTTTCCCGGCGTAAAAAGCCCTTAGCTCATTTATACACAATTGCTGACGGTCGTAAAAACCATCGTACCGCAGTCTTTACAACTTGGCCGTGTCAACGCCTCCGCAATCACTGCGAACTTCAACGAATTCTGGTTTATGGTCTACTGTTCCTCTCCACCTGTGATTTTGAGCGCCGTGCGAAGTCATTGTGCCCAGGAAATGTCCGGCGTCATCCCAGAGCGTCAAAGTGGCTCCTTTTTTATCGCAAAGAGCTATCACCATTAACCATTTTTGTTTGTTATAATATTGGGCGTTTACGATTTCTACTTCGCATTCGACGGCTGCAGGGGTGTTCGTCGGTTCCGAGGTTGGAGTGAAAGTCGGTGTATTGGTCGGAGTTTCAGGCGTTGGAGTATCGGTAGGGGGAACGGGAGTCGGAGTTTCCGTAGGCGGGACAGGTGTCGGCGTTTCTGTGGGAGGTGCAGGAGTTGGAGTTTCTGTGGGAGGGGCTGGAGTCGGCGTTTCTGTGGGAGGCGCGGGGGTTGGGGTTTCGGTTGGCGGCGCAGGAGTGTCGGTGGGCGGAGCTGCTGTCGGCGTTTCTGTGGGCGGTGCGGGCGACGGCGTACCTGTGGGCGGGAAAGGAGTGGGTATTTCGCTGCCGCCGTCCTGTTTAAAGAGGAATTCGTAATTATGCAGGTCTCCCGGTGCGATCGGAACGTTTCTATAGATTCCGGAAGAGGGATTCCCATTAAGATCAAAAGCATGAATTTCCAGATCATACGTTCCTGTGCCGGTTCCGATGACGTCCAGCGAAAACAGGCCGTCCGGCGGCTTAATGATTTCCAGGGACTTCGTTACGATATCGTAATCAGGGGGGTAATCTTCTCCCGGTTCAAGCAGAGCGATATATTCATAGTTGGATTGGGGAATTTCGTTGTAAAAAACTCCCGTATCGGGATCATAACCCGTCATCCTTCCGTCTGAATCGCTGATGATCAACTCGCCCGGCGAATGGTATCTGATGGTAATGCCGCACATCGTGTCGACGAACACATGTTCCGGCCCGGAAAAAGCCCTGATACTCTTGTAAGTATTGCTGTAAGCGTTTAGAGTCGTTTCGACGCCGCCTGCAGGATCATTAATGATATAGGTCGATTCATCTTCCACCTGTCCTATTGCCGTCACCCAGTGTCCGTTGTTTTTAACGCTGATTATCTGGGGACCGTAAGTGCAGATCAGGTTTTTGAGATTGCCGCCGAAACCTCGGAAAGAGACGGTTTTATCTTCTCCCTGCAAAGCCGAATACCTGTTGACGGAATTCCAGAAGATATTGCCGTTGAGATCATAACCTTTGTTGGATTTACACCAGGTGTTGAATCCCGCAGGCGTTACCGAGACGCCATGATAAGCCATCACCATGCAGGCGCTGGTCATGGCGCAACCTTTACCCGCTACAGTCCAGGGGACCTCGCCCTGACGCCCGTCGCAGGGGTAAGAATTACGGCTGGTTCCCGTTCGGCAGATATTATCGTACGCATCAGTGCAGGAACCCTGATTATACCGGGGAACCGTTATCTCGCCGCTGGGTTTCGTGGGCGGAATCCGGGGATAAACCTCGAACGAACCTTCATAATAGACGACATCGTCGTTGTAAAAGGTCATCGTCCAGGTTCCCTTCGGCCCGCATTGACCGCCGGTATACCAGGTCATCAATATGGAAGTCACGTTGCACAAAGGTTCAACCCAGTTGGGCGTCATAAAACAATTCGTCTGCCCTTCATAATTCTCATAGAACGTCAACTTGTTCCACGTCGCGGTCAAACCGTCGGGCCTGACCATCTTGCAATGCCAGGTCTCGCCGTCCGCCGGACTGGAAATCGATGCTTGCCCGCCGAACAAAAGGTCCCTGGTATAAGCGATGTTATCCGTCATTTCCTCGAAATATTGCGTGTCCCATTCCGAAGGATAACGGACGAATGAATGGAATGCCGTATCCGATTTGGCGCCGGAAGAACCGTCATCAACCAGGGGAATGATCATGACGCCCGTTCCGGGATTGTTGGGATCATCAATGACGACCGGCTCATAAGGCACAAGGTCTCTTGCCGATACGCCGCTGAATTGCGCGAGCGACATGATCATTAAAATGCATGTCGCCGCGATGGTCGGTAAATATGATTTCTTCATATAACCCTCCTTATAATTTAACGAAAAATAGGTTAACTTTCCGGTCCGTTCATCGGACCGACAACTTTAGAATCTATGTAAAAGAGCCGCTTACATTCTCCCCTCATTGAATAATGACAGTACCGACTCTCTAGTCACGGCCGATTAAAATTTTCTTGTCCCGTTGCACACGCCCTTTCTCCATCTCAATCCCGTTCCTGAAATGTCCGATTCGCCCGGATGGATTTTTAAGCGCCGGGAACGGCAATCATCTCGCAGAGAATTGAAATTTCCTTTTAATATTACATCTTCGGACTTCCTTAAAACCCTCTCAAACATCAGAGAAAGTTTCGATTGAAATTTGTGCAAGCAGGACATGTAAAATCAAAAAATCAAGCATTATAAGAATTTTTTATCACCTATTCTGAACAGTGTCAAGAGAGAAAAAATTTTTTCAGGCCAGGCATTGATCAAAAAAAGGACTTTTGAGGTTACAATTCGACGGAAGCTTCCATCAAATTGTTTCGATTTCAATTGCGCTTGCGAACCCGATACTGGTCCCGCCCCCGATAACTGAAACAAACCTTCAAAGTTTTGAAAGAAGTGTAACCCCTGTTTGATCAGTCCCGCAGGCGACGACATCGCTTCGTCATTCATTTTAAAATCGTCTATGTACTGTTCATAAGGCGTCCGAACGGTTTGACGACGACAGGGTTCATTCGGCTCGATAATCGTTTACAGTAACTTTTCGAATTATATTGCTCGAAAAGGTGTGATTTTTTGAACAGTTTCCGTCTGCAATCACCGAGGCTTGGATATCAAACCGGTCAACTTTTAAATTTGGAATGCACCAGCATGAGGCCTGTCAACAGTGCGAGTAATGCAACACCGAAAGAGCCGGCTGCAGGAACAGGAGGCGGCGTCGGCGATAGTGTAGGCGTGGGCGTTTCGAGCGGTGTTGGAGTGAAAGTATGCGTGGGCGAATTGGTGGGGGAGGATGTGGGCGAATTAGTGGGAGTTTCTGTAGGGGAGAAGGTGTGAGTAAGTGTGGGAGAAAAAGTGGGAGTTAAAGTGGGTGAGAAGGTTGGCGATAGTGAAGGGGAGGGCGAGAGAGTGTGCGAAGGCGTCAGGGTTTGGGTCGGCGTTAGTGTATGAGATGGAGAGGGTGAATCTGTAGGAGACGAGGTGGGGGTTGAAGAAGGCGTATCGGTCGGGACGAGTGTCGGCGTCAGAGTGGGCGTATCGGTCGGGGTGAATGTCGGCGTTAATGTGGGGGTATCTGTCGGGACGAGAGTGGGCGTTAAAGTCGGGGTATCGGTTGGAGCCTGGGTAGGGGACAGAGTGGGCGTGAGGGTCGGGGGCATTGTGGGAGATTGTGTTGGCGTTGCAGATGGAGGCGGCGTAGGAATTTCTGAAGGAGTCAGTTCCGGCGTCGGCGAGATAAGCCAGGCGCACGGATCGCCTATAATGCCGTGATGGTTGATGCCCATGACGAATAACGTTTGTCCGAAAGATTTTCTTTCATCCCACCAGCATGCCAATGCTCCGCCTTTGTTTTCAGAACATGGAGCGACCCTGACGCAGCTCATTTCCTCTTCACTGTTGTCGCATAATACTATACCTCCGGGTCCCCAGGGAAAAGAACCTCTGCCGGTAATTCTCTGTGCATAAACGACATCCTGGTCCAGTGTTTCGTCATACCCGACCCAGGCAGCTATAGCGCCGTCGAAGCCGTCTGTTACGGCATGAACAGGCGAGTAGGCGACATCAATAATGCTGCCGATGGTCGATAAAGCTTCGCTGCCGAGCCAGGCATTATCCCCGGATGAATCTATCCGCTTAGCTCTTAAAGTATAGTCCGTAGTGCGCCAGACGGCTATAACGCCGCCGGTTCCGTCATGGACCATATAGTGTCCTCCCCAGGAACGTGCGGGAAAATCGGAAACGCAAACTCCATTCGTTTCCCAGGCGGCAGAACCGCGAGGTCGTACTTTTTGCACGTAAATTGCGTCCTCCGGGTCTCTTTCATCCGTCCACATGACAAAAGCGCCGCCTTTTCCATCGGAAATAATCCTCGGACATTCCTGATCATCGACCGCATTACATACGCAGAAACCGCCTTCGCCCCATTTCTTCACTCCATTAGCATCCAGCCGCTGCATATAAATATCGTCGTCCCAATCATTGCCGTACTGCATCCACACAACGATGCAACCGCCTGTGCCGTCTTCCGTTATTTTGCCGCTCCATCCGTAATCTGCTCCGACCTCGACCGGCGAGTTCCAGCAAACTGTTCCACTGGGGCTGACTCTCTGCACAAGAGTCTTGTATCCCGTCCAGACGAAATAAGCGCCGTTGTTTCCGCCCGAAGCGGCGAACGGGCAATATCCGTATTCGTCCTCAGACGACAACCGGACGCCGTTCGGCTGCCAGGCGACGACGCCGGCGGCGGTTATTCTTTGAGCCCTAACCTCATCATTATAGTCATACCAGACGAAGTAAGCGCCGCCCGAACCGTCGGCGCATACCCGCGGTCCAAAGGGTTCTGTAGGATAATCACAGACTAGAACGCCGTCGGGTCCCCACATTCTGTTTCCCAATTCATTGAATTTCTGCGCTGCAATGTAGTACCGATTGCCCTTGCTGATTCTCATTTCATATGACCATACAACTATGAATCCTCCGAAGCCGTCGGAAATGATTCTGTGGGCATAAGCATCGTCAGTCCTTGATTCTCTGACCAGAAGGTTTTCAGAAGTATCGACGCTCCAGGTGGTATTCGGCGTTGGTGTGAAGGTGTGGATCGGAGTGGGGGATACTGGAGTTGAGGGTATCGGGGTCAGCAGCAGAGTGCATGGCTCCCCCAGGCCGCCGTCTGAATCGACGCCCATTATATAAATGTCGCTGAATCCATCGCGGTCGTCCTGCCAGCAAACTACTGCGCCTCCCCAACCTTCTGCGCAGGCTGCTGCACGAGCGCAACTCTTCGCAGTATCATGATCGCCGCTGACGGTTATCCCGTTCATACCCCAGAGGAGATTGCCCGATGAATCGACTCGCTGTCCCATCAATCTATATTTGTAAATTGTCGTGTCCCAGACGGTAAAAAAGGCAATAAGGCCGCCCATGCCGTCTGTGACCGCCGCCGGAGGAGAATTTGCAAAATCATCCACCATTCCGTGGTCCGTTAACGGCACGGGATCGTTCCATACGGAATTGCCGTCGGCATCGACGCGACCGGCATATATGTTGGAATCAGATGCTGCCCGCCAGACGACGACAGCGCCGCCAGCTCCGTCGGAAACCAGATGAGTCTCATCAACCTCTCCGTCATAAAAGCAAATCCCATCATCAATCCACGAAGGGGTCCCGTCGTATTCAACTCTTTGCATAAAAATGCTGTAGAGGCCTACGCTCCGGCTTTTATACGCAAATACCCCGCCGCCCGCGCCGTCGGATACGACCCTGGGACATTCCTGATAATTGAAAGCGCCGCTCACCAGTAATGAATTGTTTCCCCACAGCTTCATACCGAGCGGATTGAGCCGTTGCGCCCATATATCATAATAACTGTAGGTCCATTTTTTGTAGGTTAATATTGCGCCGTCGCGTCCGTCGCTAACGATCTGAGGCGAATATCCGCCGGTATCGATTAGAATCTTTTCCGACCAGAGAGAATTCCCCTCGGCGTCTATTCTCTGAGCATACATAAGCTCCCCCGCCCAGAAAACATACGCGCCGTTGTTTCCATCCGTCGCCGCCGCAGGACAGACAGCTTCTTCGCCGGCGTCGCCTATCCTTTGGCCGTTCAATCCCCATTGTAAATTTCCCGCAGCATCCGCCCTCTGTCCCCAAACCTCATATTCTCCACCCTCGTGATAAGCCGACCAGAAAAATAAAGCGCCGCCCATGCCGTCTGTGCACAATCTCGGACTGCCATAAAAATCCGTCGCATCGCCGGCTATCCTGATTCCGTTCTCTCCCCACATCCGGTTACCCGCATCGTTGAATTTCTGAGCGAACGCGCCCTCTTCACTGCACCAACTGACGATGTATCCGCCCATACCGTCCGATATGATACGATGTCCCCAGAAATCACCCGAAAGCGCTGTTACCTTGATGTTTTCAACCGGATCATCCGTCCAGGCCGTCGTCGGAGCCGGTGTGGGAACCGGCGTAGCCGTAAAAACGGGCGAAGGCGTCTGACTCAGCATGGCGGAAAAGAAATGATCACCCGGAGACCGTTGACTTCCTTCCGAAGACCATATTCCTTCTCGAACCCCGTAATCGTCAGCCGAGAATCCAAGACCTTTGATCGACATATCAGCATGTTCCGGAATGAACGCAAGACAGCTCCCGTGTATGATCCCGACTGATTCTCCCACCGCTTTATCCTGTGTAACGGCTGCTTTCATAACGGACACATAAGGAAACAACGCAACCATCAGTAAAACCACAACAAAACATATTTGTTCTCTCATCAAACTGACTCCCTTAAAAAATCCTGCCGCCCCTCGAATGACCGATCAGAACTCTGTGAAATTTTCACGATGCATTCGAAGTATGAAGAAATCCACTACCGTTCTCCCAAAAAAATATGCCGTTCAATTCCAAACGCCTTTGTTTTTGTTGAATCTCCGAAAAATACTATACTCAAAAAACAGTATGTTCTCAAATTATTTCTTGAGGCTCGAAAATCTGAATTTAAGAGTTCCTTGAAGCGAATTGACTCCACACGGAAAATCTGATAAAAAGTCATTGATTTTCAATGATGAACGCAGGCGGAAATAGACTGACCGAAAGGATGGAGGACCGACAACGCGCTGTTCAATGTTGCTTCCATACGACATCCCCACAAAATTGAGGCGGTTTGAATAAACATGAGAAAATTTACTTCAGAACGAAAAGCGCTGATCAGCAAACATTTCGTGCGCAAGAAATCAAGAGATTTAAGTGCGTTCGACAGCGAATGTCTGAGACTTGTTTCGGCAATGAAAAATCCAAATTGGGGAGGTGTTGCGAGTTTCTATGCGGCCATAGTCCGGGTCCGGGAGATGTCGAATGAACACTGATGAGACACTGCATAAAAAATTCATTACAAAATTCGTCGGAGTGCTGTATGCAATCCTGATAGGCATAGGCATCACCAACGTCATCTTCACTCTCGAACTGAGCATTGAGAACTGGTTCCGTATCGTTCTGGCGCTCTTCGTGACTGTAATCGTAGCGCTTTACTGGTGGGACTGGGCGAGTTACGTCGAGAAGCAGTTCATAGCCACCCCAGCCGAATTCGGCATTGACTTTGCCGGACTTATCGTACTTGAGTTTCTCTTTGTCCATTTCCAGGAGCCGGTAAAGCTTGCGGCCACTTTTCTTGCCTTGGGCGTCGTAGACTTCTTCTGGGTGATCAATCACATCCGCCAGAGCCCCGAACAATCTTATAAACTCCGTAAGTGGTGGATTGTACAGAAAGTCCTGGGACTCACCGGCTACGGTACAGGATTTTTCATGGTTATCTGGCTGCAACATTCGTTCAGTACGGTGCAGCTCGGCGCAATCGTCATGCTCACGGCGCTGCTGGTCAGGATTTTCTGTTTCCGTGATGTTCGTCGTGAGAATATTCTGACGTTCCGCGCCGCGCTGCCGGATGACGTCACGCAGATATCAGCGATTAACCGGGCCTACCTGGAAGATAACCTTGATGACGCATTTCTCCTGGAGGAACTCTCGGAGCCTGACCTGAACAAACTTTTAACTGATCGTCCTGCAAGACTTTACGCGGCGACAAAGGGCACGGCTGTTATGGCATACACAAAGGTAGACTGGAAAATAGATGAAAACATCCTTTCCTCCCTCATCTGGCTCGACCCGCATCTTGAGCAGGGCGTCCGCAATCGGGATATCCTCCATATTGAACAAGTGGCTGTGAATCCCGTGCATGACGGCCGGGGCATAGGCAGAAGCTTCTATCGTTGGTTGCTGAAAAAGCATTCAGAACTGCTTCCATGCGCTTTCGTCGCACTGCACCCAAGATGTAATGCTGCATCAATCCGTTTCCATGCAGCCGTCGGCTTCGAAAAAGCTGCAGTATTTCGCAGCGACATGTTCCTCGGACAACGGAATTACCAGAGCCTTTTATATGTATTCTCTGCACGTTTGCCGGCGTCGGGCGGCTAACCCGGATTTCTCACGAAATTTAACGAATGTAGAACCCATCGTTTTTAAAGGCTTTTTTTGCGCTTCCAAATTGTCGCTTCCTGGTTTCTGTTAATCTATTGAAATAATCATGCTTTTCATGTCGTCCGGTCGGCTTTTTCCTTCATTTTGTTTCGATTTCGATCACGCTCACGGCAACGAATCCATTTTTAATGTTTTTTGCTTTAAACGTAATGATCTGTTCCTATTATTTTAATGCCAAAGCCGCATGCGGCTGGATTCAGTTAGTTTTTGCCCATAAAAGGCGAATTTCCCCCAATACTGCGTCAGGCTGCGGATTTGCTCAGTCAACGTATAAGAAACACGACTCCTCTGCAGATTCGATTGCGGCGGACCGAAGGCCTGCGGAAGCATAGCGGCGCTATGTTGAGCAAGTCCACAGGGAGCAGTGTTTGAAGGTGCATGGATATGGATGTTCGTAACAGGTTTGGCATGAGAAATAGGGGCTAAAGGCTTTACCACACAATTTGCGGCGTTTTTCTCAATTTTCATTTTTCTTATATCGGAACTTTTAGGTCTCGATTTCTGTTGAAAAGAGCTGTGCATTACTGTACGTTTTTACTCCGAAAGCCGGTCCGGCTCATTGAGAACAAAAGTTTTATCGAGCGCTTTGCAGTGAGGTTGAGTAACCGCCATGAAATTTTCATTAAAACCTGCCCTTTTTCTAGTATTTTTACTCCTGGTCCCGGTCGAGGAGAGTGCAAACGCTCAATTCGCCCCGTTGCGTCCTTTTCCCTGTCTGTCAAGTCTTATGCCGGATTCTGCCGATGAGAATCCCGCTTTTTTTACCGACGCTTCAACGATACAATTTTCTTTTTCGTGGTTTTATAACCGCCGGAGAACAGGTATTAAGGTTAAAAAAAACCGGACATTCTTTCATGAGAGGTACCGTATTGAACCGGACAGGTTTCCGGCGCCTGAGCAAGATGATGATTTATTTCCCTTTTCGTTACTGTTGAGCGGAAGGATATCGAACTGGTTCTGGTCTGCAGAATTCCAACTTTCCGGAGTCAACATTTTCAAATTCAGCGATTATTATTACTTTATCAACTATGAAACCGGCACCATGGATTCCATACGCCTCGCCGTCAATCACAATATTCATTTTTACCGGTTCCGTTCTGCCCTGGGCAGAAAACTCACGGAACGGATTACCGCTGCATTCGCTCCGGTTATTTATTTCGGTGAAATGCGTTTTCATACTGAAAAAGAATACCGTTTCTACGGGGCTTCCGATCGTTTTGCCGATTATGAGATAAACCTTGACGGACGCTATTCCGGTTACGCTACGGGAATACAATGCGGCCTGATATATGAGGGTTCTCATTTCAATTTCAGGACATTTGCCGAATACGCTTCGAATTTCAGGTTGGAAGGCGAAACCGAATTGGGGGATTCCCGTTCGACCGACCGTATCAGCATGAGGATGCCCCTGAAGATCAATGCCGGCTTTGATATTTCCCGGGACGAGTCCAACATCATTCAGCTTAGCATGGAATACGGGTATTGGGGCGGCAATCTTTACAAACAGCTTACTCCTGAGATAGACCTGCAGCCCCCTGTGATCGAACACACCTTCAAAACCGGCCTGGGTTATATCAGAACGCTCCGTTCTTCGCTCATCATCGCTGCGGGTTACGAATTCATCGCTTATCCTGATGATTCTGAAGAGTGGCGGCATTTCGAGTTAAGCGGACATATCCATCGTACCTGCATCAGAACTGTCCTGGAAACCTCTGCCCTAACAATAAAGCTGGGCGGAAGCATCTATGCCGAAGAAGGCGACGGCTCTCCCCCGACGGCTTATTCCGTCGATTTCGGCATTTCGTACGATTTATCCGTTGAATAAGCGGTTTCTGCATTATTTATTTTGAGGAATTCCACAGGCTTTTTTTAATGCACAGCACACCGTAACCGTGCGTTCCGGCATACAGAGTATCGCCGGATATCGAGGCGGTGAGCGACCATAAAGGTATATCTCTGCCCTGTTCTATTTTTTTCCATTCAAACCTGTCCAGTTTGCGTGCATATATGGTGTTGTCGCTGAATAGGGCGAATAAATGAGTATTAGACATAGAAACTGAACGGCAGGGCAGATCGGGCAGGTTCATGGTTTGTCTGCTGAAGGTAATTCCTTGATCCTCGGTCATCAGGAGCCCATCTTCCGAGGCGATGAATATTTTCTTCTGCGACAGATCGCCGGATATTTCCGAGATTTTCAGATTCTCAGCTTTGAGATCGCTTTTCATCCAGGTTTCCAGTTCAGTCGAATAGAAGAACAGTCCATCGTCACAACCGACGTAAACACGTCCGGGAAAATGAGACGTCATCCACACAGCATTGATTTTTTTTGTATTAAACTCCTCTATGGGCAAAACGCTGTAATCGACGAGGTCAATATAGTACAGTCCTGTCAGCGTGCCTGCGGCGATCGTTTTGCCTGTTCCCGTTTTTGAAATGGAAGTAACCAGTTTATCCGCAAGCAAATGAATCCGCCCCAGTCCCTGAGAGGATTCCAAAATGAAGCAGCCTCGGTTGGTCGCCAGGACAAGCCGGTTATCCATTGTAAGAAAATCATTTATGCTGCCCTCCGGCATATCGAAATCGAGCTGCGTCCAGTGGTCATTCTGCCGTATCCATAACCCGCTTTTTTTATGCTGGTGGTGCAATCCGACGACAAGGCTGCCCTGAGCGGTCTCGACTATCCGTCCGGGCGAAGTAGCGTTCAGTCCGTCGTTGAGGGCGACGTAACCTTCTTTGTTTTCCTGAAGTTTAATAATACCCGGGCTTTCCGTTGCGCAGTAAATGACGCCTTCATCATCAACCGCCATATCGTAAACGACTATGCCTGTAATCAGCTCATTCCAGGTCGAATTGCTTTCATCCAGGCAATACGCTCCGGTGTCTCCCCCGGCCAATATTCTTCCGTCAGGGGCGATTTTAAGGGAATGTATTCTTTTTCCTTTCAGTCCTTTACTCAGTTTTTCCCAGATTTTTCCCCGATTACTGCTGATATAGACATATCCGCATGTTCCGGCGTATAAATTACCTTTTTTGTCGAACATAAGGCAGAAAACATCAGAATCGGGAGCCATACCGCCGTGTATGGGGAACCAGTTTTTACCGGCATCGATGCTTTTGTAGGCTCTCTGCCAGGTGCCCGCGTAAACGGTTCCCTCCTCCTGCGGATCGACTGTCATTGACTCTATCTGCGGATGCGGGAATTCGAATTCCGGAATATGCCATTGCGCTCCGCCGTCATAGGTATAATAAGGCCTGTCGTCCGTGCCGAGATATATCGTCTGCGGGTCGTCGGGAACCAGTGCAATCGAACGAATGGATATGCCGTTCATGACCGTTTCCCAGGCGGCATCTCCGTTGCTGATACTTTGCAGGTCCGCCCGAAGCGCCATGCCGTCCTCGAAACTCCGGACCAAAACGTAAACCTCCGCCGTTTTCGGATGCACGACGATCCGTTCGATAATATCGTTGTGCGATAATGGTTCAGGAGTTATTTCGCGCCATTTTTCGCCGTAATTCAACGACATGAATATCCGTCCGTTATGAGTTCCGCAGAACAGTATCCCTTCTTGAGCGTGAGTTATACATTTAAAATTTCCTCCCGGCGGTCCCAAAAACGTTATTTCTCCTGTGCAGACAGCGGCGAAACAAACTTCTGAAACCCCCAGAAGAAATAATAAAATCAGACTTATCCGTCGATTTTTACCCCGAACGGGCATGCATCACTCCACTTCCTGCCACACTTCCATAACGATTTCAACGCGCCTGTTTTTCGCCCGGCCCTCTGCGGTATCATTATCCGCAACGGGTTGCGACTCTCCGGCGCTCAAAACCGTTAAACGGTCAGGATTGATGTTGTGGCGGTCTGCAAGATACTTTTTCACGTTTTCCGCTCTTTTTTTTCCGACCTTGCGGTTGATCTCCTCCGAACCCGTGGAATCCGTATGACCCACTATGGCGACATTCACACCGGGATGCTTCTTGATCGTCACAGCAATATCATCCAGCAATGCTTTCGCAACATTGTCGACTCTCGACCCTTTCTTAAACGGAATAGGCGACATCGGCAACCTGACCTTCTTGCGTTCCGGCGCTTTCTTTATCACCTGGACCTCCAGGCTGCAGGTGTCCGTAAGCCCCTGGGGATCACTCACCGTCAGCGATATAGTAAATCCGCCCGGTTCGGTATCGTCAGTTTGATACCGCACTCTGGCTCCTTCTCCCTCAATCCTGCCTCCGTCAACGCTCCACTCGTAGGTCAACATGTCCATATCCGGATCGTAAGCCTCAGCTGTGACCCTGGTATATTGCCCCTGTATGACTTCAGCAGACTCTATCCTGCAGGTCACACGCGGCGGCCTGTTCGGCACAGGCGTCGGAACAGGTTCAGGCGTCGGTTCAGGCTTAGCGTAACCTATGTGGAACACGCCGCCCACAGGACAATGGTCGTAATCCATCAAAAGATTGTAACGAACTCCGCCCCCGAGCGTCAGACCGTTCGACATGGTATACCTGGCGCCGACCGTGAAGTCGAGCGGCTCTTCGTAATCATCCCTGAACGCAGTCTCGCCTAACAACTCCACGATGAATTGCAAATCGCTTTCCAAAGGTAAATTCAATCCCAAGCCGTACATGAACTGATCATCAAAATCAACATAGTCGGGATCACCCTTCTTGATGAATCCGAAATTCGCATGTAAACCGGCGCTCCCCACAGACTTGCTCAACAGCGCCTTGATCCCGTAGTCAGGCTCGCCCGTTCCCAATCCTTCCTCCTCATCCGCTGTCGGTACTTTACCGAACAGAAGCAGGCCTATTCCCGGCGCTTTGTTCTCTCTCAGAAGCGTCGTCTTTAAGTTCACCAGGATATCGCCGAATCCGTCCGTATCTTCAACCTCATCCTGGCGGATCATCAAGTATTCAGGCGCAAAGGACGCCTCAAAACGGTCCGTGATCCCGTATGCCAAAGGCAAAGACAAATACGTATAGTCGATTGAATAATCGCCTTCAGCTATTTCCCTGTCGAAATTGTTGAAATAAAAACTGAAGCTGTAGTCCCTGCCTTCCAATCCTTCCGCTGTCACAATTTCGAATAACCCCGTCGGGCCGGTCCATGTCACGGGATATCCCCTGCATGTGGCAACGGCTGCAAATGTAATCAAAAAAAGTGAAATTAAAATGTGATAACGTCTCATAGAAACCTCCTTAATTGCAAACACATAAGGATTATGAGATAAAGGTTCATAACCTGTCAACAGTCATTAATCTTTTTTCCGTCCGAAAGTACGATTATCCTTACAATTTTGCGGAAATGCCGGAAAGCATAACTCAGTGCCTGAGAAGAAAGAAACTCGAAAAATATATCGGTATCGGAGTAATATTTCGTGTCCTTCCGGTAAGCATGCACAGGGCAAATTTTTTTCCACGGCAAGGC
>CAZUFC010000159.1:0-17231 GCA_964619725.1 uncultured bacterium | reverse complement strand
ACTGCTTTTTGTTTGATCATTTCAACTGCATCCCATTACTTTGCATCGATCAAATTAGATTTCAGGTTTTTTTTCGATAATATCCGTTTCATTATGGCTCTGGCAGCGATGCGGTGGCCTAAAGCATTGATATGATGGTCGGATCGGGACACCCTGAGCATGAACGGCTCGTAATCTCTGTAGGCATCCAGCAGGTCCAGGACATAGAACCCCTTATTTCTGGCCGTATCAGCTACTTTTTTGTGGATGTCTTCATAGGGGTATTCCGCCTCCCATTTTTCCCAGGGTATGAAAGGAAAAAGAACCAGCAGAACTTTCGAATTCTTCTTTTGCGTCATATCCCGAATATCAGCGAAAGCTTTCACAACGGATTCCCATTTTTCGCTGCCCTCGGCATGCAAATAGCGGAAATAATCTCCGTCTCCCATCCTCAATATTTTCCAACCCTCAATGCCTCTGGCCGCCAACCTGAGCAGGTGAGAATGCTGCCACCAGTGAACGTCATGATAATAGGCCTGAAGCAACTGAACAGGTGTCAGCTCCGGATCGTTCAAAAAATACCCGATGATCACCAGGTCCGGCTCCCATTGCATACCCCGGTGTTTTAATACCAGAGCTTCCTCCTTTGTTGAATATCCCGATACTCCCATGTTAAGCACGTCATATCGGTGTGGTCCCATCACCTCCGACTGGTTCAACAGGCTCTCCAGAACATTGGGATAGGTCTCTTCCCCGGCGACGCCGAAACCGAACGTGAAAGAATCCCCCAAAGCGATTATCCTCCTTACGTCATCCCCCTCTAAAGGTTCCGTATCGCGCATCCCGTAACTGTTTACCGATATCTCCGTCCGGTACCAGAATTTCTTCATCCCCGGCGCAAGCTCATACGCTAATCCGGGAATCGCCGATTTTCTGTGCAACAACTCATACCACTCATCCTCCGGCAACGGCGGAGGCGGCTGACGATGCTTGACCGGCCGGAAAAACCTCAAATACATTTCAAGCATGACCAGAGTGATCGAGACAGTTATAAAAAACAACAGAATTCTGAAAAAAATGCGTTTACATTTCGTCATAACTATCCAAAAATCAATCCATCCACAAGCCACGGCAGAATCTACTCATGCGGCATAATGCTCCCGCGTATTACAACGCAACAGCATCAACAGCATAATGATTTCCGTCGAAAGTTTCAAACAGCCGTACGACAACCGAATCTCCACTGCAGCCCTATTCTTCAAAACCGCATTGATTTTTCAGGACATTGATCTATTTCGCTTGACTTCTATGTTCAACGTTTCATAAAAAACGGCGCCGGTCCTGCTACGCGATACTTCTTTCATTTTTACAAACTGATCAAATGGCATAACAATTCAGGCGAATCTCTTCGTTCCTTATCCGTGATTATCCATGATACATGGGACTGCCCAAAGCCTTACAATAGGTTCCAAAAATCCGGGTATTTTTTTCAGTCTCCGTATTTGTTTGCATCGTCGGGAAATCTTCTATGGAAGAACAGAGAAACCCTCCTGTAACGCTGACTGATTCAACCGCGTGTCCAGACTGACGAAATAATCGTCAGTCGGATTCCTGTCCGCCCAAACAAGGGCGGCCGCTAACTGAAAAGCATCCGCCGCCCTTAACGGATGCCTCAGCAATATATTGGCTGCCGTGATCCTCAACTCATGCCCCGGTAGAATCTCTGTCCATAAATTTGACAGAATCATGACATTTTTTCTGATTGCCTGTTCCTCTTCCATAGACACTATTTTTTCTCTGCGCAGACGCGCAATGGTTGAAAAACATTCAATCAGGGTTCCCCACCATACTGCCAGAGCGCTGTCTTCTTCCGCTATTCTTTGCAGGGTTCCTGAATTTTCTTCTTCCAGGCACAACGGGATTATCGCTGAAGCATCCCAGAATTTCATCGCCCAGCTCTTCTTTCCTCCAGAAGGAAAGAAACGGCTTTTCCGTCCTTATCCCTGTAATCTCTTCTTTTCCAGAAATCATCCGGAATACTGGTCTTGCCGATCTTTGCCAATCCAGCATAAGCAAGCTTTTGCACTCGCGTCGGTATGCCCGTGTCTTCGCCCTCGTATGGAACAATCTTAGCTATCGGCTTTTTTCGATCCGTTATGACTATCTCTTCCCCTTTTCTTACTTCCGCCAGGTACCTGCTTATCGATGACTTTATTTCTGATATGGCAGCTCTTTTCATAATAAGTCCTCCAAGGGCTTAATTATCTGTACATTATAGTCATAATAATCACGAAAAGCAAAAGAAATTAAGGAGAACAGAATGAAAATTTATAATGAGTTTTGTCCATAAACCGCGAATTTTCGCTAATACTGCGTCAGGCTGCGGATTTACCCAGTCAACGTATAAGCCATACGCCTCCTTCGCAAATCCTGGTCTGTCATGGCTGATGCCGGGATTCATCAAAAAAATTAAAACAGTTATTGACTTCACGGCAAAAATACTATTTTGTTTCATAGGTCGTTGACCGCTCATCAAAATCGCTGTCATATCGCTTCGCTTTCTTATTTATTAATTCAGCTATTTCATGCCGTTTTAATCTCATCGCATGTTGCAGAAGGCTTCCTGCATAAGACAGCACAGACTCGGAATCAATATAAGTAATAAGCATCATTCTCTCGAATTTTTCAGGTAAAAACTCCCGATCTATGTCTTCAAGATGCTGCAGAAGGAATTCCACTATTTCATAGTAATTCTGTTCAACAGCCTTGTAGGCGAGTTGCAAACAAAACTCATCAAACTCTTCAGAAATTTCGTTTCTATCCGTTATGTCAAAAATCGCAGCCAGCGCTTCGACTTTTCCCGAATCGGCTGCTTTTTCTATTAGCTGTTCTTTAGCGATCCATTTGGACATTTTCAAATATAACTGCTTCGTGCTTGATTTTTTGAAATATTGTATCCGAGGTTCAGCGCCTGTTTTGGCGAGTTTATCAATCACCGGCATATTTTCATTTTCCATCGCGCCTTTCATCGCACTATTTAAATCTGCTCCTGATTCCATTAATCTGTCTGCAGTTACAGCATCCGCCGCTCCAAATGCCGTTTCTATTAAACGTTGATTATTAAAATTAAAAGGAACGCCGCATTCGAAAAACGTTTTCCATAGCGCAGCGTTTTGGCTTTTGAATGCAGTATGATACAGATAATCACCATACCGTATTTCAAGTCCGGCATCGTACAACATCTTGAACATTTTAGGATTATTGTTCTCCGCAGCAACGTGCAGAGGCGAAAAAACGTCATTCGCGACGGGTATCACGCCCATAAGCAGATAAAAACGAACGAGGAAATTGAGGTCCGATCTTACTGCGAATTGAAACGACGGGTTAGGCGCCAGATAGACGGATAAAAACAATATCAGAAGTAATCCCATTATACTTGAAAAAATGATTATTCTTGATATGGAGAAAATTACTTTGTTCATTTTTGCTTTAAAATCTGACCCAACTTTCAAACATCGAAAAAGCCCGGCAGTTCGATTCTTTTGCTTAAAAATTTTAAAAGTAACGCCGGCAATACTCAAGGTTTTTACTGATCAAACAAGCGCAATGTTTTTTAACAAGTTTGACCCATTTAGATTTTCGGCTGCTCTCTCATCTTGACGGACCTTTGTTAAATGCGGGCCAGGCAATAACCGGATCAAAAAGAAAAACGCATTCGTTCATAATTTTCTGATGCTGGGTGGATGAGGATTATGTCTTTCTATTAATATTACGAGCAATAAACAACATTCTAACGACGCAGTGTCTGATCGGCGTGATCGTTTTTAGCATCGAGTATCCTGACGGCTTCCAATGCTGTTTTTACGGCTTCTCCTATTCCCGCTTTTTTTATAATGGGTTGATTATCATGCGTAGAGCCAATAACTGCGAGGATTTCCCCGGTTCTGACGCCCCTAATGGAGGAAATGACGAAAAGAGCTGCAGATTCCATTGATGTCGCCAGGACGCGGGCCCTTTGCCAGACTTTCCATCTTATCTCCTGTTCCTCCCGCAACGGAATGTCCATATCTTCCGAGTAGAAGGCGTCTTTACAATGGCTGATGCCCAGGTGATGCGGATAACCCAGGTTAACCGCAGCCTGCTTCAGGGCAGAAGTCACTTCGATGTCGGCAACTGCAGGATATATTTCCGGAACGTATTGTTTCGTTGTGCCTTCTTCTCTGACCGAACCGGTTGATATAACGAGGTCTCCCAGTGAGATATCCGGTTGAAGCGACCCGGCCGTTCCGACTCTTATGAAGGTATCGGCTCCTATTTTGATGAGTTCTTCAATGGCTATGGCAGCGGAGGGACAGCCTATGCCTGTGGAAACGACTGATACGGGTATGCCCTTGTATTTTCCCGTATATGTCCGGTATTCCCTGTTTTCGGCTATTTTTTCAGCCTCATCCAGGTATTCGGCAATCCTGGGGACTCGTCCGGGATCGCCCGGCAGAAGGACATATCGAGCGACATCCCCTTTTTTTAGAGATATGTGGTATTGTCTTTCGTCTTCACTCATATGAATTAATTCCTTTTATGACGGCAAAATTTGCCCTCGTTTAATTTTGCCTGAACAACTCCTGCCTGGTGGTTCTTTGTGCTGTCAAACTACCCCGGAAGAATACCGTTCTGTCCGGCTGCAGGCGGAAGGCTTCCTGAACGGTTTCGCAATCCAGTATATTGAAATCAGCCTTTGCGCCCTCTTTCAGTCCGTATTTCTCCAGTCTCATGCATCGAGCCGCATTATGGGTCGGCATCCGGAAAAGAGCATTTATATCTGCGGGCATGGACAGTTGAGCGGCATGGGCTGCTATCATGCCCACTTCCAGCAGATCAGCCTTTCCGAAAGTGGGGTAAAAAGTATCTTTAATGCAATCCTGACCGTAACAGACGTTGACGCCCGCTTCCATCAACTCTTTAACCCTGGTCAGTCCTCTTCTCTTGTTTACGGTATCGCGGCGGCCTTCCAGCATCAGGTTGGTGGCCGGATTGGTTATCATGTTCATATCAGCGGTTGCGACGAGACCTATTATTTTTGCTGCGTAATAGGGATTATACGCGCTCAACGCGCATGTATGCCCGGAGGTTACCCGGCCCTTCATGCCCGTTTTGATCGCTTTGGCCGCGAAATACTGCAGGGTGCGCGCTGTATCGTCGTCCGTCTCATCCACGTGCATGTCGATATCGCAATCGTATTCCGCCGCAATATCGAATACTATATCGATATGTTTCATCGAGTCCACATCAGTCATCTCGTTATAAGGCATGCCGCCTATTATATCGGCTCCCTTTTCCATAGCCTGGCGCATCAATTCTTCCGTGCCCTCCGCCTGGATAATGCCTTCCTGAGGAAAAGCCACTATTTGTATCTCAGCTATATCGGCACACATCTTTCTCGCCTTCGCCACACCTTCCAGCGGCGTCAAACCGCCGATCGGATCAACATCCACGTGCGTTCTCAGCTTCGTCGTTCCGTTCTGAACGGCCCATTGCACGGCTCGACAGGCCCTTTCCGCTATCTCATCCGCTGTATAATTCTTCTTCCGCTCCCATATTATCTCTATCGCCTCGGTCAACGTTCCCGATTTGTTTTCTCTTACGGTCTCGCTGATCAGACACTTGTCCAGGTGGATGTGAGGATCAACGAATGTAGGGGCGGTCAGCCTTCCTTCAGCATCGACCGTTTTATCCGCGTTATCTTGAATATCCGGAGCGATCCGAACGATTGTTCCGTCCTGCACGGCTATGTCGGTTAATTTTTCCTCTCCTTCAATCCTGGCGTTTTTTACGATTAAGTCCATTTTCTGTCTACTCCTTTTACGCTTGAAGACGGCTCCGCCGCCGCTGCATCATTTTTCACGGCCTTCATTCTCTGAAAGCCTTCACATCGATTATACCTTCTGCGCCTTCTTATTCAATTCTATTGCTCTTTCCACCGCTTCAAAAATAGTTTCATATCCCGTGCAGCGACATAAATGTCCGCCCAGCGCTTCCATTATTTCCGCTTCGTCCGGACTCGCATTCCTGTCGAGCAGCGCTTTAACGGCCAGAACGAATCCTGCGGTGCAGAACCCGCATTGAACCGCTCCTGTTTCAAGAAACGCCTGCTGAACAGGATGCAGCTTTCCGTTGCGGTCCAACCCTTCTATAGTGGTTATTTCCGAACCGTCTATCTCTGGAGCCAGAACAAGACAGGACCTGACCGGCATCCCGTCCATCAGCACCGTGCACGCTCCGCATTCTCCGTTGCCGCAGCCTTCCTTGGTTCCCGTCAGTCCCATATCTTCCCTGATGAAATCTATTAATCTCCTGTGGTCCGGAATATTCGCTTCCCTCTGTTCACCGTTTAATTTAAATTGTATTTTCATAGTTTGTTCCGCCTTTTAATCGAATTTTATACCCGTTAACCGTTTCAGCAAACTTTCCAGATGAACGCCCGTTATATGCTTCTTATATTCAGGAGAAGCACGCAGGCTCGTTTTTCTGGGATTCAACTGCTCCCTAACGATTTCCTTCGCCTGCTCCAGAAGTTCCCGCGTCAGCGGCTTGCGGCTCAATTTTTCTTCCACGTCGGACAACCTGATCGGGGTTGCCGCAACTGAACCCAGAGCGAATCGAACCTCCCTTTTTTCATCATCTTCGGGATATTGCACCAGCATGGCGCCGCTGACCGACGGAAGGTCCATCCCCTTCATGCGGGCGATACGGAATGAACCGGTTTTTGCCGTGGGATGAGGTTTGGGTATTTTGATCCCTGTTATCAGTTCACCCGGCTCAAGATTGGTGCGATATACGCCTGTGATCAGCTTTTTTATGGGAAACTCACGCGTTCCCTTCTGAGAGGCTGTGACCGCGGAAGCCTCCATCACGAGCAGATTGGGTGCGGTCTGTGCGCAGGGGGCTGCATTGGCCAGGTTTCCGCCTATGGTGGCCCTGATTCTTATTTCATAGCACGCAAAGGATGCCGCCGATTCATATAAACAACGCAATTGCTCCGCTATGGCCTTGTTTCGCCTTATCTCCGCCATCGTGATCAACGCACCCACGAAAATGTGGTCTTCGTTCAATTCAATTCTCTTAAGTTCCTCTATCTTTTTAATATCGACGACCGTATCAGGCTTTGCATCCCCGTTTCTTAACGAGATCGTCAGATCGGTGCCGCCCGCCAGCGCTGTCGATCCCGGCTGCTGCAACGCTTCCAGCGCCTCGTTCAAAGAAGCGGGGGCTATGTATCTGTATCTGTATCTGTTCATATGTGATCCTTTCCGGTTAAATATCTCTCCGAATTTACCATCGCCCGAGAATATTATAAAACAATGCTCAAACGTGAATACTTCATCGTTCCGGCCTGTTTTAATTTAACGATGGGAGTTTCCGTCACGCCCTTTTATCCTTCAACGCTTTCAGGATGTCCTGAGGTATAATGGGCAAATTAAAAAATTCCGCTCCGCAGGCGTTTTTCACGGCATTGGCTACAGCCGGAGCGACAGAGACGATCGCATGTTCTGCCAGGGGTCTGCATCCGAAAGGCGTGTCCTTGGTCGGAGTATTCACGAAATGAACTTCAAACTTGTCCGGCATGTCTTCCGGTCCCAACACTTTATAATCGACGAATGAATCGGTCCGCATTTTGCCGTCTTCCCGGTAAACGATTCTTTCGGTTAAAGCGCCTCCCAAACCCTGTACCATAGCGCCGACGATCTGTCCCCTGGCCAGCATGGGGTTGATTATCTGTCCCGCGTCTATAGCGGTAATAAGTCGCCTCAACGTTATTTCACCTGTTTGAGAATCGATGTCCAGGACCGCTCCCTGGCATCCGAAGGTCCATTCAGCCGCCAGGTTGCCGAACCCGGTTTTTTCATCCGGAAAAGTAAGTCCTTCCGGCGTGAAATATCCTGAAGCCATGATCGGCCCCCCAATGGCTCTGCCGTTGGGAAAAACATACCCCATGGCGATATCGCTGATTTTCAGCGTTATGGAAGGATCGTCAGCGAGAGAAAAAACGCCCCGTTCATATCTAACCTTGTTCGTATCGTGAACGCCGAAAACTATGGCCGCATGCTTCTTTAATCGCCGTTTCGCCTTCTCCGCCGCAGTGATGATAGCGTTGCCGACTTTCCAGGTGGTTGTGCTGCCGACCGTCTGCCACTCATACGGCGTCGCATCCGTATCCTTGCTCCTTAAAACCCTTATGCTCTCCGCAGGAACTTCCAGCGCTTCAGCCGCTATCTGCGTCAGAGCAGTCAATGAACCCTGTCCCAGTTCCGTCCCTGCGAACGCCAGATCGACCGATCCGTCGTGGTTGAACCGAATGAATGCGGCTGATGAAGCATTCACGGCCATTACCGGGGACTTGCCGAAAGAGGCCAGTCCAGCGCCCCGATATACCCCTTCTGCGGGCGGCGGCTCGTTTTCCAGATAATCGTTTAATCGCTCCTCCACCAATCTTATGCATTGCTGCAAATCGCCGTGATCTTCCTTCACTTCCTGGTTGAATGCCGTAAGACTCCCCGGTCTGAAACAGTTTTTCAGCCTTAACTCCACGGGAGACATATCAAGTTTATCCGCCAGGATGTCCATGTGCCGCTCTATCATCCAGTGCACTTCGGGATGCCCGTAACCCCGGTAAGCTCCTACCGGCGGCGTGTTCGTATATAATCCCATGGCATCTATCTTCACGTTGGGTACCTCGTAAGGCCCCGTGGCATTATGTCCGCCGCCTTCAACTATGTTGACGCTGCAGTTGCCGTACGCTCCGCAATTGATCAAAAATTGAATCTGCTGCGCCAGTAATTCACCCGAAGCGCTCACGGCCGTCTTTACCTTGCACTGACATCCCCGCGCTATCAGCGATCCCACGAATACCTCTTCACGAGTCAAAATCAGTCTCACAGGATGTCCCTTTACTTCACGCGCTATCAGAGCGATCAAAGGCTCAATCGTAAAATCCGATTTTCCGCCGAAGCCGCCTCCGATTAAAGGCGAAATTACCCTCACCCGCGCAATGGGCATTTTTAGTATATGCGCTACATGCTCCCGGACTAAATGAGGCGACTGACAACTGCTCCAGATCGATAAATCATCGGCCTTGGTCCATAAGGCTACAGCGCCGTGAGGTTCCAACGCGGCCTGGGACAGATGAGGAAATTCAAATTCATTCTCCGCCGTTATTACGTCCGGATGATTGAATATGCTCTCCGTATCGCCTTTTCTGACTTTGTAATAATGACAGATGTTCGTTCCCGGCTGCGGATGCAATGAGCCTACATGCTCGTATTCATCAAGCTTCTCGTGAATTAAAGAAGCATCCTTCTCCAGGGACTCTCGCGGCGTCAATACCACTCCCATCTCCTCATATTCCGCCCTGATCATTCTCACGCCCTCTTCCGCGCTCTCAATCGATTCCGCCACTACAGCCGCTACCGGCTCTCCCACGAACCTTACCTTGCCTCGCGCCAGCGGCGGCTGGTCTGCTAAACAATCGCCTATCATTACATCGTTGCTTTCGCCCGTGATCACCTTTCGGACACCGGGCGTCTTCTCCGCTCCAGAAACGTCCAGCCTCCTGATTCGCCCATGACCGCATTCAGATCGGAATATCTTCACATGATAACAATCAGGAAATTTTAAATCCGCAACGAACCTGGCTTCTCCTACAACCTTCTCGTAACCGTCGACCCTTAACATCGAACGGCCCACCGACTGATAGTCCTTCGGAGAATTGTCTCGTTGCATTCTACTATGATCTTCATCCTTTTCTTTCATATTCGACACCTTTCACTCCCGTTCGCATTGAAAAACCGCCGCATCACGACCTCGACAAAACGCTTATGCTGCTCATAAAATCATAATGCCGAAAATATTTATGTCAATAATTATTCCTGAAATCAATGTCGTCTTCCTTATCTCGATCACTGAGGACGAAACATTCTCAGGGGAGTGATCAATTGGAAATTACGGGACTGATCAAACCGGGGTTACACTTCTTTCAAAACGTTCGACAGTTTTTTCAGTAATCAGGGTCGGTATCGGGATCGAAATCGTAATCGCAATCGAAACAAAATGATGGCATATTCGGAAGAATTGTAACTTCAAAAGACGCCTTTTTGATCAATGCCGAAATTACAATTTCTCATAATACTCTTCTTCCCTTATCCCCGGTATCTGTGTCAACAACAGCAGGCGACAGCCTACCGCTTCTTTCCAAAAACCTGAGTATTTTGACGATCATTATCCCTGCCTGATATTACCCCTTCTTCACCATTCCTTGTAGATTCTCGCTAGCGGCTTTCCAGGCGCTTTTATTTCTATATCGAAAAAATAACCGTACGGCGTCTGTTTTACGTCATAACCCGCATTCTCTAGCCTGTCCTGAGCCCTGTTCAGCAAATCTCTCGCCTTTTCCGGGTCCCCCTTCTCTTCTCCCAAATGTGCAAATGAATGCAAAACGATCCGCTTCACCTCCCATTTCCTCGCAAGCCACTTGGCGTTCTTCACCAGCTTCGTTTCAGAACCGCTCCCCTCTTCAACGTCTTTCGATTCCACATGTACGAACGCCGCCGCCGTACCCTCCCAACTGTCCGCTTCCGCCTCATCCGCCGTATCTAACGTCTTCATGCTCGGCTTCCAGGCAAAATGCTCGCAAAACCAGAATAATACCCGCATATCATCCTCCCATTGAAATATTGCAGTCTTCTCCAGAGACCTCTCCACAGAATAATTTGGTTGTGCAAGAAAGAAAAGCCCCCAATTTCTTTCCTTGATTTGCATCATAAATTAGTTCATAATTAAAATAATGAACCGGAAATGGTTCAGTAAATGGAAAAGGATAAAGAAAAATGAAATCAATTACAATTCACGGAATTGACGACTCCGTGTATGAAGTGATTAAAAACAAGGCGAAGGCAGAGGGCAAGAGCATCAACAAAACGGTGAAGAAAATCCTTGAGGAAGCGACGGGCGTAAAACCTGCTGAAAGCATGAAGCACGAAAGTGAATTTGTTGAATTTTTATCCGTTTGGACGAAAGAGGATTTGGAAGAGTTTAAAAAAAATACGAGAGACTTTGAGGGAATTGATGAAGAGGAATGGAAATGAATAAAGTAATGCTTGATACAAGCGCGTATTCGAATTTCCTGGCAGGCGATGAAAGGGTTTTAGGCGTTGTTTCCGGGGCTGATACAATATACATGTCCATTTTCGTTTTAGGTGAGTTGTATGCGGGTTTTGGGGGCGGAAAGAAAAAAAAGGAGAACAAGCAGATACTTCACCGATTTTTAACAAAGCCGACGGTAAGATTGCTGTTGGCTCATCAGAGCACGGCTGAAGCATTCGGGTTTTTAAAGAACCAATTGAAAACAAGGGGTAAACCAATCCCCATAAATGATCTGTGGATTGCTTCTCATGCGGTGGAATCAGGTTCTGTTTTAGCGACCTATGACAGACATTTCAAATATGTGCCGGGATTAAGGCTTTGGGATCATATATGAATCAGGCGCTACGTGATGAAAAAAGCCAGTATAACCGCTATCATCAGCGCCGGCAGCATATTGAGGACCTTTAATTTTTTAATTTCCAGAATATTGATGCCCAGGCCCAGGAGGATGAGTCCTCCGGCGGCAGTCATTTCGTTGATTATATGTTCCGTCAGGACGTTTTCCAGCAATCCGGCGAAAAGGGTTAATCCACCCTGATAAATAATCAGCGGTATGATGGAGAACATAACGCCTATGCCCATGGCGGCAGAAAGAGCGACGGAAGCGAACCCGTCCAGGACCGATTTGGCCGACAGGAGGGTCGGTTTTCCGCCTAATCCTTCTTCGAATGCTCCCAATATGGTCATGGAGCCCATGCAGAAGAGAAGAAAAGCTGTGATGAAACCTTCCGAAAATTTATGATTTTTTGATTTCAGTTTCCGCTTCAAAAAGTCTCCGAAACTTTCCAGCCGTTTTTCCAGTTGCATCAGTTCACCGAATATGGAACCTATAATGATGGAAAAAATCAGGATCAGGAAATTCGATGTTTTGGAGGCCATGGTAAATCCGAGAAAAAGGGTAAAAAGACCAATGCCCTGAAAAGCTATCGTCGTAATCTTTCTGGGCAGTCTGGCGTGCAGCAGCAAACCCGCAGCGCTGCCGGCAAGCACCGCTCCTGCGTTGATTAACGTTCCTGTCATAGCGCCGTCAATATCCTTTCATCATTTTTTGACTGCAGTAATCATCGGGTCTGCCTCTATCGGAGCCGGCATATTAATAACTATCCGGATCAAGGGACGAAGCGCCTTATCCAGCGCTGCGACATCTTTGGGTTTTTCATCATCCGATAAGCCGTAGAACAGCTTGCCGGCGAAATCCGCTCCAATGACTTTGCCCGCATAGGGAGCGACGATCAGTGAAGGCCATCCGTCGCCGGGACCGAAATCCAGTAATTGTTTGTTTTCGCCCTCAACGGAAAAAAGAAAATCAAGCATAGAACCGCGGTCTCGCCAATGCAATACGTCTTCCCAGTCGAACTCCTGGTAAATTATCGGCAGACAATAGCCTGACTGTGATTCCATTTCATTATAAATAAATGCCGTCGAATCGACCGGTTTAGGTTTTAATTCGTTATTTATCCAGTCGATGATGTCCATAATTTATCGTCAAATCATCGTTTTTTCAGTATCAGCAACGTAATGTCATCTTCTAACGGCTGATCATCAGCATGCCCCAAGGCAAACTCCATCATTTTTTCCAGTAATTCCCCCGCGCTGAGAGCCCCATTTTTTTCTATGAATTTTTTTATATTTTCAAATCCCAGTATTTCTCCGTTTTTGTTTCTGATTTCCGGAAAGCCGTCCGTATAAAAAACCAGGACGTCGCCTCTCACCGGCCTGATGCTTTTTGATTTGAATACTTTCGCTATCGGACTGCCCAGCGGCAAACCCGGTATCAAAATTTCCTCAGTCATGCCCGTTTCGCTTCGGTATAAAAAACAGGGAGGCAAACCGACCGAACAGTAAGTAACGGAGTCTTCACCTATCCGCAGAATGTTCAGGGCCATTTTTATTTTGCGGATACGCACCGCGCAGAAAACCTGATTCAACTTTTCCATCATGGCAGCGGGTTGGCCGGCGTTAATCGCTTCCAATCCCGCCTTGGTCATAGATACCATCATTCCCGCAGGCAAACCGTGACCCGTCGCATCACCGATTACGATATAGTTGACTCCATCGTCTTTCTGAAAAAAATCATAGTAATCGCCGCCCACTTCCGTCGCTGTCTTCATCCGTACCGCAACTTCATATCCATCCAACTCCGGCGGTTCCTCCGGCAACATCGACACCTGCATTTTGTGCGCCTGGTCCAGTTCGGCCTTCTTTAAACGGTTATCCGCCTCTATCTCCAACTTCCGCTCCAAGTCTGAAGAAATTATCGCATTCATCGTGAAAATTCCCAGTAAAAATATGGCGATGCTGCCGAATACCAGCGCCTCATGTCCCGAAGTATGAAACAAGGCCATCTGAGCAAGCCCCCCGAAGCCCGCTCCCAACAGCGCCAGTGAAAGATAGAGGAAAATGCGCTTCCACACAGGCATATTCCGGCCCCAATCGTAAAAAATCAAATGTATGAAGTAACGCAGATTCATCAATTACCCCGGTTCTTCCAACTCAGAGAATGCCGGGACTATTGTAATCATTTTTTCATCTCATTGGAAATGGTTTTCTTCCGCTTGAATTGAGAATAAAACTGCTGAGAAAACAAAGCATCAAAAAAACTTCATCCGCCTTCCAGCATCCGCCGCCTACTCCGCCGGTTTCACCGGAACATATATATCTACTTCGGGATTCTCTTCACGCTCGCAACGTTCATCGTAAAGCTCAAATTCCGCTCCCGCCGTTCTCATATAATTGGAATGAGGCAACCATTCTCTGTATATGTATTTCACGGTTTCCTGGATGGATTCAGGCATTTCGCCCCGTGCCGTGAACACCGCATATTCCGCTGCCGGCACCTGCTTTAACGTCATTCCTTCAGGAATATCCTTCTCACTGCTGACTTCCGACGCTATCAGATAACAAAATGAGCCGTCCTCCCTGAAGTCCATGCATATTCCCAGAGTCACATTCGGATACTTTCTGTTTGGAATTCTCTCAATCCCTTTCTCCTGTATAATTTTATCCCAGAATTCCGGAATTTCCCTGAAGTTTTTTCCCTCCTGCGTCGTCGTCCTCAATTCGTAACCGATAACGGGAAAATCATCCTTCCTGATAAAAACAGGTTTCGTCATGACAAAACTCCTTGTCTGTAAATTGTTTTCATCATCGACTTCCCCACCAGTATAAATCAACACCTGAAAAAAGAACAGATATTAAATATTGAATTCCTCAAAACTTGCAATAGCGGCGTCAATCTATTACATTTCAAACCCTGAACCACTGACGATTCAGAGCGATGTTGGAGGAAAAATTATAAATGGAAAGCAAAAAAATAACGAAAGAGATGATAAAGGAATTACCCAAGACAGACCTTCACTGCCATCTGGACGGCTCGATACGACTGGGAACGCTCATTGAACTGGCCCGCAAACAGGGAGTCAAACTGCCCTCTTATACGCAAGAGGGGCTGATAGACCTGGTATTCAAGCGGAGGTATGAGAACCTGGTAGAGTATTTGAGCGGATTTCAATATACGACGGCTGTTTTAAGCGATGCCGAAGCGCTCGAACGAACAGCGTATGAGCTTGCGGAGGACAGTTACAGGGAAGGAGTCCGTTACATAGAAGTACGATATGCGCCGCATCTTCATGTATCGGACAAGTTTACGACTGAGGAGGTATTTCTGGCGGTCAACCGCGGTCTGGAACGGGCCAAAAATCAATTCAACGCTCGAAAAGCGGTAGTTGAAAATGCCGAACCCGCTTACGATTACGGGATCATCGCATGCGCATTGCGACAGTTCGATGCCCAGTATTCTGAATATTACAGGGACCTTATTCGAGTTCATCAATATACCCCGCTGGATGACATGTTTCCCATCGCATCCATGGAACTGGTACGCGCTGCCATCAATATCCGCAAAAAGCTCGGCATCCCTGTCGTGGGCATCGATCTCGCCGGCGCCGAAGAAGGATACCCGGCAGAAGACCATCGGAACGCCTATATGCTGGCTCATAGAAACTTCCTGAAAAAAACCGTCCACGCCGGCGAAGCCTACGGACCTGTCAGCGTTTTCCAGGCCATCACCGAATGTTACGCTGATCGCCTGGGACACGGATGCACCCTCTTCGATCACACCAGAATCTCTGAAAAAGACATAAAAGACCCTAAACGTTTCGTCAAAGAACTGGCCAATTATATCGCGGACAGGAGGATCACCATCGAAGTCTGCCTGACGAGCAACCTGCAGACCGACCCGAACCTCAAACATATCAAAAATCATCCCTACGGCAGGATGAGAAAAGAAAAACTGAGCACCACCTTCTGCACGGACAACCGCACGGTCTCAAACACCAATATGACGAAAGAAATCAGCCTGGCCGTCGATAGTTTCAACCTGGAACCGCACGAGCTGAAAAACAATATCATCTACGGGTTCAAACGCAGCTTCTTCCCCGGCTCATACCTGGAAAAAAGAAAATATGTCCGACGAATAATCGATTATTACGAAACTGTCGAAAAAAAATTTATGCAGTAATTTCATCGATACCGCAGGTTCTCCATGAAATTTTTTCGCCTTCTCTATCTGCTGACCACGAATACCCTTTACAATTTTGTCCTGTTCTGGCGAGAATTTTGGGTTTTCAGAAAATGCTCCTGGTGGCGAAAAGTTAAATTCGAATTTTTCAAAGCTTATCCCTATCAGAATTACTATCAAACGCCTCAGAAACTCCCTCTCGTTACAGAACAAAACAGCAGAAATTTCATCTATGGCGAAACTCCCTGCCTGACCGTAAGCCGCATGTTATCCCGCATAGAATATTCGCCGGGAGACCATTTTATAGACCTGGGATGCGGAAGAGGTTTAACGCTGTTTTACGCACATTTCCTGGGCAAGCTGCAATGCACAGGGTATGATCTGGTCCCCGACTTCATCCGAAAAGCCAATAAAATAAAAGAAAATTTAAACCTGAAAAACGTCTATTTCATTAATAAAAATTTACTGGATGCCGACCTCTCATCCGCATCCATTATCTATATCGCGGGAACCACATTTACCGACGATCAGGTAAACAGGTTAACAGAAACGCTGGCAAGGGCCCCCTGCGGCTGTAAAGTGATCACCTTATCCTACGATTTGAAAGATGAAAGGTTCGAATTAAAAGAAGAATTCAAATCATGGTTCTCCTGGGGCAGTTCGCACGTGCTGATACACGAACGCCGAAGCGAATGATCAAACCGGCGTTACGCTTTTTTAATAAAACATTTGACTGATTGAAATCCCGATTAAGATACTCATCCTCACCCACAATCATCTGTTTGAAGAACTCACTGCTGTATTGTCATCAAGGGTCGTTTTTTTCTCTATCGGGTTCGTGGTCGGGATCGCAATCGAAACAAAATATTACCATTACCTTTCAGCAAAAAACCGGATATCGCGTCTGCCTTTTTCAATAAACAACATTTCCGACAAAAACGGCTAAAAAATCCGATTAGGTCATCATAACGGCATACAATAACCCAAGACCGTCAAGCAGAGCAAAACCTTTCAACGATTACTGGGACCGCAGGCTTCCAGCCTGCCTGCGCATAGCAAACGGTAATAGAACGATAAACTTACTGTCAGGCCGGACATGTAAATCGACCGGAATTGACCGCAAAGCCGATAAAATTATTCCGGGGAAAAAAAACAACGTATCACAAAAGAACCTGATTGACATGCAATCCCTCGAAAGGCCGAACGAAGTCCCATCCAAAATGAAAAAAGGAGGACGCACCATCCCGCAAATATTTTTATCGCCAAAGTGCCGCCAGGATGGTTGTCGTAAAGCGCAGGGTCGTTTAAACCTCAATTTTAATCGGAAACCTCGATTCAACAGGCAGGCTGGAAGCCTGCGCTCCCAGTTTCATATCGCCGAGCTTATTTTTGCCTATACGCTTATGGGTCGTCGTAACCTTATCGGATATCCCCGAATCCCGCTGAGTAAAAGAAAATGATTCGCAACCGATCTGGCATTATTTAATGTTTTGAACATCTCCGGCGATCCTGAAGGGATCGGACAGCGAAGCCCAGG
>CAZUFC010000158.1:0-17238 GCA_964619725.1 uncultured bacterium | reverse complement strand
TCAGGGCATTTTCGCTTCTGCGGGACTACTGACAGGATAGCGACCCTTGTCCCGATAATCATTAAAATTTGCATGGACTTTTTTCAATTTTGGGTTGTCATTATCGACTGATGCGGTTAATTTAATACCCATATCAGGTCGGATGACAATCCAATTCTCTTAATCAGGCGGAGGAACCCATGAAAATTATCGACAATGCCAATAAATGTTGTTGAAATGGTCAAAAACGGCGTTGCTCAAATTGAAATGCATTGGAAAAACAAAAATACTTTAGATATTTGAAAAATCTGACTCTCATAATTTTTGAATATTTTTCACCAAACAGTATGAATAATTTCAATTTTACATGATGGGCAATGTTGACCGACACATAAAACGATTAATATTACACCATCCTTTGATGAATCCGGTCATTGCCGACGCGATACGGGCGCTTGGACTTCCTGAAGGCAGCCGGGGAATGGATGCCGGATGCGGCATAGGAATGCAGGCATTTGCGCTGGCTGAAGCCATAGGCAAAAAAGGCCATGTCATTGGACTTGATTTCACATCCGAATTTCTGTGCTATGCTCAAAAAAGCTTAAATAACAATGCTCTGGAATCCCGGGTATCCTTCTGCAGGGGCGATGTCAGAAATATCCCCTTCAAGGATCGCTCGTTCCACTGGATATGGAGCTCCAATTGCGCCGGATATGCCCCTTTCCTCGAACCGGTCCCGGTTTTGAAAGAAATGGTGCGAAAAATCATCCCCGGAGGATTAATAGCGCTCCTGGTCTGGTCTTCCCAGAAACTTCTTCCCGGTTATCCGCTGCTGGAAGCCCGTCTCGATGCAACTTCGTCAGGACTGGCGCCCTGGTCCGAAGAACAGGGACCCCACAGCCATTATTCGCGCCTCCCGGGCAACCTGAAAAAAGCCGGACTGAAACATACATCGGTAAAAACTTTTGTGCGGGATGTCCAGGCGCCCCTGACAAAAGAACTTTATGATGCTCTGACAGACCTCCTGGACATGCGCTGGTCCAACGTCCAACCGGAACTCACATCTGAAGAATACGCCGATTATACGCGGCTCTGCCTTCCCTCGTCTCCCGATTTTATTTTAAAACTTCCCGACTACTATGCATTCTTCACCTGCTCTCTGTTCTGCGGCAGAATTCCCGGATGACGGTATTCACCTACTGATTTAAGGTACGTATTCATGGATTCCGAACCCGCAGTCGATAATCTCCCCGGAACCTACATTCTCCTTTTTAAATTGCCGGAGCGGATCGACATTGCTGTCGGCCGACGACGAAAACTTGAATTTAAACCCGGATTCTACGCCTACGTCGGCAGCGCACTCGGCCACGGAGGACTGACGGCCCGCCTGAAAAGACACATCAATCCCCGGAAACGAAAACACTGGCATATAGATTACATCCTCCCTCATGCCGTCATTTTCGGCACGCTTACCCAAAAAGGTAAAACTAAAAAAGAATGCGACTGGGCTGCCTGGACGAAAAATAACTCACTTCAAGCCATTGAAGGCATAGGCTCCTCAGATTGCCGATGTCCCTCTCATCTCTTTCTTCTCGGTAATTCCTCAAACCTGAAAAATTTCGTTCAAAACGCCGCTGTTGACCTTAAAACGATATTCGCTCTAACCTCTGAAATAATATGAGGGGCTGATTAAAATCAGATTACAAATTATTTCCTCAAAAATCGGCGTTGTCCTTTACAAATGGTAATTTAAAAATCCAGGTCAATAATGTATCGCTCAATCTCCGACAAATCGACTTCGGTCTCGGAAATAGCCCGGCGGCGGAGGGATACGCCTGCAGCATGGACGGACTTCGGATCGCCGGAAACCAGGGGATGCCAGTTCGGCAAACCTTTACCTTCCAGAAGCCGGCGGTAGGCGCAGGTTTTCGGTAAATGTCTGTGATCCTTGATATTTGCGGGCGTCAATACTATGCATATATCCTTCGCTTCCTTACGGTTGCGATAATCCCTGCAACGGCAGTTATAAATATCCAGCAGTTCGCAGGCAACAGATGTATATAAAATATGCCCGGTCTCCGCATCCTCCAGCTTATATAAACAACAACGGCCGCAACCGTCGCAGATCATCTCCCATTCCTCAGGCGTCATCTCAAACAGCGATTTATGCTCCCAGAAATCCAGACGCTTCTTGAATAACTTCATTTCCAACCCTCTGCCCTTAAATAAATCAAAAACAGACCGACGGAAGAACCCGGTCCGCTGATGGAGGTTCAAAATTCTGCACCGGACTCAAGATACTCCTCATCATTATCATCATAGGCGGCATCTTTGCTGCGGAGACGATCCTCCACTCTTTTCGCTGCTGAAACGGCCCTTTCCAGGTCTGTCGCTGCCCGTCCTTTGAACATGGTCTCCGGCGGACGTCCAACCATTTCGACGACCTGTAGATAAGCCGATTCCAACGAACCTTCCAACTGTTCACATTCAGCAAGCAGTTCTTCCAGCTTCACTTTCATCTGCCGATACAATTCCAGACGTTTCTGATGACTTTTTATTTTTCGCGAAAGTGACGCGGCATGCGTGTCATACCGGACGGATTCCGTCTGCGTCTGCAGAACCCTGTTTTCCAGCTCTTCCAGCTCCCTCCGCCAGTTCTTTACTTCGTGGTTCAACTTCTCCTGATTGACGGCTTTTAAAGCCATAAACGTATTGAGAGACTCTTTTATTATGCCTATGCCTTTCTGAAAAGCATCTTCAGCCAATACAAGAAACCTCTGAGCGCTCATGTCGCCCTTTTGCAGATGATCGTTCAGAAACCGGCATAACGTTTCATACGCTTCGTTCAACTCTATAAACGCCTGTTCGCCCCTTCTGAATTTTTGCTTTTTACAATCCTCCAGCAATCGGGACAACTGATGCTCCTTGTAATATTCCCGGCGGCTTCTCATTTCATTGATGTATTTTTCCGCATACTTTTCACCCCTGAAAAAATAATTAACGATCCAGGCCCCTATGCTGACAGCGCCGCTGCCTACTCCTGCTAAAAAAGCTAAAGGGTCCGGATTGATAAGACTCATATAGAACAGACTTACCAGAGACGCGGCCAGCGGAAAGACCGTTAAAGGATGCTGAAGCGTTTCTTTCAATACGGCTTTCCGCACCGCTTTATCGGTAAAATCCTCGGCAGTGGGAATATGTCGCTTTTTCGTTTTTTTTCCCACCTGTCGTCCCCGGTAATCTACAGCCGGTCTTCCTCAAATAAAACGAATTCCACGCGTGATAACCTGTAACGATAAGCCCTCTCCGATTCGCCCGGCTTCCTGGGAGGTTTTTTCCTGTCTGCCCAGCCTTCTGTTTTAAAACGGTCCGGGTCTATGCCGTGCACTGCCGTCAAATATTGAGCCACAACCTGCGCCCGCTCCAGGGATATCTTCAGATTCTCCTTTTCATCGCCCGGTCCCGTATGTCCCCGTACGGCAATCCTGTAGTCCGGATAATTGTTGATCAGTATCTGGGCTATCTTGTCCACGGTTTCTTTTCCTTCCGGCGTTAATCGGTTATCCCAGCTCTGAAATACGATCGGCTCAACACGCATCGCGCCTATCTCTCTTAACTGGTCCCATTCCTCCTCCGTTAAAGGATCGAAATCATGATCATGCCCCTGTGAACCTGAAAAAGTGCGGCTCATATTCTTTGACAGATGCTCCAGCGCCGAACTGTTGGTGATCAGATAGGGATTGCCGGCCAGAGGGTCCGAATCGAATTTTCCGGTCCTGATCAACACGTCCGTGCACGCTATAATGGTATTTATCAACCCGTCGTTCGCCGGCGCCGCAGGACCCGTCCTGATCCCAAATTGATCGGAACAGTTCTGATACAGGTCGAACCACTCGATCTTGTCCATTATCTTTTCCAGAACGTCCCTCTTTAAACCGGTGGACTTCCTCATCTCCTTCAGCATCAGGTCTTCATTATTGGCGTAAATCTTCAAAGTCCGAAAATATAACTTCAGAAATTCCTGTATTCTGTCCGCATGTTTTTCCAGAAAATCACGACGAAATACGAAAACGTCAATAATATACCCGGAAAATTTATCCGACCCCCAAAGGTAATTCATTCCGGGTATTTCCAGAGCTTTCGACAGGTCGTCTTCCCATAAAACAAATACGTCCCCCTCGTTCTTCTTCGCTTTTTTCAACACTTCACGCGAACCGTCAACAGGAACCCGCCATTCGTCGCTATCCTGCAGGTTGTAAAAGTCGAAATCAGCTATCACCAGGTCCAGCAGAAACGAACTGGGCGAATCCAGCGTATATACGATCCGTAGACTCGAATCGTTCAAATCGTGTATTTTCCCGGTCGGAAGGCTGTCTCCGAAACCGACTATGCCGTCCGCACCCTTCGATTCGGATATCGATGCCAGAATGACGCCGGGATAATCATACGGATTGCCGTGCTCCAGATATGAATTGACCGGAAGAACTACGCAATCATAGTCGCCCTTGTCGAATTTCTTGAGTCGCTCCGAATAATTGCCCCCGTCATCCGTAAAATCAATTTGTATTCCCTCTTTCGACGATAATTTCCTCATTTCAGGCGATGTTATGAACCAATATCCGAGATAATTGTCGCCGGCGATCCTTATGGTGAATGAATCCGTCGCTGCATCCGAAGTGACTCTCATTTTTTTCTCGAAGATCATCGGCTTAAGGAAAAATATGGCTGCTACGACGCCCATGCCCAGCAACAGCAGCAATATCGCGCCGAGTGTTGTTTTTTTCATCTGATATGCTCCGGAAATTTCTTCATACTGTCGATCCGTTACGCCTCAGGCGTTTTTTACTCTCCCGTGATTCTTTCGTCTTGATCCTGAATGATGGAACCTCTTTCATTCCAGAATCAGTTGAATTCAGTCGCATCGAATACGGTTGATTCCGCCAGGGTTTCCTCCAGTCCCCTGGCCAGGTCTTCGAAATTGTCCGCAGCGCGATAGGAGACCGCCCATTTTCTCAATGGATGATCCTCTTTAATGCACAAACCTATGGCGTATATCGGAATTCCCCTTTGCGCCGCATAAGCGGCAGCCTCCGGTATGTTTTCTGCTATGCCGTCCGTCACCGCCACGATTCGGTATTCGCCGTATCCCAACTGCCTTTTGTATTGTTCCACAAGCCTGTCCGCGGCGAACTTTATCGAAGCCGCCAACGGAGTTTTCCCCGATGCCTTTACATTGTTTATCGCTTCCAGGAATTTCCGGTGATTGCCTGGGCCCAGCGGAACCGTCTCTCTTTTTCCCAGCGCATCGAAGACATATAACCCTATATTGATGTCTTCAGGCACTTTTTTCATGAATTCGGCTACAGCCCACTTCGCTCCCTCTAATTTACTCCCGAATTCGGCTTCCCCTCCGCAATTTTTATCCGGCGCCTTGGCCATCGAACCGCTGCCGTCAAATATAAAATAAATGTTCCTCGTCAGCAGGGGAGCGCTGTCCGGAGGCGCATCGTCAAGAGATATTTCTATCTTCTCCGTCACGGTCAAGGGCTTTTCCGTCGGTACGGCACGAGCCTTCTGCACCTCGCTTGCGCACCCGCAGAATAAGACAAAAGCAGTGAGAAAAACAAAGAACGCATCTATGGATTTTTTTCTGCCTCTCATGATATACGATATCCTTGTTTCAAAGCGGCACGAATTCGGTCATCTCAGCTTCGACCTGTTTTATCCGGAATACCACGCGGCGGTTTGCCGCCCATTCCTCCTTCGTCCGGGGCGGATTGTATTTCGGCGCCGATATCCCCATCCCTACCGATACAAACTGCGATTCGTCCAGTCGCAATCCCTGCTTCTCAGCATATTCTAAAAAACTCTTCCTCACAGCCTGCGATCTCTGCAACGATAAATTCTTCGCTGCCTGCTCCATTTCTGATATCTCCGCAGTCGGTTTGCCCTCCTGCCTGGCTTTCAATATGCCAAGCGGGTCCGAATGACCCTCGATCACAATCAGAGCCCCGCCGTACGTCTGCGCTATCTCTATCGCCTTCATATAGTCGTCCGCATATTTTTCTGATGAAAACACGCTCTGGTTCGGCTCAAAATTTATCTCAATCATGAATAACGTGCCCTCTGCTTCCCATGACTCCGGCTCCACCGTTATGTCCTTCTCCACCTTGGCCTGAGCTTTACGGGGATCGAATTTGGGCTTAGTTTTGGAAGGAACTGATGCCCTCTTTAAACCGCTCCCTAAAGAATCGTAATCCCATTTCGCCGATTTTAAGGCTACGGTTCCTGACAATAATCCCAATGATCTGAATGAATCCTGTATCTCTTCCGTCATCTTTTCCAGCGTCCGCGTCGTTCCCTTCCCCTCGAAAAACTGAATGTTGCCGTCATACCCCACATACTCGCAATCAGCTAATAAAGCCTCTACGTCGCCTACCGCCTGGGGCGCTCCCAACAACAAATCCGCCGACCGCGCCAGTATCTTCCGAAATTCTGCCTGCTGCGTCTTGTCTTCCTTTAACTCCAGCAACTCCTGCTGTCCCTTTAACAAACCCCTTACAACTTTGGCGACCTCTTCCCTGTTTTTGGAAAAATAATCGGAACGCACCGCATAAACGTCCGCTATTATCCGATCAGCCGTTTTCGTCGATAATATGATGTTCGCGCCCTTGACCGATCCTTCCGCGCCAGTGCCTCCCTTGCCGCCCGAAGTCAAAAGCAATCCGTCCGGTATGATGCACATCACCGCATCCAGCCCGTCGTCAGACTGAAAAGCGCTCACAGGGTCTATGATCTTACCCCCCGTGTCCTTCGTGGGCAACGTCAACTCGCTTAACCACTTGAACTTTACCTTGTCCAACCTTCCCGCCGTCTGAAATAAATTCGCGGCATAATCCATGTGAGGACCATATAACTGCAAAGCCACATCCTTTATGTTCTTCAACGTCTTGTTCTTCCTGGCTACCATGCAGTCACCACCTACCGACCACGTCAACTGGTATACTACAACCAGGTCCAATCCCTCACGCTTGAATACCTCGGCCGCTGAGTTGATCATACCCATCGTTCCCCGCAAATACGGAGTCTTGCCGGTAAGACAATCCTTCACCTGCTTCGGAAAATTGTTCTCCACAATAAGCTCGACTTCCACTCCCTCGCTTTTAAATAAATCCTTCTCCTCTGCTAGAATAGTCGCTACGTCCCCTCCCCACGTGATTAAAGGCAACTCTATCGCTCCTCTTCCATCATATGACGCTGCCTTCTCCTTCACCGTTTCCGTTAACGGCTTGCCTTCAATATACTGAATGTCCGCTGAAAACGTCATCGAAAACGGCAGCAATGCTGCTGCTAACATTAAAAAAATGACCGGAATCTTATCCATTGGCTTTCCTCCTGATTTTTCTTCACACCCATTTGACGCTCTCCATCTGCGGAGAACCTCGAAACATTGAGGAAAGTCTAAAAAGGTCAAAGCCGATTGTCAAGATACTGTCGCCGAAACCCTGCCGGAAGATGGATGTCTTCCAGGAAAACATCAAAAAAAAAGGGGCCCCAAAGGACCCCTCACTGCTCGTCAGCTTCGCTTTATCAGCTTACCGCTACATCAATCTTCTTCGGCTTCGCCTTCTCCGTTTTCGGCAACGTCAACTTCAATAATCCATCCTTGTAGTTCGCTGAAATATTCTCCTCGTCTATCGTGTCCGGCAAAGTAAACGATCTCGTGAACGTTCCGTAAAATCGCTCCACCCTGTGATAATTGTCCTTCTTGTCCTCGTTCTCCATCTTTCGCTCACCCTTTATCGTCAACCTCCCGTCCCCTATCTGAACGTCTATCTCTTCCTTCTTCATCCCGGGCAATTCCGCCGTCACCATGATCTTGTCCTTCTCCTCATATATATCCACTGACGGCATCCATCCGCCTTCCATCAATCCCTCCTCGTCGCTCTCCCCGCGCCTCATTAATCCCGGCCAGGCGCCGAAAACATTGTTCATCGTTCTTTGAAGATCACTCAGCTCTTTATAGGGATTCCATCTGATGATAGCCATGATGTACCTCCTTTTATTCTGAAGTTTTTTGTTATTTCCGGAAGCTCCCTCCCAGGCATCCTGCCGGACGCCTTATCGCTTCCATTCGTCAATATAATTCCTGAGTCTCTTTATGTCAAGTAAATTTATTTATTTTTTTCAAAAAATTTTAGTCGAAAAAATAATTATATGCGAAAAGGCCGGAAAACAGCAACATGAACTGTTCCCGGCCTTCAGCAAAATCGCCGCACAAGGCGTCACTTGACGTCAACGTCTATCTGGCGCGGTTTAGCCTTTTCCATCTTGGGCAGAGTCACCTTCAATACGCCTTCCTCGTAAGCCGCCTGAATATTTTCCTGGTCTATCGTATCCGGAAGATTGAACGATCGTGAAAATGTACCGTAACATCGCTCCACGCGCCTGTACCCCTCCTTGCTCTCCTCATGCTCCATCTTCCGCTCACCCCTGATCGTCAACTGATTGTCCGACACCTGTATGTCAATCTCCTCTTTCGACAATCCGGGCACCTCCGCAGTCAACACCACATTCTCCTTGTCCTCAAATATATCCACCGAAGGAGTCCAGTCGCAGGCGTAAAGCTCGTTCTCTTTGGCCGGAGCGCGACCGAATTCATCCTCAAACAAACGATTCATCCTTCTCTGAAACGATTCCAACTCCCTGAAAGGATTCCATCTTACAATAGCCATTTTATTTTCCTCCCTTCCAACTGATTTTGCTCTGTTTTCATCGCCTTATTTCTCCCTGCCGAAAATGCCGGCAAAAGAAATCTTACTCAATGATGTTTATAATATCTGAGTCTTATTTTGTCAAATTTTTTTCGTGAAGAAAATGAGTCTCCCCGGGGGGAGAGATACAGGCGAGTATAATTCGATCTTGAGGACGCTCCAGGGCGCCGCCATATTTTTACTGTGGAAAATTCATGGAAGCATTACCCGAAAAAAAAACAACAGGGTTTAATGCAAGAAATCTAATAAAAAAACAAAAAGGGACCGAAAAGGACAAAAAAAGACAACCTCTTAATGTCCCTTCGTCCCTTAGGTCCCTTAGGTCCCTTAGGTCCCTTAGGTCCTTTTGTCCCTTTGTCCTTTTGTCCCTTTGTCCTTTTAATCCCTTAAAGCCCTGAAACAAAGATCAAATAAACCGGAATTCCGCCTGATCTATATTGCTGACGATTTCGAGCATATCGAACGACGTCATAGCCGTCATAAAGGTGAAGGGTCCGGCGGGGTCCAGGTTTTCCGGGAGCATGAGGTCGAATATCGTCAGATTGATTATTCTTCCCGGCGTCAGGAAATAGCGTTTAAAGTCGGCCTGATTGGACCATCCGGGATAGAACAGGTAGCGGTTGTTTCCGAAGGCTTCACCCAGATCGAGTATCAGAAAATGGCAGACCTGCTGTTGCGAACCTCCGTTCATGATACGGCATTGGACCTTAAAAAGGTCGCCGCCGAAGTATTGCGATTGATTCAAATTGAGGAGAACGGTCAGATCGTCGTCGAACGGGGTAGCGGTCGGCGTTCCCGTGCCGAAGTATGTCGGCGTAGGAGTGGGCGTGCGAGTGCAGGTGTGGAACCCTGTGGGCGTGACTGTGGGCGTTCTGGTAGGCGTACATGTGGGCGTATGCGTTGGGGGCGGAGCGGAACCTTCCACATTGCCTGTTACGACGAGTGCGTAGGGTTGTTTTCCGAAATGGCCCTGGGGAACGTTGAACGCGGTCACGACGATCGTGTAAACGCCTGCATTCGCCGAACCGAGGAATACGCATTCTTCAGGATTGAGCCTGTCCAGGAATCCTTCCGGAACCGACCATCCATTGTTGAAGTTGTTTCCGTTCCAGAATTGCGAACCGTAAGTCACCGTCAGGTCCAGGTCGTTCACCATGGCGACGGCGCATCCCGGAGCCGCTGCGTGGTCTGTCCAGACCAATGTAACTTTAAGCGGAGCCCCGCCATCAACGACATTTACGTTATAAAAATGCTGTTCTCCGGTGGCCAGTCCTGCCGGTTCATCATGAATCCACAATTTGTAAGGTTCGCCTTGAAAATAAAGCACGCTGTCCAGGAGAACTCTTCCCCAACCCTGGTCGTTGCCGGGTCTCGGTCCCGTACTGACCATGGCGCCGGAATTGATCAGCATGGCTTTCATCAGCGCTCCCGACGGATTGATTGAATTGCCGGGATCGGGCGTTCCCAGGGGATACCATCCTTCGGTCAGATACTGTCTGACCAGGGCAGCGCATCCGGCCACGCCCGGACAGGCCATACTGGTGCCCATCATGCCGAATCCTATGGTGGTGCATGAAGGCGTGATGCTCTCGCCGGAAGAATTTTTCGCTGAATTCAGGTTCGTACCGGGAGAATCGACCGTAGGCTTGAACCTGCCGTCGGTCGCCGGACCCCGGCTGGAATAATTGGCTATCTGTTCCTGGTTGGGCGCTCTTCCCGTAGCGCCGACGGAAACTACATTTTTAGATGTGGCCGGCGTTCCCACGGTGGACGCATTCGGTCCCGAGTTGCCGTTGGCGAACAAAAGCAGAAAATCGGAATGGTCCCACATGAACTGGTCGGCTTCAACCGCCATGGAATCGTAAGCGTTCTCCGTGCTGCCCCAACTGTTGGTGTGTATCCGTGCGCCGTCGTTGTATGCATCCCCGAAGATCGTGGTCAGGTCGGACGTCAGAGTCAACTGACCCAGCCAGCATTCCGCAAATGAATTGCCCTGAATGTCGCCGAACGTTATCTTCGACATGAACGCCGTGCCGTTGTATATCTGGTTGCTCCCGTATATGTCGTTTCCTGCCGCCGTCCCGGATACGTGCGTCCCGTGACCCAGGAAACAGGAATCATATAAATTGCCGCCGTATGCACGATACGCTATCACCTTCCGATGCAACGGATTCGGGGAACTCTGCTGATTGTCCCGGAAAAAACATGAACCGTAGTCCAGTCCTGAATCCAATACCCCTATGATCTGATTTTCTCCATGCAGTCCATTGTCCCACACCGGAGTAAAATTATTGATGTTGCTCTGCAACACCCAGCGATTGGCATCGTTCAACAACTCAATCGGATACGCCGGCTCCACCCATAAAACATCAGGCAATCTCGCCAGCCTGTCCGCCAATCCATGCCAGTGTTCCATCTCGATCCATACTGAGTCTCCCACTTCCCACGTTCGATCAGCATTAACGTCCTCCATGTCAAGCCAGTCAAGAAAATATTCCTCATCAGCGTCCGGACATAACTTGACCCTTATCTCGTCATACCACTCGGAATCTTCCTCAATTAAATCCTGACTCAACCGGTAAAACGAATGATAAGGTCCGATCCAACGCACAAACGGCATTTCACTTATTTCCGTCCGATCCGTCTCCGAAACCCTCGCCACAAAAGCAAAATCAGGAACATAATCGAAAAGACGACAGCCTGCCTCCTTGACCGCGCTTTTCCATTCTTCCCTTACTGGCCCCTCAAACTGTAAAACGCAAAGACCTCCGGCCTCCGCCATGGACAGAAAATATGCCGGTTCAATCTCCGGTTCTTCCACCAGCGGATCGAAAACTATGTTGTTGAACCTGATTAATTCGCCGGTTTCTCCATACGATATGCCTGCAAAAAGGAATATCGTCATTACAATCGCTAAAAAATATCTCGTTTTCATGTCAACTCCTTCGTGATTCATTCCGTTTACTTCTTATAATTCTTGAAAGCGCAAGTCAAGAAATGCGGTAATTTTTCACGCGGATACTCCGCCCAACCATAGAACTGTTACGCATATTGAAGTCTGATGATCCTTTGCTGAATAATACTATTACGATTTCCACCAGATCAAAGGCGGATGCATGACGACCACGATTCGGCGCCAACCCTGCTCCATCCCCTCACCAGCATTCGGTGAACCTTACCATATCGTCTCTACGCCATATCTTTGAATTAAACCATCATTCGTGATGATCGGCATCCTCTCCAAATCAGCCTGTCAATATTCAACGATTGAAGAAGTCTATTGAAGCAGGTTTCGCTGCTCTTTGTCATTGTCGTCGTTCTGCTGGATTGGATTGGTTCTTCGGCTGCTTTGTCTTTCCGGAGGCTGTCTGGAATTTATAGAAGGTCTTTGAGATTGATCGCGTCGCTGATTGCCTGTGTCTCTTATATTGGAACGTTCCGGCGGTTTCGGCGGCGCCGGCGGAACGGATGGAGCTTCAGGCTCTCTCCCGCGGATATTGCGTTGAGGCGCCTCTCTTCTTTGCAGCGGCGGCTTGGATTCCCTTTCCTGGTATCTTTGATCAGGACTTATGATGTCTTCCTGGTAGCGGTATTTTCGCTGCTGGTATTCGGAACCGGTGAAAGGCGATATCAGCCGTTTCTTCTTGTAACGGTATTTCTGCGATTCTTCCAGTCTGGATATTGGGGGTATTTTTTGAGGTTTCGCGAAAAATTCGAATTTTTTGGGGTCTTTATCTATCAGAGTCGTTTGTTCGTAGAAGTCCGACGAACGGTGCAGGAAATAGTCCGTTTTTGTTCGCGTGAAACCCTTTGCGTTTTCAAGGAGCGCGTTTTGAGGTTTCTGCCCTGCGTATACTATGTTTCTATAATTGTCTTTGGGATGATGCGCCACCCACCCTATTCTGTCGTAATTGTCATAATACCACCAGACGCATGCGGGCCTCCAATACCATCCGCCCGGTATCCACACCCAACCGTATTCGTAGGTCCAGGTCCAGCTTCCGTAATGGTAAGGTATCCATCCCCAGGGCTCACATCCGATCCATACCCATCCGTAAGGACCGTAATAATACCAGCCTCCGCAATAATAAGGCGACCAGCCGACGCTCACGTATGGCCTCCAGGCATAACCGTATTCCTGTACCTCCACCCAGTCGCCGTATTCATCCAGCTCCTCAGCCCCAATATCTGCATTTTCCCCAAGATACTTTTCCGATTCTCCTGAAGCCATCTTATCATTCAACTCATTGTTCCATTCATCGAATTCATCCGTATCCCGCCGGTCGATCTCCTCCGGTTCAGCAGGGTCGCCTCCGACCTTCACGCTTGTCTGACGACCGTCAGATACGTAAATCGACTCATTTTTACCGAGAACTTCGACCGTCCCCTCATAAACCTTCACCGCCGTCTCGCCCGATTCCAGAATGTCCGTCCTGAAACGGCACCGTTTCGTCGCCCTTACCATCGTGGCCGGAGTCGCCTGTTCCACATAAACCGACGAGCCTTCATCCAAAATCGCCGTATAAGTCGAACCCAGCATGTTGAAAGTGCGCCAACGAGCCTGACCTTCCTCTTTCGTTATTTCATTGACGTCGAATTTTGTATTCTCCCAGAATCGCAATATATTCGAATCTGTAAATTCCACGACGCCTCGCCCTCCGGTCCCCGTCGTTATCCGGTCACCTTCCTGAACAGGAAAATTGTTCCCCGCCTCGTGCCATTCCGTTTCCGTCAGTTGCTGAATGTAAACAGGACCCGTTACGCGGCTCAATCGTGCGTCAGGATATATCCGCCATTTTGCGCCTTCCATCGGATTCGCCTCATCCGCGGCTACAGGCAATACCGGGATTATTAATCCCGCAATTATCGCTAAACAAATGAAAATTCTTAATTTCATGGCCTTCCCTCCATTCAGAAGTTCCACTCTGTAGTATAACACCTGCAATTAATTTCGACAAAAATTTTAACGATTGAAGAGGCTGTTCATGCCCCATCAAACTTTTCTTCCTTCCGCTCTTCCAGTCTTCCATCCACCCACTATTCCAGTCCTTCCAGTCTTCCATCCGCCCAGGCTTCCCCCCGTCCTAAGCTTGACAAATCCGTTCAATCATATTAATGAAATAAAAGAGAGGTATTGAGATGACTTCAAAGCAGAAAAAATCATTATTGTCGTTGCTTAGCGTAAGGCGGGTTTTTGGAGGCGCCTCAGATTTTCTCTGAATCAGAGCGTCTGCCGGGAACCCGTTTCGAGGGATCGAGACGGGTTTTTTATTTGTACGGAAAAATTATTTTGCTAAGGAGTTATTTTCATGGTAATTTCACGATTCGTGTTTCACATTTGGGATACACGGGTAAAACACCAACGATAATGGAGCGGAATCATGGTCAAGACGGGATATGATCCGACAAGGATTGAAGCAAAGTGGCGCAGGAAATGGGAAGAAACGGGTCTGTATCAGACGGACCTGGAAGAAACGGACGACAAGCTGTTTGTATTGGTGATGTTTATTTATCCATCGGGGGCGAAGCTGCATATCGGACATTGGTTTAATTATTCCGGGGCAGACACGTGGGCGCGTGCTCGACGGATGCAGGGATGGAATGTTCTGGAACCGATGGGATATGATGCGTTCGGTCTGCCGGCCGAAAATTTTGCTTTAAAGCACGGCATTCATCCGGCGGAGTCCACGGAAAAAAACGTGAACGACATTCGTATTCAATTAAAAGAAATGGGTGCGATGTATGACTGGTCGAAAGAGATCAACACGAGCGAGCCGGGATATTACAAGTGGACTCAGTGGTTTTTTCTGAAGCTGTATGAGCATGGACTGGCGTATAAGAGAAAAGCCCCGGTGAACTGGTGTCCGAGCTGCAAGACGGTGCTGGCGAACGAGCAGGTCGTAGGCGAAGGAACATGCGAGCGTTGCGGGAGCGGCGTGGAACAGAAGGACCTGGAACAGTGGTTTTTCAAGATAACGGATTATGCTCAGAAGTTGCTTGACGGCCTGGAAAAGATTCAATGGCCGGAAAAGACGGTCATGATGCAGAAAAACTGGATAGGACGAAGCGAAGGAACCGAAATGCATTTTCCGCTGGTCGGCCGGGATGACATATTAAAAGTGTTCACTACCAGGCCCGATACTATTTACGGGGCCACTTACATGGTTATGGCGCCGGAGCATCCTCTGATTGACGAGATCACAACCGGACAACAGCGTCAGGCAGTGGGAAATTACGTCCGGCAGGTCAGATTGCAGACGGAAATTGAGAGAACTTCGACGGTTAAGGAGAAAACAGGAGTATTCACTGGCGCATACGCGGTGAATCCTTTTACTGATGCAGAAATACCCATCTGGATAGCTGATTACGTCTTGATGTCTTACGGTGCGGGAGCGGTCATGGCTGTGCCGGCGCACGATCAGAGGGACTTCGAATTCGCCCGCAAGTACGATTTGCCCATTGTGCAGGTCATTGCCCCTGAAGGAGAGGAAACGATTGATGCGGATGAGATGCAAGAAGCTTATGAAGGCGACGGAAAGATGATTAATTCCGGTCCTTTTTCGGGCATGAACAACAGGGAAGGCATTAAAGCCGTCACGGAACACCTGGAAAAAGAAGGCAAAGGCGGATTCAAAATCAATTACCGTTTGCGGGATTGGTTAATCTCACGACAGAGATACTGGGGCGCGCCCATTCCCATTATTAATTGCGACGAATGCGGCATCGTTCCTGTTCCCGAAAATCAATTGCCTGTGCTGCTGCCGCGGGATGTCGACTTCAAACCGAAAGGAACCGGAGAATCCCCCCTGGCAACCAATAAAAAATTTCTCAATACGGAATGCCCTCAATGCGGCGGACCGGCTCAAAGAGAAACGGAAACCATGGATACCTTCGTCTGCTCCTCCTGGTATTACCTGCGATACGTTAATCCCGACTATGACGAAGGACCCTTCATTAAAGAAAAAGTCAATGCCTGGCTGCCGGTCGATCAATACGTCGGAGGATCAGAACATGCAGTAGGGCATCTGCTGTATTCACGGTTTTTTACTAAATTCCTGCATGATGCAGGCTATGTCGATTTCGACGAACCCTTTCAAAAACTGAATCACCAGGGTATGGTCCGTAAAAACTCCTTTTATTGTCCTCAGCACGGATACCAGCCTGAAGAAGAAGTTGAAGAAATGGAGAACGAATTTTTCCACAAGAATTGCGGAAAAAAACTGATCGTCAGAGACGAAAAAATCTCTAAATCAAAATACAATACCGTCGACGTGGATAAATACCTGAACAAATACGGCATCGATACTTTCAGGACATACCTCCTCTTTATGGGGCACTTTTCAGAAGGAGGCGTCTGGGACGATTCGGGAATTACGGGCATCGAACGCTTTTTTAAACGAGTCCGTAAAATGACGCAACAATATAATTTCAACGTTCATCAAACCCACGATTTTGAACCGAAAAATAAAACGGAAAAAGAGTTAAGAAGAAAAATTCACGCCACGGTTAAACAGGCGACCCATGATATAGAAAATTTCGACTTCAATACCGTCATAGCCGCCCTGATGGAATTGACCAATGCACTGAACGACAGTGAAGAAGAAGTGTCCGAACAAGCCTTCCAGTTCGGCCTGAAACAGTTGATGCTGCTGATTGCCCCATTCGCCCCGCACATGGCTGAAGAACTCTGGGAACAAAAGAACGGCCAATACAGCATCTTCGACCAACAATGGCCGCAATACAGCGAAAAAGCCCTCGAAGTAGAATCGGTCACCATACCAGTGCAAATCAACGGCAAAGTCAGAGGAACCTTTACCGCTCCCAAAGGCGTAAACAGGGATGAAGCGCTGAAACTGGCCCTGGAATTGGAATCCGTCGCAAAATACACCGAAGGAAATAAAATTAAAAAAGTCATCCTGGTCCCAGACAGACTGTTGAGTATAGTCATTTGAAGGAACATTCGACGTAAACGCAAAAAGAAAATGAAGCTGCCGGGATGGAAACCTTCAAACATTAACGGTTTAGCCCTAGCCCGGATTTCTCATACAAAATCGTAGTGAGAACGTTCAGATTCCCGCAAATTCAAGCGTAGCGGACTGGAGGACTGCGGAAACATAGCAGCGCTACGTTGAGCAAGGCCGTAGGGAGCAGCGCTTGAAGGTGCGGGGGTATGGACGCTCGTAACAGGTTTTGTATGAGAAATGCGGGCTAGTACAAAATCACGAAAACATGAACGATGCTTGATCAAGGGTTATGCCGTTACTCTTATTCGGCAAATTCGTATGTGAGTCGTCATATTCGTGGTTAAAAAATTAAAACATTACCGATTCTGAAACCGTCTTAAGCTTTTACCGACGTATCATTTAAGATTTTTAGGGACTGATCAAACCCGGGTTAAGCTTCTTTCAGAACTTTTGAAGCTTCGTTTCAGTAATCGGGATCGGGATAGGTTCCGGGGTCGGGGTCGGGGTCGGGGTCGGGGTCG
>CAZUFC010000157.1:0-17523 GCA_964619725.1 uncultured bacterium | reverse complement strand
GCCCCGTCGCTCCCGTCGGTCCCTGAACGCCCTGTTCGCCTTGAGGTCCCTGCGGCCCCGTCGGTCCTGTCGGTCCCTGAACGCCCTGTTCGCCTTGAGGTCCCTGCGGTCCCGTCGGACCAACCGGTCCCTGAGCGCCCTGGTCGCCTTGAGGCCCCTGCGGTCCCGTCGGACCAACCGGCCCCTGAACGCCCTGGTCGCCTTGAGGCCCCTGCGGTCCCGTCGGACCAACCGGCCCCTGAATGCCCTGTTCGCCTTGAGGTCCCTGCGGCCCCGTCGGGCCAATCGGTCCCTGAATGCCTTGGTCGCCTTGAGGTCCCTGCGGCCCCGTCGCTCCCGTCGGTCCCTGAACGCCCTGTTCGCCTTGAGGTCCCTGCGGTCCCGTCGGACCAACCGGTCCCTGAACGCCCTGGTCGCCTTGAGGCCCCTGCGGTCCCGTCGGTCCAGTCGGCCCCTGAATGCCCTGGTCGCCTTGAGGTCCCTGCGGCCCCGTCGGTCCAGTCGGCCCCTGAATGCCCTGGTCGCCTTGAGGTCCCTGCGGTCCCGTCGGTCCTGTCGGTCCTTGAATGCCCTGTTCACCCTGCGGACCCTGTGGTCCTGTGTCGCCCATCGGTCCTTGCATACCCGTATCGCCTATTGGACCTTGTAGCCCTGTATCGCCCATCGGTCCTTGAACGCCAGTATCGCCTATCGGACCTTGAATGCCTGTGTCGCCCATCGGTCCTTGCATACCCGTATCGCCTATTGGACCTTGTAGCCCTGTGTCGCCCATTGGTCCTTGAACGCCAGTATCGCCTATCGGCCCTTGAATGCCCGTATCGCCTGTCGGACCCTGGAGTCCTGTATCGCCCATTGGACCTTGAACGCCCGTATCGCCTGTCGGACCCTGGAGTCCTGTGTAGCCCATAGGTCCTTGCACACCCGTATCACCCATCGGCCCCTGTAGTCCGGTGGCGCCGGTCAAGCCTTGAATGCCTGTATCTCCCGTCGGTCCCTGCACCCCGGTGGCTCCTTGAGCGCCTTCGGGACCGGTCGGACCGGTCAATCCTGTCGGATCGCCGACCCATTGTCCCCCGGCATCTATGACCTGACCGTAACCCGTTATGGTCACGCTCCTGGGGTGTATTTCCTGATCAAATACATCCTCTGCGTTTTCTGATCTGTAGGCCTGGCCCACACTCGTCAAAGGCAGCCTGGGGACCATCGTTTCGCCTTCCACCGCGATTTCCAGCCAGAAATCTCCATTGAAATCGACGACTGAAGGGTCTATCGGGATCGACTCCCCCAGAATTACGTTGAATAAACCTCCTGAAACATGTACCGAATTATGGGTCTCTGTCCATAACGGCATTCCGAGCGTTTCCTGGTCGTATACGGTGAACGTAAAACCGTAAGTTCCTTCCAGGGGAACTCCGTAAACGTCCGTTAAATGCCCCTGATAATTAATTTCATAAGGTATCGCAGCCCAGCCTCCCGTCGCTATGACTGCCGTCAAAAACGCTATTACTCCATACTTTGCTTTCAATCTCACTTTCTCCTTTCCCTGAAAACCTTCACTTTTTGGTTCCCGCACTTCTATTTTTCCTTAACGAAATAAAAAAATTCCCGTCCGCTGATGATCATTTCCCGTTTTTTTACATAATTAGTGCCTGTCCATAAACTCGAAACTCGATTCAAAATTTAATGCTGGACAGCCACTTGGGTTTTTGATCCATAAACGGACGAATTTATCTTAAGGCAAGGAAGGCAAGGATTTGCGAGGTAGGGGTATTTATTATACGATGATTGAGTAGAGCCGCAGCCTGACGCAGTTTGGGGAAAATTCGCCGTTTATGGACAAAAACTAATTATATTTTTGCGGCGAATGTTCTACTGTGTGTTTCGTCCGTTGAATGCGTCTGTCGAAAAACGCTTAACGGACGCCATGATTTTACTGAAAAAAATTTATGGGCCTCGCAACTCTAAATCCCTCCTCAATAATTGTTTTAATTCATAATACAAGGTACTCTTCAATCGCGTAACTGTTAAACGTCGATCAATAATATTATAGTCAAGACGACCGAAAAAAAGCAAATTCTCCAAAGTAACTTTTTTGTCCGGTCCGTACACGCAAATCTGGCGCCTGTCCGCTCTGGCATGCCGGGTAACTTTTCAAACGACGCATGTTCAGAAGGTGAGCAGTAAAGGTCAAGAAAAAGGAAAAGGGACCAAAGAGACATAAAGGACATAAGGGACTTTCATGCCGTTATAAGTGTAATAAACGCCTGGAAGGCGTTCCCGTCTAAACGACAAATAAACGGTTCATCATTGCCTTGGAAGTGTGAAGTCGATGATGCTCCACCAAGATGACAAGTCCAACGAAAGCGCAAAAAAAAACAGATCAGGACAAACTCCCCGTCCCTTCCGTCCCTTAGGTCCCTTAGGTCCCTTAGGTCCCTTTGTCCCTTTGTCCCTTTCACCCTTTCACCCTTTCACCCTTTAAAAACCCATAAAAAGCAAAACCTTTTCAAAAAATCAATTTTTATATAATAATAAAAAAGATGCCGGCATAAGGTTCGGCGGAACCAATAAATGATCGTCAATGAAGGGATAAAACATGCCGCAAATCGTTTTGACGAAAAACGGAAAACCCCTTTCTCTCCACCAAGGGAGGATTCATGAAAAGAAATCATCCTATTTTATCAATTATGATCATCGCCTGCATGGCTTTGATTTTAAATGGAAAGGCGAGCGCAGGAATGTGGGATAAAGTCGAGAAGGCCCGCCGGGACGGATTGCCAAAAACTGCCGTATCGCTTCTAAAAGAAATAGAAACCGAAGCGTTTAAAAAGAATAATGATGCGGAATACCTCAAGGCCGCGACGTTACGGATAAAAATTGAGAGCGACGTCGAAGGAGGGAATCCGGAAATAAAAATACGGAAGCTCCAGGAAATAATGAGCGATGCGAAACCGGAGCACAAGGCGGTTTTTCAATTAATTGAAGCGTTATGGTTTACTGAATATTATCATCAGAATCGCTACCGGTTCGTTCAGCGCACTCAGACGCAGGGACTGACGGATGATGATTTCACGACGTGGGATCTGCCGAAGTTATTCGAAAGGATTGATGAGATATACCAATCCGTATTGGAAAGAAAAGATATTTTAAAGAGCATATCCAATGAATCGCTGGATGGCGTGTTGACGGACGGCGACAAAGCGCGGGAACTGCGGCCGTCGCTTTATAATTTTGCGCTTCACCAGGCCATAGAATTTTACCGTCTTGACGATCAATCCGTCGCTCTGCCGGAGGATGCTTTCATCATTGACGGCGATTCCGCGGCATTCGGGAACCTTGAGGAATTTTTGGAATACAGCCCTGAAACGAGCAATACGGATTCGCCTGTTTATAAGGCATTAATTCTGTTCCAGGAGCTTCTTCAATACAATCTGTCGACGGAAAACATACCGGCAATGGTCGACGATGATATACAAAGACTACTGTTTGTAAGGAAGGAGGCTTACGGACAGGACCTGGATGAGCGTTTAATAGAAAGATTAGAACGTCTGGCCGAGCGGCATCCGGGCGTATCCCCGGCGAGCAGGGCTTATTATCAGATAGCTCAGACATATTATTCAAACGATGATTACGTCAAGGCGCATCAATATGCGGACAAGGGCGTTCTGTTGCATCCGGAGTCGGTTGGGGGCAACAACTGCAAGGCGCTGATCGAACAGATTGAAGCCGAAGAGCTGCGGTTGCATGCCGAGAAAACGGTTATGCCTGGAATTCCGGGAAGGATCAAGATCGAGTACAGGAATATCGAGACGGTATATTTCCGGTTGTATCGTCAGGATTGGAAAGAGGGTTTGAAAAACAAATGGGGCGGCATTTTTACCTCCAACGAGGAGGAAATGAAGAAGCTCCTGAAGAAAAAGCCGCTGTTTGAATGGAAAGAGATTCTGAAACCTGCGGAGGATTACCAGCTTGCAGCGACTATCGCGGAATTGCCGGATTTGGATCACGGTTTTTACCGGATTTTCGGAAGCATAAAGTCCGGCTTCGGTGATAAAGCGAACGTGGTTGAGTCAGGGACATTCTTCGTGACTGATTTGGGCCTGGTCATCCGCAAACGTCATAAACGCATTGAGGGAATAGTAACGGACAACTTCAGCGGCGAACCGGTTAAAGAGGTTACGATAAACGTTTATTCCCGTAGAAATGACGGCGTTTTCGAGAAAACTGATGATTTAACAAGCAATGCGGAAGGCATGTTCACGTATGATGTGGTCGGCAGAAGACGCGATTGCGTCATACAGGTTGTTAAAGGGAAGAGCGAGCTTGCCGAAGGACCGTTATATCCGGCATATGAACGAACGCTTCGGGAATACGAAAAGGTCTATTTTTTTACCGACCGTTCGCTTTACAGGCCCGGCCAGATGGTGCATTTCAAGGGTATCGCTTTTATGGTCGATAAAGCACAAGACCGTTACAAAACGCTGGCCGGACGGAAAATTACGGTCTATTTCCGGGACCGCAACCGCCAGGAAATAGAATCCCAATCTTTTGAAACGAATGAATTCGGAAGTTTCAGCGGCGTATTCGTCGCTCCCTCAGGAAGCGTGACGGGGCAAATGACGATATCTTCAGATAATCCGTCCGGAAGCGCTGCAGTCAGGGTTGAAGAATACAAACGCCCCAAGTTCAGAGTGGAACTCCAGACGCCGGAAGAAGCGATAAGATTAGGCGAGAAAGTCAGCATCAAGGGAAAAGCTGTTTCCTACACCGGGGCCCCTGTAGACAGCGCTTCAGTGAACTACAGGGTGACGCGTCAAGCCCGGTTTCCCTTCTGGATGCGCTGGTATGCCTGGAATATCGATCAGTTGTCGCAGGCGCAGGAAATTGCTCACGGACGCGTGAAGACTGACAAAAACGGTTCATTCACAATCACTTTTAAAGCTAAACCCGACCCGCGCATACCGGAAAGCGACGATCCGGTTTTTAATTATAAAATATCCGCGGATTGCACTGACATCACGGGGGAAACGCGATCCGATACCCTTTCGGTTTCAATAGGGTACACGGCTATGAAACTGACATTGAAGACGGACTCAGAATGGCTTCTTGAGGATATCCCCTTTAATGTCGATCTCTCTGCGGAAAGTCTTGCCGGACCAGGCGTCCGGGCAGAAGGAACCGTCACCGTTTATGAACTGCAGCAACCCGACGCTCCCGTGTGTGCGAATCTGTTCAGCAATACCCGCGGTCCGGAAAAATTAAATCAGAATCTTGCTGATTACCGGTTATGGTCCAAAGGTGATTTGATTAGGCAGAAGAATTTCCGAACGGATGCTGGAAAACCCTTACAACTGGATTTCGCATTGCCGGCCGGCGCTTACCTGATACAGGCTAAATCAGAAGACCGGTTCGGAAAAACGGTCGAAGCCAAACTGCCGGTCATAGTATTCGCTCCCCAATCGGACCATTTTCCCGTTAATGCGCCTTTTTACAGTGTTTGCCGGGAAAACACCATTGAACCCGGTAATGATCTGAAGATGATATGGGCCACGGGTTATGATTCGGGACGCGCCTATATCGAAGTCGAACAGGACGGCAACATACTGGAAAGCTTCTGGACCGAACCGGATAGAACCCAGTTTATTTTCACTTATCCGATAGATGAGTCGCTGAGAGGAGGATGCTCGGTTCACGTTACGTTCGTGAGAGAAAACAGGGCTTACCTGGAGTCGCATTACATCACCGTTCCCTGGTCGAATAAAGAGCTGGAATTGAGCTTCTCGACGTTTCGTTCGGAATTGCTGCCGGGGCAGGAAGAAGAATGGGCCTTGACGATTAAGGGAAAAAATGCGCAAATTAAAGCGGCTGAACTGGCGGCAACCTTATACGATGAATCGCTGGATGCTTTTTATCCTCATTCCGTCTCCTCGTTAAGCGGTCATCTGCGCCGTCATCAGCAGGCATTACGCTCGAATTATGTGAATCAGGCCGTTACTTTGAATTATGTCATTTATGATTTGCCGCGATACCGGTCATTCACGTCGCCTTCCTATTGGCGTTTCGCCGATCATATTGTTTCTGCCTTCGGATATTATCACCGCGGAACTCTCTACAATGAAATGTTATCGGACGGCAATATGGGAATTTCGGCCGCTGCGCCGCGAGGCGCCGGCAAAAGACTAGGCGCTCCTCCTCCCCAGGCGGCGGAGACCATGGCATTTAAATCAAAAGCTGATGCCGCCGCTCCCATGGAAGAAGCTCCGCCGGATGACGAAGAAGCAGCCGCCGAACCCGGTATCGACCTGGAACAGGTTTCCATTCGCAGAAACTTAAATGAAACCGCATTCTTTTATCCTCACCTGTTAACCGACGAATCAGGCGAAATAACCATTAAATTCAAAATGCCGGAAGCGCTGACCCAGTGGAAATTCCTGGGACTGGCTCATTCCACCGGTCTCGAATCCGGCATTATAGAAGAGCATACCGTCACCAGGAAAAAATTAATGGTACAGCCTAATCCGCCCCGGTTCCTTCGTGAAGGAGATATCCTGGAATTCGCCGTAAAAATCGTGAATACCTCGGATAAAGATATGAAGGGTTCCGTCAGGCTCTCATTGGCCGATGCACGCAATATGGAAAATATTGATGAAGAATTCGGCAATGACGACAATGTGAAATCCTTTGCTGCTCCTGCAGGCGAATCCAGGGCTTTTTCCTGGCGGCTTGAGGTCCCGGATTGGACAGGAGTCGTTCTCTACAGGGCTGTAGCTTCCAGCGGGGACTTTTCCGACGGAGAAGAGAAGATGTTGCCTGTGCTGAGTCGCAGGATAGAGGTCAAAGAATCGATTCCCCTGCATATAAGAGGTCCGGGAAAGGAGGAATTTGAATTTGAAAAACTGAAGGATTCCTTTGACTCTGAGACGTTGGAACATCTTTCATACACGGTGCAGATGGCCTCGAATCCCGCCTGGTATGCGGTACAGGCGTTGCCCTATCTGATGGAATTTCCGCACGAGTGTTCCGAGCAGGTTTTCAACCGCATTTACGCCGATTCTCTGGCAGCACACATCGTCAATTCGGACCCTAAAATCAAGAGAGTTTTCGATCAGCGGCGCGAAGACGGTTCATTGCAGTCGAACCTGGAAAAAAACGAAGAGCTCAAAAACGTCCTGTTGAGAGAAACGCCCTGGCTGCTTGATGCCGAAAACGAAACCCAGGCTATGAGAAAAGTAGCGTTGCTGTTCGACCGGAATACGTTGAATGCCTCGATGGCAAAGGCCATGGACAAGCTGCGCGATATGCAGCATTCGGACGGTTCCTGGCCCTGGTTCCCGGGAGGCAGGGCCAACAGCTATATAACGCTCTATATCGTTACGGGATTCGGCCGGTTAAGGCATCTGGGCGTCGATGCGGACATCGCTCCGGCAGTAAAAGCCCTGGAATACATCGATAAGGAAATCGACGAAAAGTATCGTTATATCCGGGAAAAATTGAATCCTGAAAATAATCATCTCTCTCACTGGGTCGTCATGTATCTGTACGGCAGAAGCTTCTTCCTGAATGAAAAACCAATCCCCCCAAAATACAGGGAAGCGCTGGATTATTTTATAGGACAAGCAGGAGAATACTGGTTGAAACTCGATTCCCGCATGTCGCAGGGACACGTCGCTCTGGGACTCCAGCGTCTCGAAAAAGACAACGAAACGCCGAAGAAAATCGTAAGCTCCTTGAAAGAGCGCAGCCTCTACGATGAAGAAATGGGCATGTACTGGCGGGAATACGACCGTTTCTGGTATTGGTATAAAGCCCCCATCGAAACCCAGGCGGTCATGATAGAAGTTTTCGATGAGGTTGCAGACGATCAGAAGGCCGTTGAAGACTGCAAAGTATGGCTGTTGAAACAGAAACAGACGCAATCCTGGAAAACAACCAAAGCCACCGCCGACGCTGTTTATGCTCTTTTATTAAAAGGAACTGACCTGCTGGCTTCTGACAGAATCGTTGAAGTCAAATTAGGCGACGAAACGATAAAACCGGAAAATATAGAAGCAGGAACAGGATTCTACGAAAAAAGATACCAGGGCAATGAAATTAAACAACATTTCAGCGATATAGAAGTAATAAAACAAGACAAGGGCGTAGCCTGGGGAGGCGTTCACTGGAGTTACCTGGAGGACATGAGCAAAATAACGCCTCATCAGACGGGTTTATCCCTGGAAAAAAGTCTGTTCGTTGCCGAAACCACGAAAAAAGGAGAGGTAATAAAACCGGTCAGGGAAAACGATATACTGAAACCCGGCGATCTCGTGACGGTAAGAATAGAACTGAGGACGGACAGGGACCTGGAATACGTCCACATGAAAGATATGCGCGGCAGCGGCATGGAACCGGTTGACGTCCTGTCGGAATACCGCTATCAGGACGGCCTCTATTATTATCAATCCACGAAAGATACCGCTACACACTTTTTCATAGATTATCTGGCCCGCGGCACATACGTTTTCGAATATGACCTGAGAGTCCAGCACAGAGGAAAATACCAGACAGGAACGGCAAACATTCAATGCATGTACGCACCGGAATTCAGCAGCCATTCGCAGAGCTTCATGGTGGAGGTGCAGTAGCCGTCTTTTTCGCCAAATTTTAAAGACAAAAATTGGTGAATGGGTGATTTCCATAGTTGATATTAGTCTTGAAATTTTATAGCATTTGAATTTGCGAGTAGTAACTGCTGGTCTGAAATCCAAGGGTTGTCTGCTCATCATCTCGTTTGAATTAATTTTCTTCAGGAGGTTATTCGCCATAGATCGCTTTGACCGCCAATAAATAAGTGGGATGAAATAAAATAATCTAAAGGGAAATTCAAAACAATGAAAGAATTCAGCGTAATAATTGAAAGGGATCAAGACGGTTATTTCGTTGCTTCCGTTCCAGCGCTCAGAGGGTGCCATACGCAGGCAAAGTCTCTTGATAAATTGATGCAGAGGATTAAAGAAGCGATTGCACTCTGTCTGGAAGTTGAGGAACCAATAACTAATGAATTCGTAGGTATCCAAAAAGTATCTTTGGAAAAATGACTCAAACCCCTTCACTGACAGGTAGAAAACTTATTCGTGCGTTACGCAAAATAGGGTTTGAAGTCATCAGAATAAAAGGCAGCCACCATTTTTTAAGACATGTAGATGGGCGTTGCACTGTTATTCCGGTTCATCGGGGAGAAACCATAGGTCATGGACTTCTCTCTAAATTATTAAGAGATTGTGAAATTTCTAAGGATGACCTCATAGAATTACTTTGAATGTTGCCGGTTTGGAGCTGAACAGAAATAGGAGGCGGCAGCCTTGCCCTGACTTATCAATCCTGCTTCATACCATTTCACTGAAGCTGCAAGAGGCAATTCGACGGCCATTTGATCGGGCGTCTTTTGAAGTCCCAGGAAAACCTCATCCGGCAGCTCTATCGTTATCGTTTGACTCATAGATTCACTACTTTTTCAAATAAACGGATGTAAACCGTAAACCGTCCGTTCTTTGATTATAATCAAAAACAGGGAATGTTTCACCTGTAATGGAAAAAGTGTAGGTGAAAATGGTAGGGCGGAAGAATGGAAGGATGGCGTATTAGAGAGAAGATAGAGTAAAGGCCGGATTGCTTATCGAAGGCGGCGCCTGTCCGCCAATTCGTTCGCCGGACAGGATATTATGAATAACAGAAAGCGGGCTGTTCATCGGCAATTTGAAGATAATACTCAACTCCGTCGAATTTCCTTTTATTCCCGCTTGAAAAAAGTTCATCGATTTCATAAATTATTTAATCGGGAAAAGAACTTCACATCTCCTGACATTGACTGAGAAATAATGTGAAATGTTTGACGAAAAAACAACAGTCGATCAAAAAATTTCAAGTACAACAAAATCCCCCGGCTCGCGGTGTGATTGAGGGGAGCAACGAAGAGATTCAAATGATGAAGGCGAGCCGTATTTTCAAAGAAACGAAAAGGGAAGCACATATGCCTGAGCCGGTGAATCAGACGCCGCTGAAATCAAAGTCCACCCGCTCGCGGGAGGATTTAAAAATACATGAAACGGGGCGATCATTCGGCGGAAAAGTCCCCCCGCTAGCGGGGGATTTATTCCTGAAGCGCTTGAACGAGCCGATGCCAGAAGTCCCCCCGCTCGCGGGGGGATTTAGGGGGGGCATTCATAACAGTCATAAAGACATTTTTTTCTTTTATTTTTTCAATCAACGGATATTATTGAAAACCGGCTTTTATTAATTAACGAAGGAAAAGGAAAAACATGAGCGAATCGTTAAAGAAATTTCAGGAATTATTAAGGGAACTTTTCCAGTTCGACTGCGCTGACCTGGACTTCGGCATTTACCGCATCATGAATTACAAGCGTGACGTTATCGAAAAATTTATCGCCGACGATCTGCCCCGTTCAGTAAAAGATGAGCTCGATCGGGGCGCATTAGCCGACCAGTCGCATTCAGCGCATGAACTCGAAAAGACCGCCGAACAGGTAAAAGCGACGCTGGGCAGTGATGCCCTGGACGGAGACGGAAATCTCCTGAAATACCAGGAAACCGAACTGAGCAGAAAATATCAGGCGCTTAAAACAAAGGCCGAAGGCGTGCGTGACCAAAAGTCTCTCGAAATAAGCATATTCAATCACCTCTATACGTTTTTCAGCCGGTATTATCAGGACGGCGATTTCATATCCAAAAGACGGTATTCACGAAAAAACCGTTACGCAATTCCCTACAACGGCGAAGAAGTATACCTTTACTGGGCCAACAGCGATCAGTATTACGTCAAAACCGCCGAACATCTTCAGGATTATGAATTCAAATATAAAGATGTGAAAGTCCATTTCAGATTGAAAACTGCAGACCTCGAACAGGATAACGTCAAAGGCGACAAACGTTACTTCATGCCCATCTCCGATGAAACGGCCTGGGATGCAGATTCCCGCCGGATTGTCATCCCGGTGGTGTATCGCCCCCTTAAGAAGGATGAAGAAATTAAATACGGCAAGAAAAACATTCAGGAGAAGATCATAAACGAATCCGCGGAAGAAATCCCGAAACGACTGTCGACAAGAACAGAAGGAGACGCCCTGGCCGCGCTCATTGCAGAAAAACGTAAAACAGACAAGGGAGAAGCCGTTACCAACCTTGAACATCACCTGCGACAGTACACCAGAAAAAACACGTCCGACTTTTTCATTCATAAAGACCTTAAAGGATTTCTCACAAGAGAACTTGATTTTTACCTGAAAAACGAAGTCCTGAACCTCGACGAAATGGAAGCCGCCGGCGAAGAACGTACAGAAGGCTGGTTCCAGCTTATGCGAATCATTAAAAACATCGGAGCAGACATTATCGAATTCCTCCACCAAATTGAAGAGTTCCAGAAAATGCTCTGGGAAAAAAGAAAATTTGTGGTTGAGACTCAGTATTGTGTTAGGGTTAGTTTAATAGCGGAGGAATTATATTTTTACATAGCAGGAAATGAACAGCAGTGGATAGAATGGGAACAAATGTGTAATTATGAAGAAAAACCGAAGCATAATATTGATTCTATTGAGGTGCAAAGGTCACAACGAATAAGATTTATTAAGGATAATCCGACGCTATTACTTGACACACGTTATTTCGATAAGGATTTTTTAGATAAGCTATTCAATAGTATTGTCAATCTAAATGCTATTACTGATGGGACGCTTATTCAGGGAGAAAATTGGCAATCAATAAATTTGCTTGTTGAGAATTATAGAAAAAAAATAAAGTGTATATACATAGACCCGCCATACAACACAGGATCGGATGGGTTTCCTTACAAAGATAGCTATAAACACGCGAGTTGGGTGGGAATGATTCATGATCGCATTCTTATGATGAAAAAACTCATGACCCACAATGCACTTTTTTTTCTATCGACTGATGAACATGAAGCATCAATAACGCCAATGCTTCTTAATTATATCTTTGGTGCAGAAAATAGACTTGAAATTTTAATATGGAAGAAAAGCTATGGAGGTGGATCGAAGGCTAAACATGTCGTTAATCTTCACGAATATGTTTGGGCTTACGCCAACGATCTTGATGTCTTAGAACAAATAGAGCTGAGCCCTGACGAAAAAGTAATTGATCGGTATTACAAGTATAGAGATTCCAAGTTCAAGGAAAGAGGCCCTTATAGACTCCAACCTTTAGCAACAACTAGTATGGACAAAAGACCAAATCTTAGATATCCAATTCACTACAAAGGGAAAAAAATCTGGCCTCACAAACAGTGGCAATGGAGCGAAAAGCGCACATTATCTGCTATAAATAACGATGAAATTATTTTTAAGGAAAAAGGTGATGGAAATATTTCTGTTAATTATAAACAATATTTAAAAAGCGAAGATGGAGAAGTCAGAGGAGCAAAAGTTTATTCAATTATTGATGGAATTTACACACAACAGGGAACTGGAGAATTAAGGAATATTTTGGGAGAATTAACTCACTATAAATTTCCTAAACCCACTGAACTCATAAAAATCCTATGCGAATGTTGTACGGAAGGTTCAGATATAATAATTGACGCATTTGCTGGATCTGGGTCGACAGGACATAGCGTAATAAAATTAAATCAAATTTCTGGCGGAAATAGAAAATTTATACTAATTGAAATTTCAAGTTATTTTGATACTGATTTGGTTCCGAGGTTAAAAAGAGTCACTCTAACGCCGGAATGGAAAGACGGCAGGCCGAAGCGCATGGCGACGAAGGAGGAAGCGGAGCGCAGTCCTCGAATAATCAAGTATATGCGTCTGGAAAGTTACGAGGACGCTTTGAACAACATCGAGTTTGACGACGGCACGGGTCAGAAGGCATTAAAATTCGATGATTATCTGCTGAAGTACATGCTCAAATGGGAGACTCGATCCAGCAAGACGCTTCTGAATACGGAAAAATTATCGAAACCCTTCGATTACAAAATGAAGATTCACCGTGACGGAGAAACCCGGGAGAGAAAAATCGACATACCGGAAACGTTCAATTATCTTCTGGGTCTACATGTCGAAACCCGCAGGGTTCATTATGATGAAGATCGGCGATATCTCGTCTATCGCGGCCGGGTCGACAGCCGGAAGGTCGCGGTCATCTGGCGCGATACCGAGGGTTGGGAAAAAAAGGAGCTGGAAAGGGATAAAAAATTCGTGGAGAAAAATAAACTCACGGAAGGCATCGACGAAGTTTTCGTTAACGGGGACTCGTTCATTTCTGAGGCCAGGGCGCTTGAGCCTTTATTCAAGTCCCGGATGTTTGCTGAGGTTCCGTCATGAGTGTGATGACAGCGGTTCAGAAGGATAAATTGGCGGATTTTTGCCGGTGCAATTCAATTAAGAAACTGTCCTTTTTCGGGTCGGTATTGCGTGAAGATTTCGGGACTGAAAGCGATATTGATGTACTGGCGGAATTCATGCCGGACGCACGCGTGGGCCTTATTAAACTTGCCGGACTGGAAATTGAGTTAGGCCGTCTTCTTGGTCGTAACGTTGAAATACATACGGTAAAAGGACTTAATCCGCATTTCCGGGACGAAGTTCTGGCTTCGGCTGAGGTGCAGTATGAGCAAACGTGATGATGTTGTAAGTCTGAAAGATATGCTGAGTCACTCAGAAGAAGCTGTAAAACTACTGGAGGGTAAAGAAAGGGAGGAATTGGAGCATGACCGGGTGTTGCAATTGGCGTTGACGCGCCTGATTGAAATAATCGGCGAAGCAGCAAATCGCGTAACGAATGAATGCATGCGACGCCATACGGAAATCCCCTGGCAAAAAATAATCGGTATGAGAAACAGACTTATTCACGGTTACGACGTAATTGATTATGAATTGGTCTATGATACCGTTAGCTATGAGCTGCCTCCATTAATCGAAAAAACTGTTAATAGCTGAAGGAAATAATTGAATAATGAAGAGTCATTACTTTTTACCAGAATTCGATTTCGTGCCTGTTTTGCTGGTTGCAGTAATAGTTATGAATATCATTTAACATATAATAAATAATTTAAAAAGGGGAACAAATCTTGGCAAGACGTAAAAACTCATTTTCCGGCGGAGGAAATGAAGATAAAGGCACGGCACGTTATATAAAACTGGAGAAACGTCTGGTTCTGCTTGCCTGGTTGAATGCACAGTTCGGATACGGTAAAAACCGCGATCTGCTGTCGGACATCAAGGAATCGGCGGAAGGCTTCGACGCATCGGGCCGCAGCTATGTTTACCATCGACTGGACGCTCGCGGGGCCAAGGTAAGAATTCCCAGAACCGATCTGGTCCGTTATGACGACAACATCCGCGACCATCTGCAGGCAATGAACGTCCGCCGGTCCGAACCGGTCACTCTCCGATATTTCCAATACCTGGCCGTTCTTTACACTGAATTGTTTCTGGACCTGTATTTCAACAAAAGGACGAAGTTTCTGCGTTTATTGAATCATTTCATAGATGAGCGAAACGCTTCAAAAATCTTAAACGAACCGAATGACCCATATTTTAATGAATCGGACCTGAATAAGCTGGCGTACTGGATGGCGACCGGCAGCGGCAAGACGCTTATCATGCACATAAATTATCGTCAGTTTCTCCATTACAACGAAAAACCGCTGGATAACATACTGCTGATAACGCCCAATGAAGGACTCAGCGACCAGCATATGGAAGAAATGACCGCTTCCGGCATTCCCTGCAGACGTTTCGAGTTGAACGAAACCGGATTGTCGTCCAGTTACAGGAACGACGTTCGGGTCATAGAGATAACCAAGCTGGTTGAGGACAAGAAGGGCGGGGGATTGAGCGTTCCGGTGGAAGCATTCGAGGGGAACAATTTGATTTTCGTGGATGAGGGACACAAGGGCAGTTCGAGCACGAAGAATCAGAAGGGATGGCGATATTTGCGCAGCAGATTGGACGTAACCGGATTCACGTTCGAATACAGCGCCACGTTCGGACAGGCGCTTACTGCGGCAAAAAACGACGAACTTACGGCGGAATACGGAAAAAACATCATTTTCGATTACTCCTACCGATATTTCCACGGAGACGGATACGGCAAAGACTTCCGCGTGCTGAATCTGAGAGAGCAGACGACTGATGACATAACAGAAACGCTGATGATGGGCAATCTGCTTTCTTTTTATCAGCAGAAACGTTTGTTTCGGACGCGTGAAGAGGAACTCCGACCGTATAATCTTGAAAAACCGTTATGGGTATTCGTCGGCGGTACAGTGAACGCTGTTTATACCAGGAACAAGAAAAAACGGAGCGACGTGTTGGACGTAGTGCGTTTTTTTCATCATGTTCTGGAAAACAGGCGAAACTGGTCCGTCAGAACGATTAAAAAACTCACGGAAGGAAAAACAAAGCTGGTAAGCCCTTACGGACAGGACGTATTCGAGGGCAAATTCGATTATATCAATGACCTGGGACTCAAAGCCGGGGACATTTACCGGAACATACTGGCTGAAATCTTTCAAACTCCGTCGGGCGGCGGTTTGCATCTGTGCGATATCCGCGGCGCAGAGGGTGAAATAGGTTTGAAAGCGGCCAGCGGTGAAGACTATTTCGGAGTCATTTATATCGGCGATACACGCGAATTCAGGAAATTGGCCGATAAGGACGATGCCGGAATGACGATCGAAGAGGACGCCATTTCCGATTCATTGTTTGACGGCATAAATGATCCGGAAACAGGCATCGATGTTCTCATCGGCGCCAAAAAGTTCATGGAAGGATGGAATTCCTGGCGCGTATCGAACATGGGTTTGCTGAACATAGGCCGCAGCGAAGGATCGCAAATAATTCAGCTCTTCGGCCGCGGAGTGCGTCTGCGCGGAAAAGGATTCACCCTGAAAAGAAGCGAAGCCCTGGACGGAAAACATCCCGAACGGCTAAATCTGCTGGAGACCCTGAACATATTCTCAGTGCGTGCGGACTATATGTCTCAGTTCAGCAATTACCTGGAAAGAGAAGGCATAGAGACAGAGGGCTATACGGACCTCCCTCTTTTCGTCAAACCGAACAGGAATTTTTTGAAAAAAGGTCTGGTGGTTCCGCGATTGCCGGAAGATCGCAATTTCGCGAGGGAAGTGAGCATCATGTTGGAACCTGATCCGGATATTACCGTCAGGGTAGACATGAGTTTAAAAGTTCAGTCGTTGGAAAGCGCCCGTGAAGGCCTATTGAGAATGGACATGAACAGGGGAGAAGAAAAGCCCATACCTTCCGGGAATTTAGGGCTGATCGACTGGGAGAAATTATATTTCGACCTGCTTGAATACAAAGAGCGCAAGGGAATGACGAACCTGGCCGTTAAACCGGACGCGCCGAAGAAGATACTGAGCCGTACGGAGCCGAACAGGTTGTACAGGCTCATCGCCGACGAAACGGTCGTCAGTCCTGAATCTTTTCAGGATGTTTCACTGTTGCAGGATGCCGCGACGAACATCATGCGAAAATACGTCGACGCTTTTTACAGGAGAAAACGGGAACATTGGGATTGCAAAAATATGATCTACAAGCGACTGGATGACGACGATCCCAATCTCAGATTAAACGGCGCCTCCGCCGAAGAAGAGGCGTCAGGACAGTACACGGTAAAAGTAAAGCGCTCGGAAAAGGAGCTGACCGCACAAATAGTTAAACTGATAAAAAACGTGGAACAACTCTACGACCGGGAATCGAAAGAACTGCCCCGCATACATTTCGACAGACATCTGTATCAGCCCTTGCTGGTCGAATACGGCGACAAAATGAAAATGTCGCCGCCCGGATTGAATGAAAGCGAAAAAAAATTCGTAACGGACTTGAAAGATTACTGGCTGAAAGAAAGAAACAAATCCCTGGCGGACGTCGAACTTTTTCTGCTGAGGAACTTGAGCAAAGGCTCCGGCATAGGTTTCTTCGAGGGAAGATATTTCTACCCCGATTTCATTTTATGGATTAAAAAGGGTAAACGGCAGCATATAGTATTCGTAGAGCCGCACGGAATGGTTCATGCCGATGCACAAGACAAGGACAATAAAGTCCAGCTTCATAAAGAACTTCCCGCTCTGGCGAAACGCATGAGCGAAAGAAGCGGAATCAGAAACGTTATCCTGGACTCCTACATAATCTCAGCCACTCCCTTCCAGGACCTCCGAAAAAAATATGAAGGAAACTGGAATCGTCAGAAGTTTTCCGATGCTCATATTCTTTTCTTTGAACGGGATGAAGAATACGACTATATTGAAAAGTTGCTGAATGAACAGATTTCGAGGGATAGTTAGTTTTTGTCTATAAACGGCGAATTTCCCCCAATTCTGCGTCTGTCTTCGTATTTGCTCAGTCAACGTATATGCAACATCCCTGCCTCTCAAATCCTTACCATCCTTGTCTTAAGAAAAATTCGCTCGTTTATGGATCAAAAACCGCAGTGGCTGTCCAGCATTAAATTTTGAATCGACAATCGAGTTTATGGACAGGCACT
>CAZUFC010000156.1:0-17595 GCA_964619725.1 uncultured bacterium | reverse complement strand
TTGGATTGTCCAAAAATTTGGGCTGATTTTGACCCTATTTTAACGATTTCTGAAGCTTCAGCATATTTAAAAATCATATCGGATAGGACCGATAAGGTTTTTCTTTACAGAATGGTATGCATTTTGCTCTACTATTTGAGGGCGCCGACCCATTATGAGGATGGATTAATCGGGCTAATCAAAACAGCAAGAGTCGATGAAAGGTGTGAAAAGTCTACGAGGAGGTTGGATTTTGGATGTTTGAAATTTCATTGAACAAGTATGATGCGTTAATATTTGATTTGGACGGTGTTATAACCGACACGGCGGCGGTTCATGCTGCAGCCTGGAAAAAGATGTTTGATGAGTATCTGCAACGTCGTTCCAGGCGTGAAGGGAAGGATTACGAACCATTCGACATAGGAAGCGACTACCGTCGATATGTTGACGGCAAGCCGCGGTATAATGGCGTCAGGAGTTTTCTTGAGTCCCGGGGAATTGAGTTGGATTGGGGGAGTCCTGACGATTCTCCGGACGAAGAGACCGTGTGCGGATTGGGAAACAGGAAGAACCGGCTGTTCAGGGAAGAATTGAATCAGAAAAAGCCGGAAGTTTTTGAATCTACGGTGGAGTTGGCGCGCAGGGCAAAATCGGCTGACATACCCGTGGCGGTTGTGTCTTCAAGCAAGAATTGCTCTTACATATTGAAGGCGGCGAATCTGGAGGATCTTTTTCCTGTGCAGGTGGACGGCAGGGAGCTGGCGCGGCTTAATTTGTGGGGAAAGCCGGCGTCTGATATGTTTATTGAAGCTTCCCGCAGGCTGAATGCGGCTGTGGACAGATCAATAGTGTTCGAGGATGCCGTATCGGGGGTTGAAGCGGGCAGGCGAGGCGGATTCGGCCTGGTCGTGGGAATTGACAGGAACGAAAACAAAGAAAAACTTAAAGAATATGGAGCTGATATAGTTGTGAAGGATATTTCCGAAATAAATTTCAAATTAAGTGGGGAATCAAAAGAAGAGATGAAAAATATAACTTCTGATTTGCCTTCGGCGCTTGAAAAGAAGGAAGAAATCTTAGGGCGTCTGGGCGAAAGCAACGCCATATTTCTTGATTATGACGGCACATTGACGCCCATCGTGGAGAGGCCGGAGTATGCCAGGATATCGGACAGTATGCGCGAAACCGTACGGGAACTGGCGAAACGTTTTAAAGTGGCCGTAGTCAGCGGTCGAGCTCTTTCGGACGTAAAATCGCTGGTGGGGATAGATGAAATAATATATTCCGGTAGTCATGGATTTGAAATCGGCTTGCCTGGAGGAAAGACGGAGCTTCAGGAAGCGGGCAAGAAATACGTGAAGACGGTTGATGAAGTTGAGAAGGAGTTGAAAGAGGGGCTGAAGAGTGTTGAAGGATCATTAATTGAAAGGAAACAAGTTTCTGTTGCTGTTCATTATCGAACGGTCCGGCCGGACGACCTGAGTAAAGTCGATGAGGTCGTCGACGATGTTCTGGAAAGACATTCGACATTGAAGAAAACGCACGGCAAAAAGGTATATGAATTACAGCCGAAAATCGACTGGCACAAAGGTAAGGCTTTGAAACTGCTGATGAAAGAGCTCGGATTGACCGAAGCGACTCCGCTCTATATCGGAGACGACATTACGGATGAGAATGCTTTTCGGGCCATAAAGGGAAAGGGGATAGGCATCATTGTAAGAGATGAGCCCAGAACGACGGCTGCAGATTATTATTTAGAGAATCCAGAAGAAGTGGAAACTTTTTTGAAAGAACTAAGGGAGTCAAAGAGGGACAATTGATTATGAGCAAATGGATTTTTGGTTATAAAGGATATGATCCTTCGCAGGAAAAGTTAAGAGAGGCGCTTTGCACGCTTGGAAACGGTTATTTTGCGACGAGGGGAGCTTTTGCGGATTCGCGGGCCGACGGCACGCATTATCCTGGCACTTACATCAGCGGCTGTTACAATCGGTTACAAACTGAAATAAAAGGACGCGTGATTGAAAATGAGGACCTGGTTAATGTTCCCAACTGGCTCCCTCTGTATTTTCGACCTGAAGCGGAAGAAGGCGCTTGGTTCAACATAGATGAAACGGAAATCCTCGATTACGATGTACATCTGAACATGAAACAGGGTATTCTGGAGCGCAGAATCCGTTTCAGAGATGAAGAATCCCGGATAACGGTTTTAAAAGAACGGCGTTTGGTTCACATGGAAGATTTTCACCTGGCGGCGTTGGAATTCAAGATACTTCCCGAGAACTGGTCGGGCCGAATGGAGATCAGTTCAGGAATAGACGGAGGGATAATCAATGCCGGAGTAGACCGGTACAAGAATCTGAACAGTCATCATCTCGAAACTCTTGAAACCGGCGAACACAATTCTGAAATAACCTATTTGATATCCAAAACTAATCAATCGCAAATAAGAATTGCCCTTGCAGCTCGCACACAGGTATTTGAGCAGGGCAAACCTTTGGATGTTGAGCGGCGGCTGAACCGGGAGGATGACCGCGTGGCTCATCATATTTTCCTGGATGTAACCGAGGGGCGTGAGATAACGGTTGAAAAGACTGTGGCGATGTATACGTCCCGTGACAATGCCATTTCAGAGAGCAGTATAGAAGCCATAAAGAGCGCTAAGCGAGCTGAAGTATTCCATAAGCTGGTGGAATCGCACATAATGGCGTGGGACTTCCTCTGGCGTCGTTTCGAAGTAGAAATGAAACCGGATGAAGATACCGAATTATCTCCCACGAGAATCGTGCATCTGCATCTTTTTCATCTTCTTCAAACAGTATCGCCCAACACCATGGACCTGGATACTTCGGTACCGGCGCGCGGGCTCCACGGAGAAGCTTACAGAGGTCATATTTTCTGGGATGAACTTTTTATTTTCCCGATCTGGAACTTACGTTTGCCGGAAATCACGCGTTCCCTTCTGATGTACAGATATCGTCGATTAAACGAGGCGAGGGCTGCTGCGAAACAGGCGGGATACAAAGGAGCCATGTTTCCCTGGCAAAGCGGAAGCGATGGGAGAGAGGAAAGCCAGAAGCTGCATCTTAATCCGAAATCAGGCCGCTGGTTACCGGATAAAAGTTATCTTCAGCGCCATGTCAATGCCGCCATCGCTTATAACATCTGGCAGTATTATCAGGTCACGGAAGATATGGAGTTTCTATCCTTTTATGGAGCGGAAGTGTTTTTGGAGATAGCCCGGTTCTTTTCCAGCATAACGGTATACGATGGAGAGACCGGCAGATATGAAATCAGGAATGTGATGGGTCCTGATGAATATCATGACGCTTATCCTGATTCGGATGAAGACGGGTTGAACAACAATGCTTACACCAACATTATGGCGGTCTGGACGCTGTACAGAGGGCTGCAGATATTGGAAATATTGCCGGAAAACGTTCAGGAAGAGTTACGCGAACAGTTGAAAATCGATGAAGAAGAAACCATAAGGTGGGACAGGATAACCCGCAAAATGAAAATAGCCTTCCACGACGGCGTGATCAGCCAATTCGAAGGTTATGAGAAATTAAAAGAGTTCGATTGGGAAGCTTACAGGAAAAAATACGGCGATATACAGAGACTCGACAGAATTCTGGAATCGGAAAATGACTCGCCCAACAATTACAAACTGTCAAAACAGGCTGATGTGCTGATGCTCTTTTACCTGCTGTCCTCGGAAGAATTGAGCTTTTTCTTTGAGAGACTCGGGTATTCCTTTTCATACGACACTATACCCAGGAACATCAAGTATTATGAAAGCCGAACTTCTCACGGTTCAACGCTCAGCAGCGTCGTTAATTCCTGGGTCGTGGCCCGTTCTGACCGCTCAGCTTCATGGGATTTGTTTTTCCGGGCATTAAAAAGCGACGTCACAGATATTCAGGGCGGAACCACTCCTGAGGGAATCCACCTCGGAGCCATGGCGGGAACCGTCGATCTCATTCAACGCTGCTATACCGGCATTCACACCAGAAACAACGTTCTGGTGATAGACCCAGACCTGCCGGAAGAGGTAGAACACATCAAGTTCAATATTCGTTACCGAGGGCATGTCATCCATATCGAACTCACTACTGATGAATTATATATAGTCAGCCGGCGCTGCACGGCATCTCCTATCAAAATCGCTTTCGGCGAGCACCTCTACGAACTGCAGGCAGGAGAATCGAAAACCTTCTGCAGAACTTGCTTCAATGCGCCGGAAGAGGAGCTTCAGAAACAAAATTAACGTGTCCGGGAGACGCCCTTGTACCTTCATAGGATTCTTTGGAGAATCCGGATCAGAAGTGCCCGGTAATCCATTTGTGAAAAGCGGAAACCCTGAATAAAGGAGCGGCGTATTTCCCGTCTCCATTCTGGAATTCCTCTATAATACGTCGCAATTCGGCTTTTTGAAAAATTTCGGGATGCCTGGAGATTGCCGAGTCCAGGATATCTCTGAAATAATCCTGGTGATAATCGGCCGACATTTTCTCAAAAGGAAAGTTAAATCCGATTTTATTACGTCTTTGAAGGATCATATCGGGAAGAATATTTTTCAAGGAGCGGCGAACCGCGTATTTGGAGAAACCGTCTTTGATCAGCATTTGATCGGGCAAGCCGATTAAAAATTCTATGAGATTCTCATCCAGGAACGGGAGACGATGTTCGAGATTATATTTTCGGCATAATATTCTTTCAATTTTCAGGAGGGGAGGAAGGGTTTCACGTGAGAGATCGATAAACATACGGTTTTTCAGAAGGGACGAGAAGGGTTGTTCGAGTTTCTGAGTGCGGAGGTATTTTTTCAGGAATTCAGGGTTCAGTATATCAATGAAATTATTCAGGCGTTGGAAATAGGCATCCGGTCTGATGGTGGGAACTGAAGACAGATTATCCTGAACGAATGTTTTAACATCGTCTTCGATATTCCACCAGATACTGGACCAATGCTCTGATTCTTCGCGAAAAGCGTCGAACCTGGAATTAATAATCATATCGGCGAGGTAGGAAACGACATGTTCCGGATATCCTGCTGCGATTTCATCCAGTCCGTGTCCCAGGAAAATCGTATGGGCTCCTGAATCTTTAACCCGTTCAAACAGAAGAGAGTGCAGGGTCCAGGCCGGCGATGCGACAGGTTCTTCAGAAAAATCAGTAATTTCTTCAAACAAAGATATAAAATCGAACTGATCGGAAAAAATGATGATGTGATCGGAGTTGATTTTTTTAAGCGCTTCCTGGACGTAGCCTCTTTCATTATAAAGAAAGTCGTTGATAAATATACTGACGATTTTTAGAGATTCCGATCTTTGAGCGGCGGCGATAAGGGCGAGTGCAGAAGAGTCCAGGCCGCCGCTGAGGGTGAAACATGATTGTTTGACGGAAAGCGGCAACCTGTCGGAAACTGATTTTTTCAGCAGATGCAGCAGATGGGCTTCGATTTCATCGCCGGTTAAAGATGAGGCGCAGGAATCCAGGTTCCAGTATTTTTTCAATTCGGCAGTTTCAGGTGAGACTTCCATGCAGCAGGCCGGCGGGACCTTAAAAATGCCCTGATAGAATGTTTCTTCCGGTTCTTCGCCGTAAGCGCCGCCTTTCAGAAGCAGGTCGCAGACTTTAAACCAGTTGGGTTCCTTATTAATTTCAGGTATCTTCAAAAGGAGTTTAAGGTCAGAAGAAAAAAAGAGCGTGTTGTCGTAACAGGTGTAATAATAAAGGCAAGACAAGCCTAGTTTGTCTCTGCACAGGAAGAGAGTGTCAGAGTCGGGATCATAGGATACGAAAGACCATTTTCCGTTAAAAGAACTAATCAAGAATGGATTGAGCATATGGCAGCGAGCGATGAATTCATCGTCTGAAATAGACGATTTGTCGTCGATGCGCAGTGTCGGATCATTTTTCAGTTCATTCAGATTAAAGATTCTTCCGCAGAAGGCTGAGAGAAACATTCGGTCATGGAAGCGAAAGCGCAGGGTATTCAGCCTGTCCGGGGCCGCAGCGTCGGTTTGATAAACTCCCTTGACTATATAAGTTTTCAGGTTAAGGCGGAAGCGTGCAACAGGGCGTATTTTTTCATTTCTGAGGCCGCCGAAGGCGGCTTTTTCCAGTTCAAAGAAGCGATCAGGGGATACCGGGTATGGATTAAACCAACCGAATATGATGTGATGGTCTGAGTTGTGCATGGCGATAAACAGGATAGCATCCGGATTCATGCCTGTTCTGTTGCGGATAGCGAAAAAGTGCAGGTGGGAATACCATCCCTTTCATGATGATGCGGTCTGGGGGAATCTTTTCACGCCTCACCGGGCGCGTAAGTATCGCAGAAACGGATAAACGCTTTCTTGTAGCAATCCCAGGGCGGTTTGACCAGTCCGGCGCCGACCTGTCCGATTCCGGGTTCCCGATGCGCTATGCCGGTATTGATGGCGGGAAGTATACCTGTTTCGATTATCTTAAGGAGGTCAATGCCGACGGGCGATCCTTTGAAGTTAAGAAAAGGAATGGAAAAATATTTATGTTCAGCATGAGTTATTTCGTACATTTCCATAGTGGTTTGCAGGGCCGTTTCAGCGCTTCCGCCGACGAATCGAACGATGGCCGGGGCCGCCGCCATGGCGAAACCGCCTATTCCCGCAGTTTCAGTAATCACGCTGTCGCCGATGTCGGGATTAGCATCTTTTTCGGTGAATCCGGGGAAATATAAGCCCTGAACGATACCTGCCGGCGCTGTAAACCATTCATCCCCAAGAGAATTCAAGCGTATGCCGAAGTCCGTCCCGTTCCTGGACATGACGGTGATGATGCTGCAGTAATCGGTTTTGGGTATTCCGGCCAGGATGCACTTGGCTGCCGGCATGCTTAAATTAAGGAAAAAGTGATCGTTGGAATTGATGAATTCGAGCACGGACGCCTGGTCATTGGAGGAAGCATCTGTTTTGACTATTGCGGGAGCCGTTTCGCGAAGAAAAAGTGAGGTGGCGGCCCTGTTTCTGTTGTGGCATTCGTCTCCCATTAATAAAGCTTGAGAAATGATTGTTTTAAGATTTATTTCGTTTTTCTGTCGAATAGCCTTTCTCAGGATAGGCGACAGTACGCTTTCCATCCATTTCAAACGATCAATAACTTCATCGCTGTAAGCGCCGTATCTCAGCACTTTACCGAGTCCTTCATTCAATGTGCAGTAGGAGCGTACGCCGGATAATTTGTCTTCCACGATGAAAACGGGCATGGAAGGCGTAACGACCCCTGCCATGGGGCCTACAGTCTGGTGATGATGGCACGGAGCGAATTCAATTTGGCCGGAAGAGGCGATTTTTTCCGCCGCATCTTTGTTTGCTGCCGTTCCTTCATAGATTAAACCGCCGATGACGGCTCCTTTCAACGGTCCGCACATGCGTTCCCATTCAATAGGCGGTCCTGCGTGCAGGAATAGTTTTTCATGCATGCCGGGAATGACGTTGAGAGCGGAATCGATATCAACGAGAACGGGTTGAGCTTCCATCATGTGCTTCACGACTTCATCATCGGCTTTTTCGATTCGATCTGAATAATTCATTATATTATTGAGTTTACTTATCAACTTTTCTTCACCCATGGCCGGCGGTTTCCAATCGAGGTTCAGGACTTCATGACCGGTTGCTGCAAGGTTCTCAGCAAATAAATCCACTCCGTTGTTTATCACTTTTAATTTCTTTTTTATTCTCTGAATTTCAGTCATTTTTCGCTCCTTTGCCTATTGTGTGCTTCCATGATTAAACCTGTAGCGTAAGCTGCTTGAGCATTGCTTCGAAATACGAAGACGCCGGCATCTTCGAGCAGTTTCTGTTGAAGAGTCAACTTTTGAGGGTCCTGTTCCGTTCCCAGCAGAACAGCCAGCGCCAGGACGGGATTCCCCAGATCGCGACGGGCTTGCAAAGGACCGTAAATCGCCGGTACCAGCACGGATGCCGGGTCCGGATGCGATCCGTATCCTAAAACCACATCGAAAAGAATAATTGCGGTTTCGGGGTCCTCGATTTCCTGCAGAAAACGCTCTATGCGATAGGAATAATCGATCATGGGATGAGCTTTCCCCTTGGTGAATTCATCCTCGCCCATATCCAGCATAGTGTGTTCGCGACTGCTTTCCGTGCCCGGAATGAACTGCGTTCCGGGATTACCTGTATTGCTGTAGATAACGGGCAGTTTTTCCAGCAGTAATCCGACGGCTTCGCTGCAAAGAGAGCCGCCTGAGAATAACCCTCGTACGTAAACAGCCTCTTCCGCCAGTTCTTTTGAGCGCTGATTTACGAAATCTTTCATTTTTTTACTGATGAGCGCTGCGCCGGTTTTGCTAGCGCAGCGGCGGTTCTGGTCGATACAGGCTGCTGCACGCCCTGTTTCTTCCAGGGTATCGCAGAATTTAACCGTATTGGAAGCAGGCTGCTTCATACCCATGAAATGGGCTACCACGGGATAATTCAGGGATTCAAGCTTTGCGATCAGTTCTTTTTGAACCGCTTCTGCAGCCGGTCTGCCCACGAACACGATGACCTGAGTTTTCGAGTCCTTATCGATATAATCCAGGGCGAATTTCGACATTATTCCGCCTGCTTCCGGCGATAGATCGTGACTCCCCACTCCCAATATTTGAGAAACGCCGCTGCCGAAACGTTCCAGGGTGCAGGAAACCTCCTGCAGACCCGTTCCGGAGGAGCCTACCAGACCTACAGAACCGGGTATGAGTTCATTAACGAAACCCAAGGGGGCGCCATTGATGAGAGCCGTGCCGCATCCCTGCCCCATCATCAGCAATCCTTTTTCAATAGCCTGTTTTTTGAGTTTAACTTCATCCTTCATGTCCACGTTGTCGCTGAACAGCATGACGTGCATGCCTGCATCAAGCGCGGCCTGGGCTTCTCTTGCCGCAAAAGGGCCGGGTACCGAGATTAAGGCCAGGTCTGCATCAGGCATTATCCGCAAAGCCGATTTCAACGTTTTCGGCCTGGACTTCAGCAGTTGCGGCGCTTCCGATTGCATGCCTTCCAAATGAGAATCTATGTCGTGCAATGCTTTTTTCAGCTTCTCATCCGACATCGCCCTGACCGCGATTATCAGATCATTGGGATTCAGATTCTGCAGCCGCTCCGAATGAAAACCTATCCCCTCCATCAGTTCCAGGTTGTGCGGCGTCGCCATTCCGATAAAAGTATCGGTAATTCCGTCGAGTTCTTTTACTCGGCTGGTCAATTCCATCAAAACCACGGAATCATAGTAACTATTCTCTTTTACAAGGATCGATTCAGACACCTTTTCAGTCCCCCTTTTCTGCAAAAAACGAAATAAATGTTCAAAAAAGGGTATTTCCCCTTTTCGTTTCTGTCAACCCGAAGCTCAGCCAGTATGATGGCGGCTTTTCATCTGCGACATTGCGAGCCGATATCGGCAAATCCGGCTCAGCGTGATCGGCGATTTGCGAATCGCTGCGGCCGGTTATTTCCGCTCGCGCTTGATATGATCCGACAGCAATCTGAGGGCATAGATCATGCCGGCTGTCAAGGCATATCCGGAGGCAGTTCCTGTTCTCATAACCCGTTCTGCAGCAGCAGCCGTCTCCTCACATGAATATTGCTCACCTAAACGTAAAAGCAAACTGTCGGTCAATTCATCAAGACAGCCTGCAGATGCTAATTTCAACGATTTGAACGCCAGGGCCGTTGTTTTCGAAGAGGCAGGCTTCAGAAGTTCCGCAATGTGAGTTTCTATTTCTTCGACAGGGATATTGGGAAAGGTAAAATTTTTGAAAATCAGAAAAATGCCCGCTATGAAATCATCTCCAGAGGGTGTTGAGCCGGGTCCGAGTCCGAGAAGGAAGCGGCAATGTTTGAAAAAGAGAGGGATATTTCCAGCAGAAAATGCTTCAGCCATAATCACTAGTTTTTCGGCAGTTTTATTGGCGGCGCCGGCGGTTTGAAGAAATTCATAGAAGGGGTGGTCCAGGTCGCCCTGGAGGTTCATTTTTTTTCGTAAAAATTCGATTTTTCGGTTTAAATCATCGAATTTTATAATTTTACGTCGACACATGAGGGGCCGCCATATTCTTTGAATATTGAATTTCAGCAGCAGGTCTTCAACGAGCAAGGCTTCAGGCAGCAGTTTAACCGGGGATACAGGACCCTGTTTAAGGAAAAGAAAGTTTTTGAGATTCGTGAGAAAGCCGTCTGCGACCAGGGGGCGGTTTCCGCTGAGTAACGTCAGGGTACTTTCATTTTCGAGAGTAATATTCAGGGCGTGCGAATAGCAAGCAGAAAGCGTTCCGTTGATAGGAGCGGATGCCGGCAGGCGATATGCGGAGTCTGAGGCTGCAATGATTTGCATCAGTTGACGGCGCCTGTTCGGATGTTTCGGGTCAGGTATTTTTGGCGCCGAAGACAATCAGCCAGGGAAACGGCAGCCGAATTAGTTCGATATGAGCGTACGAATCGATCCATTTAAGAAATTTACTCAGATTCCAATGTTGAATGTGGCCGGGCGTGTTTCCCAGCCGCATCACATATTTGCCCCGCAGGACGTTGCATATTCGCCAGATGGGCTCATGAGGCACGCTCAAAAGAAAATACTTCGACGTCACGCGCAGTATTTCCTGAAGGCCCCGGTCCGGCCATGTCAGATGCTCCAGTACTTCTGATGCCACCACGAAATCGAAAGAACCGTCCGAAAAAGGCAGGTCGTAAATGTCGGCTGGAATAAAATATATTGAATCGTCGCTTACGGCTTCAGGAGAATAGATGTTTTTTGAAAGGTCGCTGCCGAAAATTCTTGTTTCATTATCCGACAGCCTTCTGAACAGACGCGTCAGATTGCCTTCACCGCAGCCGACATCCAGAATTGAACTTGCCGGGACGGATATTACGATCTCTTTGATCACTGAAATGAAATGCCTGATCAGAAGCTTGCCGACGGGATTACGCGTTTCATATTTATTAAACACGTTTCCCGGTATCCTTTCAGATTTTGCTCGCAATGCTTTACTCACTCGTTCGATTCGGTGAAAATCAATTTCTTGTTTATCATGGAAACTCGGCGTCTTCTTCAAAAAAACTTTTCCTCCTCAGGAGCCTTTCCTTGTAATATTGTAACACAAATTGCAGCAGAACTACCAGAAAAGGAGCGGCAACGGCAAGGAGTTTTCCATTCAATGCTCAGACGCTTTTTCAAGCGCATGTTGTCGGAAAACCTTTGAATGGCTGTTTTTTCAGCATTCATGGCGAAAGGTTCGGAGCCTGTTCATTTTCGGTCGTGACTTCAATGCGTCTGTTCAATTCACGCTGGATTTCCAGGGACATGTTTTCAGCAACGGCCAGTTCGAGGCAATCAGACCAGAATCGCCTCAGTTGGTTTTTATCCAGGGTATCTATTTCCGTTCCAGTAACCTGGAGAAACAATTCGGGGTCCATTTTAAAGGCTTTGATGAATTCTTGCAGGGCCGTTTCTCTCTGTCCGGAAAGAAGAAGAGCTTTTGCCAGGTTATGTTGCGCTTTGAAATAATCCCGAACCAGGCCGACCGCTGTGCGATACTCTTTTATGGCTTTTTCTATATCCCCTTTACGAATAAAAAGGGTGCCCAGGTTATTACGCACTTCAGGAAGGTCAGGGTTGCTCTCCAGGCTCTTCATCCAGTATTTTTCAGCTTCATCGTATCGTTGGTGAGAATACAATATGCGTCCGATGTTATTGTAGGCTTCCGAATAATTGGGATCGATTTCGATTGCTTTTTCGTACAGATCAAGCGCTTCGGGAAAACGGTTCTCCTGAGACATAATAAATCCTTGCGTATAATAAGATCGCGCCAGAGTATAATTGGCGACGTCCATATGACTGAAAAACCAGAATATGATCGAAAAAGACAAAAAGACCATTAATTTTTTCCAGTTTCGCTTTGTTATCATTTCGTAATAAGCGATGAGGGCGGAAGCGGCGAAAATGATGAAAAAGGGAGCGGCTGTAAGCCTGTAGCGGGCATAAACGTGAAAAATTATCACGGTGCCTGCATAAACGATGATGAAAAGATAAAGCAGCATCAGTTTGCGAAATTTACCTGAATTCATCAGCATTCCGGTCAGCGCTAAAGGAACGATAAGGCCGTATCGTATAAAAGGCATTTTCAGGATCGGCGATATTTTATGAAAATAATAAATGTTATAATTATCGGGAATTTCAAAATAATTAAAGAAGAGGAGGAACTTCCGGAGAGTGAGTTTCAGGAAAGCGGCAGGTTGTTCTTTGATGAATCGAATGCCCTGCTCGAACCAGTAATCGTCGACCTCTTTGGCGGACAATGGTCGTCCCAGTCTTTTTTCCGCTTCAGCCCTGAAATCGTCTTTTTCATAAACCGGGGTCTTTCGGATGAATTTTGGTCGGCCGGAAGCCCCGTCGGATTCGGGATTATTGCCGAGGAAGAAATTGGCCCCGCCCTGGGCCGTCAGCAATACGAATTCACCTCCGACAAAGTAATTTCTGAGTGAAACCGGAAGAATGGCCAGGGTGACTCCCGCAGCCAATATGACCGATGCTTTAATTCTTTTTTTCATGGTTTCTATGGGATGAACGGAAAACAATATCCAGACGACCAGGAAAGGAGAGAAAAGGAGTAAATTGCCGCGGGTCATCACTGCCAAACCGTACAGGATGCCTGTCGGAAAAAGCAGCCATACTGACTTGGATGAATATACCGCCGTTATTATGCTCCAGAAAGCGGCTACGCAAAGAAACAGCCCGAGGGATTCTTTCATGAGAAGAACATCGTAGAAAATAAAGGTGGGATAACAGGCTGCAATTAGAGAAGCGAGAATAGCGGTTTTTTTCGAAAGTAATTTAAGGACCATGTAGTAGAGTGCAACCGGGATCAGGGAACCCAGCAACATCTGAACCGCGTAAACCGGCGTGAAATTCACTCCGAAAATAGAATATATTGCGACAAGGAAACGGGGATAAAGAGGGTCCTGGAAGAATACTTCTTTTGGACTGGAACCGTCAGCGAGAATATGGAGGGCTTTTTGGTGATAGGCTAATCCGTCTATGATCGGATGATCGAAAAAAGGGTGACCGTAGAAGAACTGAAAATGAAGGGCCCGTAAAAATAAAGCCAGTAAAAAAATAAACAAAGGCAATCCTTTGACGCCCCGGTTTACTATTTTTTCATTACTTTGCAACTTTCTACAAATCAATGGCGAAAAATTCGACAAATGTAATGCTGAGGCTAATTCTAATTCGCTTTAATCCTGTCCGAACTTCCGGCGAACGCTGTTTAAGGTTATCCTTTTCCTTCTGTCAAATACGGATAAAAGTCGACTTATCTTACTCTGCAGGCGTTTCCTCCGACTCTTCTGCAGCGCCTTCTTCCGCACCTTCCTCAACCGCGCCTTCTTCAGCTTCTGCTTCCTCTTCAACTTTTTCCGGAACCTCTTCTTTTTCAGGAGCAAGGATCGAGAATACGACAGTATCCAAATCCTCCATGACTTCTACTCCTTCGGGAAGCTCAATATCCCGAACAAAGAGGGTATCCCCGACAGACAGTTCGGAAACGTCCAATTTTATGGATTCCGGGATATCTTTAGGCAGACATCGGATATAGAGTTCTTTCAGTGATTCCTGCCGGACTGCTCCGGTTTCTTCGTCCTTGGATTTTCCTGCAAAGTCGATCCTGACATCGATAGTAAGTTGCTTTTTCATGGAGATTTCATAGAAATCGACATGAAGAATATTGCCGTTGACGGGATGATATTGAAAATCTTTAAATATAGCCAACTTGCCGTCTATTTCCGTATCATCGCCTTCTGTCGTTTTTAAAGTTAAAATCGTATTGCGCCCGGCATCTCTTAACGTCTTTCTGATTTCATTCGGGTCCGCCGTCAATAAGATGGAAGGATTATCCGGACCGTAAAGCACTCCCGGAACCATACCCGCGTATCTCAGTTTCCGGGCGATTCCTTTTCCGCTGTTACCTCTTTTTTCCACTAATAGCGTAATTTCTCTCATTCTCTTTTCTATACCTCCTTCAAAACTTCAGTTCGGCCGGCTAATCAGCATACTGACGGAACTGAATGCTCCGGCATTATTAACACATTTTAAAAGAAGTGTCACTAAAATTTTTATAGTAAACTAATCATCATTCATAACCTTCGATTTCATGATCGGCGAGAGTTTTGGTTTCAAGCCATTTGAATTGGCCGTTTTCCAGTGATTGAACGATGTGGATGCTGGAATTTCCCATTGGAACCGGGGGACTTTCAGAATAATCAAATCCCATTATTTTATGGAGAATAACCCGAATGGTTATGGCGTGAGCGATGACGGCGGCGTTTTGCCTGTGGGCTTTTTGCGCCCAGTAGAGGAATTTCGGCCAGGCCCTTTCCAGCAATTTGCGGGCTGATTCGCCTTTTTCATCGGGAACGTAATCGAAATCAGTCCGTAAAAGTTTATATTCTTCCGCATTGTTTTTTTTAATTTCGCGTACATAAGAACCCTCAAATTTCCCTAGCCTGCGGGCTTTGAAAGCGTCTTCCAGGTATACGGGAATACGGCCCCCGGAAGCGATATCAGCCGTATCTGCGGCTCTTTTCAAAGAGCTGCTGACGATAAAGGCGATATTTTCCGGTTCCAGGTATCGTTTCAAACGCCTTGCCTGTTTTTTTCCCGAATCATTCAACGGCACGTCGGTCTGACCTTGAAGCTTGCCCTGACTGTTCCAGACGGTTTCTCCATGTCGTATAAGATAAATCTTCGCCATTCGATGACACCTCCTGCATCGGCGAAAATGCCGAGTCTTAGCGATATTAAGGGTTGGAAACAATGTTTTCAAGAGTCGGGGATGATCAAAACGCCCAGGTCGAAGTTGACTTTTCCGAAAAATGATGCGAAGCATATAAGCGAGTTGAAAAGGAGAAGGAAGTGAAGAAAGCCAAAGATGCTTACATGCCCGCAGACGCCTTCTTCCATAGGGGGCAACCGCTGGGCCTTATTCTGCAGGCGCATGAAAAATGGCTTGAGAACCAGGAAGACGAAAGATACGGCTGCGCTGATCTGAGGGGAGCGGAGTTAAGGGGGATAGACCTGAGGAACGCCAATTTGATGGAAGCCGATATTTCTGAAGCTGATCTAAGCCGATCTGACTTGAGCGGCGCCAGATTAAGCAATGCAGAACTCCGGCAGACTGATCTGAGTCGATCTCGTTTGTTCAAAACTGATTTCCAGCAGGCCGACCTTTTTCGGGCCGATTTTACGGCTTCCCAACTGGAGGCAGCGAATTTTACAGAGGCCGGGGCGCAAAACGCAGATTTCAGTCAAACTCTGTTGAAATCCGCTCTTTTTAAAAAATGTCAGTTGAATAATGCCTGTTTTGAAAGAGCCAATATGGATTTCGCCGATTTTTTCGGCGCGGACCTCGAGAACGCTAATTTAAACTATGCAAGTATGGTGGGATCGAGATTTGAAATTGCCGGGATGGTTAATTTGAGAATGAATCACGCCGACTGCCGGGGAGCGAATTTCAAGTTCGCAGACCTCAGCGGTTCCCATCTGGAAGCGGCTGATCTCAGATTCGCAGATATCCGCAACGCTAATTTAAACGGGACGAATGTTATTTTTTCGGCTCTGGCCGATGCTGATCTCGAGAAAACCATGTTCGGAAGATGTACAATGATGGGCACGGTTTCTCAGAATCTTCGTTTGAAAGGTTCTGTCCAATCCGATATAGTCATAACAAAAAACGATGAACCGACCATTTCGCTGGACGGAATCCTTCAGGCCCAAATGATCCATTTTCTTCTCAGAAATTCCCTCGTTATACAATCGATTGAATGCTTAACCTTAAAGGCTGTTCTTATTCTCGGGACTTTCGGAGATGCTGCGATTCAAACTCTGGAAGCTGTGAAGAAATGCGTTAGAAAAATTGATCGTATCCCCATCTGCTACGACGTTGAGGGTAAATTCAATACCCATCCGCACCATCCGTTCCTGAAGGCTATTATTCCATGGGTCTCTTTCGTGATTGCCGATATCAGCGACAGGGAAGCTACGCCGGAAAAAATCCGGTTAATAAGTGAAAAATTCCCGGATACTCCGATTCAGCCGATTTTGAGAAAAGAGAAAAGCGAGTCGAACATAGCGGAGGATAGGGAGAAAACGAAATCTATTGAGCCTGCGATACGGTATGCCGGTTCTAAAGACCTTTATCGACGTTTATCTGTCGCATTGCCTGAGTTGCGCTTTTTACGCTGACGATTAGAAGAGCGCTTCACGTTCGATAAATCGATACTTTTTACAAAATGAAATGATCAGCGCATGTCCGGCATTGAAATTTGAATCGGGGATTGAGTTTATGGACAGTCTCTAATGAGAAAATAAGAAATATGTTTTCCGGAAATTTTGACGTTATCTGTTTTAAAAAAAAAATTTTATTGAAATAATTTGACTTCTTGACTTCCCGTTAATATTAGAAAATCGAGGGTTGTTTTTTTTTTAAACATCAGAGCACGAGTTTTGAGGGGGACTGAAAATGTCGGCACATTCAAAAAATATTAGAGTTTTAATTGCGACGGTTTTTCTGTTTTTTCAAATATTTTCGACAGGGCTGCCGTTATACTCGCAGGGAGAAGAGGACGGCGGACCGCTGCCGCCGTGGAATTACCCACTGACGATCAACGAAGTATATTATGATCCCGAAGGGGACGATGCGGGGAATGAATGGGTAGAGCTGTATAATCCTCGAACATTTCAATTAGCGTTAGAGGATTACTGGATAGCGGTAGACGGAACCGATCCGTACAGATTCCCGTCAGGAAGGCAGATATGGCCGCTGGGGTATGTCGTTTTTCACAATAATGCAACGGGAAACGACGTCGGCGGACATTATTACCGGTATACGCCGACTCCTTACACGCCGACTCCGGGGGCATTGTTTTACAGGGCGGAATGGGAGGAGCCTATAATTCCGGAGGGATGGAAGCGCGTAAGCGATCAGCAGATGCTAGATTTTTTTGTAGATGAAAGCGGTGTGAGACGGGATGACATGAGAAACGCGCATGGATCAGTGGCTTTATTCTTTTCTACTGACGATGAATTGAGCGTTTCGGAAATAACGGATTTTGTTCAATGGGGAGCGACCGGGCAGCCGTGGGAGGATTTCGCGGTCTGGAATGATATATGGCCTTCTCCGACAGGTACGCCGTCCAATTATGCCTCCAGGGTATCGGAAGGATATTCGCTGAATTTGAATCCGAACGCTGATGACAATAATTTGCCTTCTGACTGGGATGAATGCATTCCTTCAAGTTTAAATGAAAATTGTCCGTCAGTTACGCCGACGCCGACCTTCACGTTATCGCCGACATTGACGCCGACGAGAACGCCGACACTCAGCCCGACGCATACGCCGACAACCACGTTATCGCCGACGCGCACTCCCACTCTTTCACCGACGGAGACGCCGACGTCATCGCCGACAAGAACGCCCACATTGAGTCCCACGGCGACATTTTCTCCGACGCTGAGTCCGACATTGAGTCCGACCGTGACGTTGTCTCCGACGAGGAGTCCGACGCTGAGTCCGACCGT
>CAZUFC010000155.1:0-17830 GCA_964619725.1 uncultured bacterium | reverse complement strand
TGTCCAGCATTAAATTTTGAATCGAGATTCGAGTTTGTGGACAGACACTATCTAGTTTTTGTCCATAAACGGCGAATTTTCCCTAATACTGCGTCAGGCTGCGGATTTGCTCAGTCAACGTATAAGCAATACCCCTACCTCGCAAATCATTGTCTTAATTGCTTTAAGATAAATTCGCCCGTTTATGGATCAAAAACCCAAGTGGCTGTCCAGCATTAAATTTTGAATCGAGATTCGAGTTTGTGGACAGGCGCTATTTATCCCGCAAATTGACACACATTGAATCATATGCTATATTTAACGATGGTTATGGGTGAGCCCGCAAAAAAGCGGGAAGAGGGTTTAACCAATCCTTGGCAATTCAACAGTTAAAAATTCATCAATGCGGATGGGAGGTTAATGTGAAGAAACGTGTTTCTTTATTTGTATTTGTTTTAACGGCGGCTGTTGTTGTTTTATCGGCGAATAATATTAATGCCGAATCGAGTTATAAAACGATTGAACTTATTCTTGATGCTTCGGGCAGCATGAATGGAGTGACGTCTGAAGGGGAAATAAAGATAACAGCGGCCAAAGAAGCGGTAAAGGAAGTAGTGGAAAATTTGCCGGATGAACTGGAAATCGCTTTCAGAGCGTACGGGCATCAATCGGTCACAGAGAAACATGATTGTGAGGATACTCGCCTGCTGGTCGAATTCGGAACAGTGAAAACGAATAGGAGCAAAATAATATCCTCGCTTGAAGGGCTTCAGGCAAAGGGATACACACCGATTACCTATGTTCTGAATCTTGCGGTGAATGACTTCCCGGAGAGGGAAACGGAAGGCGGAAAAACGATAATACTGGTAAGCGACGGAAAGGAAACTTGCGAAGGCGACCCCTGCGCGACTGCGAAAGAGTTGAAAGACAAGCAGGAGGTGGACCTGGTGGTTCACACGGTTGGGTTTGGAGTCGATTCCGTGACGAGACGGCAACTGGAATGCATATCAAAAGTGACGGGAGGCGATTATTTTTCGGCATCAAATACGGATGATCTGACAGAGATGCTGAATAAAGCCGTAAAAACCGAAGTAATCGTAATTGAAGAAAAAGAGGGACCGGGGCGCCTGTCGATCCTGGGAGCTGAACTGCAGGGACATAAAGTCACGGATGCCGAAACAGGAGAGGAGGTCGTCCGTATCGATGCAACGCAGAATACCGTAGAAATTCCGTCAGGCATCTACAACGTTCAGATAGGCAACGCTCAATGGAAAAGCGTAGAAGTGGAAGCAGACGAAACTACGGTCCTGGAACCGGGCCGCCTTTACATTAAAAATACGACATTATCTGGAAACAAGGTTTTGGAAGCAGAGACAGGAGAATTATTCGGATACGTCAGCAGAACCGACGATACCCTGACCATCCTGCCGGGAACGTATGACGTAATGTTCGGCAATATCCCCTGGAGAGTCTCAATAAAACAGGGAGAAACAAAAGAATTGTATCCGGGAGTCGTAACCGTAAAATCAGCCTCATTCAGCGGCCATTACATTTATGACGAAAACGGCGAAAAAGCAGGCTGCGTGAGCGCAACGTCAAACTGGATGCCGTTGCCCCCGGGAAATTATACGATCCGCATTAACGACCGGGAAATAGAATTCTCATTGGCCGAAAATGAACAAAAAACATTTAAGAGACAATAAACGCTAGAACGGCCGGGGCGGGCAGACGGGATCATAAGGTTCGGCGACGGGCAGTTCAATTGAACCGGCTTCGCCGTCGACGTCGCCGCTTCTGATTATGCCGGAGTCGTCGACGTAGAAGCTCATGATAGTATCGTCGCCGTATTCAATGGGCCAGGCGGCAGCCCAGAAGCTGTGGTAAGTTCCATTGTAATAATCGCCCGCCTCCAGGTAATATTGATATCCATACGCCTGTCCGTCTTCTATGATGGGACAGAGAAAACTGTATTCTCCGGCGCCGTGTCCTGTTTCAAGCCATCCGATTTTACCGGTATAAGTGTGAGGTAAAGAATTCATATAATAGCAAAATTCTGCATTATAGATCAGATATGTTATCCAGTAAGCCGTCGGTTCCGGTTCCATATGAGATATGACAGGCAGGTCTTCGTACCCCGGCTCTCCTCCGATATCCGCTCCACGAACAAAACTGCGCATGCAGCTTCCGTAGGCGGAATAATAGGAGAAACGGCCGGAACATCCATAATCTTCGGGATAAGCGGAAACCCAATAATTCCAGTGTGAACCTCCGACAGGTTCGGACACGGATAATTCGAGGACATAGCCGTCCGCCATTCCATCGGCGAAATCCGCCGGTAAAAAAGGAACGCCGCCCGCTCCGTTGCCGCTGCAGAGACAGGACAACTCGCCGGTGAAGGTATGAGGACACGAATTATTATTATAATCGATTTGAGCATGATCTATCCACAGCAAATTACAGGGCATGCGCGATTCATTATACAGATTCATATCAGGCAATGTGATCGGACCAGGCGTGATTAAATCGGAATAAACGTTAACCGGGTCGATTTTTTCCGTTTTATAACATTCCCGGGATGCTTCGATTCGGTAAACCCCGTGAGAAACGTCCGTAAAAACAAAGCTGCCGTCAGACTCCGTCGCCGTCTCGTCATGCACGTCCGCATAACAATAAACCCCGGTTAGAAGAAGCCCCAGGCCTATTGCCTTCATCTTGCGCCGAGCTCCTTTCAAAAGAAAACCCAGCATCAAAACCAGAATGCCGATGCCGGAAAAAGTGAAGGCAGGTATAGTTTGGGAGGCGCCCAGGATCACCTTAATGCCTGAATGGTCCGTTTGGTTTTCCAGGTAAAAATGTCCCTGAATCGTGGAAGCGCCCACCGTGTCCGCATATATTGTTATAAACCATAAAACCAATAGCGGAAAAACTATTGAAGCATTGAAACAGTCCTTGATCTTCATGACTGACTCCTCTATAGAGGCGGGAATTCGAATCCTTTCTCATTGTCTATTATAGTCAAAAAACGCGCTAATGAAAAATAAGGCCCTGATCATACGAAGAGTAAAATTTCCAAAAATCGGCATTGATCAAAAATGCGTCTTTTGCGGTTACAATTTTTCCGTATTTCGGCGCTGATCAGATATCCGCGTTTCGATGCAGCAATTTTTGCAGCCTTGAATAATTACAAAGCTTTGAAAATATTATCAGGACAACGCTTATCTCCTCGTGATTATTCTATCCCGACCCCGACCCGAAACAAAGGGCTATATTGATGAAAGAAACAGAGGATTTCAATCATTCAAGCGTTTCATTAAAAAGCGCAAACCCCGTTTGATCATTCCAAATGAATATTTGTATGTATCCCGGACTATTCTATATTCCATATTTTCCATCCTGATTCGACGCTATGACCCGGTTCGATTTCGTATCCCAGTTCTATGGGACAAGCTGTGAATGATTGCCTGATCGTGTCGTCTCCGTAAAACTTCTTCAGTTTTTTTATTCCATGCAAGGCTTTTGATCCTGGTTTTTCCGTACATTTACATTCGATGGGTGTGAGTTTCTGGTTTCTTTCCAGCAGCAGGTCGACTTCGGCGCCGCTCTGGTCGCGCCAATACCACAACCCGATGGACGAATCGTGCCAGTCGCGATATTTCAACCATTGAATGACTACGTAGTTTTCCCACAACGCGCCGCATAACTGTAATCGGGAAAATGCTTTTCAAGAATCGATGTTTTACCCGTTTGCCTTGGTCCCGTTAAAACGACTGCAGGAAATGTTTTAACGACTTCTTTCAAGATACTGCTTAATTCTCTGCCAATCCACATAGTATAAGAAATTTAATCTGTCAAAGTGAAATTGTCAACTTTTGTCGCCGCAAGAATGGATGCCGTGCGTGAGCGACAAACTAATTTTTCAGAGCATCCGACAATACGGCAGCGACGGGTTTTGTATGATCGTACTGAAAGGTTTATGGCGGAAAACTCATGGTTATTATTGGTTTCGACTCCGATCACGATCCCTATACCGATCCCGACTATTGAAACAATGAAAGAAGCGTAACCCCGGTTTGATCAGTTCGTCTGTTCGCTTTCCGATATCCGGGTTTCATCATCTGCCCGCCTTTCGCCGAACTCCTCAAACGGGTACAAGAAGATGATACAGTACGAATTCGCCTCTCTCCAACTCATGAACGGTTTCACCAACGGAATTTTCGGAATTGAAGTCCATCCCATCAAGTATAGCTGATATGCTCATTCCCTCATTTTGTCTCATTCTTAGAATATTACGATTTTTATTAATCATCCCGGAGATGCCGTCCGCAGCGGCTGAAACGGCGCCGTCGAAAACATATCCCAGCATGGCGGCCGATTGTTGACCTGCCGAATATCTGCCGCTGATGAAACACATCATTCCCTGGTCGCCTGTGACATAATTACCGATCAGGGATCGCCGGCCTGAATCAAACCTGACATGGAGTCTTTTGGCTTCTATCCCGAAATAAACATAGTGTTGAGAACCCCATACATAAGCCAGGTCAACCTTGTACATATTCGGGTCTTCATCTGTATTCTCTCTGCCGAAGATATGGTATTCAAGCTCCAGGTGCAACCGGGCGGGACTGGACCTGTGCCGTTCTGAATTTATAATCATGCGAAACAATCGCTGAGTTAATTGATTTTCGTGGTCAGTTTCCGATCTTTTTCGCAGGTTTCTCGCATACGTCAACACTTCTATGATAATCGAGGGTATCTCATCCTGTGGAAATAACGGGATGAATCCTTCAGCATCTGTGCGGTACATGATCTTTTTCTCGTCTTGCTCTTGCCGTTCTTGCGTATATTTCAGCGGCGTCGTTAAGGGCTGCTGTCCTTGTCCAATGCACAAGTTCCAGGGGTTTTACGATATGAATGACCTGTCCTTCGAATATGATGATACCTCTTAAATAATCCAAGCGGCCGGACTGCTCCGTGGCCCTCATCTGTAATTTTTTCAATACTCTCTTCAGCCTATCCTCCATATTTTTCTGTTCAAAAGTCTTCGGAGTTGCAGTCTGTTCCAAAGTGATCATGGCCAGGGTTTTGCCGTCAGCATATCCAGTCGCCTGAACTTGAATTTCTGATCCGCTCTCTAACGCCCATTGATTAAGTGTTTTCAATAACGTTTCTGCATAAGCGGATAATCCGTCCTCGTATGACTTAATATTGTTGCCGATTATGGGAATCAGCGTCTTTATTTCGGCTTCTGAACGGTCCGGTGTGGAACTCGGTATAAAAATATTCGTCGTATCTTCTATTAATACGATCTCCTGGTCGATTAAATTGAAATACTTATTAATCAGATTATCCAGTTCCGACTGCAGAACCTTTTCTTTTTGTTCTCGCAGTTCTTTAATTTTTTTCCTGGTTGTTGATGAAAATGGAGTATGGTCATTCTTATCGGCCTGATCATAGAGATCATACAAAAAAGTTTTGAATTCTCTCATTTTATGGACGACGACTTTAACGATATCCTTGGAATCCGGATGGACGAATTCATTTCCCGGCAGAGGAAACGGCAACCTCAGCAATTCAAAAAGATGAACCTTGGTTCGTTCCGTCCCCCAATTGGCTGCTGTATGAAATAAAAAATACTTGGCTAACTTCGATCGTAAATAAGCCGTTAAAAACAGCAATAGCTCCTCATCTTCAGCCGGACCGCTTATTGAATACAATGAGTGTTGAAAAAGCGCCGGAAAAGAACAAAATGCTGTTTTTGTGAATCCGGTGTTTAATATGATCAGCGGCGGCTGGAAAATTTTAGGTTCCCTGGTCCGCTCCAGGCTCTGAAAACGGTCGCCGATCTTTTCACAATCCGACTCAAGCAAGAATAGACCCGGGAAATTTGAATCGTTTTTCACGAACAAATGTGATTCTTTCCACCATCCAGGCTTTTGTTTACCGCTGATCCTTGTCCTGTAAGGTTTCAATCCAGAGCCGCATACCCATCTCTTAGCAACTTTTGAGCTTCCGGCTATTTCCCCCAGAGCGGGCATAACCCTCAACAACTGCAAGAATTTTTGATCTCTCGAAGTGCCCCATAGATACTTTTTCCATATCATCGGAATTTCTTCATCTTCGCCGGCAGCTAACAGTTCTCCCAGGCGAATGCATTTTCTGTCTGCCGGAAAGACTTGTATCTTGCCCTCCCGCGGGTCTGTTCTCGATACTTTCGGTACTTCATACTCAATCGGAATAGAACCCGATGCCGGCGGTTTTGCCGTGAATCTGACGATCATGCCCGGACACCTGGCATGTTTAAAAAGTATTTTACGGAAATCAGCCAATTGTATTACTTTTTCAAGAGTTACCCTTTTCAGCCACTCCTTTTGAAATGAGACCAGTTTTTTATTAAGAAAAAGTCTGGCAGGCAGCAGAATACATGCTTTTCCTTCATGTGTTAATGATTTCGGAATTAAAACGGTAAATTTCCGTTCGGTTCTTTCTTTTCCTGATCCTGACCAGGGCGGATTACCGACGATATAGTCGAATTTAGCGTTGTATTCAGAATATAATTCAAGATAATCGGCTTTCCTGATCACAGGAAAATCCGGCTTTGGTTTGTCTTGCGAATCGTATTGAATAATCCTGGGCAATTTTTTTCCTGTATGCTCCATGTATTCTGTGATGTCAGGCGGATCGAAGCAGTCCAGAAAAGCGAGATAAAGACTGAACCCGGCGATCCTGCATGCCGTTTCATTAATGTCCATGCCGAATATCTGATGTTCGAGTATCCCCAATAGAGCATCCGCTTTTGTTTGGTAATCCGCCGAGGGATGACGGTCCATCCATTCATAAGCCAACCGGTTGAACAAAATAACCAGAAATATGCCTGATCCGCATGCCGGATCAAAAAATTTCCTGTTTTTCAATGAAGTCTGTTTTTCCAGAGTGACTCCGATAACGGTTTCAGCCAGGAATTTCGGAGTGTAATAAGCGCCGCTGCTTCTTTTTTCCGTTTCATTTTCACTTTTAAGGAAATCTTCATATACGGCGCTTATTGTTTCCACGGGTATCCATTCGAAATCATAAGCCCAGAACCCCAGCGTAAGCTGTCCTGTAGAAATCTCATGGCCTTTCAGAAATCTGACGACCGCATCTAAATGTTCCAGTGTGAATGCTGACTCTTCTTCTGATGAGCAATCAAACATACTGCCGTTGAATTTATCTTTCAGGTCGTTAAAAAGTTTATACAGCATTTGTTTCGACTCAACTAAATTTCCGATGTCAAGCATGTGGATCAAACGTGAACGGGCATCGCATCCATAATCTGTTAAATCAATTATACCGCGATCTATAAGGTAACAGGTAAAAAGCAGGCGGGTTAAAAAAGCGTGTGCAACTTCAACAGGCATTCGGTTTTTATTGCGAGTGAATAAATTTCTTAGCGCTCTGAGATTTTCGAGCAGATAAACGTCTACGGTTTGTTTCTTTCGAAATTTGTTTTCATGTTGCCTGTAATAGGCGCCGGTACCCAGACGGATATAAAAATCATGAATTCCGATTGCATATTCAGCCTGGTCAATTTTTTCGACCAGACCGGCTCCTGTCGCCGATTCATCTCCCGGCTTGCCCGGTACAGACATACCCGAAAAAATTCTCACGTTTTGAGAATCGACCAATACCAGCAAAGAAGCCGTTCCCTGGTTCCAAAATAACCTTTGATATTCCTGGGCCTTCTGTGCATCAATTTTTCCGTCGGTCATCCGCAAATAAAGAGTCGGCGCTCCGTCCACGCATAGAATTCCTGATAATTGCATCTCTTTCCAGGCCTTTATCAACAGATGAGAATACTGATAAAGTCGCGGCTCGGATGTTATCGCCTCCAACGAATTATAAAAGGTCATCCCTGAAGGAGTTTCCGTGTGCTTCTCTATTATTTCATTCGGATCATAAGTCTGTGCAACTTGCATGTCCGGCCTTTCTCATATTTTACGAATCGCTAAACTGGCTGTGCCTTGAATGCGAAGCTCGTCTACGGGTATCAGCTCTTTATGACGAATATTCTCCGGCTTCAGAAATATTCGCCCATCTCGTTTTACAAGAGTCTTCACAGTTGATTCTTTGTCGATAAGAGCAGCGACTACATCCCCATGTTCCGGCTTTTTTTCGGGATCGAAAATGATTATGTCGCCGTCGAATATTCCGCGACCCGTCATGGAATCTCCCATCACTTTCAAAGCAAACATATTTTTCGTTTTTTTGACCCCCAGCGACTCTATATCCAGAGTTATCACATTATCCTGATGCTGAGTTTCACTCACTGGAATTCCAGCCGATATTCTGCCGTATACAGGGATATAACTCAACCCCTCAGCCATTTGTCTGTTTTCAGGAAGACTTATGGCACGCGCTTTACGAGGAGTCCTGATTATGCAGCCTTTACGTTCCAAAGCCGCAAGATGGTCCCGCACGCTTCGGGTACTGGCGAATCCGAAATGTTCACTGATCTCCCTGACGGTCGGCGCCGGTCTCCCGGAATTCAATGTATCCCTGATGTAGCGGAGAATCTGCTTTTGTCTTTTAGTGGGCTTTTTCATAATAACTACTCAAAAGAGTAGTATTTCCTGTCCGATTTGTCAATTATTTTTTCGGATTTTTAACCGAAAATCAATAATATTGTAACGCAACCGTGATGTTTTCCGATCAGATCGAAATTGACGGCCCGGTGAGACGGATATCAATTTTTATATGAGAAATCCGGGCCGGAAAGGACAACAGAATTCATTTTGTTTGCTTTATAAATTCCGGAGATGATCAGATATCCGTGTTTCGAGGTTACATTTTTTTGCGACTGATTAAGCCGGGATTTTACTTTTTTAGGGACTGATCAAACAGTGGTTACACTTCTTTCAAAACGTTTGACAGTTTTTTTCAGTAATCGGTATCGGTGTCGGTATCGGGGGTCGGTATCGCAATCGGTATCGGTGTCGGTATCGGTATCGGGGTCGGATTCGCAATCGGTATCGGCATCGGTATAGCAATCGTGATCGAAATCGAAACAAAATGACAGACGATTCTTTCGAATTGTAACCTCAAAAGCCGCAATCGGGGAGATTTTAATTATTAAATGCGGGAAGCAACGGCGTGATTTCCTGATTGTTTCTGCGTTCGTTAATTGTTTTGCTGAATTGTCATCCATAGTCTCCGGCTCGTTTGATCCTTCAGATGTACAATCCTGAATTTTTAAGATCATTGATCTCATTAAACGCCGCAGCCGCTTTCTGTATCACTCTCATATCGCGTATCGCCCGGAAAGATCGTCCGCCGGCTTTTTTCGCCGTTTTTTCCAGGACCTTTTCGGTCACCTCGCGTATTTCGCCGATCTTTTTCTCAACGTCGCTCTGCAGTTCGGGAAAAACGGAAACCAGATCAGACCGCCGTATAACCCAGGATTTCCCCCGCTTACGACCCGGTATGAACTCATTCAAGAGCAGATACCGGACGTGACGTTCGCTGAAACCCAACATTGCGGCGGTTTCTTTAACGCTCAACAATATATCGCGTCTCCTCCTTTCGGCCAGGTACGGCTGAATACGGCCATATCCGGCCATTTGCGGAAGTTTGCGGCCAGGATTTAGCCGAATGTTGTCCGATAGCCGCACTTGTCCGCACCTTTTTGCGTGTACAAGCCATACTTTCTGCGGATATTTCCGGTGATTTTTCTCCGTAAATATCCGCATCTGTCCGTACCAATATCCAATCATCAAACCTGGGGGCCGCGACGGACCCGGACAACGCGGAATCCCTGATCGTCGCTGCGGTCCCCGGGATCCCAGTCGAAACGGAAAGCGGAGCGGCAGTTACGCGGATCATTGAACCAGGAGCCGCCCCGGATGGACCGCCCGGCGGAAATGTTTTGAACATTGCCGACTACCGGATCATTTCCTGTTTCTTTATATTTGTCGCTCCATTCATCCAGGCACCATTCATCAACATTACCGTGCATGTCGAACAACCCCCGTGGATTCGCCGATTTTTCACCCACGGCATGCGTCCTGCCGCCTGAATTTCCGTCATACCATCCGACTCTATCCAGGTCTTCTTCCTTATCGCCCGACCAGAACATCGTTTTCTTGCCGGCCCTGCAGGCGTATTCCCATTGCGCCTCCGACGGAAGCGTTATTATTTCACCGTCGTCCAGATCGCCCCTTCTTTTCAGTATTTCAGTCGCCCACCGGCTGAACATGATCGCCTCATACCAGGTCACATTCACCGCGGGATGCATTTCCGTCTCTTTATCGCCGAAAGCCCTGTCGTCTTTATGAGATGGATCGAACAGTTCATAATCACGGTTGGTTACAGGGACTTTTCCCATGTGGAATTCGGAAAGGCTGACGGGCAGGTTTTCCGGTTCATCATCATATCGCCCCTCCTCGTCTTTGGGGCTGCCCATCAGGAAATTTCCCGCCGGTATTCTGCTCCAGTATTCATGTTCCTTGCCCTTAATGACTATTGTTTTCAAGAAATCCGGCTGCGGTTCGTCCAGATGATGGAATATTTTTTCCTTATGAATCAAAGCGTGACGTTTTACAGCGTTATCGTCAGTCTTCTTTCGTATGAGGTCATAAGTCCCGGAAATGAAAAACAGGTCGGCGCCGTTCGTGGGTTTTGTTTCGCGACGTATCTTATCCAGAAGGTCGACCGCTGTTTCCGTGTATCCCAATTGGTCGGGTATGGATTCGATGATTTCCCGCCTGGCTTGCCATTTGTCGCCGCCTTTGACCAGGCCCATCATTGCCGCCAGGGTATCCCCAGTAACATTGTCTGCTGTGGAAAGGGCGCGCAGTCCCAGATCGCTGTTGATTTTCATCAGTTTTTCCAGCAGTTCATTCGGATTCTTCATCTCTCCGGCCAGGTATCCGAAAACTTCAGCCCAGCGTCCCAGGTTTGACGAACTTATCTTGTCCCGTTTTTCAGGAAGCAGCGATTCAGCGATTTTTTTCCATGTGGGTTCGTCCATTCTTTTCAATGAGCATGCCGCCAGGTATTCCTGCACGGAGCGGTGGAGGAAGCGGCAGTATTTCCGGGATTCCCCGTGGAACGTCATCAGGTAATTATGATTGGCTATGCTGCTGATGAACCTCGAAGGATCGTTCCTGTAAGCTTCCGGCAGCAACCTCGAGTCTTCATGCTTCCGGTTGTCGATGATCATCAGCCTTTCATTGACGTCGAAGGCTTCATAAGGAGGCGTAAAATTTCGCATCAGTTCAAGCGCCAGGTCTTCGAGCAAGCGCTGCGCCAGCGGGCGATTGGGGAAGGGGCCTTCGGGTCTCGGTCCCGGTCCGCCTGACAAAAGTTCGTCGATGACCTTTTTAAGCAGTTCCGAACGTCTTACCGGCAACGGTTCGTATTGTTTCTTGTTTTTTTTCTTCAATGCGGCGACCGCAATCATGGTCAGGAAGAAAGGATTGCCGGCCAGTTCCTTTAAGGTTCGGTTACGGTCTATTTCGTCCAATACTTCTTCCGCGGGTCGTTCGCCTTTCAGGTGATTTTTTAGTAGATTAAAGCGGTTTTCCCCTTCCAGGGGCAGAAGTTTCAGTTCTTTGAATCCGGCGCCGGGCGGTTTTTTGTAACCGAAAATACGGGAAGTCATGACCGCTTTGCATTGATCGAATGTTTTCACGTGTATCGCTATGCGTTTAACCGCAGAAAGGGTATCTTGAGGATCGACTTCATCCAGCCCGTCGAACAACCAGACCACCCTGCCGGCATCAGCTTCAGTACGGAGAATTTCGCCCGCTCCCCGAACGCCCAGTTCACTGAATTCCTGATCCAGATACTCAAGAAGTTCCGTTCGACTTCGCCTCCAGGCTCCTATGGAAACGTATGCCGGAATGACAAGACGCTCCTGCAACTCCTTCGTATCGCCTTTACGGATGATTCGGCGGGCTTCCTTAATCATATCGTCGCATATTTTCAGCAATAATGTGGTTTTTCCGCTCCCAGGCTCGCCCTGAAGCGTCCATCGAAGCGATATTTCGCTTGTTAAAAAATCATCCAGTTTTCCTCGTATAAAACCAGCACGATTTTTTAACTCTTCATCGGGAACACATGACGAGTCACGGACGGCTTCCTCCGGACGCTCTTTAGGACGATGCAATCGCTCCGCCTGCAGCTCCACGTAAAGGTCTTCCAACGTCAATTCCGCAGCGCCGGGAATACGGCGGGATTCAAAATCGCATTCGCATTGCATTTCCAGGCGTTTCAGATAAGCCTCGATTTTTTTCGCCGTCTCCCTTTTATATTGTTTCGGCTTTTTGAATTTTTCCAGCTCCTTCAACAGGGAGTCCAGCTTTTCCGGTTCCTTTTTTTTCAATACTCCCTCGATCTTTTTTATGGAAAGCAATTCCTTAAGATTATTGGGTTCGCAAGCCTTCCTATGAAATAAAAACGCGGAGGAAGCGATTTTGTTTTATTGAATGCGCGATTACGATACTGAACCCGATTCTTTGGAATGATCGGACGGATTAATAGAAATCGTCGCAACATCGCCGCCGTCGCTCTACGCCCATAAAAGGTCGGTCATTGAGGCGATAATACCTCGAATTGTGAACTGTAAAAAAGCATTTTTCATCAATGGTTGATTGTCGACTATGCCGGCTGGATATTAATTTAATGAGAAGGATATCAATGTCGTTTAAAATCGGTTAACGGTTCCGTTGAAAAACATATAAGGATAAATTTGTGCTGTTGATTGGGGCATGGTCATATCCTGTTAAATCCTCATGATTCGTGTTTTTAACATCGTAAACCGGGGTTACGCTCCCTTGGGTCGCTTAACACTGGGCTTCGCTCTCTTGAAAAAAACAGGATTCTTTAATATAGTGGATCGTTGACTGAAAGCTCGATTGAGGAAACTCTGAATTTACTGCGGAAATGATGATGAAATTATTATTTGAATGGGATGAGGAAAAAAATGACAGAAACATTAAAAGACATGGAGTCGGCTTCGAAGAGGCAAAAACAGCGTATAACGATCCGTTTTTACTAACGTTTCCTGATGAAGAACATTCTGATATAGAGGAGAGATATATTAACCTGGGAATTTCAGCAAAAGGCAGAATTTTGGTCGTTATCCATACAGAAAGAAATAAAAATATCCGTATCATCAGTTCTCGAAAAGCAACGCGCAAGGAACGGAAATATTATGAAGAAGGATAATTCAGAAAATAATAAAGCAAAAGATCGTGACATAAGGGAAGAATATGATTTTTCAAAGTTGAAAGGCGGCGAGAGGGGTAAATATTTTAAGGATTACAGAGCCGGTCATTCCGTAAAGATACGTAAAAAAGAGGGTAATCTAGTAGTGAAAAACTATAAACTCGAAGAGGGCGCTGTAATGTTGGACCCGGACGTCAGGCCTTTTTTTCCGGATTCTGAATCAGTGAATAAAACGCTGAGAAAATTGATAGAATTAATACCTAAGAAACAGTCCAAATGACGGGCAATACTCCGTAACCGGTAATTTCAGCATTGCGTATATTGCTTCCCGGAAGATAATATGAATCGGAAGTTACCGTTTTTATCGAAAATGCCCGAATTTTCATCACCACGGAAGTTTAAAGCCGTAAAATTGCATGCATGGCTTGATCAGTCCAGGAAATGCCGGGATGATAATGCTCCCTCTGCGTAAAAGTCCCGATTTACAAAATAAAGCGAACAACATCGTTGAGGACCTGCAAGAATGAACCGGCAGTTCCAGCAGTTAAAAAATCGTTATGAACATCCAATCTTCTGCCCGTGTCAGCGTTCTCTATGACGCTGAAAGGGAGCGATTCCTCCTTTTGGACAGGTACGGCTAGATACGGCCATATCCGGCCATTTGCGGAAATTTGCGGCCAAGATTTAGCCGAATGTTGTCCGATAGCCGCATTTGTCCGCACCTTTTTTCGTGTACAAGCCATACTTTTGGCGGATATTTCCGGTGATTTTTCTCCGTAAATGTCCGCATCTGTCCGTACCAATATCCAATCATCAAGCCTGGGGGCCGCGACGGACCCGGACAACGCGGAATCCCTGATTGAAGAAGCGGACATCGGGATACCTGCCGCTACGGAAAGCGGAGCGGCAGTCACGCGGATCATTGCCCCAGGAGCCGCCCCGGATGGACCGCCTGGCGGAAATGTTTTCCACTTTTCCGACGATCTGGTCATTTCCTGATCTTTTATAATGTCCGCTCCATTCATCCAGGCACCATTCCCATACATTACCGTGCATGTCGAACAACCCCCGTGGATTCGCCGATTTTTCACCCACGGCATGCGTCCTGCCGCCTGAATTTCCGTCATACCATCCGACTCTATCCAGGTCTTCTTCCTTATCGCCCGACCAGAACATCGTTTTCTTGCCGGCCCTGCAGGCGTATTCCCATTGCGCCTCCGACGGAAGCGTTATTATTTCACCGTCGTCCAGATCGCCCCTTCTTTTCAGTATTTCAGTCGCCCACCGGCTGAACATGATCGCCTCATACCAGGTCACATTCACCGCGGGATGCATTTCCGTCTCTTTATCGCCGAAAGCCCTGTCGTCTTTATGAGATGGATCGAACAGTTCATAATCACGGTTGGTTACAGGGACTTTTCCCATGTGGAATTCGGAAAGGCTGACGGGCAGGTTTTCCGGTTCATCATCATATCGCCCCTCCTCGTCTTTGGGGCTGCCCATCAGGAAATTTCCCGCCGGTATTCTGCTCCAGTATTCATGTTCCTTGCCCTTAATGACTATTGTTTTCAAGAAATCCGGCGGCGTTATGACTTTCTGTTCTCTTTCGAAAATATTTCTTTTACGGTCCAGGGCGTATTTTTTCACTTCAGCATCCACGTTTTCGCTATTTGCGATGTGATCGAATGTACTGGAAATGAAAAAGAGGTCTGCGCCGTGAGTTGTTTTTCGTCTTATCGTATCCAGCAGATCGACTGCTGATTTGGAGCATCCCAGCTTTTTCTGCAGGGGTATCGATTCGATTATTTTTCTTCGTTTTTCCCATTCTGAGCCGCCCTGCACCCAGTCGAGCATGGTTTCCAGGGTTTCTTCGGTGACGTTTTCTGTAGTGGAAAGGGCTCTCAGTCCCAGGTCTTGGTTTATATGCATCAGTTTCTTCAGCCATGCGTTCGGGTCGTCCGCCATACCGGCCAGGTATCCGAAGATTTCTGCCCAGCGTCCCAGCTTTGCGGCTGTCGCTTCATCACTTTTATCGGGAAGAAGCGACTCGGCTATTTCCATCCATTTTTCTTCTTCCAGGCTGTGAAGGGCGCAAGCCGCCAAGTATTCCTGTATGGAGCGGTGCAGGAAATGGCATACGTTCTCGGACTTTCCAAAGAACATTATGAGGAAAGTATGAGCGGCCAGACTTCTTATAAACTTTGCCGCTTCATTCTGATAGTTTTTAAGCAGCCGGCATTCTCCGTCCGCTTTGCTGTCCAGGAAAATGATTCGTTCCGTCACTTCATTCGCTCTGTAGGGCGGAGTATAATGCATCATCAGGTCCAGCGCCAGTTCCTTCAGGAAGCTCAAGACCCGCTGATGATCGGGAAAGGGGCCCTTCTCTCTCAGTCCCGGAAGGCCGAGCATAAGGCGGTCGATGACTCTTTCGAGCAATTCAGAACGTCGAACGGGGAGAGGTTTGTATTCGTCGTCTATTTTTGGTTGTAATGCAGCGATTGCAATCATCGTCAGGAAGAAGGGATTCCCGGAAAGTTCTCTGAGCGTGCTGTGACGGTCTATTTCGTCAAGAACATCTTCAACGGAACGTTTATCCTGCAGGAGCTCTTCCAGCAGTTCCTTCCTTTCTTCACGGCGAAGAGGCAAAAGTTTAAGTTCTTTAAAAACAGCGTCTTCAGCGTCCGGGGGTTTCTCGTATCCGAAAATGCGGGATGTCATGACTATTTTGCACTGTTTGAATCTCTGGCTGTGAATCGATATCTTTTCAGCGGCATCAAAGGTTTCTTTCGGATCGACTTCATCCAGTCCGTCGAAGAACCAGACGACCCTGCCGGCATCAGATTCTGTTTTCAAAAATTCGCCGGTCCCCTCCAGGTCCATTTCCCTGAATTCACGGTCCAAATATCCGATTATGCTCTCCGGGCGGCGCCTCCACGCTCCTATGCGGACATAAACAGGGATCAGCAGCTTAGCCTGTATTTCTTTCCGGTCGCCTGCGGAAATGGTTTCACGAGCGTCTCCTATCATCCTGCGACACATGTCGAGCAGCAATGTCGTTTTACCGCTGCCCGGCTCGCCCTGCAGCGTCCAGCACCGCGATTCTCCGCTTTTCAGGAAATTCTCCAGAGTCCCTGTCCGGTATTCGCTGCGTTCCTTTGACGATAAATGACGAAAATAATCCGTACGACATGCGCCGCTCTCGAAATCCCTTGCTCGATCATAAGGCTCCGTATATAAATCCACGTAGACCTTCTGCAACGGCAAATCATGGGCTTCGGGAAAAATACGAGACGAAAGATCGATTCTACAGAGCATTTCCAGACTCTTCAGATATTCCTCTATTTTCCTTATCCATTCCGATTTGATCGCCGGATGCGGTTCTGACTTGTCCAGCTCCTTCAGCAGCGATTCATATTCATCAGGATTTCTCGAACGCAATACCTCCTCAATATCCTGCACGGCAAGAATGCTTTTTAGTTTTTTCATCCTGTAACATTCCGAATAGAAAAGGAAGGCGGTTGACGATATTTCCTTGTTTTTGTTTTCCAGAATATCTTTGCTCTTCCGTTTTATGTCAGGGGGAAGCTTATCGTAAAGAAGTTTACGATCCCACCGGGTTTCAGACAATTCCGAGAAAAGGTTTACCGCCTGAGTCCACAATTTGCCGTTTATTTCATAATTGGGAGGTGACGGCAGTTGCAGTGAAGCTGTCGCCAAGCCCTCCTTCAAGTGCGGAAAATAGCCGGATATCAGTTTTTGCATTCCCATGCGGTATTTTTCAGAGTCAGCGTAAGTAAGGTTTATGTACTGACAGTCGCTGGACAAGGGTGGACGGGATGCTTCGCTGATAATAACGGGAATAATGCGTCCGGTCTGATCGAAGTTGGGATATCGAACCATGACGTCGGTATACTCCCTTCTCACCCAGGGCGATGCCATACTCGCCGGACTGACGATGAGAATAAGCCGGCCGCTTTCGGTTAATCCGGCATCAATAGCCGATATAAATGACTCGCCGTATTTAATTCTGTTAACGTCCCACCATACCCTGACGCCCAATTGCTCCAGGTGCGACACGAATGTTTTCACCCAATCACGGTCGTGCGAACTGTAACTGATGAAAAGATCACATTTTCCCATAATTAATAACGTTCCCCCAGGCATGCATTGAACTGAATCCGACGTTTCACCATCTTTAATCCTCAGACGACGCTCATTTTAAGGCATCTGGTTATTTTCATATCACAATCCTGGATATGGATCAAATCCTGAAAGTCAGGGACGCTTAATCAACTTTGCGGATGGAATCACGGATATATAGACGGTTTATTGTTTTTCCTTTGATGCCGGCAAGAGACTGTTTTTCTTTGAAAGAACGATATGGGCATAAATTTGCGCTGTCGACCGGCGTATGGTCATCGCCTGCTAAATCACTCAATCTTCATGTTCTTCATGCGCTTCATGGTTGATGAAATCTTCGGTCATTATAAATAATGCCCGACCCCGATTGCTGAAACAAAGCGTCCCGGATCAAAAACGGCGTTGGGCATTATTTTACTGCGCTCTTTCAGAGCTTTCATTTTTTGGTTTTTTCCTGGGGTTGCGCTCGCAAGCTCGCTTAACCCCAGGCGGTGCTGTTCATAATGCT
>CAZUFC010000154.1:0-17856 GCA_964619725.1 uncultured bacterium | reverse complement strand
AACAGGGCGTTCAGGGACCGACGGGAGCGACGGGGCCGCAGGGACCTCAAGGCGAACAGGGCGTTCAGGGACCGATTGGCCCGACGGGGCCGCAGGGGCCTCAAGGCGACCAAGGCATTCAGGGACCGATTGGCCCGACGGGACCGCAGGGACCTCAAGGCGACCAGGGCGTTCAGGGGCCGGTTGGTCCGACTGGACCGCAGGGGCCTCAAGGCGACCAGGGCATTCAGGGGCCGGTTGGTCCGACGGGGCCGCAGGGACCTCAAGGCGACCAAGGCATTCAGGGACCGGTTGGTCCGACGGGGCCGCAAGGATCGCGGGGTCCATCCGGTCCTCAAGGCGCTGACGGTGATACTGGTCCGCAAGGTGAGCAGGGACCCATGGGCCCAACAGGCCCGCAGGGACAGACAGGATCACGCGGACCGTCCGGCCCGACAGGTTCGCAGGGAAGCCGCGGCCCCTCGGGTCCGACGGGTTCACAGGGCAGCCGCGGACCATCGGGTCCGACAGGAGCTGCAGGGTCGACCGGGGCTACGGGACCGACAGGCGCACGAGGTCCTTCCGGTCCGGGCGGAGGCTGGACGGACGACGGCACAGTAGTCCGGTTAAGTACGACATCCGACACGGTAGGCATAGGAACGACGACTACAAGCGCCAAACTGAACGTTGAGTCTGATTCAGGATATTACGTGTTGTATTCGAATTACGCCAATACGGACACTAATGATGCTTATGCCGTATACGGCAGAAGCTGGCCTCAGGACTACTGGGGATACGGCGGATACTTCGAAGGCGGATACAGGGGCGTATACGCAATAAGTTATTCCACGGGCGGATATTTCAGCGGCGATTCTTACGGAGTTCAGGCATACGGCGGTCCTACCGGAATAGACGTTTCAGGGTCTGACAAAGGAATTTATTCTTATGGCGGAACCACCGGATTATACAGCACAGGAGGAGAAACAGGAGTGTACGGGTGCACTTATGAGAACGGAACCGGTGTGTTCGGTTCTGCCGGATACTGGTATGACCGGGATAACTGCAGTTATGACTCTCATGGAGTTATTGGGAGCTCTCTGGGCGAACAGAACGTTGGAGTATACGGATATGCCGGCAGTTCCTGGAATGGTTGGGGCGTCAGGGGGTGCGGAGTTTATCTGACGCCGGGTTATAACGCATCCATTTACGGCGGGCGGTTTGACGTGCAGAACGGCGATCAAAGCGGATTCGGGGTTTACGGATACGCCTATGGAAGTTCCACCTGGCAGAAAGGCGGATATTTTGCCTGCACTTACGGAGGTACGGCAGCTTGCGGCGCCAAACACAACGGAACCACATACAAGATCACCGGTACCGGCCAGGTTTCAGAGATTATACCAACGAAGGATTACGGACGCGTCACTCTGGTGTGCCCGGAATCGCCTGAATACTGGTATTTCGATTTCGGCACAGGCAAAACAGTCAACGGTCAGGCGCGTATAGAGCTTGATCCCATCCTCAAGCACGTCACTTTCATTGATGAAGACAATCCCATGAAAGTTTACGTGCAGCCGAAAACCGATCAACCGGCGGTCCTCAACGTGGAATCCGATTATTCAGGATTCAGCGTTTACTGTCGAACCCAGGACGAACCCGAAAAGATCAGCGATTTCGGAACGGCGCAATTCAACGGGGCGGAAGAGGTACGGATCATTTTCTCCGATTCCTTCACTTCAAAACTGAAGTCGGACGCCATGCCCGTCGTAACGGCCAATCCCGTCGGCAGCGCTGCCGCCCTGGTCATTAAACAGGTCGATACCAAAGGATTCACCGTAGAAACAGATGATTATTCCGATAATTTCACTTTTCATTGGATAGCCATGGCGGAAGCCTCTACTGCTCTTTCCGCCGAATCCATCGAATTCGACTACATGGTTGTCGTAAAACCCAGGACAAACTACGGCGCAGGCAGATTCTTCCAGGCGCCGCCTCCGGGATACCTCCACCCCGCTTACGATCCTCCCGAAGCAAAAGCCGCGAATCAAGGCAACGGCAATATCTTCAACTGGCCTCTCGACCACGAAGTTTACGGATACGAACCCGCAGATTACACAGCGCCCGGCACGATCATCGAAGCTGGAAAATGGGCCGGCTACACTAAAGGCAAAAACGGCGAGCTGATTCCGCCTCGTCATCACGTCGAAAACGCTAAAAGGCAAAGCGAAAACCAGGAACGCAATAAAGCAGAGGAAAGAGAACGGGAACTTGCTGAAAAAAATGGGAAAAAACTGAAGCAATGATTTTCGGGTAAATTGAATACTGTTTTCCCCATGCCGGAGTCCGGCATGGGGAAAACAGATTGAATCGCGGAAGTCCAAGTCGTTCTCAAGCCCTGATTGGAGCCGCCGTTATCTCCCTTTCATTTCGTCAATCTGTGCCTGCAAGAGCTCGTTTTTCTCTTCCAATTCTTTGATCGCTTCCACCAGAACAGCGGTCAACATATCGTAAGAAATGGACTTATACCCGTCTTCACCGGTATGGACTATTTCCGGAAGAACGCTTTCAACATCCTGGGCGATTAATCCTATATTTCTGTTTCGATCGAAACGGTAATCGGGATATTGGTCCGCGTTCCAGAGGTATTCGATGCCCTGCATTTTCGTCACTTTTTCCAGCGCATTGGAAATGGGGGCTACTTCTGATTTAAATCTTGCATCGGATGTTTGCCAGCTTGTCGTACAGTAGGCCGTACCGGAAACATACAGGTTATAGCTTCCCGGGTCATGCGTTCCGATGGCTACGCTTCCCGCAATGCTCAGGTCGTCGTCTGATGCGCCCATGTAACGGTAAATATCGAATGTATTGTTGGAGAAGTTGCCGGAACAGGTGTTCAGGAAACCCATACGGGTTATATAAGCGCCGTAGTAGCAGTCGCTTATCACAGCGTTGCTGGTTAAAATGGCCGTTGCCGGCCCTTCGCAATTGTAATGGTCTCTGCCGATAAATATTCCCTTGTTGAAATTGGTGATATCAGCGCCTACACTGACGTTTGACCCGTCATATATCGTTACGGCAATTCCCATTTGTTCGCCTGTCCTGGTGACGGAACCGACGACGGAGCCGTTTGTTACTCCCTTGAAACGTATAAGTCCGCCGTAACCGCCGTGTGTTCCCTGGGAAATGACTTCAGCATCCACTCGCACGAAAACGTCGTCGACGAATGACATTATGCTGTGCCAGTTGGCCTGGTCCATAGTTTTTATGAAGATGCAGTTCTGAATATTTATGTACCGATTTCGCTGGCTGTTGATGTTCCAGGGATGATTCGTCCCCGAAGTTATAGTCATATTCTGAAAGTAAATCTGAGGATCATTGTCGTTGATGTAGAAAAGCCTTGTGTTCATGTTGAGCTCAACCGCTGAATTGTCGGAGGAATTGCCTCGAATATATATCCTGCCCCGGCTGCCGCATCTTCCGGCCAGGACCGGATCGGTCGTAAGATAGTAAGTTCCATCCTCGAACTGTATCGTAACGGAATAATTCAAAACCGTCGGAATGTCATTGAGCGCCCGGTTAATCGTCAAATAGGGATTCCCGGACGACCCGTCGCCCGTCGTATCGTCTCCGGTCAGAGATACATATATCGTTCTTGAAGTATAATCGGCAAACTGTCGTCCGATGTAAAGGAGACCTGAGACATCCAACCGGCCTTTCGGACTGTTGGTTCCCAGTCCCGTATATCCCGTTTCGCCGTCTATGTACAAGGCATTGTAGCCGCCGTCCCAGCAGACCTGAAAATCAACGTCGTGAAGACTGTTGTTGAAACTGGCCAGGCCTTCCCCAACGCCGTAACGTGCTCCGTCCAGGCAAAGCATGTTGCTTGTCGATCCCGCCAGGCTGGTCGACAGATACATTTTTCCGGCTTCATCCCCTTCCGTTACATCGGAAGTATATCCTTCTATGAATGCATACTGAGTCAGCGCGGGCGCAGCGGAATCGTTGTTGCCGTAAAATCTTATCCGGCCTAAACGGTCGTTGGCGGCAGGCGAATCGCTCGTTTTCTGCAAATGCATCCAGACGCCGTTGTCGCCGTCGCTGTCATCCTCAAATGTAATAACAGGATTCGTTCCATAAAGATGAAGATCAGCCGCAGGACTTGACGTATGAATTCCTACGTTGCCCGTAGCTTTGTCATAATAGACTTCTGAACCCGATGCAGAACCCTCATCGTTATAAATCAACTGACCGTTCATGCCCGCGACGGGTCCCGTATCGCCTTGAGGACCGGTCGGTCCCGTATCGCCTTGCGGGCCGTAAGGACCTTCAGGACCGGTATCCCCTTGAGGACCTATCGGACCCGTCGGACCGGCGTCGCCCTGAACCCCCATCGGACCCGTATCACCTTGAGGACCCATTGGACCTGTGGAACCCTGCGGTCCTACCGGTCCCGTAAAGCCCATCGGCCCCAGCATGCCGGTGTCGCCTTGAGGACCCACCAGGCCTGTGTCGCCTTGAGGACCTTGCGGGCCGGTATTGCCCTGCGGTCCAATCGGTCCCGTAAAGCCCATCGGCCCCGTCATGCCGGTGTCGCCTTGAGGACCCACCGGGCCGGTATTGCCGTGAAGACCTTGCGGGCCGGTATTGCCCTGCGGCCCTATCGGTCCCGTAAAGCCCATCGGCCCCAGCATGCCGGTGTCGCCTTGAGCGCCCATCGGTCCTGTGTCCCCTTGTTGACCTGTCAAGCCGGTGTCTCCCTGAGGACCTTGCAGGCCGGTATCACCTTGAGGGCCTGTCAATCCAGTATCACCCTGGAAGCCTTGCGTGCCGGTGTCGCCTTGAGGACCCACCAGACCAGTTTCGCCTTGCGGACCCGTTAACCCGGTATCTCCCTGAAGTCCTGGCGGACCGGTGTCGCCTTGAGCGCCCATCGAACCGGTTTCGCCTTGCGGACCTGTTAATCCCGTATCGCCCTGAAGCCCAATAGGACCGGTGTCGCCTTGAGGACCCGCGGGGCCGGTTTCGCCTTGCGGACCTGTCGGACCTGTGAGACCTGTCGGGTCCCCAAGCCACTGACCGGTCTCATCTATCACCAGCCCGTAATCTGCAATCGTTACGCTTTTTGGATTAATATCACGATAATATACGTCTTCCGCTTCTTCGCTTCGATATGCCTGCCCCACACTGGTGAATTCCAGGCGGGGGTTCAACGTCTCCCCTTCTATTTCCACTTCCAGCCAATAAGCGCCGGAAAAATCCAGCTCAACGGGATTGACGGAACCCAACAGCACATGAAATATTCCCTCGCTGACCATTACGTTTTCATGAGCTTCCGTCCATAACTCTTCCCCATCAAACTCAGCATCGTATAAGCCAAACGTGAAATCATATTCGCCGGACAGCGGCATTCCCAAATCATCCGTTAAATGACCCTGGTAATTTATCTGATGCGGTATTTCCGCCGATGTCCAGACAATATTAACTAATAATGCAAACAATAGAATCGACAAGACTTTGTATCTCATTTGCCCTCCTTCTTCGATCTTCTTCGTTTAAATCTCACTTGTCTTGCAAAACCTCAATTCAACTACTCCACTTCTTCCTTAACCTCCTCTCCTCGTTGATTTCCTCACTGTTATCCAGATTCTCAAAATTTTTTACTCCCAAGCCTGTATCTCATTTGAATTCCTGTTCTGCTTCGCTTCATGTAAAACGTCTCCCCTTGACTTTCATTCAATTGAATACGAAGCGATGCATTAAAAACGTATTCTCTTATCAATACGGAAACGAACCTGAGAAAGTCAAGAAAACACGCGAAAAATAAAGTATAGCGACTATCCGGGGAACCTGTCCGTCGTTTTTGCCGCCTTTTTACTTTTAAAGGTTGAAGCAAGGGCCTGGAACAAAAGGCGACGTATTATGCGGCGACCTGGAACCTCCGCGGTTTGCGAAGTTAACCGAATTTCTGTTTGACATTTACCCTCACATACGTTACAATTATTCGAATCTTTTATCGGCAACAGGAAAAACGATGCACCGGCATCTAAAAGGAACGGCATTTCAACATCTTGGAGGAGGATTATTTTCATGAAAGGGAGTCACTTTTTTCGTCATGCCGCGTTAGCGGTTTTTTTCATTTTTCTTTGTGTTTCAAATATTACAGCGCAAACTACATCAGGGACTTTAACGACGGATGAAACGTGGAGCGGCAGTATTCTCATCACAGGCGACGTAACGGTACCTGATGCGATCAGCCTGACGATAATGCCGGGTACGCTGGTAGAGTTTACGGCGATATCGGACGACACTTCAGGGGGAGCGGACAGTTCGCGCTGCGAGTTGATTGTTGAGGGAATTCTGACTGCAGACGGCGAATCAGGAAATGAGATCATTTTCACGAGCAATGATGCGGAACCCGAGCCGAACGACTGGTATGGGATCAGGTTCGTCGACCCAGACGACCTTTTATGTTCGCTGTCCTATTGTCATATCCGGTGGGGTAATATAGGCATAAGACTTGACTCGGCATCGCCGTCAATCTCCAACTGCGTCATATCCGACAGTTCGCATCGGGGAATATCCGGCAGCGCTTCGGACGTGAACATCACCCTTCAGGGGAATGAGATATACAACTCCGGTTCGATTGCGGACGGCGACGGAATAACATTGACCTGTCATACGGCTGCGACGGCGGTCCTGCTCGACAATTACGTTCACGATAATGCAGACAGAGGAATATATTGCACTTACGGCGGCTCCAGTTCAAATACGCAATTGACTATCGCCAATAATACCAGTCACGACAACGGAGATCACGGCATTCATATTTACAACGGCAGCAGTTCTACGAATTTGTCGGCGAGTCTGCAGGACAACACGGTTTACAACAACGGCGGAAGCGGCGTATATGTTTATTACAATTCATATTCTTCCGTTCTGAATCTCGATTTATCCGGTGATTCTTACTATGACAATGCGGGTGACGGGATTGAAGTTTACTATTACCGGTGTTATTCGCCGATGAATATAACGGTGGACGGTTGCGCTGCATTCGGTAACGGAGAAAAGGGCATACGAATATCCCGTTACAATCATTCGAGTTACAGTTGGATATCTGACACGAGCATATCCGGGTGCAATATTTATCAGAACGGAGATGAAGGTTGCTACGTCTGGGAAAGCGCGTCGATTTCATTAACGGAAAACAGTATTCACGAGAACATCGCCAGCGGAATAACCGTGAAATATAGCGGGGACAACGGATATTTTCGCGCCAATGAAGTATATCTCAACGGCGGTCACGGGATTCAGAGCAACGGCGGGAGTGCGGAATTCAGTTATAATTCGATCCGTGAAAACACAGGAATGGGAGTCGATTTCAGAGACGGAGCCGCGTTTTTCGTTCAGAATGATGTATACGGAAACGGGAGTTACGGTATAAGGTTTCACAACGGATCGGGAGTTCAAGTTGTGAACGCCAACAATATTTACGACAACGATACGTATGAGATTTACAACAATACGACGATAGCCGTTGATGCCAGAAAAAACTGGTGGGGGACAGTTAATACGGCTCAGATGAACTCCTGGGGTTATACGGCGAACATATCGAAGCTTTACGATATCCATGACGATTTCACTCGGGGCATGATCGATTATCGCGGATGGACCGATGCGCCCCTGGATACGGCGAGAGACCCGGCCTCTCACATAGTCTTTCCGCTGGAAGGCATGGTCATTCCCCGCGGTCTGATCGATATTCAGGGAGTTGCCTGCGCCGCGGCGGGTATAGATTATGTGGATGTAACGAATGACGGAGGCTTATTCTGGCTGGATGCAGACGGAACGAATGATTGGATTTATCCCTGGTATGCCAGTGTGACGGGAACATATAATGTAAATTCCAAGGCTGTTGATGAGGAAGCCAATGAGGAAACGCCCGGTCCCGGAATATACGTGGATGTGGATGAAACTCTCCTGCATGCCTGGGGAGAAATATTCGGTAATGAGACCTGGAGCGATACAGTGGTTATAACAGGCGACGTTACGGTTCCGAGGGGCGCTTCATTGACGATCGAGCCGGGAACGACCGTAGTTTTTTCGAAAAACCGGGACGATATGATAAGCGGCACGGATACTTCCCGCTGCGAGCTCATTATTGAGGGTATACTAGTAGCGGACGGCGAACCCGGCAATGAGATCGTTTTTACCAGCGATGCGGGCGCTCCGGGACTGAGAGACTGGCACGGCATACGTTTTGTAAACCCTGAACATGCTCTCTGTCTGATGGACCACTGCGATATCCAATGGACTCATACGGGCATAACTCTTGAGACGGCTTCGCCTGTCATCAGCAACTGCCGGATTTCCAATTTTTATCATAAGGGCATCGCCGGGTCTGCGGCATCAGTAGACCTTTACATACAGAATAATGAAATATCGAATACCGACGTCACTGTCGCCGCAGAAGGCATAGCTCTGACCGCCGCTTCCTCCGCCCTCATGACGCTCGATGGAAATCATGTTTACGACAATTGTTCCACGGGAATTTACATCACTCACGGCAGCAGCTCTGCCGCCGCCCAGCTCCTCCTGGCGAACAACCTCTGTCATGATAACGACAACCACGGCATACACATTTATTATGCGGACAATTCGTCTAACCTCACTGCCTCTCTGCAGGGAAACACCGTCCATAATAACGGCGGCAACGGTCTTTATGTCTATTACAATAACTATTCCAGCAATCTCCAGCTCACGTCCCAGTCTGACGTATCCTATGAGAATTCGGGAAACGGTCTGGAAGTATATTACTATCGCTGTTATACGCCGATGGTCATAGATATCGACGGGGGCGAGTTTTATTCCAACGGCGGCCGCGGAATTTATGCTCACCGTTACAATCACACCAGTTACAGTTGGATCACGAGTTTAACGCTGTCGAGTTGCAGCATATATGAAAACATTAACGAGGGTTGCAATTTATGGGAAATTAACCGGGTTGAGTTGCACGACAATGATTTCATTGAGAATGAAAGCAATGGAGTAAATGTTAAAGCGGGCAGCGGCGGGGCTGAGTTCATCGGCAATTATTTATACAAAAACATGGGATTCGGGATCAGTTGCGTGAATGCTGATGCGCGATTTGCGTATAATGAGATAAAGAAGAATACGGGCCATGGCATTCAGTTTTCCAATAAGACGGGGACATTCATTCACAACAACATATACCTGAACCAGGGGTACGGCGTCCGTTTCGACGGATGCGACGGAGTGAACGATTTTCATTACAACAACATTTTCAGGAACGATACCTACGAGATGTACAACAATTCATCTTACGCCGTCGATGCCCGTATCAACTGGTGGGGAGACGTCACGACGGCCCAGATGGATGCATTGGGATACACGACGAACCTGGCGAAGGTTCACGATATTCATGATGATTTCGCTCTGGGCATGGTCGATTACCGGGGATGGCTCGGCGGCGGATTCGACATAAACGTGGACCCTGTTTCCTATATAATCGATCCGATGGACGGCATGACGCTGCCGAACGGCACGTATGATATAGAAGGAATAGCCCTGTCATCGATAGGACTGGACCATGTGGAAGCCAGCATAGACGCCGGAGTAACCTGGGAGGAAGCCGTTGGGTTCGAATACTGGTCCTTCCCCTGGTTTGCGAATACCGAGGGAGAATATACCCTTAAGTCCAAGGCCGTAGACGTTGACCTTAATGAGGAGATACCGGGGCCCGGAGTAACGGTGACGGTTGATGCAGGATTGAAGCATACCTGGGGACGGTTGTATACGGATGAAACCTGGAATGGAAGCATGTACATAACGGGTGATGTAATAGTTCCGAGCGGAACGACATTAACGATAGAACCGGGCACAGTCGTAACTTTCGCTGCAAACAGGGACGATACGATCAGCGGCGCCGACACGTCCAGGACGGAACTCATCATAGAAGGGGCCCTGTCAGCGGATGGTGATGCGGGAAACGAAATAACTTTCACCGTCGATTCGGCCATACCGAAGAAAAAGGACTGGTACGGCATACGTTTCGTCGATCCTGACGAATTGCTGTGCGTTGTGGATCATTGCAACATCGAATGGGCTCATATTGGCATCTCCCTGGATTCAGCTTCGATTCCGATAACAAATTGCAGTTTAAGCGAGAACTACTATTGCGGCATTTCCGGAACGACCTCCGATCAGGATATCCTGATACAGGGAAACCTCATTTTCGACAACGGATACGACAGCAACAGCCACGGCCTGGCATTGACCTGCGCTTCCAACATTACAGCCATCATACAGGGCAACCATTGCTCCAACAATTTTGCCGACGGAATTCGCTGTATTTATCCCGGTTCCTCATCGTACATCGAGCTTCAGATTGAAAACAACACCTGCCAGGATAACGGAAATCACGGGTTGTCCATATACTCCGGTTCAAGTTGTTCATACCTGATTGCAGCCCTCCAGAACAACATGACCTATAATAATGCAGCAGACGGCATCAACGTTTATTACAATTCGTATTCTTCCAATCTCCTTACCAGTCTGCAGGGCGATTCCTCCGGCGACAACGGGGGAGACGGACTGGAAATATGCTATTACCGGCAGTATTCGCCTTTAAATGTCGAGCTCCGTAATTGCGCCCTTCACGGAAACGGGGAAAGAGGCTTGGAATTGCGCAGGTATGAACATTCGAGTTACAGTTGGATTTCCGGCCTGGTCCTTGAGAACAGCGATATATATGAGAATGCGGAAGAGGGATGTTATGCCTGGTCGGTAGTTGAAGTGACGGCCTTCGGCAACGCCGTCTACGACAACGGGGCTGCAGGATTCACAACCAGGGTCGGCAGCAGCGGTTTCGGCGATTTCACGCTCAATGAAGTTTACGGCAATGTCGGATATGGAATTCATTGCGAGAATGGACCGGGATATTTCCTCATGAACCAGGTTCATCATAACGGCGGATACGGTATAGAGTACAACAGCAATGCCGCTTACTTCAGGTATAACGAGATTCACTGGAACGGCGGGTATGGAGTCAGAATCAACAGCGCCGGTGCGGTTGTGGATTTCAACTACAACAACCTGTATCTGAACGACACCTATGAGATATACAACAATTCGAGTTACGCGGTTGCTGCTCAATATTGCTGGTGGGGCGAAGCCGTAACCGCTGAAATGGAACTCGAAGGCTATCCTTCGAATATTTCCCGCATATATGACGTCCGGGATAACACCTCTCTGGGTGAAGTCGTCTATGAGAACTGGGAAAGCGGTCCGGTTCCTTCGCCTACAATGACTCCGGGTCCGACGGAAACTCCGGGCCCCCCGACGCTGACGCCGACCATTACGCCGACAGGTCCTACCGCGACTCCCACAGATACTCCTGAACCTACCGAAATCCCAACCATTACTCCGACACTCATCTGCATTAACGACGGCGACGTGGACAATAACGGCGAAAAGACGCCCCAGGACGGTCAACTGGCCTTTCTGATTTACCTTTCCCTGTTCCTTGACCCGACTTTTGAGGAACTTTGCTCTGCAGACTGCGACGGCGACGGAGACGTCACCCCCGCAGACGCTCAATGCATATTCTGGTTCTATCTCGAACTGGATTGCGACTGCATCGATCCTATACCCTCCAAAGGTGACCCGGCTGATGACTTCACCTCCAAAACGGCATCCATTTACCCCGATGATATCGAAAAGTCCATTAGACGCAAAGAATCAGCCGCTCCCGTCGAATCGGAGGGAAGTTTGCGGCCGGATAGCTCGGCTCCCGGTATTCTGCTTGCTGAAGTCAATGAAAAAGCGGGAGAAAACCTGGCCGTCATATCGCTCTGGTTGAAAAATTTCGACACTCCTGTGGACTCGCTGGGATTACGCATTTCATTCGCTGAGAACCTTCCCCCATCCGTCGAAACTCAGTTCCCGGGACCGGTAGGCGATTGGCTGTTGACAGGCGCCAGACCGGTTGAAAACGAATTGATTATCGGCGCTTTTGACGTCCTTTCCGCCATCCCTGCAGATTCCGAAACGCTGCTGGCCGTCATTGCAATCGAAACGCATGAATTGAGCGAAGGATTCTTGAATGACATCACGATACACAGCCTGGCGGATGATATTGAAGATTATGAAGTTATGACCTTTCTGCCGGGCGATGAAAAATTGTCGACGAAAACGACGCATACGGACCGCTTCGGTCTTTTGCATTAAGCGAAGGGAAATGATCGAATGAAATGGTTCGTCATAATAAGCTTAACTGCAATGTTTTTCGTCGCGGTGGAGGTTTCCCCGGCAGCCGGACATACCCCGGCATTCCGGGGCGACCTTCTCCGTGTCGAAAACAGCACAGGTTGCAATGGAGACTCTATAAACATTGCCGTATCCATCTCGAACGACGATACGCCGCTCGATTCCTTCGGTTGCGACCTGCACTATTGCCCTGACATGCTGGAATTCGTTGAGTGCGATGTGGGTGAACTGACATTTTACTGGCCGTTTCTTTACTGCAATGAAACGGATGAGGGAAGCGTCCGTATCGGCGGGTTCAGCACGAGAGCTATCCCTGCGGGCAGTTCGGGAACCATAGCCGTACTGACGTTTACTGTGAACTGCCAGGCGTGCGATCAGTTCGACGAATGTGAAGTGTATCTTGACGGACTGGTAGACGACATATCCGGATGGACGGCTGAAACGGGAACATTTACCTATTTCTGTTATCCCACTTCCACTCCCACTTATTCCCCGACCTTATCTCCCACTGCAACTCCAACCCTTTCACCCACCGCATCGCCGACGCCCTTGCCTACTTTCACCCCGACCGACGACCTGATCTGGACCGGCGACGCCACGGGCTGCACCGGCGAAACCGCTCAAGTATCCGTCTTCATCAATAACCCCGATACCCCCGTGGATTCCTTCGGTTTCGACTTGAATTTCAATCCGGAAATGCTCGAATATGCGGATTTTGAACCCGGAAACCTTACCCAGGATTGGCCCTACATAAACTGCAGCAATCCCGAACCCGGCCGGCTGAGGGCAGGAGGATTCGCGGTCGAAGCCATACCGACGGGAAGCGCCGGCGCTCTTCTTACCCTCACGCTCAATATCACCTGCCCGTCATGCGATAACGGAGACACCTCTCTGTTTCATTTGAGCAACCTGAAGGACGATGTTCATCTCTGGATTTCTCAGGACGGCGCTTTCACTTTTTACTGCACTCCGACTCCCACCTGCACGGTCACGCTGACTCCGACGGTAACTCTCACGCCAACCATTACCAATACGCCCGTACCTACGTCGACGCCCGAACCGACGTTCACCCCTGAAGCCACTTCAACTCCCACTGACGATATGATCTGGGTTGAAAATGTCTCAGCATGCTCCGGCGCTGAAATCGAAATACCTGTCCTGATATCCAACAACGATACGGCTGTCGATGCCTTCGGGTTCGACTTCCATTATGACCCGGAAATGCTTCAATTCGCTTCTTGCGATTACGGCGATCTGACGGACGATTGGCCTTACCTGCATTGTAACGCCGCAGATGCCGGACGGATAAGGGCCGGAGGTTTCGCTGCGGATTCTATCCCTCCCGGCAGTACAGGGAGTATTTTAATCCTTAAATTTACAGTCGCCTGCGAAAACTGCAACATTAATGATTCCTCTCCTCTGCACCTGGGCGGTTTCGTTGATGATATTCACCGGTGGCCTTCCCAGGACGGCGCTTTCACATTTGATTGCGATCTCATCAGCATTCAAAACGCTTCAGGATGCATCGACGATACAATACAAATGCCAGTATCCATATCCAATCCCGATACACCCGTCGATGCCTTCGGGTTCAATCTTCATTACCCCTCGAACGTTCTGGAATACTCCTCCTGGGAACCCGGCGCCCTGACGGCGGAATGGCCCTACCTGCTCTGCAATAATCCCGAACCAGGACGCCTGCGTATAGGCGGATTCTCTTCGGAACCCATTACGACCCACAACAACGACACCATAATATTACTCAATTTCACGGTTATTTGTGAAACATGCGAACAGGAAGAAGAATTTCCAGCAACATTCTCGGAGCCTGTCGACGATATTGCCGGTTGGATGACCGATGAAGGGATATTTACCTATTACTGTCAGCCGACACCCACGATTACGACAACGCCGGAGACCACTGACACGCCCACGGAAACTCCGACAATGACAGCATCCGCCACGCCTTCGGCATCAGCAACGGCTTCTCCGACCGTCTCGCCCACTCTTTCGCCAACGCCTACTGCCTCCTTCTCCCCGACCGCTTCGCCCACAAAATCGCCGACGCTGACCGCTACCCTTACGCCCACGTCTCCTACTCCTACTATTACACATACTCCAACGCCGCCCGTAATACCACTACTCTCACATACCGGCACAGCGCTTCTCCTGATTCTTCCAGCCTTCATCTTCTTTATCTGCATTCCGGGAAAGTCACGGATGGATATTCATAGTCATTAGAAAGCGGCTGTCTTTTAAGTTAATTAAACGCACCAGGATGCACAGGCGCTGATGATTCAATTGCTTGGAATATAGGCCATTGGGTCTGATCAAATACTGATTGCGGCTGGTAACTTACAAAGAAAACATAAAATATTTGCCGGATTAACGGCTTGGAGTTTTGATGGTTGTTGGTGGGTTGACCTCACCCCCCGGCCCCCTCTCCATGAATGGAGAGGGGGAGTAAGATTGGGTTATTTTATGGATGGTTGGGGGATTACGCTTCATGTATATTCGTCCGTTTTCCATTCCTGGAATTTGATTGGGTTATTTTATGGATGGTTGGGGGACTTCTTTGGGATGGTTTATGTCTGGTTTCAGAGAAGTTTCTTTTTACACCTCATTCACATCGCATGAGATTGACTGGTAATAATTGTGAAATGTTTGACGAAAAAAAACAGCCGATCCAAAAAATTCATTTAAAACAAAGCCATACCGCTTGCGAAATACGTATTATGATAAGCTTTACGTCATTACTTCTCAATATGTCGGCTGATAGGACGTAATTCTGATCAATGCCGAAAAAACTTTTTTATGTCGGTTTTATAAAACTATTGAGTTGTTCCGATAAAATTCCTTAAAAAAAAGCAAAAGTAAAACCGAACCAAATTCCCCGCCGGCGCGTAGTAACTTATGAAAGGTCGGAAGACCGGAAAGGAGCGGAAAATGAATTCTGAAGAAACCTCTGAAAAGGGTCAGGAGATGAAAACCTGTCCCTATTGTTTTGAACAGATTAAAGCGGAAGCGGTGAAATGCAGATGGTGTCGCAGTACGCTGAACGCTGCAGAGACATTATCTTCCTGGTCCCGGAATTTGCCGGGCAGAAAAATCTTCGGCGTTTGCAGCATGCTCGCCGTGAATACGAGCGTTCCCGTTTTAGCCTGGCGAGTGTTATTCGTCATTTTGACTCTGTATCACGGACTGGGATTGATTGCATACCTGGCCGTGTGGTTGCTTACGCCCTATGAAAAAAATGGAAGATCGCCGATAGAAAGGATAATACGCGCCTGCCGCATCGGATACCGGACTATCCAAGAGGATCAGTCAACGACCGATGTGAACAATGGCTGAGGGGGAAAGCGTGGGCAGCGCTTTCAACGGGATATTTTATCTGCAGCCTGAAAAGGGTTGCCGAAAGCGTTAAATAATGATTTATTGTTGATGTGAGGATGAACCATGATAGTCACCTCTGCATGGATTCTGAAACCGGCATCGCTTCTGAACGGATTTAACGGCGCTGAAGGGTGTCAGCCTGCTACTGCAGAACCAATGAGGAGAAAACTCGAAACCAGCTTTAATTCACCGGAAAGCGTCCTGGCGGAACGTATACGGGCAGGAAGGACCGACCTGCTGGGCGAACTCGCGACTCGCTACTCCGACAGAATATATGTCATACTCCTTAAAATGACGGGTTCTCGCAGCGCGTCCGATGATATTCTTCAAAACACCTGGGTCCAGGTCATTAGAAAATTTCATCAATATGATGCATCCCGACCTCTGGCGCCGTGGCTGATTAAAATTGCCGTTAACTGTTGCCGGACTTATTTTCGCCGTGAACGCCTGCGCAGCATCCTGAAACTATCCGCTCATCCCGAACATGCAGACTCGGCAGGACTGGATAAACAGGCGGCGGCAGCCAGTAATGCGGAAAACGAGCTGGAAATATCCAGGGCGATGAAATCCCTTTCCCCTAAATTACGGGAAACCGTGGCGCTGAAATTTTACAGCGGCCTGACGCATGAAGAAATAGCCCAGGCATTATCCATTCCTCCCGGTACTGTAAAAAGCAGGCTGCATACGGCTATGAGCAAACTTCGACTGTATTTTGAGGATTCGAGGCAAGGATCATGAAAAAAGATATTTGTCCGAAATTCGGCGATTGGCTGGAACGGCTGCCCCGTACGGAATTGTCGCCCGACATGCAACGGCACATCGAATCTTGTGAATTTTGCAGGACAGAGATAGCGAAACTCGAACCGGCAGCGCTTTCCCTCAATTCAGCCGCAGCGCCGCAGCCGCTCGATAAGCAAACGCTGAATAATCTCACAGAGATGGCTGAAAACGAGTTTACCAGGCTTAAAACAAGAAAATTGACCCTGAGACTGACCCTCGCCGGTCTGCTCTGCCTTCCCCTGCTCATCCTGATCAACTGGTTCTGGGCCAGCGTCGGGTTTAATCTGCTCGCCGATTATATTTCTCCGACTCTGGGTTATCTCTACCTGGTCTTCTTTTCCATCGCTACGCTCACTATTACAGGATTGACCTATGGAGCCATTCCCCTGCTGGCCGGCGTAATCAATGAAAATGAAAAGAATCGCAGCCATAACTCTTTAAACTATGAAAGAATTTGAAAAAGCGTAGGAATTATTCCCGAACGCTTTCAAAAGCCTCAGGCAAAGGAGCCTCAGAAATGTGCAATCAAAACAAATTAAAAAAATGTCCCTTCTGCGCCGAAGAAATAAAGGCTGAGGCGATAAAGTGCCGCTATTGCGGCGCCTGGCTGGACAGAAAACGGTTTCTTGTCGGATGGACCAGGTCCCGCAAGCATGCCAGGCTGCTCGGCATATGCGCAGGATTGGCGAAACAGCTTGCCATTCCTGTTACTTTTATCCGTCTGGCTTTCATTATTTTGACCTTCATCGGCGGCTGGGGAATTCTCATTTACCTTATTCTGTGGATACTTATGCCCTTGCCGCCGGAACCCGGCAAGACGGAAGAAGAGATATAAGACTGATACCGATACTGATTGTGATTGCAGTTTAAAACTTGAAAAAAACTTATTGACCTCACACCCGGCCCCCTCTCCATTCATGGCTTTGGCATCAGGATAACAGGAACCAATCATTGTTTTTAAAGCAAAAAACGTTAAAAATGTATTAATTGTCGTGATCGTTGTCGTTGTCGCTGTCGAATTTAAACCTGAAGTTCATTCATGTGAAATTGGGTTTAAAATTCATTGCGCACGATACTCCGACAACGACAACCGCTTCACTGACAACGACAACGATTCATCAGCCAACATATTGAGAAGTAATGAAGTAAAGCTTATCCTAATACGTATTCCATGAATGGAGAGGGGAAGTTAGATTGGGTTATTTTTGGGATGCTTGGGGGATTGCTTTTCATTAAGATTTTTGGGACTGATCAAACCGGGGGTTACACTTTTTCATAAAACACTTGAATGATTGAAATCCCCTCTTTTTCATTGAGGGTCGTTTGTTTCGGGATCGGGGTTGTTATGTTTCGCGGCCAATGGCTGAAAAAATCCAATAATTTCTCAGGCGGTCCGAAGCGGTTTTCAACGGGCGAAAAAAA
>CAZUFC010000153.1:0-17869 GCA_964619725.1 uncultured bacterium | reverse complement strand
TAAATCTGATAAAAAATCGGGAATATAAATTGGACGTTCGTCGACTTGAACGATCCCCCCCCCTAAATCCCCCCGCAGGCGGGGGGACTTTATTTAGTCTTTATTTATTATAACATATCAGCAATCATCTTCGTCCCCCCGCTTGCGGGGGGATTTAGGGGGGGCTAAAAACTGCACAATTATTATGCCTAGACTCAGTGTAAAAAAGACATTTGATATCAATAGGTTGGGTTGTCCTTATCAGGAGTTCTGAATTCATATCACCTGTTTATCCTGAAGGGCTCGTTCGGGAAAAAATTGATAGAAAAGTTGGCCGCTGATATTGGAATAGCTTCGGGTATTATAGCAGGTCGTCTGCGGCACGTAAGGATATCTTAAACATTCTTGGAAGAACGATTTGAGGATTCGTTATGAATGGCCGCAACCTTCCTGAACATGAGCAGATGATTTTTTTGCCGGAGGTTCCGATTCTTTTTGTTTGAAGAGTTGGCAGCATCGACCGGATTGATTTGGATTCGCTGGATTTTTGGATATGCAGGACTTAGCCCGCATTTCTCATACAAAACCTGTTACGAGCGTCCATATCCCCGCACCTTCAAGCGCTGCTCCCTGCGGCCTTGCTCAACGTAGCGCTGCTATGTTTCCGCAGTCCTTCAGTCCGCCATGCTTGAATCTGCGGGAATCTGAACGCTCTCACTACGATTTTGTATGAGAAATCCGCGTTAGAAACGTGTCAGGTAATTCCAAAAATCCTGTCGATCCTGTCGAATCCAGTTAATCCTTTCAAAAAAGCTGTAAACTCCAATCCCACATCAAGTCAATCCTGCCAAAAAACCTGTCAATCCAATTGAGAATTACGGACTTGATTTCAGATATACAAAAAAGGATAATCACCTTAGAGGTGGCGGATGCAACCTGACGATTTAACAGAAAAACGACTCTTTTTTAAAAACAAATGGATAGGTATTCAAAAAGGAGGGTGACCATGAAGCTTATAATTTGTTTGATTTTTGTGATGCTTATTTCATCAATGTTTTACGCCAGTAATGGCGCCTGGCAGACGGAAACAGTGGATGACGGCATCGAGGTCGGCAAGTATACTTCCGTGGCCGTTGATTCGAATGGAGGTATTCATGTCAGCTATTACGATGAGTTTCACGAGGACCTGAAGTACGCGTATTACAACGGTAGTCAATGGGAGATTGAATTCGTCGATGCAGCCGGCTCTGTTGGTTTATATTCATCGATTGACATTGATTCCGAAAACCGACCTGCAATCAGTTATCGCGATGAGGGTAACACCACTCTGAAATACGCATATAAAGATAATGGAAATTGGGATACTGAAACCGTAGACTGGAATGAAAACGTCGGTACGCATACTTCTCTGAAGCTTGATGCCCAGGATCGACCTTATATAGCGTACTTTTTTCAAACAAATGTGATGTATCTGGCTTATTGGACCGGTTCATCATGGACCATCGAGGAAGTGAGATTCCCCGCGTACTTCAATTCTCTGGAATTGACTTCCTCTGGTGAGCCCTGTGTGAGCAACTACTACCCGTGTGCTGCAGGAATTGGCCGCCTTTATTACCATTATAAAGATGCCTCCGGTTGGCAAGCGGAACAGGTCAACACGACCGGATGCAAAGGAGCATACTGTTCGCTTGAACTTGATACAAACGATAATCCATACATCGCAGGATATGACTGTGACGCTGGAGGCTTGTTTCTCCATTCCAAGGGAACAGGCAGTTGGGACGATTTTCAAGTCGATTCCGGGTTGTACGTAGGAATGCACTGCGATCTGTTGCTTGATGAGCAAAACAATCCTCACATCAGCTACCATGATGGAAACTACGGTGATCTCAAATACGCGGTCTGGAATGGTGTTCAATGGAATCTGTCCGTAGTTGACGACAACGGATTCACCGGAACATATACATCAATCTGTCAAACTCCGGACGGTACCATTCATATTATGTACTACGATGAAGATAATAAAAATCTCAAGCATGCATGGAATAGCGAGGGTCCAGCTCCGACACCTACTCCTACACCCGGCGCAGATTTCGTTTTCGATCTTGGCGATGATATGACTTACAGCAGCGGCGATTACATGGAGGGAATTTTATGGATAACCAATCCCGGTCCTGCCCGGACAGTGGATGCTTACGTCCTTCTGGAAGTTTTGGGCGAAGTCTGGTTCGCACCAACCTGGGCGCAAACGCCGGATTTTTACCGCGAATCGTTGTCAGCAGGAGAAGAACGCACGATTGAGTATCTGCCTGGTTTTAATTTACCGGGAGATATTGGACCCTTCGGCCCATTTTACTTCTATGCTGCAGGATTTACGGAAGCTACATTATCCGCTGAGACAATGATTTCCAATGTGGCGGTGAAAGAGATCATGTTCCAGTAGAAAAAACGAATCTTATACTTTCGATAACCCAAGTCTTAGATGTGGAGCCATTTACACAGGTAATCTCAGACATGTCGCGGATAATGGGATAATTCGACTGCGTGGAATTCGGTTACGGACCTGTCGACGGTGAGCCGACCGCAACGCCTTTTACGACGCCGACGCCCGAACGGACGCAAGAGCCGACGCTGAAGCCGACCGGCGAAGCTACTGACAATCCGACGGTAACGTTAACGCCTGCTGATACGTCGACGAAAACGCCGACGTTAACTCTGACGCCGACAGACACGCCGACGTGCATTCCGACGCCGGAATGGACGGAAACGCCGACTCCGCTTCCCGTTTCGACCAATTTCATATATTGCCCACCGGGAACGTTTCAGATGAGTTCGCCGGAGGACGAGATGTGCCGTCACGGCGATGAACTTATCCATACGGTGACGTTGACGCAAGGATTTTACATTCAGCAGACGGAAACCACCCAGGAACAGTGGGTGAATGTTTTTGGAGAGAATCCCTCCTGGTTTTCAGGACCTCAAAGACCCGTGGAAGAAATAACCTGGTATGACGCCTGTATTTACTGCAACCGTCTTTCCACGGCCGACGGATTGACGCCCTGTTATTATGCGGATGCCTCCTATTCCATGGTATTCGACGGAACGCCGCCGGTTCTCAGCGGAACTGTTTACTGGGATCAGTCAGCGAACGGATACCGGCTGCCCACGGAAGCGGAATGGGAATACGCCTGCCGGGCGGGAACCGATACGCCTTACAACAGCGGTCAGGATAATACGAGCTGCTGGGGTGAAGACCCGCAATTAAATCCTTCGGCATGGTATGAAGAAAATTCAAGTGAAACAAACAAAGTCGCTCAGAAAAAGGCCAACTCCTGGGATTTGTACGATATGCACGGCAACGTTTGGGAATGGTGCTGGGACAGGTATGATCGTTATTACTATGAGTATTCTCCGATTAACGACCCTGCCGGCCCGGATGAGGGAGCGAGCCGCATTATTCGTGGAGGAAGCTGGGATTATGAGGCCAAACACTGTCGTTCGGGTTGTCGGGGTAACTATTCGCCTGGATGCAGCAGCAATGTCGGTTTTCGTCCTGCAAGGTCCGGAGATTAGTCACCCTTAATTTTTTTCCAATTTACCTCGTAAAAATTGCGTCCCCGGCTTGCGGAGTGAGGAGATGCGCTGGTTTTTAAAACAGCGACTCCTCACGGAGCACACCGGGGAACGCAATTTTTTTGAAGCCGAAAACGGGAAAAAAATCTCTGTTCGTTCCAGAAGGTTGCTGTTATTTATTTTACAAGAAAATAGACATTCATGAATTCACTCCCTGAAATGCTTCAAAAACCCAAAGAAAACATCTGTATTTATTCTTTGATAAACTTTTGCGATTTTTTTGTCACTTCCGCTTGAAATAAATGCTAAAATGACATAGGATTTTTTTGTGAAAATTTGGTTCTTTACAAAGAGGATAGAGTTTTTAAATTAATATCTTTCGAAACTTTGACATGAACCTGACAAGAAATCGGATGTCAAGTTAATTAATTGCTCTTTTTCAAAATGGAGTAGAAAAAATCCATGAATATTGACGCAAGATTCGATTTTAAGGCTATTCAGGAAGGTTTAAAAACTGTTTATAATTTTATGGATTCGGAGAAATTTTTCTTTTCAGTTCCCGATGCCGTCAAGTTTCTCGAACTTGATTGGAAAATGAGAGATGAGCAGGAGTATCCCGAAAGCGAGAAAGGATTATTAGAATTGGATAGACAATTACGAGTAAATCGAATTTCACTTGAATCGGCCATAAAATCAGCGGAAGAGGAAAACTACTCATTCTGGGAGAGATGGATTTTTCTGAAGCGTCCGACGGATTTCCATAGCGAGTTGTATGGACGAAACGCTGTTTTGTTTGGGAAACTATTGCCCCGAACTTACGATACAGTGATGTTGAGATTTGAAATTTTCAATTCAATCGTTGATTTGATTTACGGCTCTTCATCCTCCTATGTCAAAGCATGCTTGAGCATGGAGAAGGGTTTTTCATTTATCAATTATAACTTCATTGATCCGGGGAAACATCATACAAAAGCTCTGAAATGTTTCAAAGAAGCTCTTTCGTTAATTGACCGGAAGGAGCATCCGGAAGAGTGGACTAAAATCATTTTGGGTATGGGAATGTTTTATTCGAAGTTTCATTCTGCAAATATCCAGGAAAAATCGAAATGCTACGAGAAGGGATTGAGGTATTATAATGCTGCCGAAAAAATCAACAATTCTTCCGCGACATCTTATAAACCGGCCCATTTTTTCGTCAGCATCGGCAATTTTCATCTGTATCGATTGAATGGCAATAAAAAGAATAATATAAACAAAGCAATCGACAATTTTAACAAGGCCTTGAGATTTTTCCGGAGAGACCTTCATCCGATCAGTTGGTCAGATATTATAATGAGCTTGGGAATCGCTTACATTAATTTGGGACATACAAAAGAAAATTTATGGAAAGCGATTCAATACCTGAAATCAGCGCGCGAGGCAGTAAGGAAAGAAAAACTGCCGATTTTCCATGCTGTAATTCAGCGACATCTTGGAGTGGCTTTTCTATACCTGAGAGATTACGAGGAAACGGTCAATTGCGGGATGAGCGCGGTCGATGCAGTGAGTGAAAATAAATATTCTTTTCTATGGGCACGATTACAGCAACTTCTTGGAGACGGTTTGAAATATTCAGAATCGGGCAATCGCGCCGCAAATGTCGATGCTTCGATCAAATGCTTCAAAAAATCTTTGTCTGCTCTTCGTAAAACTTCACATTCTACTCAATGGGCCAGAACTCATGCATCTCTGGCCAACGCCTATTACGAGCGAATAAACGGTGATAAGGGAGTCAATATAGAAAAATCAATACGACACTACAAGAGGGCCTTGGAAGTTTTCAGTAATGAAGCCTGGCCGGTCGAATGGTCGAAGGTTTTGAATAATCTCGGTTTCGTATACAAAGACCGCATACACGGAGACCGATTGAAAAACGTCGAATATGCTGTTCATTGTTACAAAAAGGCTTTGAGCGTCAGAAAACGAAAAACATTTCCCGTATTCTGGGCTACGACTCAATTCAACCTGGCGCATGCTTATAAAGACCGTATTAAGGGGAATAGGGCCGCGAATCTGGAAATGTCCCTGAAGCATTACCAGTCAGCTCTTGAAATATTTAACGAAGATTATCCTTTCGAGAGTTCTGCTGTGCATCATAACATCGGTCAGATATACAGTAATAGAATTCGCGGCGATGCAGAAGAGAACAAAAGGGAGGCAATTAAAAATTTCAAAGCGGCATTGGAGTTTCGGAAAAAAGAAAAAATTCCGATGCATTGGGCGCTGACGTGCTATCTGCTAGGGAAAACCTATAAAATGAATCCGGGTAAACGCCACAAAGAAAATCTGGAGAAAGCCGTTCAATGTTTCGAGGATGCCCTTAGCGTTTTAACTCCGGAGTCATTTCCAGGCAATTCAAGAAACGTATTTTTACATCTCGGAGACATTCACATATTGCGCAAGAATTACCAGGCGGCATTGGAGGCATATGAAAAGGCAGCTTTAGCTGATGACAATTCCAATAAACAACTGGCGCTCGCCGTATCTCGCGATCATGAGATAAAAGCCGGCGCCGCACTTTATTATAATTCGGCATGGTGTCTTGCAAAGATCGGCAGGAATAAGGACGCTCTCGAATGGTTGGAGCGGGGAAAAACAAGAGCTTTAAATCAGATTATTGCTTTGGACAGAGCAAAATTTGAAGATATCCGCCGGGAGGATAAAAACTGTTATAAAGAATTGTCGGATCGATTGAAGGCTCTGGAAGGCGAGCAACGGAACCCCAGGCGTAATTTCGATGAAATTATCGAAGATGTTTTAGAAACAAAGAAAAAATTGGATGCACTCATTGAACGAATACAAAAATACAAACCGGATTTTCTGCGGCAAAGCATAGAGTTCAATGATATGTCATCGCTAATCCCCGACGATCAGACGGCAGCCGTCGAATTCAATATTACTGAACATGGAACAGTCATTTTCTTTTTATTTAAAAGAAGGGGCACGCCTTGTATAGAATCTGTTTTTGCTGATGAGTTCCATTTGAATGAATTGAAAAAATTATGCAACAGATGGGTTCAACGGTACCAGCAATTTCAGGAAAGGCAGGAATCAGACGGTTCGCCTAAAGAGAGGCAGGCATGGGGGAACTATATGCTGCGGTTTCTCAAAAACTTGTCGGATAATTTCTTCGATTCAGCCATCGACCATCTGAAAGAATTAGAGATCAAGAAATTAATCATTGTTCCCCACCTGGCGCTTCACATTTTTCCTTTGAATCTTCTCAGCAGAAATGTTAAAGGAAATAGAAAATATTTAATAGAAGAATTTGACGTAACGTTTGCGCCGAGTCTCACGATCCTGTATCGGAATGAACGGCAGCAAAAGGAACCGCTTCGAAATTTTCTGGGAATATCTGATCTGACCAAGAATCTGGAGTGGACTGAAGAAGAAATAAATAGAATCAGCCGGCTATTTTCCGATTCAATTTCCTTTTCAGAGATGGATGCCGAGTATGACGAGGTGATTTCAGGCATACAGAATGCCGGTTATCTGCATTTTGCCGTTCACGGAAATTTTAATCTTCAAGACCCCTATGCTTCTTATCTCGATTTGACGTTGAATTATGAAGAGCCTGAATTACATGATAAAAACGATTCGGAAGGCGAACTGGTTTCAGTTTGTTACTCTTCTCGCGGTCGTAAGATAAGTGAAGTTCGTCGCACTAAAGAAGGCGCGGAGCAAAGAAAATATTTTTACAAAGGCAAGTTACGATCAAGCATAATAAAAAACGATGGAGGGCTGCTCGGAAATAATGGAGATTGGACTCGCAAATTAACGTTAAATGAAATTTTCACCAATCTGAAAATGTACGGAAATCGACTGGTCGTTCTTTCCGCTTGCGAATCAGGGCTGGTGGAATACTCAGAGAAAGCAGACGAGTATATCGGGCTTCCTGCAGGATTTCTGCATGCAGGGGCAAATGCCGTGATATCAAGCTTATGGGTCGTGGATGACGAATTTACGTGCGCATTCATGGAAAAATTCTACAGAAAAATGATGATAGAAAAAATGACTCCCGCAAAAGCGCTCCGTCAAACGCAGATTGAAGCCAGGAAGCTGAACAGGAATCCTTTTTACTGGGCTGGTTTTTATTTGACGGGAAAATGATTCATAAAACACTGGACTGGAATTTTCAACTGCGCTTACTGTTTTCTGCAACCAGGGAAAAAAAGGATTAAGATGGGCGCTGTCTCACTATGATCAATAAATGATTACTTTTTTTCGCAGCCGCCTGTATTTCTTGAGGAGACAAAAGAAAATCAGCTTTGCCTGTTCCTTCGTCATCCATTATTTGACCGGCGAAACATAAAGCGTTGGTTTTAAGTCGTCTAATGCCGGGCGAATCAGAATCCGAATGCTTCAGCAAATTACTAAAACAGCGGATTATTTCACTTGTCGTCGGAGTTTCATTTTCACAGATTTTTATGATATCAGATTCAGAAATAATAGTTAAAAGGGCTTCATATCCGATTGCCTTATTGCGGAAACCGGAAAACGATAATTTTATTTTTTTGCTCGGCGTCGGAAATATTTGTCTCGTCAGTCGTTCATAAACGATCTCTTTCAGACCGCTTAAATTGATCAGAATAAAATCGTTTTCTTTTTCGTCTTTTCTGATTTGATATTTTCTGGACTCTCTCAATGCCGAAGGAATGCCCGCGGCCGCAACAAACAAAAGCGCGTCCCTGATCATAATCCATCGATACTCTTCCGCCTCTCGAATTAATTCCGCTTCAATCTCGAGCGCACGGCCGCACCTCTCGCATTCCAGAAGATGTTTAAAAAACTCGTACTCTTCGCTTTCCGACATTTCGCGATGAATATAACGTTCAACATCTTCTGGTCTAAATCGATTACAATCAGTCATAAATTCCTGCCTTTTCGAGTCGATGTCTTAACTCTCCCTTTAACTTTTTAACGCGATCGTGAAGAGTAGAACTGGGTTTACCGAATCTTTTAGAAAGTTTTTCATAAGTCTCATCAGCGATAAGCGCAGCAATGAGCAACTCCCTATCTTCTTTTACGAGTTTGTCTGTGTATGTCCGGAATATTCTATGAATTATTTTTTTTTCTTCGTTCTGTATGCAGAAATCCAGGGGATTTTTTTGGAGTCGGTTCTCAGACGCAATGCCGTTGTATATCGAATTCAGCGATTCATTTTCAAGAATAATTTCTTTTTTTTGTCTTCTGAGGTAATCAAAAGCCAATCTTCTTGAAATAAGAGACAGCATGATCCAGGCATGCGAATCGTTTTCCAGGACATATTCTTTTTCCATCCATTTTTTGAATGCTTCGTTCACGATTTCATGCGCCTTCGATTCGTTTTTTATTAATCTGAAGACGTGTCTGAAAAGTCTGGCAGCGAATTTTTCATAGTATTCCTGGTATTTTCCCGCTTCGCTCATTGCTTTAATTGCATTTCCGGATTTTTTTTCATCGTCGTTATTATATTCGTCCCGTAAAACGGATTCATTTCAACGTTTTTATTTTAACATTTCCGCAATTCGTTGACAACAGATTTTTAATTTTTTGCGAAACGGTCCGGATGAACGGGCTTGGTTTTCGTATTAAGAGTTAGAATTGGCGAGGACAACCAAAATGGCTCTAACAGGAAGAGGAGGTAAAGAATGAAAGGATGCAAAAGAAAGCAGGGGATAATTTGTCTGCGAAATTCAACGGAGAAGGTTAGCAGGAAATTTTGGAAACATGATTTAATTTTCTTTTGAGTTTTAAAAATTTATGCGATGGATAGAAATAAAAAGTTAACAGAAATGGAGAAAATGATGAAAAATTTTCTGACAGTTGTTGTTTTGGTTATTGTTTATTTTTTTGCATTGGCTCAAATCGTCGATGCTTCAAAGAATGAATTGGAAATGTCATGTCTTGATGAGAAAAAAAGTGAATCAGAGATTAGGTATTTAATTGATATTAAAAGAGAAATGAGGAAAAAACAAGACAAATTAGGATTTTTATCTGAACTGAAATTAAACTACTCCAATCAGAAGTGCAAAAAAAGCGTCTTGAGAAACATATTATCATGGGAGAGAGGATTGGATTCTAAATCAACTTTGTATCAAAACGGAATGGAAGATTTTGAAGGATCTTTTCCAGGTAGTTACTGGTTTGTAGGGGATTTAAACTATAATAATGGCTATGATTATTGGGATGATACAAATCATCGCTCTTTCAACGGTTCCTGGAGCGGTTGGTGTGCCGATATAGGGTCTCATCCTGAGTGGGAATATGACAACTACCAGGAGTCCTATATGTATGTCGAATGCGAATATTGGGGATTATGGGGCAATTACACTAATTTTTTTGATTATTATGTGTGGTCTGATGTTGAAGGATATGAATTTGATTGGTTGAAGGTGGAAGTTGAGGGTTTTATTGATGAACCGCCCCATGGTTTAAATCAGGGGAATCCGGATTCATGGTCTGCCACCAATTGGACTGATGATGTTCACGATTGGGATTTTAAAGATGATCAATTGAACAGCGGTTATGATGACTGTTTTTATTTGAGGATCATTTTCTGGTTCATCTCTGATTACAGCATCACATATGAAGGAATTTATATTGATGATATTGATTTCAATAATTCATCAGGTCATGAAATTTATCCGATTCCCGGAGGTTTTTCAGGGTCGCAACCTACCACCACGCCAACGCGAACGCCTACAAGAACTCCAACGAGTTATTACAGCCGCACCCCGACCAGAACGCCGACACGCACCCGAACTCCGACCAAAACGCCCACTGATTACTATAGCAAAACACCCACACGAACACCGACACGCACCCGAACTCCGACTAAAACGCCCACTTATTACTATAGCAAAACGCCCACGCGAACACCGACAAGAACTAGAACTCCTACAAAAACTCCGACGAATCCTCCTGGAAGCACCTATACTCCGACTAGAACTCCTACGGCCACAAGAACGGCGACACCAGGAACGGGACCTGCAACCAGAACTCCAACGAACACCCCCACAAAAACTCCCACCACCTATCACCCCACGCCCACCCCGACATTACCCGCTCGTGGTGAAGTTACGATCACCATGCCTTTCCACCTTTTCCAGCCGGGAGATTTCTGCAATTGCGTAGTGAATTACAGAATGCAAGAGTGTAACGAAAATATCCCTCTTTTCGTGATTTTAAACGTTTGGGGTGAATATTATTTCGCGCCTTCGTTTTCTCTCTCCATGGATCATTATTGGGTAGAGCCTGACGTCTTTTTTCAGTCTGTAAAAGTAGTCGATGATTTCTATTGGCCTCATGGAGCGGGCAATGCAGACGGGATAATATGGTGGGCGGCTTTGGTCGATTCATCATATTCGAGATTACTATGCGAGAATGTGGCAGAATGGGAATTCGGATGGCGTGATTAGCTGAGCGACGGCAGCCGGCTTCGACCGGCGTTCCCTCTGCTAATTCGTTGCAAGTCCGTTCAGATGCTGCATAGTCCAAACTGCAAGTCCTCTAAGAATGACCACCCATAAACATTTGACATGATCGTCATAATTTGCTATAAAAATAAAAAGATGCTTATCCCAAAGCGTATTCTCTAATTGCGAAATGCAGTGCAGGGGACATCAGAAGATTCGGGAAAGCGTGAAAAGGCGAATTATTAACGGCTGCCGTCGAGTCTGTCATGATGTCGGAAACATGGTTAAATATTTGATATTTTTAACAATAAGAGAGGAGTTTTATGCGCATCGGCAATTTATTCCTGGTTTTCGCTGTAATATCGGTCATTGCATTATACGGCGTATGCCGGGCTGAGGATGATCTCGGGGTCAGCCTGGAGCTGCCGACGACCATGGTTCATCCGGGCGAACTTTTCTATGTGAAGGGATACTTGCACAATCCCGGACCTGAAACTTATTCGAATGTTCCGGTGTGTTTCGTATTGGAGGTATACGGCGAATTCTGGTTCTGGCCGAGCTGGCCCTATTTTTCGCCGCCGGAGGAGACCGGTTTCGATTACGGTCAGTTCAACGTGCCGATAGGTTCGCAGGAGGTCGACGTTTTAGACGAATTCACCTGGCCGGATACGGGAGAATCGACTGCGGAAGGATTGCGTTTTTACGGCGCCATGCTGACGCAGGACATGTCGCAGATATTGGGACAATTCGACTGCGTGGAATTCGACTACGGTCCCTGGGAGGACCCGTTCATCGCTTCTATTTCGCCTCAATCGGGACCGCCCGGTAAAATGCTGCGAGTGAAAGGCAACTATTTTCAACTGAATAATGAAGATATTCAGATAATTGTGGGCGATGAAGTCCTGCCCGTAATGGCAAAAGGCATCACCGAAGACGGCGAACGCGAATTCGTCGTAACCGCGATTCCATTCGCGGACCCCGCTTACTATGCCGTGAAGCTGAGAGTCAACGGCCTGGAAAGCAATGAAAAGATTCTGGAAATAACGGAGCTGCCTCCGTCGGGCAAGCCGCTGGGACAGGTGTTGCAGGAAGTTTCGGAAGGGTTCGACGGATTATGTGGTCATATGAACAATGATATCATTCCAAACGCTGCGGAGCTTGGCATGATCCCGGCGGAAGCCGAGGCTGATTTTCAGGCGACTGTGAACAGAGCAGGCGACATTTTTCACGCGTTTCACAATGAATGGGAGACCCTTCCTGACGATGAGAAGGAGATCATCGAAAGTATACTCGCGCAGAACGGTCTGGATGAGATATTCGATCAGATGAGCGAACGGGCGAACAGAGATTTCGTCTGCGGAGAGGGAGAAGTCGCATTGGCTAATCTGTGCCTTACGCTTGATGTGACGAGTTCGGCATTATCCATTATCGATACGGCGTGGAACTTAGTCGATCTGGCCGCGCTGCTGGGCGCCCTTCCGTCAGGCGGGACTTCCGTGGTCGGAGCTGTCGGCATCCATTTCGCCATTAAAACAGTGGATGCCGTAATCGACGGCGTAATGCCCACCGACCTTCAGTACGTAGAATTCCAGGGATACGGCGATTCAATAACGGTTCATGAAAACGAGACGTTGGACTTGATCACCGTCGGCACGTTCGACAACCAGGAAACGCCGGTTGCGGCGACGTTGGGAATGATTCTTGATGCTATTTTGGCTGCGCTTCCGGCATCCCAAGAGATGAAAGAAGAGATAATTGATTTTATCATTGATATTTTGGCCAGTCTGGGTTTGGACATTTTCGAACAACTTCTGGGCGATGACATCATGCAATGGGGCGATCCCCAGCCTTTGCCGCTGCCGATCGAATTCGATCAGTATGAGAACGGCTTTGATTGGGCTGAACTTCTGGACAGAACCATTTTCGGTCCCCTGGGGATACTGATTTCCTTGATGGAGGAACTGGGAAACTTCATGTGCGACACGGGCGTTAAATTGGACCCCCACGGAATCGTCTCTTACAGCTTCGACTACGAACATATGTATCTCACAGGCGAACAGAACGGCGAAACAGATATGACCCTGGTCGGAATGAAAATGGTTCCCACAGAGGGATGGTGGACGTTGCTTTTCGATCCCGATCTGCCCGCTTCAGTCGAATCGGAATTTGACGTAACGGTCGACAGCGAACCCACTGCAACGCCGTTTATGACGTCAACCCCGGAATGGACCGAAACGCCCACAAGTCCTACGCCCTCTCCGCCGCCCGTTCCGACCAATTTCATATATTACCCGCCGGGAACGTTTCAGATGGGTTCGCCGGAGGACGAGATGTGCCGTGACGGCGATGAACTTCTCCATACGGTGACGTTGACGCAGGGTTTTTACATTCAGCAGACGGAGACGACCCAGGAACAATGGGTGAATGTTTTCGGAGATAATCCCTCTTACTTTTCAGGACTTCAAAGACCTGTGGAATATATAACCTGGTATGACGCCTGTATTTACTGCAATCGTCTTTCCACGGCCGACGGATTGACGCCCTGTTATTATGCGGATGAGTCCTATTCCACGGTATTCGACGGAACGCCGCCGGTTTATAGCGGTCCGGTTTACTGGAACCAGTCAGCGAACGGATACAGGCTGCCCACGGAAGCGGAATGGGAATACGCCTGCCGGGCGGGAACAGATACGGCTTACAACAGCGGGCAGGATAACACCGATTGTTATGATGACCCCAATCTTGATCCTTTGGCGTGGTATTGGTACAATTCGGGAGATGAAACCCACAACGTCGGTCAGAAACAGGACAACTCCTGGGAATTATTCGATATGCACGGCAATGTTTGGGAATGGTGCTGGGACTGGTACGATGGGGACTATTATGAGTATTCGCCGGTTAACGATCCGACAGGTCCGGATGAGGGCTCGTACCGCGTTCTCCGCGGCGGCGGCTGGTACGACCTTGCGAGGTACTGTCGTTCGGCCTATCGGAGCAGCTACTCGCCCGATGTCAGCAGCTACGATTTCGGCTTCCGCCCTGCGAGGTTTCCTTAATTACCCTTTATACTTTTACCCTTTTACCCTTTTACCCTTTAAAAAAATTGCGTTCCCCGGCGTGCGGAGTGAGGAGATGCGCTGCCTTTCAACGCAGCGCCTCCTCACGGAGCACGCCGGGGAACGCAATTTTTTTGACGGCGAAAACGGACATTTATAAATGTTTCAAAAATTCGGCATTGATCGAAAGCGCCCTTTTCGAGGTTACAATTCGGCGCTGAATTGATTCGGAGTATTTACGAACAGTTTTGACTCCCACTACCTTACTATAGCCGCAGGATCTTGAATTTACAGCGCTCCTTCGGAGCTTAAGAGATTTCTGGATTGGGACAAATATTAACCCCCATGTGATCAGCCCCAATGATTTTATATTCCAGGCGTCCCTTCTGTCCCTTTGGTCCCTTTGGTCGCTTAGGTCCCTTTGTCCTTTATGGGACTGATCAAACCGAGGTTGCAATTTTCGCAGCCTTGAATAATTGAGAGGGCTATAAAATTTGATAAAGTCAAAACATATCTCCTTGTAATTATTTATTCCGATAGCGATCCCGATACCGACCCCGACCCCGATTACTGAAAGAAACTGTCGAAAGTTTTAAAAGAAGTGTAACCCGGGTTCGATCAGTCCCGTCATTATTATTGAAGACGAACCTGTGATAGCCCGATCTGAGTAGATGTTTACCGGCAACTTCATGCTCTTCATGTGCTTCATGGTGAGAAAAATATCAAAGTAAAAATTGTCTCCATCGAAGGGCTGCCGAAGGCGTTTCACCGACTTCGCTGATGAAAAGGAAGAATTTCACCATAAAGAGTATGATGGACATGAAGAGAGGTTTAACCTGGCGTCTTCATTCGCTTCATGGGTAAATAATTCTTCCCGCGGATTATTTTTAACGAGACGAAACGACATGATAACGCATGGGAGGATTCTTTTCGATCATTTTAAATCGCCTTGTTTTTTCAATGAGGTTAAACTTGACGATATAAGAAACATCCGCGCTTTACCAGTGATCGAATAAAGTTGCGTCGTTTCATATTTCCACGGCGAATTCAAGCGCCGGCCGTCACGCTTCAGTTCATGCGAATCAAGCCCCGAAGTTTTGATGAGAGGTTTAAAGCGTAATCCAAAAAAATCAGCGCTTTGTTTAGAAAATGCTTCGCTGAACGCTTTACTCTTTTAATTGACATGGAGGTGATTAATCAGTAGTGAAAAAGAGAAGTCTTTATACCGTCTAGGTATTTTGACTGTTTTGATTTGAACGGCGAAGTTTCGCTGTAGGAGAAGCGTTCTCTGAACAAGCGTCGCTTTATATTATTCTCAGATGGAGGAGAGAGATGAAAAAACTGTCGATAGCCTTTGTTTTTCTAAGCTTATTTTATTCCGCAGCTTATGCCGGAATACCGCAAACCATTAACTATCAGGGATATCTCACTAATCCCGACGGCGAACCTCTGGATGGAAATTATTCCATGGAATTTCAAATTTACGATTCAGAAACGGAAGGAACCTTGTTGTGGTCGGAGGAGCAGTCCGAGGTCGCGGTAGTTTCCGGATTGTTTCATGTAATATTGGGGGAAGTAACGTCAATCGAATTGGGGTTTGATGAGCCTTATTGGCTGGAAGTTACGGTTGAAGGCGAACCGTTGAGTCCAAGGCAGGAGTTGACGAGCGTCGGACAGGCGTTTAAAGCTGCGGATGCAGAGGATGTATACGGCCGGGACATACATCCGCGCAGCGTTTATATTGAAGGATACGGAATGGTGATCAACGATTCGGGAGAATGGACAGGCGATCCGAGCGATTTAAGCGGTCCCCGGGGCGATACCGGTCCGACCGGCCCCCAGGGCGACACCGGACCAATGGGCCCTCAAGGCGATACCGGTCCGGCCGGTCCCCAGGGCGATACCGGACCAATCGGTCCCCAAGGCGACACTGGACCAATCGGTCCCCAGGGTGACACCGGACCAATGGGTCCTCAAGGCGATACCGGTTCGGCTGGTCCCCAGGGCGATACCGGCCTAACTGGTCCTCATGGCTACACCGGACCAATAGGTCCTCAAGGCGATACCGGTCCGACGGGTCCCGGCGGTCCCACTGGACCAGTCGGCGGTTTGAATCGACAGATAATTTACAATGACGATGGAGCTGCAGGAGGCGCTGAGGCTTACTATGACGATTCCACGGGAAATATCGGAATAGGCACGTCAAGTCCTGAAGTCAAGCTGCACATATTAGGTTCTGCGGTTCCCGGCGCTGCTTCGCCTTATGATCCGATCGATGTGCTTGTTGTTGAAAACAACTATCCGTATATCAACCTTATCGGCAGCGAAAACGCCGGCCTATTCATGAGCGACAGCGACAGGGCTGACGGAGGAGTGTATTACTCATACGGGATGGACCAGTTGCGTTTCCAGGCTGCAGGCAATCATAAGGTTAATATAGACGGCTCCGGCAACCTGAATTTCCAGCAGATGAGCGCCATAACGACCGTAAGCGGAGACCTCACGCTTGATCCTTCGGAGAAGTTAATCATCCAGGCCGATGTCGGCATTGGAACGGCGTCGCCGACGAAAAGGCTTCAAGTAGAAGGAAACGCAGAGGTTATCGGTGATTTCAATATGACCGGGACTTTTCAAACTGAAGAAGCCGTGTTTGCAAGCGATCTGAGAATAAGCTCCACCGCCGGCATAGGGTATGCCAATCCTAATGCGCATCTGACGGTCAGCGCTAATGGGACGACAGGGGGAAGCGCATTTTTGGTCAGTTCAGATGACGGCGCTGACGGGGATTTGTTCAAGGTAACGGAAGGGGGAAAAATCGGCATCGGGACGACGAGTCCTTCGGCAATGTTGCATCTGCTGGTACCCTACGAGGCTGGCGGAGCGGCGGCGATAATTGGAGACAGGGATTGCAGCGCCGCCGGAATCTGCTCCATCGCAATGGGAAGAAATACGACGGCTGCCGGAGACAACGCCACGGCAATAGGGCATGGCGCAATCGCCGACAACGAAGAAGTTTCTGTAGCCATAGGGGAATACACGACCGCAAGCGGCTTCGCTTCTATGGCATTGGGAGCCTACACAGCCGCAACCGGACATCATTCCACTTCTATGGGGAGTTATATAACCGCTCAAGGCAACTATACTGTCGGAATCGGATTGGATTCGACCGCAAGAACTATCTCTCAATCCAATACAATGGCTGTTATGGGAGGTAATGTCGGCATCGGCACGACAAGTCCGGCTTATAAACTCGAGGTAAGCGACGGGAGCGCTCCGAACGCCTACTGCGATGGAAATACCTGGTATGATGCCTCGTCTCGGGAAGCCAAAGAGAACATTCGCGATCTGACGACGGAAGATGCATTGAGCGCCTTGTTTCAACTTCGACCTACCAGGTTTAATTACAAGTCCAGCAATTCTGATGAAAACCTGGGTTTTATTGCCGAAGAAGTTCCCGACCTGGTTGCCGATATGGACAGGAAAGGCCTGAGCGCTATGGATATTACCGCGGTGCTGACGAAGGTAGTGCAGAAGCAGCAGAGAGAGATGCAGAAATTACGTGAAGAGATTGACGAACTTAAGACTATGCTGAGGAATTAACCGGTTTCTGTCCATAAACGGCCAATTTTCCTCAATGCTGCGACCGGCTGCAGTATTGCTCATTCAACGTATAATCAATCCGGGCATTGATCAAAAATTGGACTTTTGAGGTTACAACTTGACGGAATATTCCATCATTTTGTTGCGATTGCGACCCCGACCCCGACCCCTGTTATGTTTCGCGGCCAATGGCTGAAAAAATCCATTCCGGTTGCAGGATAACCG
>CAZUFC010000152.1:0-17952 GCA_964619725.1 uncultured bacterium | reverse complement strand
ATTGGAATACTTGGAAAAATTTTTCTCCAAAATCCTGCACAGCGGAAAAAGCTCGGATGATATTTAACCCTTGACGTACTCAATCGCTTCTGATATAAAAATAAAGAAAATTAAACGGAAATTTCAAAATTCAAGGAGGCATTTGGATGGACGCAAGGTGTTTTCGAGTTTTTATCGTTTTTTCAGCATTACTGATTTTATTAACTGTAAATGATGTATCGGCAGTTCCCGGCATGATAAACTATCAAGGCAACGTATATGTCGGCGAAGAACCTTTTACCGGAACCGGCCAGTTCAAATTTGCCGTTGTTGACGGCGAGGGACACTATCTGTGGTCCAACGACGACAATGAACCTCCAGTCGAGGAACCTGTCGCCGTGATCGAGCTCCCGGTAACCGAGGGTTCATACAACGTCATTTTAGGACGTGAACAGGACATGGTTCCCGTTCCTCATTCCCTGTTCGAAAATGAAGAGTTATATTTAAGAATATGGTTCAACGACGGAATAAACGATTTTCAACTGCTGGTCCCCGATCAGAGAATCGTTTCAGTAGGCTATTCAATGAAAACAAAGCAGGCGGAAGATGTATACGACAAAGAAATTCACCCCAGAAGCGTAAGCATAACAGGTTATACCAGAGGCATGGTGATCAATGAAGAAGGACAATGGGTAGGCGATGCATCAGGATTGACCGGACCGACGGGGCCGCAGGGCGATACGGGACCGATGGGACCTACCGGACCGTCAGGCGGAGGTTTTTGGCAGCAGAATGAGTCAGGTATATATTTTGATGACGGAAATGTAGGTATAGGAAGTGCTGCAAAATCAAATCGAAAACTTGATATATATCAATATGGAACAGAGGACGACAATTTCGGATTAAGGATTTATAGTTTCAGCGATGGAGTAAAAATAATTCAACCTTCGTCATTAGGCTCAAGAAATGATTTTGAGCCTGAATATCCGACTTTAGCATTGTCGAGGGCCAGCAGCAGTTTTGGAGCGTCTTTAGAGATAGGAAATACGGATAATTCTTTTTATTTGTATGCTGATGATCAAAGTGCACGGGGATTCAGGATATTTTCAGGAAACAATGTTACTGATCCATTATTTCAGATAAGACATAATGGCTGTGTCGGAATAGGAACAAACAATCCGCAATACAAGTTGCATATTGAACAAACTCAGACAGGCAATGATCATTATGGATTATATGTAAAGAGCTGGAGCGACGGAGCTTTTATAGTACAACCGTCCAGTGTAGGAGGGACCAGCAATCCGACATTAACCGTTCATAGAGGATCGAGCTCAAACAGCGCATTAATTGCTGTAGGAAACGCGACCAGGCATGCCTTTATTGAAGGGGCATCGGGAAATTTAACATTCAAGTCAAATAACGGTACGATCAGGGATGCCATGCGCATTCAACAAGACGGCGATATAGGCATCGGAACGACGAATCCCGGAAACTGGCAGCTTTACGTGGCAGGGGATGTGCGAGTAAATGACTACCTGTGCGCCCTCGGCGGCATCCACGTCGGCGGAACGTCTGATCCGGGAACGGACGATCTTCTGGTCGACGGCGACGTTAAACTGCTCAACAACAGATCAATAAGATTCAAAAACACATCAGGAACATTGAAAGGAATTCTGGGCGTAGACAGCAACAACAAAGTATGGATCGGAAACTCCGCGTTGAACAACGTAATAGTCAACGACCACCTGCTGCCCAACAGCAGTCTCAAATTAGGCAACAGCGCCAATCGCTGGCATTCCCTGTGGATATCGGAAAAAGTCCACTGCGGCGGCAAATTAGGAGACCTGGCCGAAGCCGTCCGATATACCGAAACAGTAGAGCCAGGCGACGTCATAGCCATCGACGGGAAAAGCCAGGGATTCAAAATCTGCGATCAGGCCTATTGCCCGCAGGTAGCCGGCATAGCCTCAGGAACCGCAAAACTGGTCATAGGAGAATCAAAAGAAAAAAACAATGATATCCCCCTCTCCCTGGCCGGCATACTACACTGCAAAGTAACCGCATGCAACGGCCCCATAGAAGCAGGCGATTTGCTCACATCATCAAACCTCTGCGGCTATGCCATGAAATACGTCTCAGACGAAAACGACACGCCGGGAACCATAATTGCCAAAGCGCTGGAACCCTGGGCCAAAGGCGAAGGCTTGATTGAAGTTTTGGTTTGGAGGCGGTGAGGATGCGATATGTTTTCTTTTTAATAATGATTGCATTATTGTTGATAGTTTCAAAAGCCGAGACTCAGGAAACGCAGAAAGATTTAGGACCCAAAGTAGACACATGCTGCGGCTACTATGATCCCGGAAATCCATATCCCTGCTCAGGCGGCAACTGCACATGGTGGTGCAGCTACAAACGACCCGACCTGCCTGACGAAAGCTGGGGAAACGCATGCAACTGGCTGAATGAAGCGATAGAAGACAATTTTCCCACAGGATCATCTCCCCAGGTCGAATCAATAGCCGTCTTCGCATCAAGTTTCTACCCGCCATACGGCCACGTGGCATACGTAGAATCCGTAGCAGGAGGTTCATTCGGAGTGACGGAAATGGGATGGGAAGGTCCCTGGGGATGGTGCGTCGTCCATTCCGGCTCCTACAGCAATTCGCATCCTGATTTGCTTGGCTTCATCTATAAACAAGCCAACAATCCATGCGGCTGCGGCGATTGCGATTGCTCTGATTGTTGCGTGGAGGATTGATGGGATAAAAAATACATTTTATTGTCTGTAAACAGGTTAAATGCAACGGCTCGGGAAGGCTTTTTGATTACGTATCGAATGCAGAAGCATAGGATTAGCTTAGATTTGGAATCACCGATACGTTTCACTGGTGTATGCAACCAGCCATCGAACAAGGAGTTTGAATTATAAAATGAATCAAGGAATCAGAAAAGACAATTTAGTCGTTATCGGACAATAATTTTTCCCCACTTTTAGGCCAATAAGATTCCCCACCTGAAGCAATAACATAAGCTTTTTCTTCGGTCAAGGGTCAAGTGGCTCCCAAAGGCCGGGACCATCCTGTGACTTGTCTCTCCACAGGCCTGACCACACGCGCTTATCCATACCTTGCCTACAGGCAACCGGATAAAAGATTCCGTAGTTCAGCTCCAAGATTTGAACCAAGTGCTCCCGCCGGCGCTTGGCGAAGGATAGAGCCTTACCGACATAGTGGATGTAGTAATCGCCATCGAGATCAGACCTGATCGTCCAAAGGTATACGCATGGGGCATCCCGGTGCGCATAGTGGAATATCGAACGGTCCCCCGGCATGAACGTCAGCGGACCACTGAAATGAAGAGTGATTGTCTGCATGTCTTCCATAAACTCAGCCACCCTAACGTCATCTGTCACCTTTTCGCCGAACTATGATTATACGGAAACCGTTTAACGCGCGTAAACACGCCGATTCTGTCCGCCTCGGTTGAGGACATGGGTATAGATCATGGCGGTTTTCACATCTTTATGTCCGAGGAGTTCCTGGACGATTCTTATATCGTAACCTTTTTCCAGGAGATGCGTCGCGAAAGAATGTCTCAGGGATTCCATCAATCTTAATCCGGCCCCGTACATCATAGAGGTTACAAATCCAATTCCGTTATCCTGAACACATGATTCCCGAATTCATACAATCAATAATTCTTCGATACTGCCGTGCCCCAATACGCGCCCATGTTTTCGAGAATAATTCCTGTCGCCCCCGTATATTAAAAAACAGCGATCTTCGAACAATCCAGACACTTTTCTGAAATACCGTAAACCATTAAACATTTCACTGTTTAAGGTCTCACCGGATTTTATCTCAACAGCCAGCAATCCGTTGCCGGCCTCTAGAATAAGATCAACCTCATGCCCCGCATTATCCCGCCAGAAATAGGCTGCAGGAGGAATCCCGCGGTGATGACGGAGCTTCTTATATTCCGATATGACGTAGGATTCGAAGATGCCGCCTCTTAAATAATGACTGAAAAGTTGTTGAGGGCTGCGAATATCGAGCAGTGTACACAAAAGCCCCGTGTCATAGAAATATATCTTGGGACTCTTGACCAGTCTTTTGTTGTAATTCCGGTGATAAGGAGGCAGTAAAAAAAGAATGAAACCGGCTTCCAGGATGGATATCCAGGAACGCACCGTCTTGTAAGTGATGCCCAGATCATTCCCCAGGCTCGATAAATTCAGCAATTGTCCCGTTCTGCCGGCGCATGTTTTTAGAAACCTCTGAAAAAGGCTGAGATTCCCGATATTCATAATATCCCGGACGTCTCTTTCGACATAGGTCTGGATATATGAAGGATAATAATCCAGCGGAGGAATCCCGCGGTCAAAAAGAGCCGGATAACTCCCGTGAAAAAGCTTGTCATCAATGTATTCGCTTTGCAGACCGGCCCCTTTCAGCTCCGCGACGTCGAAAGGCAGTAAATTGCATATAGCGACTCTACCTGCCAGACTTTGACTGATCTTCTCCAAAAGCAGGAAATTCTGTGAACCCGTCAAAATGAATTTGCCCATCTTCACAGACTCATCGCAGACTACCTGCAAAAATGAAAACAACTCCGGAACCTTCTGAACCTCATCAATTATAATACCGCTCTGCACATGGCTTCGAAGAATACGCAGAGGGTCCTGCTCCATAGCGGTCCTGTCGTTAAGATTCTCCATGTTGAAATAATCATAATCGGAAAAAGCAGAGCGTACCAGCGTGGTTTTCCCGGATTGCCTGGGTCCGATAACTGATATAGCCGGAAATTTGCCGCTGAGATATTTGAGCCTGCCTTCAAGCGTTCTGGCTATCATAATGATCTCCTTATGGGCTTACGTTCTTCTTACACGCCCATTTCATACAATATCATACGAATCAGAAATTACAATTCTAAATTGCATGATATTTGTGTTCTTCCGGTAAGCATGCTCAGGGCAAATTTTTTTCCACGGCAAGGCATAAGGAGTCGGCAATCAGTTTCTAATACGGAGCGCCGTAGCGATTTCCCACTGCGTAGATGCCGGAAGAGGAATTACCATGTGGAAATAAAAGATGTTAAGAAAACCAAAGATGCTTTAGAAAATTGGAACATAGAAATACACGGCATGCAGTTGAACAAATGATTAAAAGAAAAATCAGAGAACGAGAGATTGAGGAAGCAGTATTGAACGCAAAACTAGTCGAATATTATCCGCACGACAAATATGATCCAAGTTCAGAACTCCTGATAAGGAGGAGCTAACATATTGAAATCAATTGATTTTTTTACACTGTGTCTCGGTATAATAATTGCGCAGTTTTTAGCCCCCCCTATATCCGGTGGAGGAGCGTCGATTAATCGAAATTCAAACATGAGCTATGACGTTAATGATGATTTATGATAATGCTTCGTATGGTATGAAACAGGTACCATATTCGATTAATCAACGGACCCGCAGGCGGGGGGACTTTGTTTTACAAGAATTTTTTCGAACGTCTATAGTTTTTTTCGTCAAACATTTCACAATTTTTTATTAGCGAATGTCAGGAGATGTGAAATTGAAACATGTTCGATCTGAGGCGGCACGGTCACGAAAAAATTTATTAATTAGTGCCTGTCCATAAACTCGAATCTCGATTCAAAATTTAATGCTGGACAGCCACTTGGGTTTTTGATCCACAAACGTGCGAATTTAACTTAAAGCAATTAAGACAAGGATTTGCGAGGCAGGGGTAATGCATATACGTTGACTGAGTAATCCGCAGCCTGACGCAGTATTGGGGAAAATTCGCCGTTTATGGACAAAAACTAATTATACTCAAGATTACAATGGCGGCCTGATCGTTGTGGAGAATGTTCCGGCAGAGGTTTGCGAGCAGTGTGGGGAAGAGTTGTTCAGTCCGGAGCCTACTGAGAAGTTGCAGCGGATTATTTGGAATTATAAGAAGGAAGCGATAACTGAAAAAAGGCATTACTGATCGATATGGCTGCCAGTAAAGCTTGAAAACCTTTGGTTGTTAGTTGGCGCCTGTTCTGATCCTTCTGCGAGCCAGTTGGGGTTGTAAACCCGGATTTCTCATTCAAAACCTGATACGAACGTCCATATCCCTTCACCTTCAAGCGCTGCTGCCTACGGAGTTTCTTAACATTGCGCTGCTATTATGCTTCTTCTTTTTCCGTGCAGCGAACTTTCATTCACCAGGACCTTATTTCCTGCCTTTTCAAGTTTTTACGAGGTTAGATTTCTACGTGGGTTAATGTGTGGGAATGCTATGCGAATTTGACAGTATGCTTCAGAATCATTAATCTGCATCGTATCGGTAATTGATTTTCCAATCAATTGCCGGCGTGACGGAGGGTTAAAGTTCAGAACTCTTGACAGGGAGGTCACAAGCTATTGAAGAAATATGATTTTCTTGCATTGCAACTCGGCATTATCATTGTGCCGTTTTGAGCTGTTCCCGAATCCTGTAGAAGAGCGTTGATTTAATCGAAATTCGATGCGAACCATGGGAATAAGAAAAGATTATTGGAGATGATGCCTGATGTTTCTGAAGAGCTTTCATTTTCGATTAAATCGACGGACCTGCGAGCGTGGGGACTTTGTTTTACTTGAAATTTTTTGATCGAATGTTATGTTTTCGTCAAACATTTCACAATTTATTATCAGTCAATATCAGGAGATGTGAAGTCGATATCATTTTTTTTTAAACAGACCAAAATGTGAAAAGAGGGGACAAAAATTGAAATCATCATCATTTTTTCAAGGATTGGCATGGTTATTCAGGACGTCGGCGATAGGCTTAACGTTATTGATTGCGGGGTCAATGGGATTGATTCAGGCGGTTTTATCGTCCGAAGTTCCGCTGGTTAGAAGAGATATCGATCTTAATGCAGGAGCTTCCTGGTTCGTGTCTGTAGCGGATGTTGACGGAGACGGCAGGAAGGATGTAATAGGAGCGGGATTCAGCCATGATCAAGTGTCCTGGTGGCGGAATCTTCTGCCTTCGACGACCTGGCCGAAGGTAACGGTCGATGCCGTTTCGGAGAATCCTGTGTATATTTATGGGGCTGATCTGGAACCTGACGGTGACGTCGATCTTTTCGGCGTATTGGAAAGCGTTCAAGTTCGTGGATATGAAAACGAAAACGGTATAGGAACCGTCTGGGATGGGACTCAGATAGGCAATGCGGGATACGGCCAGGACATGCATTATGGAGACATAAATCGAGACGGACTTCTGGATGCTGTATGCGGTTGGAGCAACGGGATTTCCTGGTATGAGAATCCGGGCAACGCCTGGTCGTTCTGGACAGCTCATCCTATCAGCGTAATAGATTCCAGTTCTGGAGTCTGGGTCTGCGATATGGATAACGACGGCGATTCGGACATTGTACTTTCGGATAGCGGTTCCGGACTGACATGGCTGGAGAACGTCGACGGTTTCGGAGCGTCCTGGACGGAGAACGACATAGACAGCGCTAAAGCGCATTGCAGGGTAACGACGGGCGATATGGACGGCGACGGAGATCAGGATATTGTTGCGGCTCAGGAGCAGAACATCGGCGACGTATCCTGGTGGGAGAATCTGGACGGTCAGGGGGATTCGTGGCAACACAGGATCGTAGTCGACAGTTCAGTTTATATACCCAAGGCAGTTTGCACGACAGACCTTGACGGCGACAGCGACCTGGATATTCTGATTTCAGAAAACAATTTGTATTCCAACGATTTCCTCTATCTGGAGAATTTAAACGGTGACGGCACGTCGTGGGGCTATCATTGTATTGAGAATATAGGCGGCTCAACCGGAACGCATGTTGATGCCGCTGACCTGGACCGAGACGGGGATATTGACGTAGTGGGTTGTTCGTTGGGGCGCGATGACGTCATGTGGTGGGAAAATAAGACGCTGCACAGGAATGCGGTAATGGAAGGGGCTAATTTCATTACGGACGATTCCGATTCCGCGTATATCACGACGGTAACCGACATTGATGGGGATGGCGATTTCGATATCGTTGCAGCGGTTCAAGGTGAGGACCTTGTGTTATGGTATGAAAATGTGTCCGGCGACGGTTCGGTCTGGACGGATCATGAGATAGAATCCGGTTTCGATAATCCTCTTGCGGTCCATACGGCTGATATAGACCGTGACGGCGACGAGGACGTCTTGAGCTGCAGTCCGACCGCCGGCGAAATAGTCTGGTGGGAGAATGCTGATTCAAACGGCGCTTTATGGAATAGAAGAGATGTGACGGTCAGTTTCCCGTCGCCGGTTGACTGCAGGGCCGTTGACTTGGATCAGGACGGCGACTTCGACATTTTGGCCGCTTCAATTATGAACGACGATGTCGTCTGGTGGGAGAACAACGACGGCGAGGGAGGCGTCTGGTCGATGAATAGCATCGATCTTAACTTCGATGGTCCATATAGCGTAAGAGCGGGGGACATTGATGATGACGGCGATATAGATGTCGTCGCTACGGGTTATGAGGCGGATGAGATTGTCTGGTGGGAAAACATCGGCGCCGCTCAAATGTGGAGCAAACACGTTATTGCAAGCGGGACCATTAACGCGTACGATCTGCTGCTTGAAGACATGGACATGAACGGAAGCATCGACGTCGTTGCAACTGTTATGGGCTCAACCGAAGTTTCCTGGTGGGAAAACAGCGCCGGTACGGGTATGGTGTGGACAAAGAGGGAAGTGGATACGGCTTTCTCCGCTCCCAAAGAAGTTTTCGCCGTTGATATGGATTCGGATGGGGACGTTGATCTGCTGGGGGCGAGCGGCGGAACGGAGGATAGCGCTGCATATTGGGAAAACGTCGATCGAATCGGCGAAACCTGGACTAAAAATTCATTTCCAATTCTGACCAAAACGGCTGATTCGATCTGCAGCGCCGATCTGGATGGCGACTCGATGACTGATGTTGTGATAGGCGGCGCGACATATCCGGCCTTAGCCTGGTGGAAAAACGTCGGCGGTCAGTACGGCGCGGATGCCGAGGATGTTTCCTGTTCGTCGCTGCTGGAAGAAACTGTCAGCGCTTTACTGAGGATAACGGTTTCGCATAACGGCCGCTCCGGCGATGCTCCCATTGAAATTGATCGATTGTCGTTTCTTTTCGAAGAGTCTGCAGGCGACCCTCTGTCGGAAATAGAAGCTGAAAACTTATTTCAGAAACTTTACATTTGCAGGGATGAAGGCAGCGGCGATTTTGAAACGGGCCTGGACCTTGAAGTGATGGCTGTCGAAGAATTCCCGCTTGTGAACGGAGAGATTGAACTCGAATTATCCGGATACGAGTCGGCTCAAATTGAAGCAACGAATGCCGCTGTTTTTTACGCCGTAATCCACATCTCTGCGAATGCTTCTGCTTACTCGCCTTCTCAGTTCCGAATGTCCTATTTGTCTTCAAGAATGGTTGTGAAGGATGTCGATTATGGACTCGAATTAAAAGCTGAATCAGGATCAGATTGCTCGACGCAAATTATTTCGATAACCGAATGTTTGCAGCAGGATTACACTATACGCGCGGACGGTTCCGGCGACTATCCGACGATCCAGGAAGCATTGAATTTTGCCTGCACGGGGCAAACGATTTTTCTCGAAGACGGAACTTATACAGGCCTGGGAAACATCTCATTGAATTTTCTGGGAAAAGCCGTGACGGTGGAATCGATCAGCGGGGACCCTGAATCATGCGTGATCGATTGCGAAAACCAACATCGCGGCGCTGTTTTCATAAGCGGAGAATCGACGGATTCTGAGCTTCGCGGCGTAACCATCCTAAACGGCTTTACCGGCGGTTCCGGCGGCGGCATCCTGTTCGATGCCGGCTCTTCACCGGCAGTTACCGACGTCATAATCAAGCAATGCGCTTCTACTGGCTCGGGCGGCGGAATCAGTTGCGAATCAGGTTCCAGCCCTGTGCTGAACAACTGTAATCTGTTGAATAATTCAGCGGAGGAAAAAGGCGGAGGTTTATTTTGTACGGGCGGTTCGAGTCCGGTCATAGACGGAGGAACCATCGGTTTGAACGTTGCCGATCAATCGGGAGGCGGCGTCTGTTGCGAAGAGGGTTCGAGTCCTGTTTTTTCAGACGGGGCTATTTCGAGCAATAGTTCGGGAGATAAGGGCGGCGGGCTTTACAGCATTGACTCCAGTCCGGCGCTTTCAACATATTTCCTGGGTGAAAATCATGCTGCAGCAGACGGCGGCGGAATATACTGCGAAAACATTGGAATGACGATCGACAACTGCACGTTATACATGAATTCCACTGAATCTCACGGCGGCGGCTTCGCCGTACAAAATTCCAATCTTACGGTTACGCAGACGCATTTTCTTCAGAATGCTGCCGTGGGGAACGGGGGTGCAGTTACTTTCAATTATTCGACTGCAGGATGTCTGATGACGGAATGTACAATTGAGGATAACCAGGCGTCGAACGGCGGCGGCGTTTACGCCTACGGCTCCCAGTTTGAAATGGATGCCTGCAGTGTTCTGGGGAACGTCCAACGCGGCATATACTGTTACGATTCGGATGCTGAGCTGACTGATTGCCTGTTGAACGATAATTACGCCAGTTCCGCCGGCGGCGCATTATGTGCGGATTACAGTTGCAATTGCACGTTGACCGGCTGCACGATATCCGGCAACTCATCCGGCGGAGAAGGCGGTGGAATGTATTTGAAGTCATCGCCTTCTGTGATCCACAATGCGACCATTACATCGAACACTGCCGCATCGAGCGGCGGCGGGATCGCATGCCGGCATGATGCTCTGAATATTTCGATGTCTGATATACAAGACAATTCCTCCAATCAATCGGGCGGCGGCGTCTTCTTCTTCGGCGGTGCGGGAGACAAGAACATTGTGGATTCAACAATTTCCGGCAATTTCGCCGCCTGGCACGGCGGAGGATTATTCGTAGACTCCTGGAATTCAGAGATTCTCCGCTGTACCATATCATCTAATACTGCGGAACTCGATGGCGGAGGCGCGTACTTCTCTTTCGCATGCGTAAGGTACAAGGACTCGACCATCTCAGGAAATACAGCGCTTAAGGGAGGCGGAGTGAGAATATACAATGGTTACGGTCCTCCATCATTCGAGCGGTGCAACATTCGTGAGAATCAATCAATTGGGGGAGACGGAGGAGCTGTTTCTATTTTCAATTCTTCGCCAAAGATCGTAAACTGCACCATAACAGGCAATCAGAGCTCGGAAGACGGCGGTGCAATCGAATGCTCCTCATCTTCGCCGGAAATCATCAACTGCACCTTCGTGCAAAATCAATGCGCCGCTCTGGGCGGCGCTGTGTATGCCGGCGATTCATCGCCGGTCCTGGTCAACGCTATACTGTGGAACAACAGTTCCGGGACGGGCGAAAATGAAATCGATCCCGGTTCGGGAAATCCGACTGCAGACTATTGCAACTTCAGTCAGGCTTCCTGCCCGACGGGAACCGCATGCACGAGTTGCCTGTTCAACGAACCGCCGAACTTCATTGGAGGCGATCCGTTCGATTATCACCTTCAGAGCGGCAGCGGCTGCATCGATGCAGGCACAGACGATGTTGCAACCTATCCGAATCTTCCTGATGACGATATTGACGGAGAAACGCGACCGCAAGAAGACTCATACGACATAGGTTCAGACGAGTACATGCCGGATGCCACTGCGACCCCCTTCAACACGCCCATGCCCACAATTGCTGATACTCCAGCTTCGACGCCCTCGCAAACGCCTGTTCCCACCAATCCGCCGACAGCAGAACCCTCATTAACTCCCGTTCCTTCGACTACCCCGACCGCTACGCAAACAACCGTTCATGCCATTCCTTCGAGCGATATTCATGGACTCGTTTTCCTCATAATCTTCCTGGGGTTGCTGTTGATGTTCAATAAGCGATGGCGCATGCAGCAATAGGGAGAAATTCGCCGTTTGCGGCTCAGAAACCTCAGCGCTTGAAGATGCGGGGATATGGGCGTTCATAACAGGTCTTGGAGATCAACAGCAGGTTCCAGATTAATTAAATAGTGTCTGTCCACAAACTCTAATCTCGATTCAAAATTTAGTGCTGGACAGCCACTTGGGTTTTTGATCCATAAACGGGCGAATTTATCTTAAGGCAAGGAGGACAAGGATTTACGAGGCAGGGGTAATGCTTGTACGTTGACTGAGCAAATCCGCAGGCTGGCGCAGTATTGGGGAAATTCGCCGTTTATGGACAAAAACTAAATAAGAAGCGTCAGGCGGTCCGGTGACGCAGTTGCTGAAGTTGAGCAGGATTGACTTTCAACATGTTTTCATTATATTGAAATCATGATTCTGCTTGAAAAAGGTTTTATTATGACTGAATTGAGGCTTCAGGGAGGATAGACGGGTGAACAAGTCTGTTATTTTCTTGATTGGATTCTGTATGTCCTGGTCCACGACATCAGAAGCTGGAGGGTTACTGGGGAGTAATGAGCCTTTGCGTGAGATGCGGGACGGATGCCGTGAAAGAATGATGCATGCGGAGTGCAGGCATTTGCCTGCTGTTGATGTTCAGAGGTTTCATTTTACTTTGGAGAAGCATGACGGCGAATCGTTCAATCCAGATGATATTCTTTTAGGGGGCATTGAAGCTGGTGATCCGCCTGAGGCGGTTGAAGAGTATAAGACTTCGACGGTAGTCGGCGGGGGGTATACATACACGGCTTTTCATACCGAAATCGGTTATGTTTGTCTTTTACAGACGGCCAACGGATATGACTGGGAGATGACCATGTATTCTGCGGGCGCCGGCATTTATTACCCGGAAATTACGGTTGATTCAGACGGTTACGTATATCTGGCCGTAACCCTTATGCTGGGCGACACGCCTTATCCTGCTTACAACCGGACGGAGAACCCTCATGACATCGGTTCATTCTGGGATGCAGGAATCACATATTTTCCGTATGAGACGAGAGAGGGCGGCCCCGGCAGTCCTTCCATTGATGCAGGCGATGCGTCAGAAACAGCCCTCAGTTTTCCGAGCATCCAATCCGGCGATACGCATTATTCGCTGATGACATTATATTCGGCGGACGGCGGAGCGACTTGGGCGGGAAGCTATTTCTCATTTGAGGATTTCAACGGGAAATACAGCGTTGAGTATGTTTCCGTGAAATTCTGCAATACATACGTTAATGTGGTCTGCCAGGTGGACAATTCCGGCGGCGGTGATGTAGGCCATGTCTGTTATTTCCGGCTGACCTTTATGTATTATCTTTATCACTGGTGGGATTACGGGGATGAACTGCGGCCTCATCTGGCGACAAGCGGCTCCCGTTCCCTTATTGTGTTTGAGACCGATGCGGGCAGCCTGACTTATAATATAGCATGCCTCTACAGTGTCGACAGCGAGACCTTTAATTTCGCATACGCCATGATTGACGATTTGACGGATCACCGCTGTCCGAGAGCGTGGCTGAACGGTTCGACGACTTACTGCGTTTACCGGGATGCGGCAGAGAGCAAAGCGCATTATATTGAGGGGGATTCGGGCGGTTCATGGAGCGTGCCGGTCCAGGTGTCTGACGGATATTCTGATATAGCTTTTCATTATCACGTTATCAGCACGGCTTACAACGTTTCGCAGAACAGGCTTTACGTGGTGTGGTCGGATCGCCGCAACGCCACAAACGATATTTATTTCAATGCCGATCCGCCGCCCAACTTTACGCCTACGCCAACGGCAACAGCGACTCCAAGTCGTACGCCCACACGCACGCCGACGCTGACTCCCAGCCGAACGCCCTCTAACACGCCCACGTGTACGCTGACGCCCACGACAAGTTATACGCCTTATTATGTATGTTATATCGATCAGCAGCAGAACGGTTCGCAACAGGGTTTTTACGTGGACGACTCCTTTACCAGATGGCAGGAATTTTTTCCTCAAAGACCGGAAATTTGCGAGATCAAGTTCTGTATGATGAAACTCGGCGTTCCGCCGGGTGACTTGATCGTCTCGGTGGTTAATGATATGGGGACTGTTTTATGGACGGAAACAATGCCTGAAGATGAAGTGACGACAGGTTGGAACATAAAGGAAATTCCTGAAGGCATTTCTGTCGCAATATCAGACAGCGCTTACCTTCAAATGGATCAGACGGCGGAACACGATCCTCAGAACGGTTATTTCTGGAGCGGCAATAACGCTTCGAATTATCCGGGTGATTCGGATATAAGCGGTTCTGTTCCAGGCTATGATTATGCCTTCAAGGTAAAAACCTTTTTGGATGCGACTCTGACGCCGACCCCTCTGCCGACCGATTCTCCGAGTCCGACATGTACCTCTACCGTCACGCCGTCTCCGACCATGACGCCCACGGACGCACCAACGCAATCGCCGACCCGCACTCCCACAGCTTCACCAACACGTACAGGAACTGTGACGCCGACGATAACAGCAAGTGCGACACATTCGCCGACAAGGACTGTGACTTACACTCGGACGCCTACCCGGAGTCCGACATTTTCACCGAGTCATACGGGGACGCTGACGCCGACGACAACATCCAGTCCGACTCATTCACCGAGTTCGACATCAACGCCGAGTCCAACGCTCACGCCGACCGTCAGTCCGACGTTTTCGCCGAGTTGCACTGGAACGCTGACGCCGACGCCGACGGCCAGTAAGACACATTCGCCGACAACGACTGCCACACCGTCCCTGACATACACAATAACGCCGACCATCACTTCGTCACCGACGTCGACCGCTATCCCCACTTCCACTCCATCGCCGACATGCACCGCGACCTCTTTTCCAACACCAACTTCCACCGGCACGGCAGCGCCGACCTTAACGCCGACTTTTACCTTAACCGCGACAGTTACTTCAACCGGCAGTCCCACAACTGCTCCCACGGAGACGCCTGTTCTGACGCCTGCGCCGTCCCATACGCCGGTTCTTACCCCCGGAACGCCCTCTCGAACTCCTGAACCTGCAGCCACGGCATCACTCGGCGTTATCCTCGATATGCCGCAGGAATTTTACAGTCCGGGCGAACTGTTTTATCTGGAGGCCCGTCTGATTAATCCGGGACCTGCCGTCCACCAAACTGCGCTTTTTGTTATACTGGACGTGTACGGCGATTTATGGTTCTGGCCGTCCTGGACTCGTTTTCCTCCTGAGCTGGATTTCGACTGGACGCCTCTGAACCATGGAATTACACCGATATCCATTATTGAAGAATTCTCCTGGCCTGATACGGGTTCAGATGAAGCGGCGGGACTTGTTTTCTGGGGAGCTATGTTGAACGATGAATTGAATGACCTGAGGGGTGATATGGACCGGATCGAGTTCGGTTATGGGCCAAAACTGTGAAGAGGTTACTATTAAATTGAACTTAGTTCGTTTTTGTCCATAAACGGCGAATTTCCCCAAATATTGCGTCAGGCTACGGATTGGCTCAGTCAACGTATAAGCAATCCCCCTACTTCGCAAATCCCTGCCTTCCTTGCCTTAAGAAAAATTCGCCCGTTTATGGATCAAAAACCCAAGTGGCTGTCCAGCATTAAATTTTGAATCATGCTTCGAGTTTGTGGACAGACACTAGTTCGCTTTGCTCACAATTTGAAGAATGGAAGAATACAAGTTCGGAAGATTCATAAAACAGAAGAACGTGGGTATAATGGCCGCTGTTGAAAGAAATTTAGCTTTGTTAAGGCAATCTGAGGTGAATGAGGGGCGCTGATCAGATATCCATGTTCTATCTTTGCGGTGAGATATTTAAGGCGCCGGCGATTCATATCCTTGAGGAGCGTAATGAAGAACTGTCCTGAAAAAAAATCTGTTTGTGTTTCATGTCATAACCATTGACGTTAAGCGTCAACTCCGTTATAATGCGCTCATGATCAGAACGTTTAAAGATAAAGAAGCTGAAAAGATATTCAACAGAAAGCGTTCGAAACGATTTTCCGCTGATGTTCAAAGGAAAGCTTTCAGAAAATTGCGAATGATCAACAGGTCTCAGAATATTAACGACCTGAGAGTTCCTCCTGCCAATCGATTGGAGAAATTGAAAGGGAGCAGAGACGGACAGTTTTCAATCCGTATCAATGATCGTTGGAGAATCTGTTTTGAATGGCGCAACAATGATGCTTTCAAGGTTGAGATCGTTGATTATCATAAGGAGTGAAAATATGAGGGAGAAAAAAATAGAGCCTTTGCATCCCGGCGAGGTTTTACAGAAGGAATTTCTGGAACCTCTGGAATTGAGTCAGAACAAATTAGCGCAGGCTATCCGCGTGTCGGCCCGCAGGATAAACGAAATTGTGTTGGGTAAACGGCGAATAACGGCTAATACGGCATTGCGGTTGGCCCGATATTTTGGGATGTCTCCGGAGTTCTGGCTTGGATTGCAGATGGACTATGACCTGGATGTGGAACAGGATCAATTTGAGAGTCGAATTTTTGATGAGGTGGAACCGATGACCCGTGATGTAAGCCGGGTATAGGCATTCTGAGACTGCATTCCATAGTCGTCCGGGTTTTCAGTCGCGTTTGGCTGTTGCAATGAATTCCTGCATCAGACTTGGTCGCATCTAAGCCGACGAAATTGAAATTAAATCTCATCTTGCACGGTTTTCCGACAACGATTCATCATCTACCATATTGAAAAGCAACGAAATAAAGCTTATCCTGATACTTGTTCCCTCGATGGTACGTTGATTTAATCGACAAATATAAATGTTTTAAACCAGATAAAGCATCACCTTTAATCATGATTTGGGATTGCAGTCTTCATGTCCTTATTTCGATTAAATCAAGGCTCCTCCAACGGATTTAGGGGGGCTAAAAACTTCACAATTATTATGCCGAATTGCAATGCAAGAAAATCAAACTTTTTCAATAGGTTGTGACATTCTTGTCAAGAGTTCAGAAGTTTTTGTTCTGCCGAGCTGTCTTTTCAAATGATTGTATCTACAGCAGAAAACCAAAAGCAACCGTGTGATGTGTCAAGTGTGTCAAATAGTAAGAGTATAAAAGGAGCAGGAACACATACATCGATATGAGACGAAGTCGAAGTCCCGATGTTGTGTGCTGGTCATGGCGGAAAACTAGCCGGAACCCCCGGCCATAACCAAGTAAGTGCCTGTCCACAAACTCGAATCTCGATTCAAAATTTAATGCCGGCAAGTCACTGCGGTTTTTGCAGGCCAATGAGGAATCTGAAAGAAGGCCAATTCAAATCCGCTGCCTGAATTCGGAATGAATATCCCGCGGCCCTATTGTCATATCGATCCACTCACGCTATACTCAAAATGTTTCCGATTATCCTCCATAAGCGCGGCGACAGGGGAGGCAAAACATGAACAAGGCGACATGGCTGCATCTTTCAGACCTTCATTTTAAATCGGATGAAATATCCAGTTGGAATGAAAAGAAAGTCCTCGAAAAGTTGTTGAAAGACATAACAAAACAGATAAACAAGCACAATTTTGCGCTGGATTTTATCTTCTTCACCGGCGATACCGCGTTTAAAGGTGCATCCGAGGAGTATGAAATAGCTCTCGAATTCTTCCAAACACTGATGGACAGTACAAACGTACGCCCAGAACGGCTGTTTATCGTTCCCGGTAATCATGATGTGCAGGAAAGGGATAAAATTCCAAATTTAACAAAAAAAGGTTATCGCAACGTTGAATCGGTTGATGAAATAAATGAGTTATTTGCCAATAAAGAACAGCGAAAAATTTTTTCAGATAAATTCAAAAATTACCGGAAATTCATTCAGAACCTGAACAACATTCCGAAGAACTGCAAGAATCCGAGTGATATTCCATTCCATTATGCTGAAACAGTTAACCGGGGCAGCAATAAAATCGGCATTTTAGGACTGAACACTTCACTGCTGTCAATGGACGATAAAGACGAGAAAAATCTGTTCATAGGCAAAAAATG
>CAZUFC010000151.1:0-18235 GCA_964619725.1 uncultured bacterium | reverse complement strand
TCGATTTCGACCCCGATACCGACCCCGACCCCGAATGCTGAAAAAAACCGTCAAATGCCTTGAAAGAAGTGTAACGCCGGGGTGATCAGACCCGAAAATTTATTTGTTTTTACATGATCAGATCGATATAATGATGGATAGTATGGGATTTTGAGCCATACGTTTTGCAAAGAAATGATACTGAAAAACAAAAAAAATAATCTTGTGCACCCTCGGAGAGCATTGAAGCTGCTTATATTTTTGGGATTAAGCATGATCCTGGGAGCGGGACCGGCAGCGGAGACTTTTTCCGGGGGCGGCGATAAGAATGAGAGGAATATATTAAACGGCAGGGAAGTCTGTCTGGACGGAGAAGACACGATAGTATCCTGGATCAGTCCCGATCCGGCGGTTGCTTATCGTTATATGATAGAACTGACGGTCGAATTTTTGAAAAACGATATGGTATATGAGCATGGATATCCCTATTATTATTGCCGTCCAGCCTATTACCGCGAGCCGCCCCATGAGGGAAGGGACTGGCATTCAAATCCGGGTGATAATCTGGCCACGTTCATCGACAGTTATGTTCAGGACTATTATGCTTTCACGGGTGACTCCGAACTAAAGGAAGATGTTATTGATTTTGCCTGTTACATGATTGAAGAAGGCAGCACGCCGTCGGACCAGGGTTGGGACTGGCCCGGGTGTCCCTATCAGCAGGATTACGGGGGAACGCTGCCCTCGAGGGCATCGGACCGCGGGGGCGCCATAATGCCCAGTCTGGTGGGGAAATTAGGGGCTGCTTATGTGAGATTGTATCAGGCGACGGAGAATCCGGATTTTTTGTCTGCAGCGGTCAGTTGTGCGGATGCTCTGGCAGCAAACGCCAGGCCGGGAACGGCCAATTTATCGCCCTGGCCCTGGCGAGTCATGCCGGAAACGAACGAAGTTTATGAGCAAAACGAATATTGCGCCTATGTCGTAGGACCGATCAATCTGTTTCAGGCGTTGATTGAAATGGGTTACGACGGCGGAGGCGCTTATGTCGTTTGCCGGGATGCTGCCCTGACCTGGCTTTTTTCTGAGGACGGTCCGATGAGCACGGGCAATTGGTCGAATTATTTTGAGGATATGCCGTATTTCTTTGATAATCATTGTCAGATAACATTGGGGGAGACTGCGAGATTTTTAATCGAACACCCGGAGCTGGATGCAGACTGGCAGCAGCATGTGGAATTTTTGATCGGTGAAATGGAGGATATTTTCGGCGAATATCAGTACGGCGCGATAACTATGAATGAGCAAATAGGATGGTATTATCCCATGACGAGTCATTCCGCCCGGTACGCTTCGATATGCGCTCGATATTTTGAGCTGACAGTTGATCCGACATACAAAGAGAAGGCTTATCGAAGTTTGAACTGGACTACATACGGAAGTTGCCCGGAGAAGGAGCGCGTTGTCGTTCAGGCAATGGACAGGGACCACGGATGGTTTACCGACTGCCACGGCGATTACGTTCAGCACATTTTCGCTGCGATGGGCGCCGTTCCGGAATGGGCGCCGAGAAATGAAAATCATCTTTTGAGGTCCTCCTCCATCGTTCAATACATTGAATATAACCGGAATTCTATTCATTACAGAACTTTTGACGCCGAATCGACTGAAGTTTTCCGCATGAGCACAAAACCCGAAACCATAACGGTTGATGGGACTTTGTTGAATGAACGGCAGAATCTGGATCAGCCCGGTTGGACCTGGGACGGCAGCGGCCTGGACGGAACCTGCACAATTTACCATGAAACGGGACGCAATATCGAGCTCGCATGGCGAAACGTTCCGGCCTTATCGCAAGCCGGATTATTGCTGCTCGTTTGTTCTCTCACCGGGACGATCACAGCCGCATACCGCATGCGAAACAGCGATTCTTAGGCAAGAAAGAAGGCGTGATCTGCTCAATGCTGCGTCTCGATCGATACGTAATCCCGCAATAGCTCAAGTTCAAAAAAATGACCTGACAGGGGCTAATTTCTTCATTCGAAACTGTCACACATGCCAGCGTTAAATTGCTGCAGCGCTCACAGCCGTTTCGGTTCCCGGCATTTTCGGCGTTCTCGCCCGACTTAGGACTAAAAGGAGCAGGCGGAATAACGGTTTATGAAAGACTTGACTTTATCTATGAGCTGACGGATCATAATTCATCAGTTGACCTTCTTTACCTATGAGTCAGCTTTGTATTCGGGAGAAGAAATTGTGTCAGGAAAAGAGAGCGATCCTTATATCTCGGTCATTATTCCCGTGAATAACAGTTCTGAAGTGATCTCAAACACTCTCGATGCCGTTCTGGCATCAGAATGCGAAGAGATGGAAGTCATTGTTGTTGACGACGCTTCAACAGACAACACCGTTGAGTTATGTCGAAGAAGACACGTTAAAGTGATAGAAATGAAGGAAAACAAAGGACCTTCGGCTGCACGTAATGAAGGAATCAGGACGGCCAGGGGGGAAGTCGTCCTTTTTTTGGATGACGATGCCGTTATCAAAGACAGCGGTATGATTTCGGATATGGTTGGAAGGTTCAAAGCGGACCCCGAATTGATCAGCATATGCACCATTTCAGAAAAAAAACCGGAAAACAAGGGGTTCCTGCCGGCTTACACCTCTTTTTTTGAGTATTTCCTCTATCAGAAAGCCATTCAAAACAGGAAAGAAATGGTCATCAAGGACATTTCAACTCGATGCGGGAGTATCAGAAAAGAGGCGCTGGAGGAAATAGGAGGTTTTAATACGAAATATAGGATACCAAGCGTGGAGGATGCGGAATTATTGCACCGGATTCTTGATCGTTTCAATGACGGGAAGTTTTTATGGGTTGATTATCGAATTGGCCATTACTGGCCGGAAGACATCCGAAAGCTGTTGAAAAACTACTTCCTGCGGTCTCAATTATGGACTGAAGTTTTTATCGATCACAGGAAGTTCGTCGACCCTTTCATCAGCCCTGAGGAAAGCTTGCGAAAGTTTATGGACTGCCTGGTCCTGCTCTTGTTCGCTGCAGGATTCCTGCTGCCTGTCTTGTGGATATTCGCCGCAATATCTCTAATGACGGCGCTGATTCTGAAAAAGGACCTGTTTAAGGCTTTAAATGCTGAATACGGATTCTGGTTTACAATGAAAGCCGCTGTCCTCAATTTCGTTGCTTCGATCGTTCTGGGTTCGGGAATAATGTGGGGAACCGCTTTAAGAATGTTCCGAAAATTTACGGGAAAAGATAATTTTGTTTTGTTTTGAAATCAGTTAAAAAAACATATGCGAACATAAAGGAAGCTGTAAAAATGATGCCTGTGCTGCCTTTTACACGTTCCCTGTTCAACAGGAACCACCCTTCCTATGTGATAATTCAAATCACTCATCGCTGCAATTTGAATTGTTCTTTTTGCTTCAATCAGGAATTAATGCGGGACTCAGACTACACCGGCGAATTGAGCACAGAAGAATATCGCCGGGTAGCCCAAGCTTTGCATCCCAATTTTCATTTGGTGTTGAGCGGCGGTGAACCTTTCCTGAGAGAGGACTTGGCTGATATCGTCGCATCCATGTATTTCATTTCGGGAACCCGTTTTCTCGCCGTTCCGACAAACGGCGTGCTGACGCATAAGATAATCCATACTTTGACGAAGATTCTCCGGAATTGTCCCCGTTTAATGATCGATCTTAATCTTTCAATTGATGCTGTGGGTGATAAGCATGATCGGATGAGAGGAGAACCTGGAACATTCGAACGCATAATGGAGACGGTCCGACGATTGCTGCCGCTTCGTTCCAGATACCCGGCCCTTTCGGTTAACGTGCTGACGGTTCTGACGGAGGATAATTGGACAGGTGTGCCTGAATTGTCGGAATACCTGAAAAAAAACGTTAAACCGGACTTTCACGATATCGGTCCCGATCGCACTGCATTCTGGGAACCCGGTCGGCGTGATTTTTTCCTCAAGGCTTTATCTACTGCAGAAAAATGGGATGCTCATGCCGCGCCGGCCGGAAACAAAGCAAAGGTGCAAAGGGCGGTCGTTTCTACTATGAGGTCGGTCATCAGAAGCGTGTTTAAAGAAAATAAAATGACCTTTCCCTGTCTGGGCGGCAGAAAAATGATCGTAATCTCGCCGGACGGACGCATTTTTCCTTGCGAAACTCTGTGGCTGGAGAAAAAAAGATTCAAAACCTTTTCTTCCTATCAACTGGGCAGTTTCCGCCCTAAAAATTTCAACTGGAACAAAATTCGAAATTCAGAAACCTGTCGCAGGATAAATCAATTCATAATCAACAAGAGATGCTATTGCACCTGGGAATGCGCAGTTTTCAACTCCGTCATCTACTGTCCCCGATACTGGCCTTCCCTGGCTAAAAAGTCCGCGCTTGTTATGCCCGGATTTCAAGGGAAATAGAAGCGTTTGCGCCCCTTTGACCGATCAGTAATGCACCGGCATTGACTATCTAGGGTATGATTTTCTATAATTATATCGTCATCGTTGCCGCGGAAGGGTTTCGTCGCTCATCAGCTTAAATCCTTTCGTCCGATGGAGTAACTAAATTCACATCTCCTGATATTGAATGATAAAAAATTGTGAAATGTTTGACGAAAATACAAAAATCGATCAAAAAAATTCAAGTAAAACAAAGTCCGCCCGCAGGCGGGCTTCGGCATTAGGATAATAGGAACAGATCATTGTGATTAAAGCAAAAAAACGTTGAAAATGGGTTCATTGAAAAAGAAACTTATGTGTCTCGGAGCCGGCCCCAGTCAGCTTCCTTTGATAAAAAAGGCCGTTTCCCGCGGATTATACGTAATTACTGTGGATTACACGCCGGAGAGTCCGGGGCACGCAATTTCTCATCAATGGGTCGACTGCAGTACCACTGATAAAGAAAAAGTACTGGAAGCTGCGAGAAAATATGAAATCGACGCTATCGTTACATGCGCATCTGATGTGGCGACTCCTGCAGTCGGCTATGTGGCGGAAAAATTAGGACTGCCCGGCGGAAATTCGCAGGCGGCCGATATTATGTCTAATTCAAACAAGTTTCGAACATTTCAAAGGCAAAAAGGATTCAGCTTTCCGGAATTCATCTTCGGAAGGGAATTCTCGGATATCTCATCCAGAATCGCTGAAATCACTCCTCCCGTCATATTCAAACCGACCGATTCTTCGGGTTCCCGGGGTATAGTGAAAGTTCACGAATTCGACATAAACCGATGCGAAAAAGCCTTTCAATATGCGCAAAGCTTTTCAAGATCGGGATGGGTCTGTGTCGAAGAATTCATCGAAGGCGTAGAAGTGGGAGGAGACGGCTTCATGTTGAATGGAGAACTCACCGCTGTGCCGACGCATAAACATATCAGGAATTACATTCCAGTGGGGCATGAGTTGCCGACGGACATATCGTCTGAAGCAGCGGCGGGAGTAAGGGACCTTCTTGCAAAAATATGCCTCGAATTGGAATACATGAATGGAGTAATAAACTTTGACGTTATGGTTTCTCAAGAGGGAGCGACAGTTTTGGAAATGAGTCCGCGATTAGGCGGAAACGGCATACCTGTCATTATTGAACGAGGCGCTGGTCTTGATTTCATCTCAGCGACCATTGACCTTGCCTTGGGTGAACCGGTAACTCTGCCTCAAAATGGCAGGATAGATAATCCATGCGGATCGTGGGTGATTGGAAGCGAAAAAGAAGGTACATTAGCCGGTATGGCCTCAAAAGAGGAGATAATGGAGCTTGTACCGGAAGTATTTGATTTTACTATGAATTACGGCATCGGCGATAAGGTTCCTGGATTCGTGCATAGCGGTTGCCAATTAGGCATAGCCCTTTTCGACTGCCCCCAGGGACAGAATTACAATGAAGTAATCCGAAAGATTCAACACGCCCTGCGGCTTAAAATTATTCCATCTTGATTTGATCCGCGGAGGATGCGGAATGAAGTTAACCAGAAGTTTTCTTGAGAATCTAATAAAAAAATACGGTGATTCATTTTTCCTGCTCGATATGGAGGCGTTCAAAAAAAATTATGATGATTTCCTCCTGGCATTCAGAAACATCTATCCCCGTACGAACATCGCCTACTCATACAAGACGAATTATCTGCCTCCTTTGTGCCGTAAGGTCCAGAAGTGGGGAGGATATGCGGAAGTCGTATCTCGGATGGAATATGATCTGGCGCGTCGTCTCGGCGTTCCCGCTCATAGAATCATCTTTAACGGTCCCTACAAAACGGAAGCGGATTTGATGCGGGCTTTAATCTCCGGATCAATCGTAAATGTGGATTCGCATTACGAAATCGACATCCTGGAAAAAACAGCGAAGCAACACCAGGGTTCTCCTTTCAGAATCGGGGTGCGGTGCAATTTCGATATCCGTGATCAAAGCATTTCACGGTTTGGTTTCGATGTGGAAAGCCCCGGTTTTCCCCATATACTGGAAAGAATACGAAAAACAGAGAATACTCGTATTGCCGGATTACATTGTCATTACTCTACGAATAAAAGATCAGCGGAGTCCTATTCGTTCCGTGCGAAAAAAATGCTTCAACTGGCAAAATGCTATTTCAATGCAAAAGAACTTGATTTTATCGATATCGGCGGAGGGTTCTTCGGAAGAATGCCGCCGGAATTAAACCGGCAGTTCGGAGTCCGGGTTCCGGATTTTCAGGAGTATGCGGAGGCCATTGCAGGTCATTTTTCAGAGAATTACGGGGTCGAATCGGGACCGGAGCTGATATTGGAACCCGGCGTTGCTTTAAGCGGCGATGTTATGCGATTCGTCGCCAGGGTCATTGACCTGAAGCGGATAAGAAATAGGAAAATAGCGCTTGCGGCGGGCAGCGTTTATAATGTGAAGCCCACATTGAACAGAATGAATCTCCCTTTGAGCATTATTGGAGAAAAAGGCGAAAAGAGGGGAGATGGAACCGGCGAATCCACGGATATCGTCGGCTACACCTGCACGGAAGATGACTGCTTATATCAGAATTACAGGGGAGATATACAGGTGAATGATTATGTCGTTTTCCACAATGTCGGCGCATACACCATCGTGCTGAAACCGCCCTTCATTCAGCCTTGTCCCGCTGTTCTCTCGTGGGAGTCGAGATCAAATAAAATCGAGGTCGTTAAAAAAACGGAATCTTTTGATCATGTTTTTTCTACTTATAAGCTGGATTAACCTGATATGACGACGACAAAAATTTGATTTTTTCATAGGAAAAAATTTGGAGGACCGTAAGCCGGGAATTGTTGCTGGAGAACTCGCAAGGAGGTCGGAAATGAAAATCTCAATTGTTACTACGATGTATTATTCTGCAAAGTATATCAAAGAGTTCTATGAAAGAAGCAAGGCTCAGGCCGATAAAAATTTCGACGACTATGAAATTATTTACGTTAATGACGGCTCCCCGGATGATTCTTTAAAAGAAGCCTTGCAGGTCAGAGCAAAAGATGAAAAAGTCAAGGTGATCGATTTGTCCCGTAACTTCGGACAGCATAAAGCCATCCTGACGGGATTACGCTATGCTGACGGGGATTATGTCCTGCAGATCGACTGCGATCTTGAAGAAGAGCCGGAGCTGCTGGAAAAATTCTATGAAAAATTACGTCAGGAAGACGCCGACGTTATATACGGCGTCCAAAAAACGAGAAAAGGCGATTATTACGAAAGATTAACGGGAAGCATCTTTTACACCCTGTTCAACATGATCGCCAGCACGCCCATTCCTAAAAACATCTCGACTATCAGGCTTATGACGAAACGCTACAAAAATGCTTTGCTGCAGCATGAGGAAAGAGAGGTTTTCATCGCTGGATTATGGGAAATTACCGGTTTCAAACAGTTGCCGATGCTCATCGATAAACATTCAAAGGGCTCCACGACTTATAATTTCCGAAAAAAAATGTCTATAATCGTCAACTCTCTGACTTCGTTCACCGTGAAACCACTCGTCTTTATTTTTTACCTCGGTTTCATCATTATGTTCCTTTCCATAGCCGCTTCCGCCTACCTCGTTTATCGAAACCTGGTCTATGACGATATGCTAATGGGCTGGTCCTCGCTGTTCATCAGCATCGGTATGTTCAGCGGACTGATAATAATGTGCCTGGGAATCATAGGCATGTATTTGTCGAAAGTCTTCATGGAAACAAAACGAAGACCGCTTACCATCATCAGGGGAATCTACGGTATTACGCAAATGAACGAAATATCGCACGATTCTGACGGGATGAATTAAAGTTCACGAAATGACTGGGTTGCGGGATAACTTCTATATGCAGGCATCGTTTATGCCTCCTTTTTTACAGAAGGCCGCAGAGGGACTAGGGTTTCGTAACTTTACGGATATCTAAACTCCAACTAGCGCTCTTTAAATAATCTTAACCCGGCTTTCTCATACAAAATCAGAATGAGTGCGTTTAGTTTTCCGCAGATTCCAGTGTGGCGGACCTAAGGACTGAGGAAGCACAGCAGAGCTATTCAAACCAGGTCCGCAGAAAGCGGCCCTTGAATGTGCGGGGATATAAATTTTCGGCAATGATAAAACCGGCGGACGCTTCTTTAAAAACTTTTGACGGTTTGTTTCAGTAATCGGGGTCGGTATTGGTGTCGCAATCGAAACAAAATGATGGGAGATTCTGTCGAATTGTGACCTCAAAAGACTGATTTTTTCATCAATCCCAAATTTTCCTGACAGCTTTTGTATGAGGATTCCGGGTTAGCTTTCCTCAACGCCGGCTTGTTCAGAAAGCCATTTTTCCACTCCTGTTTGTCTCATCCTGTAAAGATTGTCGATACAGCGCTCGTGACTTATCCAATTTCGAGTCTGGGTGAATTTTTTAAGCTGATTGCATGGGAAATCATTACACTCAAAGCACCAGGCATGATTCATATGATTGATGCAGCAGTGATGGATCTCACAGTTTTTATGATTGTTCAAATGCTTGTCTGAGCGGCATCCGTTGCATTTCTTATGTAAATACTTGGCGCATGCGCCGCAATATAATCCGCAGGGCGCCGCCAACACCATATCGCCGGCCGGATTGTTCATCCTGAAAAAGACCTCCCTGAAGAATGCTTAATTGAATTGATTATACCTGTGAATGCATCCCCAATTGGAAAAAGATCATGTGTTGCGCTTCGGTTTTCATTTTTCTCTCTCTTTTAATAATTTATAAGAATGGCAATGATTTGTCAATTTTTATAGACGGGTGTACCACGGTATTTTCGTCGCGATTCCGATTGCAAACCCGATACCGACCTCGATACCGATCACTGAAACAAACTGTTAAAAGTTTTGAAAGAAGTGTAACCCGGTTTTGATCAGCCCCACGCTTTCTGCTTCAAGCGGGATTGATTCGGACCAGGTTCTGAAAGCCCGGGTTGTGCAGCCGACTTTGAAAGCGCCGTTTACGTCGAGGAGTTCAGCAGGAGAAGATGTTCCTATGCCGAGATTGCCGTTGGAATTGTTGTAATAGATTTCAGCCTGCGGCATTGCCGTTATTATTGAAGATGAGTTGTTTATCGTTGCTGGCGACCCATTCGGGGAATAAAGACCGAACATTTTGTTTTTTCAATCTTGACATGCGCTTATTAAATTGTTTTATAGAGGAGACCGAGTAGAACTGGTTCGATTTTTAAATTAAGGGAACCGGAAAATCGTGGAAGCGGAAGGACGGTTGTAATGGCTGAAAGAAGAGAGAAGAAAAGTACGGATTCCAAAGGGTTGTTTTTACGGAAGTTGAAGGGACCGGCGGGGGTAGTTTTAGTATTCATCGTTTTCTTGAGCGTTTACGCATACACCGGCAGGAACGTAGTCGTATGGGGGCATGCCCGGCATTATGTTCATCTGGCTCAGGCTATGCTGGAGGGTCGATTGGACCTGGGCGCCGAACCTTTTACTCAAGTGGATATGACCAATATGAACGGAACCTGGTACGTGGCTTTTCCCCCCTTGCCCGCAGTCATTTTACTGCCGTTCACCGCGGCATTCGGATTAAAGGTCAAGGAACAACTGATATCTTACGTTTTCGGAGCGCTGAATTGCGTTTTCATGTGGATCATATTTAAACGCATTCCGGTAAAACTGACTATGTCCAGGCGTATCGGACTGACCGTTCTGTTCGGGCTGGGAACGGTGCACTGGTATAATGTCCTCTCCGGCGCCGTCTGGCATTTCGCTCACGTGATCGCTGTATTCTTCTTACTTTTGTACATAATAGAATGCCTGGGCCGCAAACGTCCCGTCGCGGCCGGGGCAGCGCTTGGTTTGGCCGGTCTGTGCCGGACCGCAGTGTGGTTCGGATTCCCCTTCTACCTGGGCATGATGCTCAATGAGACGAAAAAGGAAAAAGCGCCGCCGTCCCGTCGATTCAAAAAAGTTATTCTTTTCGGCGCAGCGCTGAGTTGCGCGCTCGCTTTGACGGCGCTTTATAATTATTTTCGATTCGGCGCACCCCTGGAATTCGGTTACAGCGGCATGAACATCGCCCTGAGGTTGAATCATGATTTGAATGAATACGGTTTGTTTGATTTACATTTCCTTAAAAGGAACCTGTATCATTTTTTAATAGCTCCGCCCGAAATTATTAAAGCCGGCTATTCCCCTTACATTGAACCCGATTACTGGGGCAACGGCCTTCTTTTTGTCTCTCCCGCTCTTCTGTTTTTCATTTTGGGACTGAGGTTCTCCCCCTTGAGCATCGGGGCTTTTCTTTCCGCTTTGTTCATTTCACTGCCGAATCTTACCTATTACAATACCGGATGGATGCAGTTCGGTTACCGTTTCGTCCTGGATTTTCTACCCTTCCTTATGATTTTGACGGCTATCGGCCTGAAAGGAAAACTCTGGAAAATCGCCGTCATCTTCATAGTTCTCTCCGTATTCGCCAATTTCTGGGGCTTTCACTGGTTCCACAAGGTTCCGCTTTTCGGTTTTCAGATGTGGACAGATTAGCAGACGCCCGCCCGTGCGTTCATTTTTAATTCAACATACCGGGGCGGACAGCCGCTTTGAGTTATTGTTCGGGTTAAAATTCCCTTCTTTCAAATGACCTGATGCCCGCGGCCATGGGGATTAGAGCCGCAGCAAGACTTATTACGACAGCGCCGACGATCGATAAAGTCAGCCACAAATTGTAATTGTCGATGGGCAGCCTGATTTTAACCGCGTAAAAATGAAACGGGATGGCCGTCAAACCTATAATGAGTCCTATAAAAATCAGACTCAGGATAAAATTCAGTGTTCCTCCGTAACTTGACACGATACGCGAAGGATTATCTTCCGTCATTATCGGAAAAGTCGCTCCCAACCCGACGGCCAGTCCCGACAATCCAAGGCAGATCAAAAAAATCAGTCCGGCGTGGAACAGAATTACATCCCAGGACATCATGAGCATCCAGTCGGAAAGAAATATCAACGGTTCGCTGATAAAAAGGGTCAACAGAAGACTGAAAAAAAACTTGCAGAAAAGTATGGAGCGTCTTCGGATGGGCATTAGACCCAGTAGCCAGAACTTCCTGCCCTCAAGACTCAATGTCGGAAACACGAACCTGCCGGTGAACGTGGATAACGTCAATCCCGCCGCAGAAACGTTTATCACGGAAATGAGGTTCTTCCAGAACCGGCTGGTGATGTCGTAGGATAAATTTCGAAGATTGAGTATGTAAACTCCCAGCAGACCGAAAAATATCAATGTCTGGGACCATTGCGACGGATCACGGAAAAACGTTTTAACGTCTTTTATGACAAGCAGACGCGATTTATGATTTAAAAAGAAAAGAAGATGATCCAATATAGCATAAAACGACCGTTTACGTTTTTTTCTCTGTTTTTTCATCGGCGTTTGTGATGCCGACCAGGCGGTTTTATAAAAGAATCCGGCGCTCTTCAGACAGACCAAAAATCCGAACGCTGCATTGCTTAAAAGAAGAAACCAGTAAAATATCGCTTCAGACCACTCGGATTTCGCCGCTTCCGTAATGCCCCGAACCGTCCAGTAACTGGGCAGAAAAGGATTACGGCTGAATCCCAGCTTTTCCAGGATGCTTTTTATGCCGCTTGCCGTGAAAAGCTCTTCATCGGAAAAACCTGAGAAAAAATGAAACGCCGCCAATGCCGTCAGAAGCGCTGCAGCCGCCGCCAGTCCCCAGCCGGCATATCGCCTGATCTTCGGAAAATACCTGGTGATGACGAGAGCGGAAAAACCGCCGATTTCCGCTGGGATCAGAATAAATAAAAGTAAAAAGGAAAAGCTGACGGGATAAAAATGCCAGGCGACGCTTCGGTCTATGCCGTATGCCGCCAGGAGCGGTATGCCCAGCAGCATTATGGCCCACGAACTGAAAAAGATCGATTCGCTGAACTTATACAGGAATAACTGCTTGTAAGTCACAGGCAGCGCGGCCAGGAAGGATGTTTCTTTCGATTTGAAAAGCGCGGTATAAGCGATAATGCCGTTGCTGACCGCCAACATCAGAAGCAAAGTAATGAAAAAAATCAGTAAAAGATACTCCGTCAACAGCGATTTGAGTTCCTGCAGATGAACGGAGATAAAATTAAAACCTTCCAGGAAGAAAAGGAAAAGTCCGATCCAGAGCAGGCTGCCGAAAACAGTAACGAACGCAATTTTCAATCGGGATTCATGTTTCAACTGCTTTATCGAGTTTTTAACGGTCGCCTCACGTAACTGCAACAGAACCAGAAGATTATTTTTAATTTCCTTCATGGATGAACCGGTTTTGTCTTCAATAAGGTTGCTGTCCGCTTCAGAGCATTCATATCCTTTTTTCCTGCACGGAGTTTTCATGGTATTCCGGGTCGGTGATCCGCAGGAAAGCTTCTTCCAATCTGCCGTTTGTTTGTGCGGATGCCCGGAGTTCATCCAGAGTTCCCAGGCTGATCAGGCGGCTTTTATTGATGATGCCTATCCGGTCCGCTATTTCTTCTGCAACGGATAAGGTGTGAGTCGACAAAAATACGGTTGAACCCGAAGCCGTTTTCTGTTTAAGGATTTTTTTAACCAGGTCCGCACTTTTAGGGTCCAGGCCGACCATGGGCTCGTCAATCAATATCACTGCGGGGTCGTGGATGAGCGCCGCACTGATCACCAGTCGCTGCTTCATCCCATGCGAATAACTTTCGCAAAGATCGTCAATGAAGTCCGTCAGCTCGAAAATTTTCGACAAGTCAGCCGTTTTCTCTCGTACCGCCGTTTTATCAAGTCCGTACATTCGACCGATAAAATATAAAAGCTCGCGACCGGAGAGTTTATCATAGACATAGGGTTGATCGGGAACGTAACTGATCAGGGACTTAGCTTCCACGTAGCTTTTCTGCACATCACATCCTCTGATCGTTATGCGTCCCTTATCCGGTTTCAACAAACCCGCTATCATTTTGATGGTCGTGGTTTTTCCCGCTCCGTTAGGACCAAGAAAAGCAAACAGCTCTCCAGCCTTCAGCTCAATATTCAGATCGGACACCGCCCTCTTGTTCCCGTAACTTTTTGATGCCTCGACGATTGAAATCAATTTTTCTCCGGCTCCTTCCTCAAAGAGAATCCGAACAGAGTGTCCTGACGGACGACTTCTCCGTCAGGCGTAACCCAGGATTGCAGCTCAACGGAATCATATTGCAACTTCAAAATATACACGTCTGAGAGACGTCCGTCATACTCCAAAACATCCTGAGAATCCACGACGACTTTTACGTCGTTGACCCGCCTCGTGAAAGGGTCCCATACCGATATATTCCAACTGTTTCCGACTTCCAGTTTCCTGCTGGAGTAAAAAGGCGTCAGGAAGCCGGCGGGCAGGCCTGCTGTATCAAAGGACATCTCCTGCTCAGAAACCATTCCCGATTCGTCATACGTTCTCAACATGATTCCGCCATTCAACGATTCGCCGATCATGCGGAGTTTTACCGGCTCTTCGATACTGATCCTGCATGAAATCAGACGATTCTCCCCGGTCATTTCCAGATGCATAACGCCCGACAATCCGGGAACCTGGACCATAAACGGCAAATTCAACCCCTCACCGCTTGCTTCAAGTCGAGAATAAACTTCAATGGTATCGCCGGCTGTCCGGTGAACAGAGGTCTCTATAAATCCGATACGGACCTCACGGAAATAAATTCCCATTGCAGATTGACGCGAGTCTGTTCCCTCCGGCAACAGAGGCATGACAGACTCAGACGTATGTTCCGGTTCGCGCGAAATCATCTCCCGGTCCACCAGCATCACCATCATTATTGCCCAGAAAAGAACAATTAATGCAGCCGCTGTTTTTCCCAAAAATTTTCGCTTTTTTTTCATCTCTGTTTCTTTCGGCAGGGAATACCTTTTTCCCCAACTCTTAAACATTACAGGCATGTCTGAAGTTCCCCGAAAAAGCGCCGACCCCAGTCGATCATAATTTTCGAGTGTGTCCAAGTCAAATTACGTGGGTATGAGTCATTGGAGGTGTCCCGATGGTGCGAAGCCCGTGGTTGGTTATTCTGCACCGGGCGTTTACTGATGGTTCCAACCCTTTGGCCGATATAGTTTTGGGCTTCTTTTGCGGCTATGTCCCTCTTTACTGCTTCATACCCCTTCTAAGGGATCGCTGTATGCTGTCCGGTTCGTCATGAAGCAGCCATTAAGACTGTGATCCATTCATCAGGCAGGAATGAACGGTGGAAAATGCCCTCCTTCTATGTTAGCCTTTAAGCGCTTTCGTTTTTCTAAAAGGAGTTAAGGAGAAAAACAATGAAGGACAGATCGACTGCTAATGTTAATGCTTTTTTCAAATACTTTTTCGCCGGCGTCTGCGTGTTTTGGTTTCTGCAGTCTGGAAGAGCAGCGGATAGTCGAAACAACCCGGATGAAACTCCTGAAACATTATGCAGGGAAGGCATCGAGCGGCACCGCTCCGGATATTACGACCAGGCCATCAAGGAATTGAAAAAATGTCTGGACGCAGACCCCGGTAATGAAGAAGCGCTGTTCAGTTTAATAGAATCATATCATTGTCTGGGAGCCGATGAGGAAGCAGGAAATTTTTTAGAAAGCGCTGTTCGTGAGAACCCGGAAAATACGTCGCTTCATTGGGCTTTGGCTTTCGTCGATTCAGACAGCCGGGAATACGATATGGTGAAGATAGAAAACTCGTTGACCGAGCGTTACTCAAACAGCGTTTTTCACCATAACAGATATGCTATTATCCAAGCATGGAGAAACTCGCTGACTGATGCCTCTCAATTCCTCAGCAAGCGCTTGCGGATGGATGATCAGAATTCCAATATACGCCTGGCTTTGGGGGTGATCTGTTTGTATCAAGGTAATTTAAACAAGGCTGAATTGCACCTGGAAAAGGCGTTGAAATTGAAACCGGAGTTGGCTCAAGCGTATTACTACATGGGTAAAATTTACGTGGAACGAGGACGGCCCGGTGAAGCGCTGAAATATCTTGAAAAAAGCATGCAGCTTGCTCACGCAGAAGAAAATCAAATTCTGGAAAGCTACTGCGCTTCAACAAAAGGTACGATTTTTTGGGCGGCGGATGATTATAGCAAAGCAGTGGAGAATTTTGAGAAGGCATTGAAAATTATTGAAGATACGGGGATGTGTGGGGAATACGACAACAGTCTGCTGAACCTGGCCAATAATTACATCACTCTGTCTGAATATTCCAAAGCGATGGCTTGCCTGAATGAATCACGGGATATATGCACTCGGATGAAAAACAAGGCTCATACAGTTTCCAATTTCGTGCTCTCTGGAAGTTGTCATGCAGAGCTGTCCGAGACAAAAGAAGCTGTCGAATATTATAAAAAGGCGCTGGAATTGTGTGAGGATGAGATACGAAGGGCTGCAATCAAAATATATTCGGGGAATGCTTTTATGAATCTGAAGGATTACGGTGCTGCGGAATCTGAATTCAGGGAATCTCTTGAAATTTGTGAAACGATAATGTTTAAACAGGCTCTTGGCGAAAAAATGAGAGTTCTGTTCTCTGACCTGTCGGTATTCTGGACGGCTGTTTTCATCTGCTCGGACCCTTATTTGAGCCCCCTCACATCCACAGATAAATATTTCATTGAATCGAATCATATGCTGGCGCTTATAAGTCTGGGGGACGTTCAATATGATGAAGGCCATTTTGATAAAGCCATTTCTTTCTATTGCGATGCTTACGATACACTCCGGGTATACGGCTTAAACAGGTTTGAATCATCGGTTCAATCCCGTTTGGGTATGACCTATCTTGAGACAGGCGAATACGAACAGGCGGAACAACTGGGAAACCAGGCATTGAAGTCGGCAGAAAGTGTCGGCATACCAATGCAGATGATCAGCGCCTGTCATTTGACGGCCGAGGCAGCCAAAAAACTGAACAGGCTTGAACGGTCAAGAGAATTGTATCTAATTGCCATAGAGCAGATCGAGACCATTTATTTGAATTTGAGGACGACAGAACAGCGGGTAGGGTTAGTCGATGAATTATCAGATGTCTACGCCGGGTACGTCGATCTGCTGTACATGATGCACCTGAAAAATCAGGATGCCGGTTTGGATGCCGAGGCTTTCTTCCAATCAGAAAACTACAGGGCGCGATCTCTGCTGGATATGCTTGATTCACCGCAATTTAATCTTAAAATCGGAGATGATTACGAGGATAAGAAAAAGCAGTTTGAAGTTAAACTTGGAAGTGTTCTGAATCAGATTGAAGTTGAACTGGACCTGCATGGAAAAGGTACGCAGAGATACGAACAACTGAATTCGGAGAAAAACAGGATTCAAAGGGAATTTAAAACATTCATGGACAGGATATACAACAGCGATCCCCAATACGCCTGTCTGATGAGGGGCGATACGCTTAAACTCCAGGAAGTTCAGCAGAAAGTACTGGAACCGGGGCAGACCCTGGTTGAATATTTCCTGTATGAAGACAGGCATTTGGCATTCGTTGTTACAAAAAAAGATTTCCATATTCAGGAACTTGAAATCGACCCGTCGGAACTTAAGATCAGACCCTGCGATGACAGAATCAACAAGGAAACAAGGCTGCTTGAAAGAATCCTGGACTGTTTTAACGACATAGATAAATCCGCAGGCATTGAAGGAATAGTTTTCGATGAAGAATCTGCATACTTGGTTTATCGTAAAATTTTCCAACCTCTCGAAAAATACTTCGATCCCGGCACGAAAGAGAAGGGTTTGATCATAATCCCTGACGGAGCCCTGCATTATTTGCCGTTTGAAACCCTGGTCAGTTCCCTTAACGCCGATGAAAAGGCCAATGAGAAAAAGGGTGTTTCCAGTTCAGTTTCTGACGATCCGGGGATAAGGTATTTAGCGGAACGGTACCCGGTGTCATATGCGATGTCGGCCAGTGTCCTGAATCCGGATATACGGAAAAGTAAAAGTTCACAGGAGGTGAAGAATGCCGTGCTGGCGCTGGGACCGTTCAGCGAACCGCCCCGATATGCCGGAACAGGAAATCCCTCTCAAAAACATACCGCGGTTGCTGCCGGCGACAGGATCACTCATCAGTTGGTCGGGAAATGGAAAAGATTCTTCAGGAATGCAGCTTCGCCTCTGCCTTATTCCGATGATGAGATACGAGGGATAACGGATTTATATGAAGGATCGGCTGCGTATTACGGCGATGAAGCGACCGAAAAACGGGTGAAAACGGAAGCGGCGAGATACGGGTACCTCCTTATCAGCGGTCATCATGAAAAAGACGAGGAAAAACCCGCCTACTGCAGAATCAGATTAGCTCCAGAAGGCGACCCGGAATCAGAAAATTATGAGGACGGAGACCTATACGCATACGAAGCATTCAATCTTGATCTCAACGCAGACCTGGCAATCCTTTCCGCCTGCTCGACTCACGGCGGTCAATTGAAAAAAGGAGAGGGCATAATCGGTATGACCCGCGCCTTCCTCTACGCCGGAGCTGATTCGGTTCTCGTCAGTCTCTGGCCGGTCTCGGACGAATCAACCTCACGCTTCATGGTCGATTTCTGTAAGAATCTAAAGCAAGGTTTGCCCAAAAATAAAGCCCTGCAAAAAGCCAGGATAAATATGATTCGATACGCACGAAACGAAAATTACTCGCATCTCGCGAAACCCTTCTTCTGGGCGCCCTTTGTTCTGGTGGGTGAGGAACGTTAAGGAAATACACATTCTTATGAAAGGGCCGCTGCCGGGAATAATTG
>CAZUFC010000150.1:0-18375 GCA_964619725.1 uncultured bacterium | reverse complement strand
AACTATAATTTGTTCTCGTGTCTCGTCAATTTGTACCCCCATTTGATCAGCGCCATTTTAGGGACTGATCAAGCCGGGGTTACAATTCTTTCAAAACTTTTGACAATTTATGTCGACATCGCAATCGGTATCGGTATCGTAATCGGTATAGGCATCGGATTCGCAATCGTGATCGAAATCGAAACAAAATGACAGACGATTCTGTCGCATTGTAACCTCAAAAGAGGCTTTTTTGATCAATGCCGAAATATTTTGTTTATATCCCGATCCCGATATTGACCCCGACTCCTAAAGGAAAGGCGCTCGATGAAAAAAAAAACAGGGGATTTCAATCATTCAAGCGTTGTATCATAAAGTGCAACCCCGGTTTGATCAGTCCCAAAAAATTTGACCTCGAAACGCGTCCATCTGATCAGCGCATAAATTCGGAATAAGTAGAACCTCAAATGAACTATTTGCGATCGGTACCGAAGATTTTGACTGTCCGGTGACATTTCAGATATTATTAAGTTATGAAAAGGAAGCGCATAAAATCAGTCCTGTTTTTTCTGGCTGCTCTTGTTGTTGCCTGGTCTTCTGCCTTTGCTGAATACGATAAAGACGTCTATTACACGTTGCCTCCGGGTTTCATGACCCGTCTGAATTTGATGGAGGCTCAGGTGAGGGAGCTTTCTGAAGAGCCGTCGATGATCCGTCTTTCTTTTGCAGGTTCAAGTATGACGCAGATGACGGTTACCTGGTCGACGGAGAGCTCTGACAATCCGAACCAGGTCAAATACGGCAGAACGCCGTCTTACGAATTGGGAACAGTTACAGGAACGGGATACGAATCGCCTTTTTCAGGGTATATTCATACCGCAACTTTAACGGGTTTGATTCCAGGCTCGCTTTACCATTATTCGGTGAGCGGAGACGGGGGAACGGTCTGGAGTCAGGACGCGACCTTCAGGGCTGCTCCCTGGTCCTGGAGTGAAATCCGGTTCTATGCCTGCGGCGATTCCAGGCAATGGCTTCCCTGGCCTTTGGGAAATCTGGACGGCTGGAACGCGATAACGGACAAAATGGCCTTCGATATTCCGGCTTTTGTCGTTTTCTCCGGAGATATGACTTATGACGGAGTAACTCAACCTTACTGGCACGACTGGTTCGACAAATGCGAAAATATTACCAGTCGTTGTCCCGTAATGCCGTGCATCGGCAATCATGAAACCGTATCCGACGATCCCGCAGAACATTACCTGGGTATGTTTACTCTGCCCGAAGGTTCAGGTACCGAACGCTGGTACTCTTTCGATTACGCCAATATTCACGTCATATGCCTGGATACTCAACGAACGTCCGATCCCGCTCAGATCGCCTGGCTCGAATCAGACCTGGCTGCCGCTTCAGAATCAGCCGAATGGATCATAGCCAATTTTCATAAACCCCCTTATACCTCAGGATGGGGCACCGGTTTTCATTCTCCCAGCGGTTCCGTCCAGGCTTATTTCGTTCCGCTCTTCGATCAATATCATGTCGACCTGGCGTTCAGCGGTCACAACCATTTCTATGAAAGAACCTATCCGCTTTACGGAGGAGATAATCCCTCCGATCCGACCGTAACCGATTGGGACCCCTGCGAATACACGGACCCGGAAGGAACGATATACGTGGTTACCGGCGCATCCGGCGCGCCTACCGTCGGATATTACACCGACAACAGCGCCGGTTACGTGGCGAATCACCGGGCTCTATGGAATCATTTCCTCGAAATATCCGTAGGTTCGGATAACGTCCTCCACTGCAATGCCGTAGGCGCAGACGACGACTATTTCGATCCCTTCTGGATCATAAAAACACAGCAGTCGCCGACCCCCGCTCCGACGCCGCAACCCATCCCCGCTTCCAGACCAAAAGGAACCTTGCTGCTCGCAGCAGTTTTCGGACTCCTCATAATCCTGTTCGCCCGTAAAAAATTAAACGCCTGAAAAATTATTAAACGATTAACTCACATCAAGCAGAGGGCAGAGCCCTGCACTGAACCGGATTTCTCATAGCCTTCTCGTTAATAGTTGCCCATCAAATTAAACTGCCGTCTCTCTGCCAGGGCCGCACCGCCCGCTATGACCGCTATGTCCGCCAGGTCCGCTATGTCCGCTTCGTCCGCCGCCCGTCCTTATTCGGTCCACCCGAACTCCCAGGCGCCATGATTTCCCAAAAGGCGGGTCATTTCCGGATCGGTAAGACCGGCTATCCATCTTATGCCTTGAGCCTGTCCGGTATCCGCGGGCCATTCGAAGGGGGAAAGGATGGTTATCAGGGTATTCCCCGGCAAAAAGAGGGGGAATTCCTCAAGATATGACATAGGGATTTCAGTAAAATCCGGTCCGTAAAAAAATATTCCGAAGATGTCCAGAATAGCGAAAAGATGATATCCATGCAGCGTTGCTCCTTCAAAATTTGAGACCATGGCCCAGCATCCGCAGGAGTCGCCCGGACGATATTCATGTTTGTTCATCCATATATCGACTCCCGTTTGTTCGTCAGCCGGCGTCGGTGAAGCGACGAAAGTCGGCGTGACCGACGGCTCAGGTTCAGTCGTCGGCGTAATCGTCGGAATCGAAGGGTAACCTTGTATGGTCAGCTTGGGGCGATAGGCCGGCGTTTCATATTCACTGGAGTCACACTGGACTGAATCGCCCTCGGCATAGTCGACTAGAATTATTCCATAATTAGTCGAAGGATTTTCTATCCATGAATTGATCAAAGCTATTCCATTCTGGTTCAAACGGGTGATGTACATTCCCTGGTGATTGGCTGAAATGTCGCCCAATGCTGTTGAACCATGATCGCCGGGACCGCCGGCTCCAGGTTCCTCCCAGTCATGCCCGTCCGCATATTGATTCCAATCGGCTTCTTGTTCGATCCAGTTTTTTTTGAGTTCATATATTTCATAGGAATCTATGCTTGAATTATTAACGTTGAGGACGATCCAGGCTTTATCCGCGGTAAAAGGTTGAGATATCTCCGATAAGTCCCATTTAATCAAAGCTGCAGAATCGGGGTCTCCGTCGACGATCAACGGCGTATCCGATCCATGGGGTCCTCCCTGATCAAGATAGGTGTCCTCCGTTCCCTGGTAAGCGTAAGAGGGATATCTGCCGTCCTGAAAACTGTGGGTAATCGAGTCCGCAGAATCAATTATTTCGCTGTAGTATAACGAATATTCGCCGGCCGTTCCGACTCCCCGGTATGTTCGATATCTGATGAGATCGTTTTCAAAGTCGAGAAAAAGAAATGTGCTCAAGGAACCAGTATCGCCGATGCCCCTGCTGTGACCTCCGTCAATTTGCCAGACTCCGTCGATATTGACCGCGCTGAAATTATGAGTATGCCCGCACAAGTAAGCGGCGACGTTATATTCACGGAGCAGGACCCAGAATCGATCCCGGTTGTCCGGATACTGGTCCAGGCTGTCGCCCAGGTGACGCATTCGGCCTGAATCCCGGTCAGGCTGTGGCCAGGCCGGTTCATGACCCAGCACGATGATATGTTCCTTAAGTGTGCTCTGAAGGTCCGCCTCCAGCCAGTTATACAAGGCATCCGTTACATCGCCGTATGTCCCCGTATCGCTCTCCCCATCGTAATATTCATTTATCTGAATGAAATGAGTGTTCCCAAAATCAAATGAATAGGTCGTTTCTTCACATCCCGCCGGACCGGCGTTCACGATATAGGGTAAAGAATCACCGTCCGGATTGAAATTGCGCAGCCATGCCATATCCGAAGGCGTCTCAGCCTCATGATTGCCCACCCCGGGATACCACAAGTAATCCGAACCGATGTATTTCTGTATCGTCCAATACACATCCGCAGGAGGGTCTATATCCCCCGGACTCAACATAAATTCTCCCGCTCCGAGTTCCCCTATAGCTTCGCAGACGCCCCGAAAATACTCCGGTTCATCATAATATCCCGGCCCTGAATAACTCCGCATATCAACAGCCATCGAAACAGAAAAATCAGAATTCTCCGCACGCGCTATGAAATTCGGCAGCGCCGGAACCACTAACAAAAAAACTGTGAAAATACCCGCCAGTTTTCTATGATTCATTGCCCCTTCTCCTCAAATATAAAAATATAAAATGCAAAAATTAACGGTTTATACTCACTTCCCATTGCTCCTCCATGTCAAATTATAATTCCTTTTGCTCCTGCGCACCAGTAAAACGCAAAAATCGTTTATACATCCATGTTTTGCGCAGGGCTCTGACCCCTCCGCAAACCAGCGGATTAAAAGGAAAAGGCGCAAAATTTGACAATTTCGCGGTCATTCCAGTATAGGAGATTGTCCGGCGCTTTTTTTTCGGCGGGACATCTGTTGTCATATCATCGGGGTCAGTTGAATGAAGAAAGTTTTCCTGGTTCTATTTCTGATTTTTTTGAATTTTCATACCATTCTGTGCAGCGACGGCAGCGATTCAAATGCTGAAATTTCGCCCTCCGATGAAACGGATGTTGAGGATGCGTGCGGAAGGGCGACTTCCCTCAGTAAAAGCGGAAAGGGAGCGAATACTGATAACGCCTTATCAGGAAGGGAGGAATCCGACTGGGATTCTTTTTTCTTTCCCGTGGTTTTTTATACGCCGGAGACCAGTCTCGGTATGGGCGGAGCTTTAATAATGACCGGAAAAAGCGAAGGCGAGATCGAGCGCATTGACAACATCAATATAGTCGCTTCTTATACGCTGAAGTCACAGTCGATTTTCCTTTTGATTCCCGATTTTTATTTTAACCAGGGTCGCACAGAAACGGTAATCGGACTGTTCTACAAAAATTTTCCAACGTCGTATTACGGTATCGGCGATTCAACACGGGAAGAAGATGAAGAAACATACGCGGAAGAGGAATACAGGTTCAATCCCGTGATACTGCGAATGATATACAGGCAGGCTCGCATAGGTTTCGGATTAGACTGGGATAAACTGAATCTGAAGGATATGGAAAAAGATGGAAAACTAATACAGGATTCGCCGCCGGGCATAGAAGGCGGACAAAGGGTCGGCATGGGTTTCATAATTGACTGGGATACCCGTGACAATGCATTCTTCACTTTGTCCGGAGGCTGGTATCGCTTTTCCGCATATTATTATCGAGAGGCATTCGGAAGCGATTATAACTATGAGAATTATGAGGCGGATTTAAGGCGTTTTTTACCGTTAACGGCAGGACAGACGTTAGGCATACAACTTTACGGAGCCTGTACATCCGTTCAGGAAACCCCTTTCTTCGATATGCCCAAAGTAGGCGACAGGTTGCGGGGCATTGAAGCGGACCGTTTCCGGGACCATGTGCTGTATTCCCTCCAAATGGAATACAGGTTCTTTATCCGGGGAAGATTCTCAGGAGTTCTTTTCGCGGGTACCGGAAACGTTTTCCAGGACACCCGCGATTTTAAATTCAGCGATTTGAAAAGTTCATACGGATTCGGTTTGCGTTATGCCCTGGATAAAGAAAAAAGGATTAATCTTCGCCTGGATATAGGATTCAGCGAATACGGAGTATATCCCTATTTTCAAAATCGCGAAGCCTTCTAAACTGGATACCGGATGAAGGAGAATGGGGACTGATCAAACCGGGGTTACACTTTTTTCAAAACTTTTGACACTTTGTTTCCTCAGTAATCGGGATCGGGATCGAAAGGAACGAAAGGGGCTTTGGTCAAGAAAAGTTCGACGTCTGTCGTGCTGCCATAGAATAGGCGGGCTGGGCTTACTAAGTATTCTTATACCCACCCCGATATCGAACCAACCAGCCCTCGATGAAAAAAAACAGGGGATTTCAAGCAGTCAAATGTTGCATGAAAATTGCCCCCCTGCTATGATCACTCCAGAAATTCAGTTTCTTCTTTAAGAAGGTTAATTTCCAGATGCCGGTTTTCATTAATACAAATGTTCTTATATTCCAGGCGTCCCTTCTGTCCCTTAGGTCTCTTAGGTCCCTTTGTCCTTTTGTCCCTTTGTATCAAGGCCCATACACAAATTAAAAAAAAGCATCGCCGCACCGAAATTCCGGGGCGGCGATGCTATTGCCGGTTAAATGATCGAAGTAAACTTTATTGGAGGTAGGAAGTTTTCATCCGATCATTGAAGCGTATCTTAAATTAAGCAAAAGTCTTCTCCCTGATTCGACCTTTGTATTCATAAGGCAGCGGATTTACTCATAAACAAGCGCCAGTCGTGTTCCGATCGAAACGGCAATCGTGCTGCCTAAGCAAACGCCCCGATTTCAAGTTCCTGGTTCTGCAGCGCTGCCTGCATCAACGCCGTCAGATTGCCCTTTATTTCTCCCAACACCATATCGGTTCCGTCGAGAACCGCGAGATAAAGCGCCGCGTCTGTTTCAGTTTCAGCATGAAAATATATCACGACGAATTCATCCTTATCTTTAACTCGTATGAACAGTTCCCAGTCATCAGCCAGCAATTCCCGTTCAATTACAGACATCATCCCGGATTTTTCCGAAATTAGCTCCGATCCTAACTCATAGACGCCCAATTGGATACCCGATATGTGTTTCAAATAATCTGCAGCCTCTTCTTCAGATGCAGCTTTTAATGCTGCCGCTCCCATCGCGTTTAAACTCAGCGGCCCCATGCAAATCTTAACGACCGGCTTGACGCCCCAGTCTTTTGTCATTCCGTCTATTACGCCCTGCACGCCTTCAAAGTTAGTGCAAAAGATGCAACCGGAGGAAAGCGCTGCCCAGGTCAGGAAAAACATGAAAATAATTACTCTTGAAGGTTTCATGATGACACCTTTTCTATTCCTCGGAAGCAGGTTCTGAAGCCTCCGGTTCGTCTTCCTGCGGCGCATCCGGCGCATTGCCGGCAGGAACAAAATTATTCACAGCGGGAATATTGAATTGACCGCTTAACTTGCCCAGTAAACTCATATCAATCGTTCCGACTATGTTTACAAATACTACTTCAGAAGAATCCTGGACCATGACGCACAAACCTTCAATTTTTTCATCCACTGGCTTGATGTATACTTCCACTATTTCATCTTCCTCTTTCACCCGAACCATCTTTTCCCATCCCTGTTCCGCCAGCTTTTCCCCTTTCTGCTCTATCGCTTTGCGTATGACTCCCGCAGTCTCCCTGCCAATTTCAAATTGTTCCACGCGAATCAGGTTCAAAGCTTCCATGAACTGTCCCAATTCCTGATCTTCGCCGGCAACCACGGCAGACATCATGTTGAGCATAGGTTTCGTTATGTAGACTTCAACTTCTTCCCCTTCAACTTTGAAGTCTTGCATGTCGCTTAAATCCACGTATCCGGGAAGGTCCGAATAGTCGCCGGCAGTAGCGGCGGAAGCTGCACCGGCAATCGCCAGTATCAATAAAACCGTCAAACTTTTCATTTTTAACCTCCATTATTATCAAGAATGTAATTTTCCAATGATTCCACAGAATTATTAAGAGAATGCGCTATCCCTTCATCCATCACCTCCCGTTCAATTTTTTCCTGTGTTTTCCGGTTTAAATGCTTGATATAACCCAGAAGCATTTTAACCTGGTTGACGCCCTGCTGAATTTCTTCATCCGAGTATTGCGGATTGGTGAAATAGTGATCCTTGATACCCGGAAAAGCAATGATTAAGGTTAATAACAGCACGGCGGCCATTCCGACGGCGGCAGCCTGCCGCATGGTTAAAGAAGGAAAATCCAGCAGCGACAAAAATCCGTTTTTAACCTTATGGTCCTTATTCCTTGATTCAATTTCCCGGTAAACATCGTCAACAACCTGCGCCGGACATTTTTGAAGCTCCAGGCTCCCCATGCATTTCATCATCATCCGGTAATCTTCATACTCATTTCGACAAGCCCCGCATTGCCGCATGTGCGCTTTAAACTTCTCAGCCTGTTTTCCCGGTAAATCTCCCTCCAGGTAGGACTGAATTTTTTCTTTATATCCTGAGCAATTCATGAAAAATCACCCTTCCTGACGATTGCAGGGGCGGACTTCTGATTCCCCGTGCAATAAAAGGCATGATTGTCATTGCGATTTTTTTTCATCCTCTGCTCTTTTTTGAAGCGTTCCCGTTTCATAGTCGTGCATAAGACGTAAGCGCAGCCGGTTTTGTTGCAAATTTTTTCAAAAAAAATTCCGGTCTGAGAAAAAACCGGTTAAAAGAATAATCAACAAGAAAATGGGCTTATATAAATCCCCCGTTAAAAAACTCGGGGAGGGATCAAACCGGAGTTACGCCTCTTTCGAAACTTTTGACAGTTTGTTTCAGCAATCGGCGTCGGTATCGCCATCGAAACAGAATGATCGGATATTCTGAAGAACTTAAACCTCAAAAGATGCATTTTTGATCAACGCCTTTTTATTCCTGTCTGTAACCCAATGCAGATTGACTTTATCGGTTCTTGAACGCAAGTAAATCAACCGCCCGGGGAATAGGCGACTGCATTCAGGAACAGCAAATGAGCGGGATTCGGCGGCAATGCGACTGTCAGTCCGATTTCAGGCGGCGTAAAGGATTCATACCCGTTGTTTTTCCATTGAAGCCATATGAATGATTGATCTTCGAGCGGCATATTGAACCGGAAGAGCGCTTCCGCGGGTCTGCCGTCTTCTGAGGTGGAGAGGACCGTGATGTTCACGGCAGGCAATTCGATTTTCCATCCCGGGCGGAAGGGATGCTGTTCGCTTCTGAGCATCCTGTCCAGCGGAGCTGCAATAAAGCCGGATTCAGGACGCAATGAAACCGAGTATGCATCCCATCGAGTTATTTCAACGGAGGTATGTCCTGATGCGAGGATTTTGATGCTGAGAGGAAGGGGTTGTTTTCTGAGGGTTCTGACGACGGGGATGTTCATGGCTATAAAGGGTATGGGGGGATTGACCAGTATAAAATGGCTGCCGGTGACGGACGGATCGAGCGGGGCGGTTTCTGATGCGCCTTCGACAAGAGCTTTCATGCCGTGCACGCTCATGAATCCGCCCCACATCATGACGGGAGCGATAACCGCGTGCACGGTTATTATTGCCCAGACAAGAAGTCTTCTCAATATTTTCTTCGCCTTCAACAAGGGAAATATACCGGGTTTATTCATGAGGGCGTCGATCAGTTGAGCCGCCAGGGCCAGGGCGCCGATTCCGCTGAAAATCAGCAGCCGGTCGTGAGCAAATGTCGAACAGGCCGGCAGCAGTGACAGAAGCATACCGATGCACCAGAATCGGGAGACTTTACTTCGTTTACACAGAGGAAGCAGAAGGAAAAGGAGGAGGAGCGGAAAAAGGAATGCGGCAACGCGAATATAGCCGTAACTCTCTTCGGGTAAAACGATGTCCAGGCCGGCAACGGTGAACGTCCATTGATTCAGCAGCAGGACGGAGGCTCGTTCGGGCAGCGCCGACAGATAACTCCAGGGTTCATTGAGGGGGTTGATGTAAACGTCTGATCCGAATGTGCCGAAGCCTAGTGCATGATAAATTGCCCACCATGCGGCGACGGCAATGAGGGAGGGCAGAAGCCTGAGCGCCCGGGAAAAAAGTTTTCCCGAATCCAGGCAGACCGCATAACCGAAAAGATATGCCGTAATTGCGATGGTCGATTCGCCTGAAAGCAGTCCCAGGAAGAGAAAAACCGGTACCAGCCAGGCCCCCGGCTTCCAGTTTTTTCTTCTGTAACGGTCATAAAAGAGTAATACGACAACTCCCAGGCCTGCAGAGATCAGCGCATTACGGTTGGCTATCCAGCCGATGGGCCAGGAATGCGTTTCGTCCACGGCATAAAAAAATGCTGCCAGACCCGCTGTCCATACCGGTCCCATTATTCTCCGGTAAAGCAGCGTGACCAGGATAATCAGTACCACATACCATACGATATTGTGAAAATGCATGAGAATTGGACTGTCAGGCCATAAAGCATAATCCAGCATGTGAGTCATAACGGACAGGGGACGCCAGAATGACAGTTGCAGGTGCGGCAGGGACCACCACGGCAGTATCCCGTCTTCCAGCATTATACGCGTATGCTCAGGTTTCCCGTCGACGAATGCGAACATGTCCATCAGCGGCGATTTCATGTGAGGAATGACGTCCGTATCCTGCAAAAGCAGCCTGTGCGTATGGTCGTCCATGTAAAAACCAAGCTTTAACGCCGGCAGCGATAGAATCAGCGCTGCGAGAGGGACCAGTATGAGGATTAATCTTCGTGACAAAAGCGATAACCGAGAATGAGAATGATTCATTTTGCAAACTTCCCTGCACCGGTGACTGACTGCAGCGCTTCTGCTGCGCCGGCGCCGTGAAAACGCTTAATCCTCAGAAAGGTAGCCCAGCGCCTTTAATTTCTTATGATGACCTTTCGACAGGATTCTTTTCCGTTTGACCGGCCTTGAGAAATCCTCATACAGCTTTATGTCCATTATGTTATGAAAGTATTCGACGAGGATAGGATATCCTTCTGACAGATTCTCGTGTTCATTCGGGTCTTGCTCCAGATTATACAGCTCAAAATCGTAAAATTGTTTGTAACTGCCGATAAATTTCCAATTATTCCGGCATAACGAATGTTGACCGTACCTGCTCATTCCGTGTGAATGATGTAAACGATTTTCGGATTCGCCGGGCTTAACGCCGGTTTCCACATAATTTATTCCCGCTCTGTCAAGGATAAGACGATGCAAATCCGTCGTTCCCATCGAGCTGATGATCCTGTCTTTTTGCTGATCATTGATGCAGCCGCCTGAAATGATCGTCGGAACACGCGTCATTTCATTATAAACGACGCTGCCGTGCGAGTACCTGCCGTGCTCGCAGAAGCCTTCTCCATGATCGCCTAGAATTATCAATAATGTGTCGGTCCAGCGTTTCTTCTCAATAACGGTCTTTAGAATTTCACCCAGGCAGTAATCCGCATATCTCACCCCGGCATTATAGAGCATTCGCATTCCCTTCAGTTCATCCGGCGATAAGATTCTTTCAAATTTTTTTATCCTCCGGAACACCCTCCGATCCATCAGGTAACGATAGGTTCCTGCCTTTCCGAATAAATCGATATAAGGAGAGGGCGGAAGGTAAGGAAAATGCGGTTCTCTCAGGTGAATATAAAAGAACCCCGGAAATTCAAATCCCGATTTCCCGTAAATTTTCTCAAATGCCTCAACAGCATGTATTCCGTCAACAGGATGCGGAAATTGATCGTGAATTTCATGGTAAATCTGGAAACCCCGGGAGAAACCGTATTCGCCGGCCAGGGTCGCCATGGCGTTTATGGCGCATGTCTCATATCCGGCCTTTTTCAATTCTTCCGCCAGGGTCGGAAGAGCCTCCGGGACCATGCTTTCTATGTCGTATACTTTGTGCCGGACAGGTTGAACCCCGGTCATTAACGACGCAATCGAAGAAGTCGTAAACGGCGCTGCCGCTATACTCTGAAAAACAGTCAAACCCTTCCTCGCAGCTTTGTCGATGTTGGGCGTTATCTTCAGAGAACAACCTCCGCAACCCGCGGCATCAGCCCGCAGCGAGTCCAGCACGAGAACGATTATATCTGCTTGCGGCGTTTCATTCGCGAATTCGGAATATAAAGCAAGAGATTCTCCCGGGGCTTTTCGTGAGTTTTTCTGACCGATTTTGAACCGAAAAGCGTCCCCGGCATGCTCGTCATCCGCATATACCAGGCACCTGGCGGCCGAAGGATACAATGAAGCGCCGGCCCCGCCTTGCAGCTCGTATTCGATTGAAGTTTCTTCAAACCATAACCGGCGGCCAAGAAAATACTCTTTTTCCCGCACATTATCGCCCGTTATGCTTACGGCCGAATAACCCGGACTGTTCTTGCCGCATTGCAGCAGAATACTGTCTCCGGGAAATAAAAAATGATAGGTCATTACGGCTGTTCCTGGAGTTAATTCCCGCCATGCCGGCCTTTGATTCGCTTCATTATGATCAGCTCCGAAATCCATCCAGTCCAGGTCATAATACATATCAGGCTTTGTCGTGCCCTTTGGCGTTTCCAGCGTCAGAATATTGCGGCCGCTTAACGTCAGTTTCGCAGGTATGCTCACTGAAAAAGTTTCCCAGTCACGTTTCAGTCGCAGGCGGCCGACATGCCTGCCGTTAACCGACAGCAATAAAGGAACTATGTGGGATGCTTCGCATGATTGCCTGCATCTGATTCTTAATGTAAACGTTTCAGATTTTACGCGCCAGAATTGTACGCGGGCGACACGGGCTTTCGCTGAAATGAATTGTCCGCTTGTCGCATCATCGGAATCGATCCCCTGGACGGAAAAGTAATCGGCTCCTTTTTCTCCCCAGTCGATTTTGCCCGTGCTTTTGAAAACAATCGCCTCCTTCTGCGGGACAACCCCTTGAGAAAATCCTCCTTCGTCAACATCGAACCGTGACCATAAAATCAGCATTGCTGCACCGATGATGACGACAGTCCCGAACTTTATTATATGGCTTAAAAGAGAATTCATTCTGGCGTTCATTATTGTCGAACATCAGCATAAAATCAACGAAAACGCCATTATCGGATAATAGGATTGATCAAATCCGAAATATTCTTATAATGAAACGAGGCTGTATCGGAAATGTCCGCACGGCTGCGTTTTTCAATGTGCGGTTTTGAGTTTAAAAATGTATGACAAGGTAAGAAAACAATCAACTATGAAACAGAGAGGGTTTAACGGAACAATGTTATCGCCTGATGAGCAATTAAAAATATTAATGAGGGGCACTCGTTTTGCGGATGAGGCTGAGGAGTGGTTGGATTTGAGCGACGAGCAGCAGGGTATGCGCGCTCAAATGAGTAAGGAACTGCACGAAAAATTATCGGAAGGACGGCCGTTGAGAATTTACCTGGGAGTGGACCCGACAAGCACAGACCTTCACATCGGTCATTTCGTGCCTCTGCAGAAGTTACGTAAATTCCAGGAATTGGGACATCACATCATTTTCCTGATCGGTGATTATACCGCAACCATCGGGGACCCGAGCGGACAATCGAGCGAACGGAGACGCTTCACGCACGATCAGGTGATGGAAATGGCCAAAACGTACACGAATCAGGCCTTCAGGGTGCTGGATGAACAGAAGACCGAGGTCAGATACAACGGCGAATGGTTATCCAAATTAAGTTTCGCTGACATTATAGAACTGGCGAGTATTTTCCCCATGAAACAGATCATCGCGCGACGCGATTTTCAGCAACGCATGGAAAAGGGCGAATCGCTCCGCTTTCATGAATCGCTCTATGCCCTGATGCAGGGTTACGATGCGTACATACTTAAATGCGATGTTCAGGTCGGCGCCTATGATCAGCATTTCAATATGCTGGCGGGAAGAGCCATACAGGAATATTTCGGCGATAAACCGCATGTGATGCTCACCAACCCCCTCATAATAGGAACCGACGGCAGGAAAATGTCCAAAAGTTACGGGAACGTCATCAACATCAATGATTCCCCTTTCGACATGTACGGAAAAACAATGCGCATCGCTGACGATCATATTCAGGAATACCTGGAATTGACCAGTTCCCTCGAAGGAACGAAAATAGACGAACTCGTGAAACGGTTGAAAGAAGGCGTCAACCCCATGGAAGTCAAAAAAGTCCTCGCCTTTAACCTCGTGACCCAATACCACGGTCAACAGAAAGCAAAAGAAGCGGAAAAAGAGTTTCAGCAGATCGTTCAACGCAAAGAAGCCCCGGAAGATATTCCTGAATTAACGGTTCCACATGAATTGCAGGGGAAAAAATGGCTTGACGTCTGTCACGCACTGAAAATCGTTCCATCCAAAGGCGAACTGAGACGCCTCATGAAACAAGGCGGTTTCTACGTCGAACAGGAACAGCAAAAAAATGTAGATGCCGCAGCAAACATCCCTGAACAAGGCGTCACCATAAGAATAGGAAAACGAAAATACTATAAACTCTCCCCAAAATAATTCAAGACAAACGATCAGAAACGGGGTCAGAGCCCGTCACAAAGACTTAATCCGCCGACTCCCTACTAATGAATGGCTTATGAATCGTTGTCGGAATACAGCATGAAATGTCATTTAAATTCAATTTCGCCTGAATGGACGTTAAACCTTTATTCGACAACGATCACGACCAGGATCGCGACAACGAATACATTTTTAACCTTTTTGGGCATTGATCAAAAATGCGTCTTTTAAGGTTGGAATTCTTCCGAATTTCCCATCATTTTGTTTCAACCCCGATCCCGATCCCGATTACTGAAACAAACTGTTAAAAGTTATGAAATAAGTATAACCCCGGTTTGAACAGTCCCAAGAATGACAAGCAGCTTTACTGTGTATCTGAAAATTTGGGACTGATCAAATGGAGGCAACAATACGTGCCGGCATGATAGAATGATCGGGTAAATTCCCCATTAAAAAATTGGCTATTACACACGCTTAACACAATAATATTGACCCCGAAGGGTTCTCGACAGCAGAGCCTAGGGTTAAGCGAAGCGAAGCGGAGCGCAACCCTGGGCAGATGGATGAATTTAAAAATTCTGAAAGGATTGAACAGATTTTCAACCCCGGGGGCATTTATCATCGTTATCAACGCCCTGTTTTTACAATAGATTCCTTAATTCGTCCTTAAATGAAATTTGTAGGTGTCGTTTTTCATGATTTCTGATCTATTCGACCAGGCTTTTTGTGAACAAAATTCCTTTTCATTCATTATCCTTTTTGAGAGAACGATGGTATCTTTCAACCTCGGGAGGAAAAAAATGAAAAGTCGAATCATTGCCGCATTGATCCTGGTAATCATACCGGCGGCATCCGCTTGTGCAGGTACGATCCCTGTGCCGCCTGACGTTTCAACGCTGTATTCCATGATCGAACGTCCGGCCAATAATTGTAATGCTGCCGAAATGTTTTTGAACGCGGAAAAAATGGTCAGAAAATCGGATGATGAGATTGTCGAGGGAAGATTAAAGCAGAATTCGGACGCATACCGGCTGGTCATGAAAGGACTTGAATGCCGCCGGTGTGAATTTCCTTTTTCCCTGGATATGAAGCTTCCCCCTTACGAGCAGATGATACCCATGATGAAACTCTACCGCTCGGCTGCAAAGACTTTTTCTCAAAACGGAGAAAAAGCGCTGGAAAAAAAGAAATTTGAAGAGGCTGAAATGTGGTTTTCAAACGCCCTGAATCTAGGACTGCTGTTGTGGGAAGAACCCGGCATCACCATCATACAGGACATGATATCACTGAGTTGCCTGACGGAAGGCGCCGAAGGCATGGGCGATCTTTTTATCGCAAAAGGCGATGAAGACAATGCTGCCGCTTGCGCACGTTTTCTCGCGCAGAAGAATGCATACCTGGATGCCCTGCCTCGCTTCGTTAATCAGAAACTCAGAAACAAAGACGAATGGCCCCGTAAAGCCTCCGAAGAGTTCAAACAAATAGCGCTGCTGTATCCCACCGTTCGTTACCTGCCGTTAAAACTGGAAATATTGCTGGCTGTCGCTGAACTGAATGCTTTTACGCTGGATCGCGAAACTAGTGAATTATGCAGGCGGGTCATCGATGAAGGGAAAAAAGACCCGGATGCCAGGATCAGAAAAACTGCAGAATGGGCCGAAGAATTGAAAAAAGCGAATGGTATTGAGATGATAAAAGAACTCGACGGCGAATTGCCTGATGACATTGCAGAGGATCGTATGAATTGAATTCTGAACTCTTGACGATGCTTGAAAAAAATGTGCATTTTGAGAATTTTTCAAAATTCATCTTTTGAAGTTGAAATTCTACAGAATATTCCATCATTTTTTTGCAATTGCGATCCGATTACTGAAACAAACTGTCGAAAAACTTGAAAGAACCATAGCCCGGTTTGATCAGTCCCCATTTTAAAAAAAAACCAACATGCGATCAATGAAGGTCAATAAAAAAAGTCCCCCCACTCGCCGGAGATTTAAAGCGTCGAAGTCCGTCAAAGAAGCCATGAAGCAAAGTCCCCCCGCTCGCGGGGGGATATAGGGGGGGCTTTCTATGAAGTCACAGTTTTATCTGTTTTCGTTCTGAAGAATAATTTTTATAACTCCTTGTATTTGAAGTATAAAATGAAAATCATTAGTCTATTGCATCAAGCGTGTATAATAGTAAGCGACAGCGGAGGGATTTATGGGGAGCAGGAAAAAGCACAACTTTTTATACCGGTTTATATTGAAAAAAACCAATTAATTCAATACTTAGAGCGCCAATGACCAGGATGCTGAAATTCAAATTCTCAGAAACACGTTCAAAGCGTAAAAAATTCAATAATATTTTTCAAAGAAACGCCCGGAGAGTCTACGGCATGGCCTGGAAACTCTCCGGGTTCAATCGCTCCGATGCCGACGACCTTTTCCAGGAAACCTTTTTACGCGCCTACCAGGCTTTCGATGGTTACCAGGATGAATCAAAAGAAGCCGCCTGGCTGATAAAAATATGCATCAACATCAACCGGGAGAAATGGAGACGCCGAAAGTTTTACGATACCAGAGTAGAACCCCTATATCGCGACTTCATTTTAAATCCTGCCGTCGAGAGTCCGGAAAAAACGGCTGAAGTCCGGGAAATTCAGAAATTCACTGCAAGTTTGTTGGAAGAAATGCCGAGTTCTCTGAAAGAAGTTATTATTCTGAGGCACCTGGAGTGCTGTTCCACCAAACAGACGGCCGAATTGCTGGCCATTCCGGAAGGTACGGTAAGGTCCAGGTTGAACAGGGCCCGGAAAATCCTCATGGAAAAATACCGGGAAAAATATGGAGAATAAAATGAACTGTGAAAAATACAGGGACATCATTCTGAAAAGCTTTGACGGCAAGTTGAACAATGAAAATGAGAAGGCGTTAGAAATGCATCTGAAGGAATGCAGGGACTGCCGTGAATTTCAGCAATCTTTCCAGCGACTCAGCAAAAGCATGGAAAACATCAAAGCCCCCGAACCGTCCAGGGAGCTCATGAAACGGACGAAAAAAAGCTTTTATTCAAAACCGGACCGGAGAGGCATCTTTATCTCATTCAGGGTCCTGGGATATGCTTGCGCCGGACTGGTTATCTTCGCCGCTGGTTTTCTGATGAGCAATTATCTCCACAAGAGTCAGGAGTTGGATGTAATAAAATTGCAAGCCGGAAAGGAATTGAATTGCCGGAATTTATTCGACATAAATTACGCGGTTGATCCCTATTCCATATACCGCAGCAGGGAGGAAGAATTTAATGCGGTGACGATGAAGGAAGAACAATCCCCGATAAGTGTGCCGGAAAGAGTGATGTCGCACGGTCCTTATTCAATAGCGCAAAAGGAAATGAAGCAGACGGGTGAAAACCTGTGCATTCCGTACGTATCGCCGTTCGGCCAGGTAATAGTATTAAGCTCGATTCCCACAAAAAGGAAACCAAAAGACAAGATTTTCATCCTGACGGGCGACGAATCGAAGACGTTGTATCACAGCGTCTCATGGTTCAGCCGCAACAGAATCTGGACCATAGAAGGAAGACTCCAACCCGAATACCTGATGGATATAGCCGAAGAACTGCAGAAAGCAATCAATAAGAACAGCGCGGTCTGAAGAAAACAGATGACGGACACTGGGGGGCAGGACGCTGAATCTGCTTATTGATAAAAAAGAAATCAATTCATATTAAAATTAAAAACCGTCATCAAGGAACGAAGCAAAGGTGAAGCGGCATCCTGCCGCTTTCCATGGCGTGTATGAAGTCGTTAACCTGTAAAAGCAAAAATCAGGTCCAAAACTGAAACAACCGCCCCGAGTTTCCGGCAGCCTGATAAATTAATCATTACCTGCAATCAAAAAACCCCGGGAAAATCGCCCATAGTTTTTCCATATCCCCTAAACTCACCTCACCCCCCGGCCCCCTCTCCATGAATGGAGAGGGGGAGTCAGAGTGGTTTGTTTTGGGCTGGTTAGGGGGTTTAGTTGGGTTCTTCTATGGCGGGTTGGGGCGAGTTTTATTCAACTCCTTCATATCTTCTGACATTGACTGGTAGAAATTTTGTTTTGGTTAACGAAAACACAACAATAGATTAAAAAAATTTCTGGAATGATCAAAATGGTGTTAAGCTTTTTTCAAAACGTATAACTGAGTGAATCAATCGAAAAAATCGACGTATCAACCTCCCGCAAAAAAAAACCTCAGTTTGGGACAAACTTGAAGAAGGCATAAAGTTGGACCGATAGTCGTATCAAATGTCCGACTGCGATCCCGACCCCGATCCCGATCCAGATACCGACACCAACCCCGATCCCGACCCCGATCCCGACCCCGACCCAAGACCGACCCCGATACTGACCCCGAACCCGATCCAAATACCGACACCAACCCCGATCCC
>CAZUFC010000149.1:0-18590 GCA_964619725.1 uncultured bacterium | reverse complement strand
ATGAAATGGACGGTGTCAAGTGTGGGTAAAGATCAGCCATTCATGGAGAGGGGGCCGGGGGGTGAGGTAGTCCCACCAATAACCATCAAAACTGCAAGCCGGTAAACCGCCAATATTTTTGTATGCGTTTTTTCCTGAAAGGTCACGATAAAATTTTGTTTCGATTTCGACCCAGATACCGACCCCGATTACTGAAATGAACCGTCAAAAGTTTAGAAAGAAGCAAAACCCCTGTTTAATCAGACTCATAAATTCAATCAAGACAATCTTCCTGCCGGAATCATTTCCTGCTGCCGAAGGTCTCCAATCTCATAATTTCCCGGAGACTCAAAAAGCCCAAGAGCGCTTCGGTCAAAATGGTCGTTACCGCCGCTCCTTTCATGCCGTAGAACGGTATTACGGCGGCATTGGCAAGCAGGTTGAAAATGAAACACAGGGCTGCATTCACAGCGTTGGCGCTTTGTTTTCCATGCGAAATGATCAGGTATATTGCGGGATAATTCAGGAATATGACGGCCAGAGCGCCGGCCAGGATGCGCATTACCGTTATCGTCTCTCTTGCCGCAAATTCCTGACCGAATATTGCCGACAGCAGAATTGGGGCTCCTGCATAAAAGACCACGAAACATACGCCGGCCAGAATAGCGGCTATAGCTTCATATTTAAAGAATTCCCTCTTGATGTTTTCCGGCGCCGCTGAATGCATTTTCGACAACCTGGGAAAAACTACCGCGGTGAAAGTAGCCGGAATTACCATCATAAGCTCCAGAATTTTGAACGCGGCTCCGTAATGAGCCGTTTCCACTTCGCCTCGCAGCCAGGTGATCATCAGGATGTCTATTTTGAAATAAAGAAAAGCGAAAAAGAGCATGATCGCGACAGGCGCGGATTGCTTGAACTTCAAGCGCAGGTTTTTCAGCGGAGGAAGACCCCAGGCAGGAGTAAATTTCTTTTGAACGATGAACAATCCCGCTGCCAGGGTCAGCAGGGCTGAAAGAACGTATGCCGCGCCTAATCCCAGGATTCCTGCTTCGGTCATGAGCGCTATGAGGGCTGCAACGGGGAGAGCGGTCCTTCCTGCGGCGACGATCAGCGTTTGCAATCCGAATAATCGCCTTCCTTCCAGAAATGCCGGCGGCGTATCCGCATTAACGTTCAGAATCCAGAAAATCAGGAATATGTAGACCGGAACGAGGGGAAGGTCATGGAAAAAACCTGCAGAGGAGGCGGCTGCAGCGGCAATCAGAGCAATCAGCGACAGGCATAATCTTATCGTGAATGTTCCTGACAGTATTTCACCTGCGGGTTCCTTTTCCCTGGCGGACTGCCGGGTTACCATCACGTTTAAACCGAAATCGACCGGCAAGGCGAACACATTCGTCGATGTCAGTAAAAAAATGTAAGTTCCGAACAGGCCCTGGTCCGTCAACCTGGCGGCTGCAGCAACTACCAGAAAACCCGTGACCTTCTTTATCAGCTCAGTCGTTCCGCGAAAAGTCCACTGCAATATGAAACTATCTTTTTTCACGGTTTCTCTGACGGAGGCGCTTCAGCATCAGCGTTTCCGTCCTGGTCGTTTCGAGTTATGGAAACATAGGCTGCAGCGAGCAGAAAACCGAATAATATATGAAGACCCCGGTAGAGGAATACATCCGCCATGCTGTGAACGAGATATGCTGTCGGCCCCCAGATGAGAATGAAGTTCTGTTCTTTAATCCTCCTGCCGGATGAAATGAGTCGCCTGAGCATTTTATAAAAGGCGGAAAAGACGAAAAGCAGAAAAGCGAGTAAACCCGCGATGCCTGTTTCTACGGTTATTTGCAGGTATAAATTGTGAAGATGAGTTTTCGTTCCCAGCAGAGGCATACCCAGAAAATTAAGGTCACCCATAATGTTTTTAAATTTGCCTAATCCCAAACCCACACAGGGATTCTTCTTCAAAAACATCCATCCGGTCCTGTATATCTTCAACCGCTCCATAAAAGTCTCATCCTCGCCGAGATTCCGTAGGCTTGATAACCGGTAAGCCAGCCCGTCATCGATGTCGGCGCCGGTAAAAAGAAAAAAAGCCGCCCCCGCAGCGCCTGATACTGCACCCCAGAACAAAGCCTTATAAGGCCTTAACAGGAAGAGCACGAGGAATAAGGTCACCAAAAAAGCGCTCCAGGCGCCTCGTGAAAAAGTCAATATGAGGGCTGTTCCCAGGAAGAGCAGGAGCGCCAGGGCCAGGGCTTTCTTGACCAGGTTCCTTTCATGGATGAAGGTCAGCGGTGCGGTCATCGCCATCAGCAGAAAGTTCGCGAAATGATTGGCATGCCCGAAGGTGCTGTGAGCGCGCAGGAACCGGTTAAATATAATGTTTAATTGCCCGATATTTCGGGAGGCTAGAAATTGAGACCATTGGGGGAAGGCGGCGGCAGCGAACTGGGCTATTCCCAGGGCTGCTGCGACCGCTGCAGAGAATGCCAGGCACGCCAGGAATATTTTTACGGTACGCTCTGATTGAAAAAAATAAATGCCTAATATCCAGGCCATCGCCATTTCATTCCATTTCAGGGCCTGTTTAATTCCGCCGGCGGGCGAGCCTGAAAAAAGCGCCGATAATATGAGAATGAACGCCCAGGGAGCGATGAAAGTCAACGCAGCCGATATGTTGTGGATGTCTTTTCGTTTTAATTTTATGAGCATGGCGAAAAGCATGGAAAAAATAAAAAGCTCGTGCGATGTAAGAGTGAAATTCGGCAGGAAAGCGTAATAATGTTCAATCGGGAGGACTAAGGCGAAAGAATAGAGTAAAATTTTTTCGTTATAATAGATTATTAATGCCGCCGTAACGGCTGCGGCCATCCTTGCCATGCCGGGCGTTTGTCCCATGAACCAGGAGACGCCGGTCAAAAATGTCAAAAAGAAAAGTACAAGCCATACAGGTCTGTTAACGACTGCAGACAGCCGGGCGGCGCTTCTGACAGCCCGGGTCGTCAAAATTTTTAACTTGCGGTAAATTATCGATTCATTGATTGGAACACCTGCAGGATTCATAATGACAGAACTCTTGCCAATGAGGTCAAAACCTATTGAAATAATTATATTTTCTTGTATTACAACTCGGCATGATAATTGTGCAGTTTTTAGCCCCCCTAAATCCCCCCGCAAGCGGGGGGACTTTGTTCTACTTTAAATTTTTTGATCGACTGTTTTTTTTTCATGAAAAATTTCACAATTTTTTATCAGTCAATGTCAGGAGATGTGAATGATGAATCGCTTCCGCTCAGGAGTAGAGAACTGTCGTCATTCAATAAGTTTTCACCAGCTCGATCAGCCTTCCCGGAAGATCGAAGCGGCGAAAATGAAAGTTATATGTTTTACCCGGATATATTTTTTCGTCTCGGTAGAAATAATTCCCATCCTTCTCTTTCAACCAGGCTCGAACGCGCAATTTGACGTTAAAAAAACGGTCGCCGTAAAAATTCATCATGCCGGACAATACGTCGTGGCGTCGGGACGACATATCGCTTTGCGCCAATATCTTCCGGGTTGCGGAGGCTCTTTTGTTCAGGATTTCTTCAACCAGGATTTCGAGATGCCCGGATATCCCGATTCCGTAGGTTCCGCTTTTCAATTTTGTTACGATAAAATCAGGCACATTTTTGAAGTTCAGTATCAACAGCAGCGATTTTCCAACGGCTTCGGGCATTTCTTGCGCCGGCTCATCTATGCTTATGATTTTTGCGGGCAACAGCATCTTTTCCGTCTGAAAATCAATCGTCTGCCCCAGTTTGAAGCCTGCTGTCCGGTCAATCCAGGCGGGAGTCTCAATTTCCGCTGTTACGTCACTGTAAAAGTTATCCTCAAGAGTTTCCCACTCGCCTGTGGCAATATCATATCGAGGTCTGCGAACAGGGGTCCGGTTAACCTCAGATATGACTGCCAGCTTTTCTCCCTGAACGACGAAAGCATCGCCGGCTTCCATCTGTGACGCCAGCTCCTCAGGAACATCTCTGAACCGGACCCGCATGCTGATTTTTTCCCCGGAATGTTCCGACAAGTGTTCCGGGACCTCTGCAGCATCCCGCATTTTATGCCTGATGATGCCGATGCTGAAAAGCACGATCAGCAGCATAAAAATTACATCGAATGGGTGAAAATAAGATTTAACCGATTTCATTTAACGTTGATGCTTGTTTACCGCTTTCTGATGTTCTCTTAACGTCGTCGAAAAGTGATGACTGCCGTCGTTTTTCGCCACGAAATACAAATAGGAAACGTTGTCGGGATAAAGGGCTGCATAGAGCGAAGCTTTTCCCGGATTGGTTATGGGGCCGGGCGGCAACCCTCGATATACATAGGTGTTGTAAGGCGAATCAAAGGCCAGGTCCCTTTTCCTGAGATTCCCGTCAAACTGCGGCAGAGAATAAATTACCGTAGGATCGCATTGCAGCTTCATATTGTTTTTCAGACGATTGTGAAATACCGCTGAAATAAGCGACCGTTCTTCATCCAGCTTCGCTTCCTCTTCAATAAGCGATGCCATTATAACCCATTCCCGGGCGGTCAAGGGATAATCAGCCGGCTTGTTTCTCCACAACTCGTCATAAATTTCCATGAACCGCTTCGTCTGGACTTCTATTAATTTTTCTTCATCAGCCTGATCATTGAGCAGATAAGTTTCCGGGAAAAGAAAACCCTCTAATGAGCCTCCCGTCAATTCAGCCGGTAATCCGAAATTACCGTTTTCGCTGTGCGCCAGGTACTTTTCAGCTCTTCCGAACCCTTTGGCTTCAATATGCACAGCAGTTTCTAATCGAGTCAATCCTTCCGGGATGGTTATCGGAAACAACTGCTCCCTGCCTGATGAAAGAATATCGTATATTTCCAGAGGACTCATGGTCGGCGACAGAACATAAGTCCCCGCCTTGATGCAACTGTTTTTTTCCTGCAGCCGGCATAATATCTGAAAAAACAGCGGATCGCTCAGAATATTTTCCTGTTTCAGCAACACGGCTACCTGGGTCGCCGTATAGCCCTGAGGCACGGTTATCGACTTTTCGATACCCGTCTCAAAGGAAGGAGCTGAAATTTCCGACCATACGTAGTAAGCCGCTGATACGGCTGCTATCCACAGCAATATCCAGAATACGATGAATAATATTACGCCTTTTTTCATGGATTGTCCGTCTGTCCTGCATCCAGCCAGCTCTGCAGTATTATGGATGCCGCTACCTTATCTATCACTTTTTTCCGCTTGCTCCGTCGCATTCCGCTCTCAATCAACGAACGTTCAGCCATAACCGTCGTCAACCTCTCATCCCATAAAACAATCTCCAGGTCACCCTCGCCCTCTTCCAGGCTCCTCTTGAATTCCTCCGCTTCCGTCGCCTTCTCCCCTGACTCGCCGCTCATATGCAGAGGCTTCCCTAATACCACCACAGTCACATTCAGTTCTTCAATTTTTTTCCTTATGACTTCAATATCGGATGCAGGGTCCTTGCGTGTCAGCACCATACCGCCTACCACTACAATACGGTTTTCGTCAGACCACGCCAGACCGATTCTACGCTCTCCTAAATCCAACCCTAAGACTCTACCCATCAAAAAACCGTTCGCTTATTCTTCAGTTCTTGTCTGATATGATATTCTTTATCTGATCGCATAATTTGAAAGGTTCAAACGGCTTCTCTATGATTCCCGCCGCTCCCGCTTCATATATCTTTTCTCTGACCTTCTTCGTGTCCAGCGCCGTAAGAAAAATTACAGGTATGCCGGAAGTCCTGGGATTCTCCTTCAAGCGGCGACATAATTCGTAACCGTCAATGTCCTGCAAATTCAGATCGGAAAGAATCACATCCGGCTGCTCGGTTTCCGCCTTCTCCAGCGCCTCCTCCCAGTCCTCGGTCGTCGTTACTTCACAATTCCCCCAGTTTTTCAGTGAGGTCGAAATGAGAAAAAGCATATCTGAAGCATCATCAATCGCAAGCGCTTTTAATCTTTTCATCTGTCGGCCGTCGCCCTTCTGACCGTGTCAATAATGTTTTCCACCTTAAAAGGTTTGGTTATGTAATAATCAGCCCCCAGGTCATATCCCGCCTTTATGTCGTTCTGATCCTTCCTGACCGTCAAAAGTATTACCGGAATGTCCTCAGTGTGCGACTCAGATTTGAATTTCTCCAAAAGCGACAATCCGTCGACTTCGGGCATTAAAACGTCCAGGATGATCGCATCGGGCTTGCTGTTTTTTACTTCCTTCAGCGCTTCCATACCGTTTAATGCTGACCTCACGTGATATCCTATCCTTTTCAGCGAAATTCTTAACAAACGCACTACTGATATGTCGTCATCAACAATCAGTATATCCGGGTTTGCATCCCCCTGTTTTTTCTGAGTAATTTCTTTCATAATGCACCGTCCGCTGATTTAAAGAAATCTCTTTTTTAATCATAATTTCATTTGCTTATTCTGTCAATAAAACGTTTGAAAAGAAACGATGCCCGGATATTCGAGCGCATAAAACAGACCGCCGGGATTACGCCGTCGCTTTGTAGAGCTGAACAGTCTGAGCCGCAGATTCTTCCCAGGAGAATTCGGAAGCCCTGGCGCTGCCCTTTTCCTGCATCTCTTTCTGCAATTGCCGGTTTTGGATCAGAAAACGCATGGATGCGGCTAATTCCCGGTGATCGTGCGGATTCACATATTTCGCCGCATCGCGTCCCGTTTGCCTGCTGCTGGGTATGTCTGAAGCGATTACCGGACAACCGCAGGCCATGGCTTCCAGTATGGGGAGGCCGAATCCTTCGTAAATCGAGGGATAGACCAGGCATCCGGCATGCGAATAAAGCGCAGGCAACTGTTCCTGTTCAATATATCCCGTGAAATGAACATATTCATCCGGTACGCTGCTTAATGTTTTCTTCCAAAGCCAGGCCCGTTCGCCGGCGATAACCAGAGGATGCTCCTTTTTCACATCCGAAGGAAGCGCCGTAAATGCTTTAAAAAGCCCATCCAGGTTCTTGCGGGGCTCAAGATTGCCCACATAAAGAAAATATCCCTGCCGAAGTTTATGTTTCCGCATCAGCTCCCCTGATCCCTTATTATCTTTGTATTTCGAGAATATGCCGTCCGGCGCATTCTGGATAACATGAATTCGTTCTGCAGGTATCTCGAACAATTCCATTATTTCATCAGCCGTAAACCGGGAAACGGCTATAATTGCGTCGGCGCTCTTTACTGCCGCGCAGATTATACGCCGAAGGTAAAAACTGAATTTAAAGGGGAACGTTTCCGGGAATCTGAAAACTGCCAGATCATGAAGAGTGGTTATTTTTTTACTTCCCAGTCCGGTCAGAGGCAGGTGAAAAGCCGGCGAATGAAATACATCAATACTGTTCAACCTGAGCTTCATCGGCAATACGGTCTGCAGCCATAAATCGCCAAGAGGATGACTTTCCAGGGTAAACGGCGCAAGCAGCCTATCCTTAACGGGAACGTCGAATGCCTGGGCTGTCTCTTTTGTTTTTAAAAGGAGTATATCCATATCGGCATCAGGCGTCCTTATTAAAGCCGAAAAGAGACTCGACGCATGACGTCCGACTCCTGAGCTTCTGGCCGTAATGCAGCGGCCGTCGAACATTACCTTCAATTTGGTTGCCAATTTTCAAAAAATTGTATGGTTTCTTCTGCAGTTTTTCGCCAGCAAAATTCCGAACTGCGTTTCAATCCGGCCAGCGCATATTTTCTTCTTAATTCCTCGTTTATTGTCATTTCATGCATTTTGTCCACCAGGTCTTCTTTATTCTGCGATTCGTAAAACAAGGCCGCATAACCGGCGGTTTCAGGAAATACGGAACAATCGGGGACTATAACCGGAGTTCCCAGGGACATGGCTTCGAGAATGGGAAGTCCGAACCCCTCGTACAGGGAGGAGGTCAGGAAGAATTCTGCATTTTTATAGAGGGCGGCAATGTGTTTGACTGGCACATAACCGAGCAGTTTAACGCGGTTTCGGAGTGATTTGTTCCTGATTATTTCCCGCAATTGATCGCTTTCCCAGCCCCGTCCGCCTGCAATGACCAGGAGGGGAGGATTATCGATTCTCTTCATCCAGGTTTCATAAGCGCTCAACATGAAACCGTAATTTTTTCGGGGTTCCAAAGTTCCCACAGAAATGACAAAACGCTTGTCAAGCAACCCGTAGGAATCAATAATTTTTCTTAGGTCATCAGGTTTTAAACTGTCAGCAAAAGCCTTGACTTCCGGATCGGCAGCTTCCCGGATAACTTGTATTTTAACGTTCTTCAGCGACCGCCAATTCAAGAGGTCGCTTTTAGTGCGCTCGCTTACGGCTATTATGCCGTCAAGCTCATCAACGCGTTTTTCAAAGACCCTGCTGAAGTATTGTCCGCCGTATTTCTCACAGTATTCCGGATGCTTTATAAAGAAAAGGTCATGCACAGTGGCCGTTTTACAGGCGCTGCCGACCCGCTGATAAAAAAAATTAGGCGAATGGAATATATCCGGGTTCACCCTCATTAAAGTCTCCACTTTCGGAAAACGGAAATATTCCCATAATCTCAGAAGCGCTCTGCCGGGCAGCCTGGTCCTGATCTGCCGAAACAATGGATTCTCAAGATACTCCTCAACAGGAACGTCGCCTTTCAACGCATTGAGCCACAAAAAATATTCATTCTTTTCGTCTATGCGGCTCAATCCGTTTAAAAGATGGAGGGTGTAATTGGCTACGCCGGTCCGATTCTTCAGCAAACAGGATGCATCCAGACCTATTTTCATCACACCGCCTTATTGAATGACGTAAAGAAATGAAAACCGCACATCCTCATTCTTAATCCGCCGAAAAAATTCGTTTACGCTGACGATAAATTACTCGAAATGACTAAAAACAAGCCCGATATTCCTCCCTCTTAAAGTGACTGAATACCGGAAGATTAGTCCCGGTGCCTCCTGTTATTCAAGGCTTCTTTAATCGAGGGAAATTGAGCCTCTCCGCTTCGGCTGTCGCGTCGCCTTTCCTGCATTCCGTAAAATGACTGTTAATCGAAAGGAGCTAGTTTGTCGGCCTTGTATGGTCGAATATGCGGAACAGATTTAAAGTTGTTTTCTCGCCAGGTTTGATCTCAATGACATACAAATAAGACATGAAATCCTGGTCGTAATAAATGATCCAGCGTCCAGCCGGCATCTCCTTTTCCGAGTAACTGCTTTTGCTCGTCGGCGTAATTCTTTTCACATAATCAGCCAAAGCTCCTTTTTCAATATAGTCCGCTATGACTTGTTCTTCGTTGAAATTTTCGAGCTCCCCGGAAAGGCTGTATTGAAACATCATCTGTTTTTTTATTTCGGCTGCTTTGCTGTCAGGCGGAATCGCTCCGGTGTTTTCTATTATTTTTAATTCTTTCTTCAACTCTTTTTCGCCTTCAGCAATGCGATTTTTCAATATTTCGACTAATTCATCCTGAATTCTTTTCTTTTCTTTTTCAAAGTCCCTCTGTTTGATGGAATATAATATTTCAGGATCAGCAGGAACCGCAATGATGAAATCCTTCAACTTGGGAATAAGATATTCTCCGCTCAATTTTTTCATACGAATGGCAACGCCTTCTATCGATCCTTTTTCTTTTTCCGCACTCTTTTTAAATTCTTCGACGAATTCGGTCGAGGCTTCTTTTACTTTCTCTTCATTGTCCAGCTCAGGAAGAATGGTTAAAGAATCAGGGTTCCACATCGAACGGAATTCTTTGATGACTTTCTGGTAATCCTCATCGTTGAAAACACCGTCTTCCAAAAGTTCTTTCGTCATTTTCTTCAACTTTTCATCCGCAAATCTTCCCTCATAGACGCCTTGAATGTAACTGGAAGGCGATGAAATATGATACACTCCGTTGTTTTCTATCCAACGAAACTCCTGATCGGCCATTTTCTCTGAAATTTCAAAATTTGCTCCTGAAGCGACTGAAGCCATAAAAATTATTGCCATAGCGCCTGTTAAAAAATTTTTCATCATGATAAAGTCTCCTTTCGCACGCATAGCGGCAAGGAAGTATAAAACCTGTTCGAAAAAATGTCAAAGTCTAAAAATTGTCTTCTCTGATTGTCGCCGGGCAGAAGATTAATTGCAACAGAACCATGATCAATGAAGGAATATTTTTATGAATCGTAAAACCGGGCGACTGTTGATCGTCACGCTGTTCTGTTTGTCATTCCGGTTTTTTTCCGCCTGGACGGTCGATTATCCCACTGATTTTGACGGTTATTTTCACGTTTTAACGGGTTGGAGCGGCGTGGCGGATGAATTTTTCTACTCTGATGTAGTGTGGAACTATATTGACCTGCCCGAATCCATCCCGTTTTATGCCTTCAGATACTGGCGTCCTTTCAGTTCCCTGGCGGCCTTTACGTCATTTCGAATTTTCGGGTTCGGATTCAGGGTCGCTCAACTGCCTTTTATCCTTATCTCGTGTCTTTTTCCCCTGACAGCGTATAAAATTGCAAGGCTTCTGTTTCCTAAGCATGCTTCGATACATGCCGCCGTCGCCTGGATGACTGCGTTCGGCGGAGCTTATGCGGTTTTCTTTACCCTTCCTGAAACATATGCTCCTTTCGCCCTCTTTTCTGCACTCTCCCTCTATTATCTGGCGAAAACGGCTTCCCTGGAAATAAAACAGTCCCGCCATTTTTTCCTCGGTTGCCTCTTCGCTTTCCTGACGACAACCGTCAGGACTGACGGCTGGGTCTTTGTCCTCTGTTCGCTCCTCTACGGCACAGTATTGAGCCGCAAAAAACAATTGAAATGGAATAGAACGATTACCGGCTTTCTGGCCGCCGGCCTTTGCATACATGTTCCCCTGGCCGCATTTTTAAACATAAAAACCCCGCCTTCGCCCACAGTCCGGCAGCGCCGTGCATCGCCGGAAATTACCTCAAATGTTTCAGAAATTGGGAATCTCCACGAATCCTCTCCAAAAAATCAAATGTCTCATCCCTTCGAGCTGCCGAAAAAACTGCAGACCATTACGCGCGTCTTTCTCATCACCGAATATTCCCAGATATATGACCCCGGAACCGCTGATCTTTCATTCAACGATATCCGGCCCTCAGACCTGCCGGACCTGGTCGCGGTTAGAATAGCCGCCCTGTTTAAAATTATTCTGTTTTACGGATTCCTGCTGCAATTCTGGGGCGTACCCGGATTCATCGCCGGAATGTTTCAACTGAGAAAAAAACGGACCGTCCAACCTTTCCTCATGGCTTTCATGCTTTACAGCGCATCAATATGTCTTGCCGCTCCCTCTTTCGTCGAATACGGAACGTGCCTCAGGTCAAATGGAGGAATTATGTTCTTCATGTGGAGCATAGCCTTGTACGGCTGGTTTAAAATCGGCGTTGAAGTAAGTCGCCGTTTTCCCAGTCGGAAAGCGATGAAAAATGAAAACCTGGTCTGCCGTTCCGCCGTCGCCGTTAGCTTGATTCTCTCAATCGGTTTCATATTGCAGACGCATTACGATCCAAGAAATCGAACGATTTACGATTCGCCCGGCATACAGCGCAGGTTGGAAAAACTGATCTCAAAAGACCAGATCACAGCCTGCAGGGAACCGTTCGCCTTTCGCTATTTTACGGGCTGCCCGGCCGTTATCTTTCCTGTCAACGGAGCCCCGGGAATTAAACAACTGATGTCGCGATATGATTTAAAAGGGATTTGCCTGACGCCGGGAGACCCCGAAATGTTCTACGATGTCGTGGAAGAGTTGGATTTCCTGGATTTAAAACTGGACTACAAGGGCGTGCGTTATTACGCTATTGAATAAGCGATTATGAGCCGGCGATGAACGAAATAATCCGGGATGCCAAGTGGAGTGAGTCGATCGGCTGTTTTCTGAAAGCATTATTCCCGCTTATTGACGCCGGCATGGCGTATTGATACGATTCTTTCCGGTTTGAAGGAGAAGCTGACGTCATGACCATGAAAGCCCCTGCGACAAGATTGATTATAATTTTGCTGTTCATTTTCGTTTATCTTATCAGTTCGCTGATTTACGTTTTCGGAGGCCGGATACATCTGGATGAGGGAGCGTACGTTTATGCATCCGCATTAGTATATGAAGGAAAACTGCCGTACCGGGATTTTTTTTTCCTGCAGACACCGGTTTATCCTTACGTTTACGGCGCTTTTATGCAGATTCTGGGATACGGACTGGTGCAGGCCCGGCTTATCTCGGTGATGTTCGGTTTTTTTGCATGCCTGGCGGCATGCATGATCGCCGGAAGACTGGGCGGCAGGCCCGGTATGGCGGCAGCCGCAGGACTGCTGGCGTTTAATCCCTTCCAGATTTACTTTTTTACTATAACAAGGCTCTACGCCCTGACGGCCTTCTTTTTCACCGCCTCCTGTTATCTGATCCTGGACAGGAAAAAGAGGGCTTCCACTCAAATTTTATCATGCATCCTGATGGCTTTGGCCGTTTGCACCCGTTTAACCGTTCTCCCGGCGCTGCCGGTTCTGTTTCTCTATATCTGGCTCTCGAACCGAAGAAAACCGCTCAAACAGTTACTGCCCGCTGCAGCAGGCTGCCTGGTTCTCCTGGCCGTTATCGGCTTCTTCTACTTTAAGGCAAAAGACGAATTTTACTTTAATATCCTGGGCCTCAATCTCAGTCTCCATTCCCGGAACCTGGCCGCAAACCTGTTTCAAAAAGCGCGGGCTGTGACTCACTTGATCAAAAACTATTTTCTTTTCTGGCTGGTTTTCGCTTTCGTCCTTTTTTATAAAGGCCGGTCTCTTATCGACTCTTTCAAAAAAGAAATAAAAGGATTGTCCGCGGAAGGCGTTTTCTGGATATTCTTGGCGCTTATCAGCGGCGCTCATTTCTCCGCGAAGATTTTCCAGGAATCCTACCAGACCTTCCTGTTTCCACTGGCTTGCGCTACTGTCGGAGGAGCAGCAGGGCGCATCGCTTATGGCGTCAAAAACAGCGAAAGCGTTCGCCGGCTTCTGGCGGGGACTTTTTTCATTGGTTGTCTTTTAACCTTTGCGGCCTACGGCCGCACGTCATTATCCCTAATCGACGGGCATTCGCCGGTAGAGAGTCTGGAGCGTCAGGCAGAGTTCATAAGAGCTCATACGGCGCCGGAAGATTACATTTTTTCGGCAGATTCGCCGCTGGCTGCCGCCGAGGCAGGGCGACATGTCCTTCCCGGGATGGCCGGTTCCGACTATTTTCCTCACTGGCCGACGGAGCGATGTCTGCGCTATCATGTGACCAACGATGAGATACTCCTGCAATACATCGAGGAAAAACGGGCCAAACTTCTTATAATAGGAGATGCGTCTTATACTTTGACTTTGCCCCTGCTTGAACCTGTGCCCGAAAAAAAGCGCAAAAAATTAACGGATGCTGTCGAAAGATGTTATCATAAGGAGGCGGAGTTTTCGAACTTGTTCGTACCGGGGACGAAATCCTATTTTTATCTGGCCAATGAAGAGAATTGACGAAACAAAAGAAAAGCATCGACGATATTCCCATTGCTGCATCCTTTTTTATTTTCTGGCGCTTGCGGCTATCGTCAACAGCTTATCCTGCTTTACGGAACGTACGGCGGAGTCCGGGGCTGCAGGCAAAAGCGTGTATTTAACCGGATTGGACGGCATGACCTGGACCGTCCTGCATCCTATGATGCGGCAGGGAAAGTTGCCCGTTTTTGAACGGCTGGTCGACTCCGGAGGTTGCGCTGAGCTTGAAACCTTGAAGCCTACGGTTTCCGTTATGATCTGGACCTCGATCGCAACAGGCAAGCTCCCTGAAAAACACGGAATATTCAACTGGACCCGGAAAGACGACCGAACCACCAGCGGACAACTGGCGATAACCAGCAATTTGCGGCAATGCCGGGCTCTATGGAATATTACCTCGGCTGAAAATATCCGATCGCTTGTCGTCAACTGGTGGGCCACCTGGCCGGTCGAACCCGTTCACGGCGCCATGATCTCCAATCGCGCCCTCAGAACCGGTATGACGGACGTCTTTTTTCCGCCTGAACTGGAAAAAAAATTGCCCGCTCTGAACGATATAGCGCCGGAACAGGTTTTTTATCCGCTGCAGAACGAAAGCCGCTTCGACCAGGTTGTCCCCGCAAACATGAAGGCTTCCCCTTTCATGGAAAAACAGTTAAAAAGAGAACTGCATCTGGCCGATTACAGCCTCGATCTGATCGAAAAAATGAACCCGCAGTTCGCCGCGGTCTATTTCAGGGCTCCAGACCTGCTTGAACACGATTACTGGTGCGCTATAGAACCTCAGAAATTCGAACAGGTCGATATGCAGGAGCCGGGTAAAGGCCTTATTGAAAGATATTACCGCTATTTCGACCGGTATCTCGGAAAATTAGCCGGTCTGGCCGAAAAAGATACCGTTCTCATGGTCGTTTCGGATCACGGCATGGAAGCGAAAGATAAAACGCCGCCTTACATTGAAGCCCTCCACCTGGACGAACTGCTGCAGAAAACAGGACTGCTCGTTTTGGATAAAAACAACCTCATCGATTTTAAGCGCTCATGCCTGCGGGATAACGGCCGGTATCCCCCGGGAATGACGAGAGGCGCAACCCTGCTCGAAGGACTCCGGCAGGATGAAAACATGACCGTGAAAGACCTGGTAGAAAAGTTGAGGAACATTAAAACCCGGCAAGAGGGCAAGCCTCTGTTTCTGGATATCCGCGCCGGAAAGTTGGCCGGCGACGATCTGATTCTTGAACTGAACCCGGAAATCGAACCGGACGATATATTGACGGCGCAGAATATCTCCTTCCCGGTAAATCAGATCACGGGGTTCATTATTCATCCCAGGTTCGGACAGCATTGGAACGCCCCGTCAGGCATATTCCTGGCCGCCGGCGATGAAATACCCCGTAATGTTCTCGTCCCGGAAGCATCCGTTCTGGATGTGGCTCCTTCCATATTAAGACTGATGGGCTTACCCGCAGCCGCCGATATGGACGGAAAACCCCTGGCGGAACTGGCCGTAGCCTATCCTTCTCTGAAAACGCCCTTTATCGAGACTTACGAAAATGAAAAAAAAGTCGTCCCTCGAAAAGCAGAACCCATAAAATCCTCGATTGATGAAGAAATTTCTCAAGAGTTGAAATCATTGGGTTATATCGAATAAACGGGCTGGTACGCAGAATCCTGGCATTTGTTGATTTTGAATACGGAATTGACGATTTCTATCGTCTGAAAAATATTTATTCCCAGACTTGACTTTAACTTAATATAAATATTATACATTCATTGATTTCGTCTGAATAAGGAGAGTGAAATGTCGGCCAGGGAACAGGAAAAAAAATGGAAAATGGAAGGACGTGTTGGGAGTCCTGATGACGCAGCGTGGAAGGCTTGATCAAAAATATTTAAGACACGCCGCAAGACACCAAGGCGTCGAAAAAGTTCTTGAGAAAGCTATAATTCAAATGGAATCTGATGAATTTATGGACGATTAGCAGCGAGTTTCGCTGATTCCATAGCATCAGGCAAGGTATAACTGTATGTGCCCGAACACTTTATTATGAAGCATGGCATAATCATAGTGCATCATCGCACGCCGGACTTGCTGGCCGACCTTTTAAACGGTTTGCACCCCTCTGCGGCGCGTTCGGAGAATATCGAGATTCTGGTCATGGATACAGGTCCTGATACTTTTGAGTTAAGCCGGCTGAAAAGGCGATACCCTGAAGTGCGTTTTTTTCATACGTCCAACCGTTCCTATGGACAATCGTGCAATGAAGGAATGTCTAAATTGTCGTCCGAAGCGGCGATTTTTCTGAATGCGGACGTAAGGATAAAGCTCGAATCGTGCATCCGCCTTTTCGACTTCTTAAAGACGGAAAAAAAAGCCGGCGCCTGTTTTCCGTTGACCTGGATATATGGAAAACGTTACGGATTCATGGCTTCTTCGCTAAAAATACCGACCCCTCTTATGTTTTACGCTCAGGATACCCCGTTATGGAGAACCAATTTTATCCAGAGAAGACTGGAGAATTACCGGTGCGAAGATTGGCGTTTCTGGACTGAAACCGATAAGGCATGTCGCGTCGGAGCGACATCCGGATGCATCCTGGCGATCAAACATGAAGCGTTCGAGCGGGTTGGAGGCTGGCCCGAAAACTATCTCCGCGGATACGACGATATAGAATTGTGCATGCGACTGGGACGCCGGGGTTTGCAAATATGGCGGACGGACGCTTCCGCCGAAGGGACGCACCTTTATGGTCAGGGCAGACGCGCTTCCGGCGCTGATGCAATGACTGTTGCAGGCGATGATGATGAAAGCCGCGATCCGTGCGTTTTCCTGAGAGACAACTACGGAAAAATACACGCCGATTTGTTCAAAACGGTCCGACTGCTTCAAAAAACGGCGGCGGCCATGCTCGACAAAAACGCTGAAGCGGCTGGAGAAAAGGCGATGCAACCGTCGATAACGATTCAGTGGCCGGAAATGCCGGGAGCAATCCGCTACCTGCTGCAGATTTCGCACAGCGGCGCTTTCCTGGCTTCCATGGCGAAGTGGATACAGGGACAGACAAGCTACGAATTGCCGTCTTCCCTGGTTGAGATGATGCTGCCGCGGAAACATTACCTCAGAGTTTACGCGGATACCGGAACCGGCTTGCCGGACAGGCCGATAAAAACAGGAACGTTTCTAATCAGATGATTGCTTTTTATACAAAACCGGCCCAGATCAGACGGCGGCGACAAATTGGCGCAGATGACCACAACGCATTACTTCCTGCCGACGCTCGCTCTCGTAGTCGAAAGATGCCACGCTCATGAGCAATTGGTCGGTTCACTGGCCCCGGGATTAATCTCTTGCTCAATAAAGGACGAATTCACCAGGATTTTTCATCATGAAGCTCATATTAATTCAACCGCCGGCCGTTAAATTCGGCAAAAACAGGCGCCTGCTGGAAAGCGGCCCGGTAACATCCTACTCTCCTCCCCTCGGCATAGGATACATCGCTGCCTGGCTGAGGAAAAACGGACACCGGGCGGAATGCCTGGATGCGTTTCGTTTGAGTATGGAAACGGTAATGGAATTCATACGGGACAGGCAACCGGATGCCGTCGGCATTTCCTGCCTTACGGACCATCGAGGCGGCGCTTTTTTCCTGTCGAAACGGATAAAAACAAGTCTGCCCCATATTAAAGTGTTCCTGGGCGGTCCGCACGTCACTCTGGAACCTGAATCCTCCCTGATGTGCTCACAGGCTGATGCCGCAGTTACCGGCGAAGGTGAAATGACTGCTCAAGAGTTAATAAATGCCTGGGAAAATAATACTCCGTTATCGCATGTCGCCGGTTTAGTATTGCCTGCAATCCCTGGAAAAGATGAATTTCAGACCACGCCGGAACGCAATTTGATCCAGGACCTGGACATCCTCCCCTTTCCGGACCAGAACCGCTTCAATCCGGAAAATTATGCCGGCGCAGACTGGATTCAAAGCGTTCTCCATCTCGATAATATTCCCGCAGAACTGAAAGAAAAATGCCGCCCAGCTTCCATCCTGGGAACCCGCGGCTGCCCCAACGCCTGCACCTTCTGCAACACTCCCATACTCTGGCGGCGAACCATAAGAAAAAGAAAACCGGAAAAAATCGCCGCTGAAATAGCCTGGCTGGTTCAGGATTTAAAACGCAATTTCATCATCTTCAACGACGACATAATTAATCCCGATTTAAACCACATCAACGGCATAAGCGAAGCTTTAGTGAATCTGAAAAGCGAAAATTACTGGTGGGCCGGCGAAGCCGACATCCGTCATATCGACAAAAATTCCGCCCGAAAAATGAAAGAAACAGGCTGCATTTACCTGGCCCTGGGCCTCGAATCCGGTTCCCCCCAAATAAGAAAAAAACTGGGCAAAAATTTCTCCGACGAACAGGCCATAGACTCGTTCGCCGCTCTGCGCGAAGCAGGAATTAAAACGGCCGCATTCGTCATATTAGGAGCCTCCAGCCAGGAAAAAAATTCAATAGATATGACCGAAGCGCTCCTGAAAAAAATAAAACCGGATATGATCATACCTCAAACAGCCCTCATAATGCCCCAGAACATCTTTGAAAAAAAAGCCGTCCGGAAAAACCTGTTCGACAGATCATTCTGGCGAAGCAATATGCCCGCCCCATATTACACCGGAGCCCAGAAAAGCGAAATATCCGCCGCACATCACCGCCGTCTGACCTCCCTCTTCGATCCATCCTGGAAAAAAACCATAAGATCGCTGAGAGACAAATTAAGCGATGCAACCGGAATCAGGATAACCAGAAAAGGAGTCTTCGTCGTAAAAAACAAGGAATGACTTCACCGCTCCAGCCGCTTATCCTGATGCGTATTCCGCAAGCGGAGGGACTTTTTTACTTGAAACTTTTGATCTATTGTCATGTTTTAGTTAAACAGTTCAAGATTTTTTACCAGTCAATGTCAGGAAAGGTGAAGAAGGTGAATAAAACTACCCCCAACCAGCCATAAAACAACCCAACCAAATCCCCCAACCAGCCATAAAACAACCCAACCAAATCCCCCAACCAGCCA
>CAZUFC010000148.1:0-18917 GCA_964619725.1 uncultured bacterium | reverse complement strand
ATAAGTTTGCCGGCCTATTTGCAACAAAGGTTGTCCGTGGGAATGCAACGCAACACCTGGCCTGAGACTGAAACTTCCTGGTTTTTGTCCATAAACCCAAGTGGCTGTCCAGTATTAAATTTTGAATCGAGCATCGAGTTTGTGGACAGACACTCGCTAACCCTTTATTTCCTGCCCTCTCAGAATGGCGGAATAAAGTTCCGACCCCATCAGTCGTACTAAATGCCGACCCTTTTCTCCCTCTCCTTCTGCACGATCAACTCCTTCAGCGCCAGGTTGATCAATCTCTGTTCCTGACGAATGCCCGCCAGTTCCATTGCCTTTCTTACTGTAATGACGTCGAGTTCCAACGTTACTTTCATCTTGCAGCCTCTTTTCTTTCACATTAATTTTAAATTTTCCGCAATGAGATTGGGACAGCCGAACTGCACTTCGACCTTGCCCTTTATCAAAAACGGACCTTTGCCTTTATGCAATTCCCAGGCTAACTCCCTGTATTTTTTCGGAAAAAGCGTCACTTCGAATCGCCCGGACTGATCGGAAAAAACCGTAAACTGCATCAGTTCTTTCTTTTCTTTCGTCCTGGTCTGCTTCCCCGTAACTTTCCAACCCAGGCAATATACGCTTCTTCCGTTATACTCTCCCAGGTCAACGGCCTGGGTAACAGGCCGCTTTTTCTTTATCGCTTCGATTTTTTCCGAAAATAAACGCAACGGATGGCGGGAAACAAAGAGTCCCAGGTATTCGGCCTCCAGCAGCATTTTCTTCTTCCAGTCATAATCCGGCAATTCCGGAATCTTTTTTATGACGTCCAACTGAATTTCCTTCATCAGTAACGGCTCAGGGTTCCCCTTGTTTTTTCCGTAAAGAATCTCGATCACCCACATCAATTCCGGTCTCGTCTTTCCGAAAATTTTCAACGCGCCGCTCATGGCCAATGCAACAGCTTCATCTTTCTGCGGCAATATTCTCTGAAAAAAATCAAGTTCCGATTGAAACGGTCGCTTTTTTCTTTCGTTAATGATCCTTTTTACCGTCTTGTCCTGCAAATTCCGTATCTGCATTAAACCTATCCGGAGACTGTTCTTATGGCCCGTAAAAGCTTTCTCGCTTTTACCGACGCACGGGGGAAGTATTTTCAATCCGAGTCTGCGCGCTTCTTCCGTATATTCTTCCTGGCTGTAGTATCCTCCTTTGTTCGTGAGGACAGCAGCCATGAATTCTGCGGGGTAATGGCATTTCCAGTACATGCTTTCAAAGGATTCTACTGCGAAAGAGGCTGAATGAGCTTTACAAAAAGCATATCCCGCGAAGGATTCAATCTGCCTGTAAATTTCATCCAGTATTTTTCGTGGAATGCCTTTTTGCAATCCGCCTTGTATAAAACTTTTCTTGTATTTATCCATTTTTTCCCAGTTTCTTTTTTTGGACATGCACCGTCGCAGACCGTCGGCTTCGGCCAGGGACATACCCGCGATCCTGGCGGCAACCTGTATCACCTGCTCCTGGTAGATCATGCAGCCGTAGGTGTCTTTCAATATGGGTTGCAGGGCCGGATGAAGGAACGTGGTTTTTTCCAGGTTCAACAGCCTCCGCAAGTACTGATTTTTTCCTCCGTAATTGGAAACGCCCGGCCTTATAATAGAAGACAATGCCGTCAATACCTCGAAATCATCGCAACGGGCCTGACGAATCAACTGGATCATCACAGGCGACTCAATATAAAAACATCCCTCCGTCTTTCCCTCCTTCATCCACTCTTTCGTTTTCCGGTCATTGACGTAATCGATCCGGGCCGGGTCCGGCACATGCACGCCTCCCTTCCGGACCGCCCGAATAGTATCCGTCAAAACGGCCAGTCCCTTCTGCCCCAGCAGGTCTATTTTGATTAAGCCTGCATCCTCAACCGGATACATGGACCATTGAGTGATCACCAGACCTTTCTCGCCGCGCTGCAACGGCATGTAATCGGTAATGGGATTCGGCGAAATGACGATGCCGCAGGGATGGACCGCCAGATGTCTCGGAAAACCCGATATCTTTTTAGCCAGATTCAATATAGAACGAAAAGGCTCCTTTTTTATATTCAAATCCCTGCTCTCAGGACGTTCCTGAATTCTCGCCTCAATGTGCTCGTCCGGGAAAGCATAAAACGGCAAACGCTTCGCAAAATCACCCACTTCCGTTTCGGGAATCCCCAGCGCCTTAGCGATCTCACGAACCGCTGAACGAGCCCGAAAAGCGCTGTAAGTGCAGATCATAGCCACGTGATCCTCCCCGAATTTGTCGAATACATAACGAAATACTTCCTCCCTGTCATCCGTTCCAAAGTCGATATCAAAATCAGGCAAAGAAGTTCTCTCAGCATTCAGAAAACGCTCAAAAAACAGATTGTGCTTTAACGGGTCCACATGAGTTATATATAAACAATAAGAGACAATGCTGTTGGCTGCCGAGCCTCTTCCCAGGCAGGGCATCTTTTTTTCCCTGGCAAAACGAACGATGTCCCAGCAAATCAGGAAATATTCCGCCAGGTCCATCCTGTTGATCACGTCCAATTCACGGTTCAACGCATCAAAAGCCGCCTTCGGAATAGGACGATATCGCTCCCTCAGCCCCTCAAAACACAGTTGACATAAATATGAAAAAGCTGTCTCCCCGGCAGGAAGACTAAACCGCGGCGGCTTTCTTTTACCCAGCTCTAGGTCCACATTGCAGCTTTCCTGGATTCTTTGCACGTTTTTCAGACTCTCCGGCACCTCCTCAAAGAGTTTTTCCATCGCGGCCCTGGTTTTCAACCAGGCCTGCCTGTGAGCGATATCTCCTTCAGGAAGCATCCCCACCGTCGCGTTCAATCTTACGGCCGACAAAATACGATGTATTCGATACCCGTCGGGATCGATAAAATGCACATCGTTCGTCGCGGCCGGCGGCAGATTCAAACGTCCGGCCAATCGCATACGACGACGGACTTCCTGCTTGCCTTCAATATCGTCCGAAAACCGGTTCAGCTCCACATAAACGTTTTTTCGCCCGGCCAACCCCTCCAGCGTCTTTTCATCATGCGACAGGATGATTACATCGTCCGATAAAGCCGCAGTCGATGCGATCATGTCGAATTGATCGTCCAAATGCCGTGAAGTGATAAGACGACAAAGCTCCCCGTATCCGCTGCGGTTCTTCGCCAGTATTATTGCCCTGCTGTCCTTGCGCCTCACGTCCGCACCGAAAATAGGCTTAACCCCCATCGCATTGCAGGCGCTCTGAAACGGAACAGCCGCATACAAACCGTTTACGTCGGTTAAAGCCATCGCCCCGTACCCCCGCTCAACCGCAGCCCGGACCATATCCTCCACCGGGCTTGCGCCGGACAGAAGCGAAAAATTTGAATGTAAACTAAGATGAACGAACATGACGCCGGTTCCTCATTTTCATTTGTATGTCGGCTGATAAATCGCGGACATTGCCGTTCTCCTAAAACGCATCATCAAACGCACTCAAGCTGCAGGCGATTCGCTTCATCACATACCCTTCAATGCATGAACGAACGACCCCAGCCGATCAACCGGGACTTGCCGTCGCCGTACTTCTTTCTTATCTCATCTACCGTAAAACATAAGGTTCGCTTCTTCTGCCGGTCGCCCAGAGAGAACAAATCCCCCTGAAAACCGCCGTATCGCAAACCGCTTAATCGGATACTCATCTGCCTGATCCTTACCCTGCGGCTGAATGCTTTCCACAATGCATTCACCGCAGCTTCATAAATCTCTCCGTCTAAATCCGTGGCTTCGCTGAACCGGAAACATCGTCGCGCCTGCATGAAATCCGCATAAACAATCGTCAAATCACCCTTCAATGCCGTTCGCTTTTCCGACCGCAACCTTTTCCCCGCACTTTCCGACAGTTGAGCCGCCTCATATTCCAATACCCTCTTTTCCACCGTATCCGTTTCCAATACCCGCGTCTCCTCCAGACATTCCTCTTTTGAAATCCGTTTCACCGGAGTCCGGTCGATACCCCATCGCCAATCCTTCAATCTCTCGCCCAATATTCCGAATGCCCGCGTCAATAAATCCCCGGGGAAACGCCTTAAATCCCCGATTCTTTCTATGCCTAAATCCCGAAAATGAGCCGCTGTCGGATCATCCACCTCCGGAAGCCTCGTCAACGGCAAAGGCGCCAGAAAAGTTCCTTCATATCCCGGAAATACCTCCAGCATCTTATCACGCTTTGCGACGCTCGATGCCGCCCGACTCACCAGCTTGTTCTTCGCCAGCCCTATCGATGCATCCAGCCCCAACTGCTCCTTTATCCTCTCTTTCAATCGCATGGAAAAATCCGCCGGCGCTCCGAATAAACGACCGCTTCCCGTATAATCTATATACGCCTCATCCAGCGCACTCTTCTCCACCAAAGGACTGAACCTGTTCAGTATCCGAAACAGCTCATCCGATACCCGGTTGAACAACCGCCAGTCTACCGGCACAAAAATCGCCGACGGACACAACCTGGTCGCACGGCTTACGCTTAATCCCGGACATACACCCTCTTCTCGCGCCTCATAAGAAGCCGATACCACTCCTCCTCGATTCGAAGGATATCCCACAATGACGGGGCGCTTCCGCAATCCCCTATCCAGGTTCCTCAATATCGAAGCATAATAATCGTCCGGGTTCACATGTATTATATGCCTCTCCTTTCCTCTCGCCACAGAAACCTCCATCGTTCTCCCAACCCTTCTTTTGCGCCCCGAAAAGGCGAACAAAGGGCGAAAGCTGCGGTCAGAAAAAAAGCCGGGGCCTTATCAGCGCGCCGGTCGTCAATAATTCGTTTTTTCCCTGAAGTTTTTTTCTTTTGTTTTTCTGTCTCGCCGGAGACAGGCATGCCGCAATCTTTAAAGCCGTTAACCATATCCCGTAACGCAGTTGAAGCTTCCATATTTTTTCCTTTTTGTTTTTCACAATGAATTTCCTCCTTTTTATTTTGCCGAGCAACGCGTCGCCGTGCCCGCCGCCGCAGCCTGAAAACCATACCGTTCCCTCACGGCGTCGACGCTCTGGTAAAAACGTTCGTATTTTTCTATTCTTTCCTCCAGAAACAAATCCCTCTGCACGCCTTCCGCCGTCAGATTGCTGAGAGCCGTTCCGATGAGCCTGACCCGCCGGCGGCCCTCTAAGAGACGATCCATCATCTCACATGCGATGGGAAATATGACGCAATCCAGATCGGTGGGGCGCCGCAAGGTCCTGGAGCGCGTATATGTTTTGAAGTCAGGGGTCCTTAGTTTCAAAGTGACGGTTCGAGCCCTCATTTTCTTTTTCCTGAGCCGCCAGGCGGTTTTTTCCACCAGCCGGCACAGTTCGCTCCGCAATTCGCTGCGAGCGCCTACGTCAACCGGAAAGGTGACCTCGTGACTGATGGACTTGCAGGGTTCGTGCGCATGGAATGAATCGCCGCCGAGACCTCTGGCGCGCCTTACCAGTGAGCGACCGTAATCGCCCAAAACATGAACCGCCAACGATTCTCCCAACGCCGCCATATTCCCTATGGTTTTCACTCCGAGACGGTTCAGCGTCTCCGCCGCTTTAGGCCCGACCCCCGGCATCTCACGGACGGGCAACGGCGCCAGAAAAGCGCCTTCCTTGCCCGGTAAAACGTAAATTAAACCGGACGGTTTGGCCGTCTCCGAAGCTATCTTGGCCGTTGTCCTGTTCCCCGCTATGCCGCCGGAAGCCGGCAATCCCGTCTCATCCCTGATCTCCTTCAATATCTTCGTCCCTACCTGAAAAGGCGGCCCGAACAATCGCTCCGTTCCCGTCAGATCAACATATCCCTCGTCTATGGAAACCATCTGAACATACGGACTGTAACGCTCCAGTATGCTCCTCACCCGCCGGGAATACTCCCCGTAACGACCGTGCCGGCCGGAAACCACTATCAGCTCCGGACAAAGATGCCGCGCCCGCGCCGTCGGCATGGCCGAACGTACGCCATACCGCCGCGCCTCATACGATGCCGAACTCACCACACCGCGGTTCCCGCTGCCTCCCACCGCAACGGGACGTCCCTTCAACCTGGGATTCAACAAACATTCCACCGATACGAAAAAAGCATCCATGTCAAGATGTAATATCGTCTTCATGACTCGACCGTCCATTCAAAATTCCCTACCGGAATTTGCGCAATAAACCTATAACCACTCCCTGTATCTTCAATTCCGACTCTTCCACATATATCGGCGACATCTCCCGGTTCGCCGGCTGCAACCGCACACGGCCTCCCTCGCGATAATACTTCTTCAACGTCGCCTCCTCGCCGCCGATAAGAGCCGCCACCACTTCGCCGTTCTCCGCACTCTCCCGGCTCTCCACTATCACGTAATCACCGTCCAGAATACCCTCGTCCACCATCGAATCGCCCTTCACCTGAAGCACATACGTGTTCCCGCGTCCCAACATCGACTCAGGCAATGAAATCGTCTCCGCATCCTTTACCGCCTCTATCGGCCGACCCGCCGCTATCCGGCCCAATACCGGCGCCTCAAATCCGCCGCCCCGGCTCTCCGGCCTCCGCAGCTCAATAGATCGCTCACGGTTCCAGTCGCGACGGATCAGACCCTTCTTCTCCAGATTGCTTAAATGCTTGTGCACCGTCGCTAACGACGAAAGACCCAAATGCTCCGCTATCTCATTCAATGTCGGAGCATAATCATGCCGCTCCATGTAACGGTTAATGAAATCCAAAAGCTCCCTCTGCCGCTTCGTTAAATACATCTTATCGCCTCCATTCCCGATAATTCACTCTTTCCGGCGACGCCTCGGTTCATCGCGCCGCACTTCGGGGCGAACTCTTTCGCCCTTTGTTCGCCCCTGTCTTTCGTTATAAGCGAACAAAGGGCGAAAGTCAAGATTTTTTTTCGGCCCTTGAGTATTTTTCCGTCGCCGCCCGCCGGCCGATCGAACCGTTCAATTGCCGCTTCGACAGATACAACCAAGCCTGAAAAGGAGCTGTTTACAAAAGATGAGCGAAACGAAAAACGGTCCCATCCTCCCTGGAAGATTTAAAACTCACTTCACCGCCCAATATTTTTTCACCCAACAATTTCATGGAAAAAGCGCCTATGCCTCTGCCGTCCTGTTTTTTGGTACTGAAATTACGCTGAAAAATCCTGTTCACCGCTTCATAAGGTATATTCTGTTCATTCCATACGCAAAAGGTAAGGAAATCTTCGTTTCTTTCCAGCCATATTTTTATCGTTCCGTGTTCACCTGAAGCTTCGAAAGCATTAATGATCATATTGTTAAGCACGCGTAACAACAAAGCTTTATCCGTTCTGATGGAAACGCCTGCGTGAGCGTCGCGTATTTCCATTTTTTTTCCGTATGCTGTCGGGTGATCGGCGAAGAAGGTTCTCAGGTCATCCAGTATATGCGCTGCTTTGACTTTTTGCCTTTCAAGCGGGTAACCGTATGAGTCGCTTTCCATCAGGCAGCGTTGAACGGCGGTTTCTTTCTGAAGCCGCAAAGCGGCATCCCGAACCGTTTCAGCGAGCGCTGAGGGGTTTTCTCTGACGAGCAATTCGGCGGAGCCCAGGAGAACGTTCAGCATATTATTAATATCGTGAAAGAAGGTCCTTTCCAGAGCGGCGCGTTTTTGTGAGCGTGTAATGTCCTGAATAAAGAGGAGGAGGAATCTTTTGCCGTGAATTATTAACGGGTGAGATTTGATGAGGAGTGCGAGATTGACTGTCCCTCCGTCCTTTTGTGCTGTAAGAGCGCACATTCTTTCAACAGGCCGGTCCTGTCCCAGGCTCGAAACGATGGCTATGGCCGCGCCGCAGGATGAGCAGAACTTTGATGTTCCGCATCCGCCCGGTTCTTCATGGGCATGAATGCAATTCAGCGCTTCGCCCGGTCTCAGCCCAAGACATTTCTGCGGATCGCTTACGCCCAGTATCTGCAGAAACGAATCATTAAGCGCCAATAATTGACGCTGCTCGTTCAGCACGCCGAGAACGCCGTTGACCGAATGCAACAAACCCGACATGACAGGATTCCTGCTCACCAGGTCAATCTCAAAGGAAAGCGTTTTCTCATCCGCCCGTTCGGCGGGAGCAAAATAAGTCCACATCTTTTTCCGTCTTTTTGTTTTCATCTGTTTCAATTTGTCTTTACCCGCCTTTTTTCGTTTTATATCTATACGTTTAAAGCAGTTAAGACATCCTGTTTTTCCGTCGGCAAAAATGGATAATGGTCCTGTATTTTCTTCCCGGAAACAAACCATATACAGCTCAAAACTGCCCGGCTGACGTCCCTTCAAGGCGTTATACTCGCAACAGGTTCTATAAATTTAATTCTATGCGTATTAGAATGTTCGCTTTTATTATCGCTTCCACTCGCTATTATTCAATAGCATCAGCCATTGTCCTCTTTATAAATGTACTAAATTAAAAGGAATTTTTCAAATTTATCTTCTTCGTAATGCCGTAAAGCTTCGTTATCATTTAATCTCGGAATATTCGACTTTTTTTGAGCCTTCAAAGAGGATGAGCGAACCGGAAAACGGTTCCCTTTTCTTTCGAAGTGGTAAAGGTTACTTTTCCACCCAGGATTTTTTCTCCCAACAGTTTCATGGAAAAAGTTCCGACGCCTCTGCCGTCCCCCTTTTTGGTACTGAAGTTACGTTGAAACATCCTGTTTACGGCTTGAGGAGCAATTTCCTGTTCATTCCTGACGCAGAAAATGACAACATCCCGCTTAAGTTCCAGCCATATGCTTATCGTACCCTTTTTTTTCGTAGCCTCAAACGCATTGATGATCATATTGCTGAGGATGCGCGACAACAGGGACTTATCCGTTTCGATCTTAACTCCGGCATGCTCGTTTGAGATGACCATGTTTTTTTCTTCAGCGGCGGGATGGTTGGCGAAGAATGCCTTCAGGTCCTCAAGTATCCAGGTTGCCTTTACGCTCTGCTTCTCAATATGATAGCTGCAAGAATCGCTTTCCATGAGATATCTCTGGATAGCCGTTTCCCTCTGCAACCTTAAGGCCGCGTCACGAACCGTTTCAGCGAGGTCCGAGGGAGATTCTTTTATAAGCAACTCGCTTGCCCCCAGGAGAACGCTCAACATGTTGTTAATATCGTGGAAGAACGTTCTTTCGAGAGCGGCTCGTTTTTGTATTCGAGTAATGTCCTGAATGAACAGCAACACAAATTTTTTTGAGTTGATTTTTATTGGATGAGATTTTACCAGAAGCGCCACATCCTTCGTCTTACCATCCCGTTTCGCCGTAAGCGCGCACATTCTTTCGACAGGCCGGTCCTGCCCCAGGCTCGAGACTATAGCTACCGCTGCACCGCAGGAGGAACAGAACTTCGATGTTCCGCATCCCCCGGGTTCTTCATACGCATGAATACATTTCAGCGCCTCACCCGGCCTGAGTCCGAGACATTTCTTCGGATTCGTAACGCCGAGCATCTCCAGAAATGAATCATTGACCGCTATAACCTGGCGCTGCTCGTTCAGTATGCCGATAACTCCGCTGACCGAATGCAGCAAACCGGACACAACAGGATTCCGGCTAACCATATCAACCTCAAATGTAAGAGTCTTCTCATCAGCCCTTTCGCTGGGCGCAAAATATGTCTTCATTTTTTATCGCCTTTTTTCTCCAAAATCTCCTTAGAATGAATTATATCCTTCCTCAATCTCCCATTTAAAAGGCTTAACGTCATGTTTCTTTAAAATTTCGGTTTCTGCTTCGACAGATTTAATTTTTCTCGGAACCTCACAAACTGTCCGGCTCTCGTTCGATTTTTTTACTCAATCATCATATAAGACAATCGGGAATTTTGCAATGCTCATTTCCGGATTAATCAAACAGAGGTTACAATTTTTGCTTATCAGTTCTTCTTTTATCCGTGAGATTCCGCGCTATCCGCTGTTGCGGAGTCTTTGTCTTTGTTTCCCAAAATCGGGGTATTTTGATCAGCACCCTCATTTTCAATTTCGGGACTGATCAAACCGGGGTTACACTACTTTCAAAACTTGCATGAACGCCTGTCTTCAGTATGGTCTATTCAAAATTAGCGATATACCCTGAAAGGATAATGAGATGTTCCGGCTCTGTTTCGGCATTTTTTACAAAAAAAATTACTGTCGCAAACAACCTTCAATCCTGTTCCATTCGTCCATGCTCACCCCTGACTCTGACCTTTCATTCCTTCAATCCTGTCAAACTTTTTCAGGATCGTGAGTTCATTTACCGTAATGATCCCGGACCATTCCTTTCGTGCCTGGTTCCAGGCTTCCGGGTAAGCATCTCCCCAGGACCAGGCGGGCGACCAGGAACCGTCTCTGTTCTGAGATTCAATTTCAAAATCAAGGTTCTCCGATACGGCTTCCGCATATTCCGCCATGAAGGACGAATCTGGGCTGTCGACGACCTGCAGCGGACGCAGGCTGTAACCCCGCCATTGATTCGGAGTGAGGGCGACGGCATCTTTTACAAGCGGCGTCAATTTACTGCGAAGCATATCCTTCATAGCGTCAGGAGCAGATACGGTCTGCATCAACCGCAGACAGCACAGCAATTCATGCATTTCAATGCTTTTCATGCATTCCACGGCATGCATCACCTTGTCTGAAACCGAATTAATAACTTCATCAGGTACAAAAGACCTGTAATCATAGAGATAACCCAGAATCTCTGCAGTCGGATTAAGGGAAAAACTGTCGAAAATATCCTGGCGTCCCTCCTGATTCCACCACGGTGCATGAGGACTCTTCTGGGCTTCACAGGGAACGATCCGCCAATGCACCTCCTCCCGGTCCAGGGTTTTCATCAAATACTCCATTGACCGCGATACCAGAGCATCGGTATTTCCTGCCTCGATACCGCGGAGAACCTGGAATGCCAAAGTCGTACAAAGGGCAGAACTTGCCGGAGTTCGCAGATCGGGTTCCAGGGCCCGTCCAAAACCGCCGTCTTCATTCTGAAATGCTGTCAGTTCCTCCAAAATCCCTGCCGCCGATCCTCCTTCGAATGTATAACTGAATTTCGCTTTTTCGAGCGGCCTCACCTCATTCTGTATGAAAGTCCGAGCGCCTTCAAAAGCTTTTCTGGATAATAGTTTCGATCTGATGTTTCTATCCTCCTGTTTGAAAACCGGTTGAAATGATCTCGGACGGCATATTTTTTAAATCTCCTGATTTATCAATTTGAATATGTGCATGCGAAAACTTGAAAAATCTGCGCGCCTCTATCCAGGTCCGATACTTCGGGAGAATTTTATTTTTCTTAGCCATCTCCGCTTCTCTCCGCCTGTTTTTAAATAATTTTCTCGACATAAACGGATAATTACTCTACAACGATTCGAGCCGGACTTCAACTCCTTTCCGATTGAGTGTTACGGGGGCGGCATAGTCCATAGCCAAGGTTACTTCGGCAAGGGCAGCCCTTCTTTCATAAACTGCACGATTTCAAATAATTCCGCCGGCATCGAAGGCGGGGCATTCTATTCATTGGGCGTTTTCGATCCTCCTAAGACTGATTTCATCAACTGTATCCTCTGGGGCGATTCTCCCGATGAAATATTCCTTAGAGAGGGCGTTGTGAATATTACTTATTCCGATATTCAGGGAGGTTACGAAGGACAGGGGAATATCGATGAAGACCCTCTTTTCGTTTCAGGGTCTGATGGGGATTACTGCCTGAGTCAGATAGCGTCCTGGCAGACGGAACAAAGTCCCTGCGTCGACGCGGGAGAAGCCTCGGCCGGTGAAGTATGTTTTGAATCAGACGACCTTTCGATCTGCATGAACGAATTGACGACAAAAACCAACGGAGCATACGATTACGGCCTGGTCGATATGGGGTATCATTACCGGCAATACCAGGAATTTCCGGCGGTAAATTTATTCGGTATGATCATGTTGATTCTCGCATTCAACCTCATGATCTTCAAAAATTAACGGATACGGCAAAAGCTTGTAGTTTCTACAACTTTTTGACAGAGTGAAATCTCAATAAAGTTTCCACGAAGGGCTTCAATAAACCAGAATTCTTACTTCGGATGCAAAATTTTTGACTTTTCTCTATAGATTCTTATAAATAGAAAAGGTACTGATCTCTGTTTGCCGGTTCAATGTTTATTGGAAAAAAATCTTTTACCTTAATTAGTCAAAGGTGAAATAAACGAAAATTCTTTTTCAATTTTTCAAGGAGTTATATTATTATGGCGTCAAAAGTGTGTTTTTTTATATTGATGGCGTGTTGTCTGTCTTCTGTGTCCGCGTTCGGTTATATCCCCCATCAGATAAATTACCAAGGACAAATTACCGATGAGGTTGGAGTTCCTTTGAACGGACTCTATGATTTTGTTTTCGCACTGTATGATGCTGAGATGGACGGAAATGTCTTATGGACAGAGATGCATCTGAATGTGGAAGTGACGGACGGATTATTCCATGCCGTATTGGGATCGAACATGGCGATCAATCTTGATTTTTCAGATATCTATTGGCTTGAAGTGCATGTAGAAGGAGAGACGCTTTATCCACGGCAGGAATTTACAAGTATAGGCCAGGCATTCCGTGCAGAGCATGCGGAGGATGTTTTTGATGAGGATATTGAACCTCGCAGCGTGAGTTTATCCGGATACGGAGAAGTGATCAGCTCAGGAGGCGAATGGATGGGTGAGACGACTGGTTTAGCGGGTCCGCAGGGCGATACGGGGCCTGTGGGACCTCAGGGCGTAACCGGTCCTATTGGACCGCAGGGCGATACCGGGCCTGTGGGACCTCAGGGCGTAACCGGCCCCATTGGACCGCAGGGCGATACAGGGCCTGTGGGACCTCAGGGCGTAACCGGTCCCATTGGTCCGCAGGGCGATACAGGGCCTGTGGGACCTCAGGGCGTAACCGGCCCCATTGGTCCGCAGGGCGTTACAGGGCCTGTGGGACCTCAGGGCGTAACCGGCCCTATTGGACCGCAGGGCGATACCGGGCCTGTGGGACCTCAGGGCGTAACCGGTCCCATTGGTCCGCAGGGCGTTACAGGGCCGTCCGGTCCCATGGGTGATACCGGAATGACAGGACCACGCGGCTTTACGGGGCCTGTCGGTCCGCAAGGAGACGCTGGTCCGGAAGGTCCGAAGGGAGACACAGGCTTGACGGGACCTCAGGGTGAACAGGGAGCGACAGGCCCGGAGGGACCCACAGCAGGGTCAGACGGACAGGTAATTTACAATAACGGCGGCGCTGCAGGCGGAGCGGAAGTTTACTATGATGATTCGACGGGATATGTCGGAATAGGAACAGCTTTACCGGTATACGAACTTGAAGTCGACGGGACGGTCGATGCCGGCGCTTTTATTGGAGACGGTTCCGGCATTACGAATGTTCCCGTGGATGGAAGTGCGGACGTTTCAGTATCGGGTGACTGGAATTTCAACAGCGGAATGCTGGGGATTCCTGCCGGCGCGGGCGATCCTTCCGTTTCCGGAGCGCAAGCGGGTGACGTATTTTACAATACGGCAGAAAGCAGATTAAAAATATTCGATTCGGGCGTCTGGCAGGGCTTGGGAAGCGACGCAGCATCAAACAAGGTTCCCTTTTTAACGTCCATTGCTTCAAAGTCTAAAGAGTTCAATTCCGATATTGCATCGACGAAAACGAATTTCACCCATAACGCAAGTATAGGATATATTGGAACGGGAAATTGCGTTTTAGCCGGTCCGCGTGAGCCGTCGATACCGCTGGGAACGGTAGTCGACCGGGGTATCATGGCTTATGACTACAGCCTTTGTACGATTCATGACGACTGTAACGATAATCTTTTCGACGGGACGAAATGGAGCGGAAACGGTTCATTAAGCGAATCCGGCGGCGAATGCCGCAACTGGACTTCCGCTGTTCCTTGCAATTTATCATCGATTTTGGTGCCGTCCAACGCTGTTTTTATTGTATGGAAAACAACGGCGCGAACGACTTCGGGCACCACTTCCAGCTTCGGTTACCGGATGAGATTGGGGGGAGCGAACCTCCAATCCGGTACGATCGGCGCTCCGGGATCAGCCACAAGCATTTTTTACGCTTTATTAAGCGGCTCACAAGCTGTAGTGTTCAGAAACGGCTCCTATTACGGCACATATACGATCTCTAACAGAAACGTGACCACTGAAGTTTATTCCGGCCACTCCTCCAATGATTATGAAACGTCATTCGATTATCTTTATTATTCCGACGGAACTGAAACCAGCGTTGCGATGCAATCCTTATCCGCTGACAACGGGGTTAACTACAGCGGCGCAAATGCCGATGGAATAGTCGACCCCATCGGCAATCCCGGAATAGTAATGTGCCCCATGATAAACTCTAATTTAAACGCGAATGAAACTCTCATCGTCCGGTCGGTTTATTACATCGGAATAGGAGAGGATTGGTAATCTTTTAAGCCTGCTTTTCGTTTTTTCATATATCTCATTTGACAAACGATTTAAAAATCCGTTAAATGATGTCCAGGTTGCAGAATTGTTCGCTGCACGCCTGATGATCTTAAATCCTGCCTGGTGTAAAAAAATTCTTGCTGGAAGAATTTCCTTTCTTAGTTCCAACCATACTCGTACGCGTGGATTCTCACTGAAGACCGCTGAAGGAGCCAAAGAGGTTCGGCTTCATACAAGGAGACTGAAAATGTACATTATTTTTTTGCGTTCAGATGGGTGGAGGACATTTAATTTTAAAGGAGGAAGGACTTGAAAGGATCATTAATATTTTTTGCGATTGCCGTCGTTTCATTATTTTTTTTCAGTTCAATTGCGACTGGTCAGCAAACGATTGTGGCCAAATTCAATGTCGGGAATACTGACAGCATGTCCACAGTAGTATGGGCGATCGGCAATGATCAGGCAGTGTCAGGGGGAAGCTGGCAAAGCGGTCATTATATCGGAATATCCTATCAATCCCATTTTAATGACGGAGCGACGGGGGCCGACGGTCCGATCGGACCGATCAATTTCAGCGGATTATGGGAAATACGATTGGATTATGAGACCGGAACCTGGGATTTTTATATTAACGGCTCGCCCGTCAATAATGCTCAGGATTGCGAAATACCCGCCGGGATGATGCAGAATCGGAATATCGCCTATTTCGGGGATCAGGGGGACGGCACGAACGATATTCGCGTCGGGTATCTATACGATTGGGAAATAACAGGTTACGACACGGTTTCGGAAGATTTTGAAAGCATACCCGTGGGAACGTCCGGATCGACCTTATGTTCCGCTTACGGATATTGCAATATGACGATGGACCATGAAATGCAAATTGTTTCCGTTTCCGGCAATACGCTTCAATGGGACGACGATTCGCCTTCATTCACTAATAGATGGTACGCCGATCTGGCTTTCATCGACCACGTTGTTCTGCCTGATCCTCCGCCAGGTCACATCATCGCCAAATTCGACGTTGCCAATACGGACAGTCTCGCAACCGTTGTATGGGCTGTCGGCGACGATCAGGCTGTCTCCAGCGGAGCCTGGCAGAGCGGACATTATATCGGAATTTCATGGCAAACCCATTTCAACGATGGAGCTACGGGTTGCAGCGGACCAATCGGACCTATCAATTTCAGCGGTTTGTGGGAAATCAGGATGGACTTCATCAGCGGCACCTGGGATTTCTACATTGACGGCAGTCCCGTCAACAACTGTCAGGATTGCCTTATTCCGGACGGAATGATGGAACGGCGCAATATCGCCTACTTCGGAGATCAGGGCGATGGTACCAATGATATACGCGTCGGTTACTTGTATGATTGGGAAATAATCGGCGCTGATACCATTTCAGAGGACTTTGAGGGAATTCCTGTAGGAACGTCAGGAACTACTTTGTGCAATAATTATGGATACTGCAATATGACCATGGACCATGAACTTCAGATAGTATCCGTTTCCGGCAACACGCTTCAATGGGACGACGACGCGCCATCATTTACCAATAGATGGTACGCCGACTTATCCTTTATCGATCATGTCGTTGATCCCATACCTCCTGTTCCCGGCAATATTACCGCTCAATTCAACGTATCGAATACGGAAAGTCTGGCCACAGTAGTATGGGCTGTCGGAGACGATCAGGCCGTTTCAGGGGACAGTTGGCAGAGCGGTCATTATATCGGAATTTCCTGGCAAACTCATTTTAACGATGGAGCCACGGGCTGCAGCGGTCCTATCGGACCGATCAACTTCAGCGGTCTATGGGAAATAAAACTGGACTTCATGACAGGAACCTGGGATTTCTTCATTAACGGCAGTCCCGTTAATAACTGCCAGGATTGCCTTATTCCGGACGGAATGATGGAAAGAAAAAATATAGCCTATTTCGGAGACCAGGGAGATAACACGAACGATATTCGCGTAGGATACCTTTACGACTGGAATATAGCCGGTTTCACAGCGGCTTCCGACAGCTTCGACGGCATACCCGTCGGGACATCGGGCACAACGCTTTGCGATAATTACGGCTATTGCAACATGACCATGGATCATGAAATGTCGATCGTTTCGCTTTCCGGCAATACTTTGAAGTGGGAGGATCATTCTCCTTATTTTAGAGACAGATGGTACGCAGACCTGGCGTTCATTGATGAAGTGATTCAGTCCGGACTCCCGACAGCCGCCCCAACCGCTACGCCGACATACACTCCGACTTATTCGCCGACTGTAACCCTCAGTCCGACCAATTCGCCCACAAGGACGCCGACTCTCTCGCCTACGGATACGCCGACGCTCACGCCGACAGTCACCCTCAGCCCTACTCACTCCCCGACCAGAACCCCGACTCTTTCGCCCACGGATACGCCGACGCTCACGCCGACAGTCACCCTCACCCCTACTCACTCCCCGACCAGAACCCCGACAGTCACCCTCAGCCCTACTCACTCCCCGACCAGAACCCCGACAGTCACGCTGAGCCCTACTCACTCCCCGACCAGAACCCCGACAGTCACGCTGAGCCCTACTCACTCCCCGACCAGAACCCCGACTCTCTCGCCCACGGATACGCCGACGCTCACGCCTACAGTCACCCTCAGCCCTACTCACTCCCCGACCAGAACCCCGACTCTTTCGCCCACGGATACGCCGACGCTCACGCCGACAGTCACCCTCACCCCTACTCACTCCCCGACCAGAACCCCGACAGTCACGCTCAGTCCCACAAATTCGCCCACAAGAACGCCGACTCTCTCGCCCACGGATACGCCGACGCTCACGCCGACAGTCACTCTCAGTCCCACCGATTCACCTACCAGTTCGCCGACATTCTCACCGACAAAATCACCGACTATGACCCCCACCGTCACTCTCAGTCCCACAAATTCGCCGACTCAAACGCCCACATTATCGCCCACGCTTACTCCCACATCATCACCTACCGTCACGCTGTCTCCAACATATTCACCCACATTCTCACCTACGAATTCGCCGACGCTATCTCCTTCTGCCACCCCGACAGTTACCTGCAGTCCTACGCTTACGCCCAGCGCTACGTCCACTCTGTCACCTACCGTTACCCACTCCCCTACTTCAACGCTTACCGATACCCCCGTGATCACGCCTACTCCTACTGCTACTTCCACCATGGCCCCTATTCCTCTTCTTAATCACGCAGGCATTGCTCTGCTCGCTGTATTAGGTTCAATAATGCTGATCATTTTTTCCAGACGTTTCAAGCATGTTGAATGATCGCCCAAAACGCGCTTTTGAAAGCAGGATGCATCCGTAGAATGAAACGTTACATTTTAACATGAAGATATGTCGGCATTGATGTCCTGATAAGGGAAAAGTATTGTTATAAATGACGAAAGGACTATAAGGGACTGAAAGGGCCAAAGTGACCCAAAAGACCCGGGGTATGCAGCGACTTATGAAGTTACATTGTTAAAACGGGACAGATAACGAAAAAAATACGAAATCACCGTTTCATATCCTCTGAAATTCAAATTGAAAGCGCCTGCACCATGATTCCTTATCTTCCATCAATATAACAGCCTCTGCTTTTTCGCAAAGTTATCCGATGAAGCTAACATCGATAGTGCTGAGCAAATTTATCTGAGCGCTATAGACTGCTCAAAATCCGATTATTTATCAAAGAATTCTTGTGCAAACATGAGAAAACCAAACAATCAATCCCCATGCATCCATTCAGTAATGACTAATTCACGGTATAGAAGACCCCAAAGAAAACTTTTATTTAATTTTTTCATTTTTTTGGACAAAAATTATCTAAGTAAATCGTCAATATAGATGATTAATCTCCATAATGGGGATTAATCCGAGAAATCGTAACCGTTGGATCATGATATGATTCTGATTTATTTTATAACTTGGAATTCTGAAATAAAATTATACGAATTATTAATGGAGGTCGTGATGCAAAAAGCGCTGAAGAGAAGAAATGATGTTCATTTCACACTTTTTCACTCTTTCTGACGTCTTTTAAAGGAATGAGGTGATTAGGCATAAAATTGAAATTCCTATCATCCCATCCAATTTTTCCCTGGAGGAAATCTGCTTTCCCAGCCAACCCCAACAATTTTCTATATACGGATAAAATTATAGAAATCAATGGTTCCAGCCGATTTTTTCCGGTTTCGCAAGATCAAATTTTGAACACGCCAATGGTATTTGCAGAATTCTTAATCGGTTATCGACGTCATTTTTCAAGCGCCGGTTCACTATGTGAAAACCGGGAAAATGATTGATAAGCATCTGTCGGTGAACAAGGGATTAACCAGGAGAATCCTTATAACGACCTTGCTTGCAGATCGATTCCGCGGTACTATTGATGGAGTTGCGTATTCCGGTGAAAGTTGCCGGCGATTCTGGAAATAAGTTTACCACCTGAA
>CAZUFC010000147.1:0-18948 GCA_964619725.1 uncultured bacterium | reverse complement strand
AACTATAATTTGTTCTCGTGTCTCGTCAATTTGTACCCCCATTTGATCAGCGCCGTATTTTTCAAGGCGACACGGCGCCTGTCAGCGGTATCGACAGGAAGTTAATTTATAACAACGCCTGAAATGCCGCCGGAGCCTAACTAGTGCTTGTCCATAAACTCGTTTTCTCGTTGAACCGTAATGCTGGACAAGCGCTGTGAGTTTATGATCCAGAAACGAGAAAATTTTTCTAAAGGCAAGGAAGGCAAGGATTTGCGAAGGAGGCGTATTTGTTATACGTTGACTGAGTAAATCCGCAGCCTGACGCAGCATTGGGGAAAATTAGCCGTTTGTGGACAGAAACTAACTATATTATGGCAATACAACCGGATATGTGGAAGCGGGAACGGCTGATCCTTTTCCGCTTTTTAATGCTTCCGGCCTTTCTACCGGATTTAATTCATCAATTCATTATTCAGCAAAGACCTCAATGCGGACGGAATAACCCAATCTTCTGAGGAACCTTTCACAATCTTCCCAGGTCAACCCGAAAGCTTTCACATCAGCAACGCCCAGACGACTTACGATATCGCGGATAGTCTCATACTTTTCTTCAGCGAATTCTCCCTCCATCATAACCTGCTCTGCCCAGTCCGTTAACTCGGATATGGATAATTCACGGCGTAAATAGGCCGTCAGCATGTCTGCCGCGGTACGTGCCGTTATCTTTTTCATCATTTCTCCTTTTCTATGCGCTTATGTCCCGTATCTTCGGGATATTTCTGATGAAATTCAACTAATTCGCCATGGTCGTCGTAAATTTCCTGCAGGAAGCGCACAGTCCTCTCATCCCTATCGACTTCTTTAACGTAACGTGCTATCCAATCCAAACGACCTCTTACATCATACCAGTACCTTCTTCCCCCATCCGGCAACTCAGTCCAATGATCAAATTTTCGTTCGTTTTCTTTTCGCTTAGATTTCTTCATAGGAAGCCGCCTTTTAGATTGGCTGCAGGCGCCGATTCAGATGCGAAGAGAATCAAAAATCCCTTCTTTGAAATTTTTACCATAATTTTCATCTTGAGTAAATTTTCATTGTCTGAAGATTTCAAGCTGAGGAGCCTTGCGTAAGTGAAAGAACACATCCAGTCGAACGTAAGATTGCTGGAAATAGATGACGATGCGACGACAAACGATTTGCTGAAAAAGGTTGAAGCGCTGACGCTTTATACTTTACAGCAGAAAGAGAAAAAAGATGAACAGGAGCAGGACGGGGATGAATTGATGCAACTAATTACAACGCTCGAAAACCGGCTGTGAAAGGCTTTTCAGGGAAGACGACATTATCCGCTTAAATACCGAATAGTGATGCCGCAAGGCTCTGCGAAGCGCTCCGCTCTTACCCCTTATACCGATTATTTGAAATGCAGGTGAATTAATATACAATCTTACTTTGAGAGACGGTTTGGCGGAATGGAACGGGAATTTATGAAAAGTTTTACGGCTTTCGAGTATCCGGCTCATTGCTTTGTTTCAATGATGAGTCGTTTCCGGCGCTGAAAAATGATTGAAGAGAAAATGAAAAATAAATTTGAAGTCGTTGATCTGAAGGATGCGGACGATTCCTCTTATTGGATCGAAAGAAGCCCTATTGAGAGGATTGAAGCGATTGAATTTATGAGAAGGATAATGTACGATCATGATCGAGTTTCCCAAAGACTTCAAAGATTTCTTACAGTTGTTGAACTCAAAATAAATTAAGTATCTCGTGATCGGAGTTTATGCCGTGGGATATCATGGATATCTGGGTCGCTGTAAGCGAATCTAATGCCGTAAAGATGGTTGAGGCGTTAAAAGAATTTGGAATAAGCGTTCCGGAACTCCAGATGGAATTGTTTCTGGAAGAACGAAAGATAATAAGAATGGGGATTCCTCCTATGCGCCTGGAAATCTTCACCGGCATAGACGGCATAACCTTTGAACAAAGCTACAAAAATCGGGAAATTGCAGATTTCGGCTCATTTAAAGTAAATTTCATTTCAAAACAGGATTTGATGAAAAACAAGCGTGCGAGCGGTCGTCCACAGGACCTTACGGATTACGAAAAGCTAAGGGGCAAAGCGAAGAACAGGAATGCCGGCGGTTGAAAGGCCTGGTTATCATCAACAGGCCCTCTGTGTCGAAACTTATTTATTTGCATGCATTTCGGATTTCCGCTTATTGACCGCTGTTGGAAAAACTTAGAGAGATCAGGGAGTGCATACTTCCTGGGAAACGGTGAAGGCGTAATTAAGAACCCGCAAGGTCGCCGCCTTATTGCTGATTGCTTTGAAATTCGACGACGTATTGAATTGACTGAATTTAAAAAACTCAATAATATTACTGCAGAAACCAGGGAGAGATAGAAATGACGGTCCCTGAACGGCCCAAAATATATCATATCATTCATATTGATCGTTTGTCGTCGATTATTGCTGATGGGTGTCTGTGGTGCGATTCTGAAATACAGCGAAGATCAATACAGGGAACGACAATAGGAATGAACAGAATCAAACAAAGGCGTCTTAATGTCTTGACTTTGAGCAGTTTTCCCGATTTACACGTCGGCGACTTTGTTCCGTTTTATTTTTGTCCGCGTTCCATCATGCTTTACTTGATCTATCAAGCTAATCATGCTGAATTGGAATATCGAGACGGACAAGAACAGATAGTTCACATTGAAGCAGACCTTTATTCTTCAGTAAAATGGGCGAATAAAAATAATCGACGCTGGGCTTTTACACTTTCGAATGCAGGCGCTTATTATTTTGAGGATAGATGCGATTTGAAATATTTGAATGAAATAAACTGGCAAGCCGTGCAAGCCGATATTTGGAGCGGGTCGGGCATCTCTTCCTCAATCAAAGAAGGAAAACAGGCGGAATTTTTGATGGAATTCAGCTTTCCCTGGCATTTAGTAGAACGAATCGGCGTAAGTTCAGTCAGTAGTTATCATCAGGTCTTAAACGCTCTTCCTGCCGGCTTTAATAGACCAGAGGTCGAGATTAAAACGGAATAGTACTACTGATGAGGAGGGATTTAAGATGATTGAATACAAAAGCGGTGATATTTTAAAAGATGACTCCGAAGCCCTGGTCAATACTGTAAACTGCGTCGGCATTATGGGTAGAGGTATAGCCCTTCAGTTTAAAAAAGCTTTTCCAGGTAATTTTAAGGCTTATGCTGCCGCTTGCAAGAAGGATGCTGTTCAGCCAGGTAAGATGTTTGTATTCAAAACTGGACGATTGACCTACCCACGTTACATAATAAACTTTCCAACCAAGAGGCATTGGCGCAGTAAGAGCAGAATGGAGGATATCGAGGGGGGTCTAGAAGCGCTGGTTGAAACTGTTCGTCAACACGATATCAGCTCCATAGCCGTTCCGCCCCTGGGTAGCGGACTTGGCGGCCTCGAATGGTCAAAGGTCAAGCAGCGAATCGAAAATAGACTTAAAAAGCTCACTGATATTAGGATAGTTATATATGAACCAAGAGGGGCTCCACAGGTTGAAAAGATGACGCGTGTGCGCCAGGCGCCGAATATGACTGCAGGAAGAGCAGCCCTTATAGAGTTGATAAACCGTTATCTTAACGGGTTGCTCGATCCCTTCATAACTCTTCTGGAAGCGCATAAGCTGATGTATTTTATGCAAGAAACCGGCGAACCTCTGCGACTTAAGTTTCAGAAAGGTCCATATGGTCCTTACGCTGAGAATCTTCGTCACGTATTACATGCATTAGAGGGACATTTCCTTTTCGGATATGCCGATGGAGGCGACACGCCGGATAAACAATTAAAACTTGTTCCGGGGGCAATAAAGGATGCGAGAACATTTCTGAGAAAACGCCTGGATACTCAAATTCGCTTTGAAAAAGTAGCGGACCTGGTTGAAGGCTTCGAGTCTCCTTTCGGTCTGGAACTATTATCTACTGTCCACTGGGTTATAAAAAAAGAGTCAGTAAAACACGCGAATGAAGCAGTAAACCGTACTTATGCCTGGAACGACCGCAAAAGAATGTTTACGACTCGCCAGATAATCCTTGCGGCGGATGTGCTGTCGGAGAAAGGTTGGACGGATAAACTGAAACGTGATGATGGCTAATATGACTATCGTTTTCAAAAAAGATATTCGTAATCGCATCATATATAAAGCTACAGCATTTCTGCCTGCTTCCGGCGTCGAGCGAGATGGATAATCGCTGAATTCTCAATCAATCCGCCGTCATATCAAAACGCCCGATTGATGGAGTCTGTAACCGGTTCGTCGTCCGATTCACTCAATCGTTTCAAAAGCAGATCGAGCAGGGAGATGTTTTTGACCTGCCGGCCGTCCTGCCTGAGTTCGTCGGCCAGTTCCGAAATAAGGCGGCGCATTTCGAATTCTTCTTCCGGGAAATATTGGAGTATGGCGAACTGAAAATTTTTCATGGCGCTGATCTGCGGTCCGCCTTCGGCCGTCAGGTCTTTTTTCAATTTTTCGATCCGGTCGGATAATTTCATCGGAAGGTTTCCTCGAACCAGGCGTGAATGTTGTCATATAAACAATGAATGGAAAAATACCGGGGTTCCCAGTTGAATTCCCAGTACCTACGGGACTCTCCGGCGTTCAACAGAGCGCGAAATGCCGCTTCTTGGCGGAAAATAGAGCGGATGAAAGGACTCTCATGAAGTCTCGAAAACGGGCAGTTAAAACCTTTCAGTGCATAAACCAGGTACCCCATAAATTCAGGTTCTACAAGCGGATCAGTTATTATCTTTGTTCGGTTGCCTTTGAGGAGTCCAACATCTCTGGCGGTCGTCAGGATATTTCTCGACAGTTTTTTGAGGGTGCTGATGCGGAATTTCGGATTAAAATTGTACTCCAGTTGCTGTTGAAGAATGCGTGATGACGCGTCGCTGAACCCTTCCTCATGACGTTTCGGAAGATAAACGCCGGTGACCCACCGGTAGTAGGGATCGGACAGTTGAATATGCAGATTACAGATGAGTTTAAAGATGTTCTGGTTCAATCCCGGCTCTTTTTGCCAGCGACTTAGAATTTCCGTCAATGAGGGGTAACGTCCGAACCGGTTGTACAGGGCCGGCATAAGATGTCGGAAAACAGGTTCTGAAATGAAACCGAACCATTTTTCCTCCCAGGCTCGCTTTTTCTGAACGGCCGGTTTTTCCGAAAGATCGACCCGCTCAATATAGGCACGGGACTCTTCCAGCCTGCTGGTCAGGCTGATCAACGTCATGTGAGGTTTCGTCACGATTTCATAACAGTAAGTCATTGTTCCGGATAATAAGGCAAAGGATAATGATTTTTTTGCAACGGCAATAGCAATGCCGCCAACTGACGCATAAGGTGCAGAGGATCAGACGGCATGCGGCTTCTTATTCTTCTGCCGAACGCGCTTTTTTCGTAGACGGGCCTGGGGTAACTCTGCAGTTCCGCCGTTAATTCGTCGACGGAAAATCGACGGGAGTGATCGAGAAATTCCGATAAACGGTCCGGTACGTTATAAGGATTGCGCTTAACCGTTTTCCATCTATCTTTCAATTGCATTCGAAGCTCATAAGGCGGCTGAAATAACGTGACGACCTCCGCTTTGATGCCGGCGCCGGCAAGAGTATATTTTTCCCGTTCCAAAGCCGCCTCCATGGCCGCTTCAGATGCGCAAAAACCGCTTAACGGCCCCGCAAGTCGCATGAAAAAATCGCCGCCGCCCTCAATGTCGGTCGCATCCGCGTTCCACCAGCATAACCGCTCCATTTCGCCGGCGCGCCCTATTCTGATCTGTATTCCCAGTATTTCGTCCAGTTGCTCAACAGAAAATTCAACCCGTCCAGATAATATTTCTTGCATTGCTCTGATCCTTTCAGACCGAAGGAAATTACCATATTCCATTATCCGGGTCAAGATGACTGGTTCGGATAAAGGGCTTTACCCGTTTTTAGCTGAATGACCTAGTATGGCTTGCTGCAAGATTAAAGGCAAAATATCCTGTTGCATACGCGGGTGCATTCTCAGCAGCTTTATCGTTACGGTGTGAGGCGGAACTGGTTACAGGCGATCCTGAATTTAAATTTTTTGAACAGGAGGAATCCATTAATATACTTTGGTTAAAACGGGTTGAAGCTATCGATGAAATTGATCGGCCAACCGCTGGATGAACGGGACGGCGAAAACGTTTAACCAAAACAGGAAAAATTTCGGAAGAAAACCCATCCCCCATGCGACGGGAGCGCGCCGGCGCCAAATTTCCGTCAATGATCAAACCTGCAACTCATTATAAACTAAATTACGCCTGGCAGGACTCGAACCTGCGACCCTCGGATTAGAAGTCCGATGCTCTATCCAACTGAGCTACAGGCGCTTTTGATTTATTTCATCGGGGCGAGAGGATTCGAACCTCCGACTTCGTGCGCCCAAGGCACGCGCGCTGACCAGGCTGCGCTACGCCCCGGAACGTGAATCCTTTGGGAGGATACACATTGTTGTTGGATTTGACAAGAGGAAATTGTTTTTTTTTGGTCTGGTTTTTGATAGGATTTTTTTTTGACGGGAGGAATTTCAGATGAGGATATGGATTCTTTTTATGGTTATTGGTATTTCATCGGTTTTATTGTGGTGCGGGTGTTCTTCTGAGCCTGTTACGGGCGGCCGGATCGATACGGAACATCTTGTGGACGGTGTTTTCACGGGGGAATTTAGCAACGGGCCGGTGCATGTCGTTGTTAAGGTGCATATTGAGGACCGGGGGATCGCTCATGTTGAGCTTGTCGAGCACCGGAACTGGAGGGGAGAAAAGGCGGAGAAGGATGTGATCCGTCGAATCGTTATGCAGCAGTCGACGTCTGTGGATGCGGTGAGCGGGGCTACCATGAGCAGCGTGGCTATCATGAATGCGGTGCAGGCTGCGGTGGAAAAGTCGCAGGCTGAAGGGCGGGCGTTGACGGAGCCTGTTCCCTGATCAGAAGGTGTTTATTTCGTAGTGGGTCTGGTGGAGTTTATCTTCTGATTTAATGGTTACTCTTTTTCTGTAGTTCGTGAAAGGAGACGGGTTAACCTGTCTGCATATTTTCCTGATCTATGCGGTACGACAGTTGCTGCGTTTTTTGCTTCACTTCTGGACGGTATATCGTCGATTTATCCAATGTTGTCTTAAAGATTTTGCTGCCGGCATCCATAAAACCCTCCGACGTCTGCGCGAGGCGTTGGTTTTCCTGTTCATCCAGGACCACGGCTTGGATTAATGACCGTCTGTTGGACGGATGCTTGATGCCGGATGATGAATGTATGGGGTGATCGGAGTCTTCATCGCTCGAAGCCGATACTGACGGCAGAGAGGCAAAAGAGGCGATTTTTGAAGCTATGAGACTCAGTGAATAAATCAAATCAATTCAATCAATTAATTCATTTTTTGAAGAGTCGTGAATTGATTATGTAATTATTGACTTTTTCCTATCCTTTTGATATTTTCGTTATTGTATTGGGAAGGAATATGGACGCTATAGATCGAGTCGGTTTTTTCTTCCTTAAACGTTTTTGGATATAAGTTACTAATGAGAGGAGAATAACAGATGAAATTGAGAGGAAGGTTTGTGTGTCTCACAATTCTGGTGATGAATTTAATCTTGATTCCGGTGGTTTCTTCCGTTGATTATTTTGTTGATAGCGGGAACGGCGACGACAGTAACGACGGTTTGACCTGGGATACAGCCTGGAAAACAATTAACCGTGCAGCGAAAGGATCATCCCCTGGACAAGAGCCGGTACAGGGAAACGCCATTGATGCGGGAGATACTGTTAATGTGAATCAGGGAGTCTACGAGGAAGCTATCAGATATATGGCGAATGCCGGAGAATCGAATAAGAGGATTTTATACAAGGCATACGGTGAAGTGATCATTAAAAACGGTGACTTCTGGCTTGGTTGTGCAGAGGGCTGGGTCGGCGCCGGATATACGACTGTTGAAGGATTCAGCTTGATCGAAGGCAGTTTCATCATCGGCATCAATTCAGTCGGTGTTGAGATAAAGGATTGCCGGGTGGTAAAATCCGGCGATTGTGCTTTCCGTTCTTTTTATGCTTCCCCGGCCAGTTCAGTCAGGATTGAAAATTGTCTGATATATGACAGCGCCGAGGGTTTAGAATTTGGTTTATGGGGCGCTCATCTGGAAATTGTCAATTGCACAGTAGTTAATTGTAACACGGGGATTCATATTAATGAAGAAGCAACCAATCCGTTAATTAAAAATTGCAACATAGTCGATTGTAATACCGGAATTAATGCGCCGGAACACACCTGTTGTGATTTCAACAATTTTTGGAGCAACGGCACAAACTATACTGGAGGAGTTGCTTCTGGAGCTCATGACTCATACTGCGAAGTTCATTTTCTTGATGAAGACAATCACCTGTATTACCTGGATGCGGATTATTACGATCCGTATTCACCCTGCTGCGCGAGCACAGGAGAATTCGGTGAAAACAGGGGATGCTGCGGATTGGCTCGCTATTCCTCGTTTGATTATGACGGATGGGTTGGATGGAAAGATCAGGCAGGTTGTGACATCTATCCTGACAACAGCGATGTTTTCTCTCTTGACGAATCAGGCAACGTTATGCTTGATCCTGGAACCGGCGCTATTGACGGCCCGCTTTACAGTCCGGTTATCGATACAGGTGTTATAAACGCTGATATTGCTTCAATCGATTACATAGCACACGAATTGACTGCCAAGCCCCCTTATATCGAGGGTGAAAAAAGGACCTTGGATGCTGACAGGAACGAGAATAATCAAGCTGTCTACACGGTAAACCGGGAGATACGCTGGCGAATCGCATCAAGTCCGGACGATCAGTGTTTAAATCCAAGCGACGAATCCTGGCATCAAACCTTCAAGTCGTGGGATATTAACGAGAATGAACCTCACTTGTTGCCCTCCCGGACACAAGGACGATATTTTCAAATAGAGTTGTGGTTGCGCAAGGATGGCAAATAGAAACAACGTGAAGAGCTCTTGGAGTTAGAGTAAATCTTTGAAGATGGAGTAAAAAAATGCGATGCATAATAACAATTATTTTCTTGGCTTTCACTCTCTTTTCTTATTGCGCATTTTCGGGAGATTCTCCATATTTGACGAAAGCTGTCGTTAGTTACGATGAAAGCAAATCGGACAATAACGCCCCGAAACTGAAATCGCCGATTTTGGAGTACGATCCTGTTCCGGAAAGCTTAAGACTGAAAATTTTTATAATGGAATATAAAGTTGTCGCTTCCACGCCGACATCAACTCCTTCATGCACCCCAACGCTGACTCATACATCAACTGCTTCTCCGAGTGCAACGGAAACATCGACACCGACCGCTTCATTAACAGCGACAGTTACTTACATTCCAACCGATATTCCTTCAATTCCGCCGACCGTTACCCCGACCCCATCCATAACCTGCATTTATTCCCCCACATTGACGCCTACTCTCTCACCGTCTCCGTTTCCGACCCCTTCGGAACACTGGCGAAGATTATTGGAAAAGCTTTATTATGACAGAATTACGCCGCCGGATATTGAATCTGTGATGTACAAGATAAGAGATGAAATTCTGATAAATTCAGAGTTCGGACGAAGGCTGAGTAGAGAAATGTACTGTAATGCCGAGGAACTATGTAATATAGTAAGTCATAACAATGAAATCAGGATTAATGTCGGAGACGTGGGAATGTTGTTGGTGGATGAAAGCAAGCGCTTTTTTGGCGGGTATTATAAATTGGAAGATATACCCTTTACATCGCCAAAAGTTAAGAAAATGAAAAAAGCTGTGGGCGCTTTAAAGGGAGAGGCGAGTATCGATTTTAAGCTGAAACTCTTATTCGTGGAGAGGGCTGTAGAAAAAACGGAAAATGCGACATTAGCAAATTTGAAGAAAATGTTAGGATTATTGCAAGAACAATCAAACATCACACATCAATAATTTACCCAAAGGTTATCAATTCAAGAGTCCTTTCAGTAAGAACGCTTAAAAAAGCCACATCCCCTGCGGATGCCATTGGAATGAACCGTTGAAGCTCGATCCCCGCGCCATCGCTGCGCTGCCGGCGGGTGAACCGGGACTGGTGTCCGCGGCAGAGCAAATGGGCGAATGTATCGGCCTTCCCGCCGGATTCCTCCAGCCCGGCGCTTCCATAGTGATTTCCAGCCAATGGCGCGTGGAGGCCGCGGCAAACTGATCTAACTTTCTTTTTCAAACTTTTCCGTTTCAAAATTTAAGGTTTCATAGTCGAAATTTTTTTCTAAGTTGGATACCGGAAATAAGTAACGTAAAGGTTAGAGTCAAAATAAGCGTTGGCGTAGACGTCAAAGGAACCGTCGTCGTTGATCCGCTGCAGATTAATTCAAAGGAAGGTTCAGGCGAATCAACGTAAGGCGATATATCAGCAGTTTCAATATCGGGTGAGGAAGTTTCCGGAATAATTATGGAAGTTGAAATATCAGGCGATGAAACTTCCGGCGAAAAGCTTTGAATCATCGGACAGTCAGGTATTGCGCCCTGAGAATCGGTTTTCAGCAGGAGAACATCATAACACCAGGTTCGGCAGCTTTCAGTCAGACCGGCGACGGCGTATCCTCCGTCGGTGGTTTGAGTCAGCGAATAACCGACATCTAAATTACTTTCCTCGGCTGTTCTGGCCCATTCAAGATTACCGAAACTGTCGTATTTCAGCAGTAATAAGCCATAACCAGATACTCCTCCGGCAACGGCGTATCCTCCGTCGATGGTCTGCGTCACCGAAAAACCGAAACTCGAATAATTTTCCCCGGTTGTTCTGGCCCATTCAAGATTGCCGAAACGGTCGTATTTCAGCAGTAAAGCATAAGGATTACCGTGGGAGAAAGAAGTTCCGCCAACGGCGTATCCTCCGTCGGTGGTTTGAGTCAGCGAATAACCGATATCTGTCTCGCTTCCCCCTGCTGTTCTGGCCCATTCAAGATTGCCGGAACCGTCATATTTCAGAAGAAGAACATCCTCTTCGCCGACGCTGAAGCTTTCTGTCCTTCCGGCGACGGCAAAACCTCCGTCGGTGGTCTGCGTCAACGAAAAACCGAAATCACTCTCACTTCCCCCTGCTGTTCTGGCCCATTCCAGATTGCCGGAGCCGTCGTATTTCAGAAGAAGAACATCCTCTTCGCCGGCGCCGTAACCGTAAGTTTCTCCAACAACAGCGAATCCTCCATCGGTGGTCTGAGTCACCGAATAACCGAAATCCGCACTGCTCCCCCCGGCTGTTCCGGCCCATTCGAGATTGCCGGAGTGGTCGTATTTCAGGAGAAGAACATCCTCAAGGCCGGCGCCGTAACCGTAAACATAACCACAGACGGCGAATCCTCCGTCAATGATCTGCGTCAGAGAATGACCGATGAAAGCCCCATGACTCCCCCCGGCTGTTTTGGCCCATTCAAGATTGCCGGAGCTGTCATATTTCAGAAGAAGAAGATTCTCGTAGCCGACGCCTTGTTCAGTCTGGCCGGCGACGGCGAACCCTCCGTTGGAAGTCTGCGTAACGGACCAGCCGATATCGTAATCACTCAGCCCAACTGAGCATGCAAAAAGTCCTTCTTTATCCCATGAAAAGTTTTTCCCGTGAAAATGATACCCGGCGTAGTCCACCTTTATATCCGAAACACTGGATTCAATAACAGGCGATCTTTCAATTTCAACGGTAATTGAGCCTTTATGACTGATATCCGCTGCTTTACACAAATAAAACCCGAAAAGAAAAGTGCAGGCCGGAATAGACAACATAAAACATGTCTGTATTGCTGATTTTGTTAAATGTCTCATATTTCGTCTCCTATTTTCGTGAAACATTTCTGAAAAAGTCTTTCCGGCAGTGTGCATTTTCGCTTCCATCATTCACGGGTCTGAATGCATCATCCAGTCGAGCTTATTTGAATGCATAACAAATCCTCAACCTGACAATTTTTTTATCAGTTTTCAAGATAATGTCAATAGAAGTCGCCTTTTCGGGTTAGTTCACCAGGGGCGCTTTTTGTGCCAGGCGGATTCATTCGAAATGGAGTAAGTGAATACGGTTCTCAGTCAAGAAAAAATGAAAGCTCTGAAAGAGCGCAGTAAATTCCCGATTTGGCGGATATAATGCGTATTGGGAGGGCAAAGCTGTCAGGAAATACTCCGAATCAAGCAATTACAAATGGGGCATTGATCAAAAAAGAGTCTTTTGAGGTTACAATTCGAAAGAACCTCTCATCATTTTGTTTCCATTTCGATCCCGATTACGATCCATATCCCGATACCGACCCCGATTACTGAAAAAAATCGTCAAAAGTTATGAAAGAAGTGTAACCCCGGTTTGATCAGTCCCAAATTTACAGCTCAAGAGGTGCGCGTTAATTTTGACATCGAGTCCGGTGCAGGCTGCGGTGGAAAAGTCGCAGGCTGAAGGGAAAGCGTTGACGGAGCCTGTTCCCTGATCAGAAGGTGTTTATTTCGTAGTGGGTCTGGTGGAGTTTATCTTCTGATTTAATGGTTACTCTTTTTCTGTAGTTCATTTCCAGCATGCTTATGTAGTCTCTGTATTCGCGTTTTATTACTTTGACTACTTCGGGGTGTGCTTTTATCAGTATTTCCTTGTTTTCGACCGATTGAGCTTTTTGGGTCAGGTCATGCTGGATTTCAATGCTTATCGTTTCGGGTGATTTGATCATCCCGGCGCCGCGGCAATAATGGCAGTAGGTGCACAGGCTTTTTTCCAGGCTTTTTTTGATTCTTTTCCTGGTCATTTCTATCAGTCCCAGGTTGGTGAAATCGGAGAGGTATGTCCTGGAGCGGTCTTTTTTCAGGGCTGTTTCGAGGGCTTCGTACACCATTTTTCTGTCTTTTTCCAGTTCCATATCAATGAAATCAATGATTATGATGCCGCCGATATCCCTTAAGCGCAACTGATGAGCGATTTCTACGGCTGCTTCCATATTGGTTTTGGTGATGGTTTCCTCGAAATTTCTTTTGCCTACGTATTTCCCCGTATTGACGTCAATGGCGGTCAAGGCTTCAGTCTGTTCTATGACGATGTATCCTCCTGATTTCAGCCACACTTTGCTTCTCAGGGCTTTGTCCACTTCTTCGTCAACTCCGAATAGTTCAAAGAGGGGTGCGCTTTTATTATGGTATTTGACCAGGGGCGTCAGCTCCGGGTTAATGGTTTCCACATATTCGACGCATCGCCTGTATTCGTGTTCGGAATCCAGTATCAGTTCTTCGACGTCTTCAGAAAGCAGGTCTCTAACGGACCGGAAAATAGGATCGAGGTCCCTGTGTATAATGGCCGGGGCTGTCGTTTTTTCCGCTTTTCTCAGGATATTTTCCCATAGCTTGCAGAGGGATTCGATATCTTTGCGGAAAATTCCGGCATCGATTTCTTCGGCAACGGTGCGCACAATGAAGCCTCCCCTGGGCGGTTTAAGTTCCAGGATCAGCGATTTCAAATTTTTACGGGTTTCTTCATCCTCGATTTTCTTAGATACGCCGATGTGCGTGACGGTAGGCATAAAGACCAGGTATCGGCCCGGCAGCGTTACATGGGATGTGACCCGGGCTCCCTTGGTGCCTACGGGTTCTCTGATGACTTGAACCAGGATTTCCTGTCCTTCCTGGAGCAGTTCGTCGATGGAGACGGAATCGCCTGTCTGCATATTGCCTGATCGGCGCTGCACGGCAATTGCGGCGTTTTTTGCTTCACTTCTGTCCGCTTCTTCGTCGATTTCATCAAATGTTGTTTTACCTGCTTCACTGCCGGCATCCATAAACAGTCCCCGCGTCTGTACGGGATGGTTATTATCCGGTTCATCCGGGTCCGGAGTATGCTCCTGGGCCGCCATCGCTTCCCGGCATTCATGTTCTTCATTTTCATCTTCGTCGCAGCAGATAATCATTTGTTCCAGGTCTTCCGGGGTCTTGATGACGTCCATGACGTAAAGAAACGTATCTTTTTCGACTCCGATATCCACAAACGCTGCCTGCATGCCGGGCAGGACTTTGGTGACCCGTCCCTTGTATATATTTCCGAAGGTCCTTTTTCCGTTATGAGATTCAGTGTAGAACTCGCAAAGTCGTCCGTTCTCGATCAGGGCGACCCGAGTTTGAATATGATCGGAGCTGATTAATATTATTTTTTTCACGAATCAACCTTTCCTGTTTATATCCGGCCGGTTTGCCGTCATGACAGCGCCGGAAACTGCGCCTCTTCGTCCCGGAAAAAATCCAGGCGCGTGCATTTTGTCCTGCCGGTTTGTTCGTCAGTCAGGTTGAATGCAGCGCGAAGCAGCTCCTGCGGATTTAATATGCCTCCGTTAATGATTTTCATAACGATCATGAGCCTTATACAGTAATTCTCCTGTTCGGCGATATCGTATGATACGATGAATTTTCCCGCCTCTTTTCCGTTGGGAAGTATTATTTCTTTTTGATCAAGGAATTGTTTCAACAGTCCTGCAGGATCATCTTTTTTCAAAGGGTCGTCATCCTCGTAATCATGAAAGAGCACGTAAGCCGCTGTTTTCAGAACCTTATTGAGCGAGGGCGTTCCAGTGGGCGACAGCTTCGCTTTTTTAAATTCGAAACACTCGGGCAGATTATGATTCATGTCCCGGATGAAGTCTTCGGCGGTTATTTTTTTATAGAGCATCAAATCCAGGTATTCGGCGTAACTTTCGGTTCCGACGGGCAGAGGCGGTCCGAAGCTGATCCTGGGATGCGGATTGTAGCCCTGGGAGAAAGCTACCGGAATTTTTGCTCTGCGCATCGCCATGTGCAGCATTTTCATGACGTCGAGATGAGACAGAAAACGCATGTGTTCCCGTTTAGAGTAAGCAGCCCGGATAAAGGCGGAACAACGTTTGGATTGAGCTTCCGTGAAACGAACCGGTTTTTTTGAGGAATCGCCGACGGATTTTATCGCGGGAAACTCCTCAGAGGTTTTCTCTTGCGCATCTTCTTTTTCTCCGGGAAATTGAATCGTCTGTAAATGCCTGCTTCTGAGGCAGTCCTCTTTCAGGAATTTTTTCCTGTTGGGCGTGATGAGGTGGTCCCAGGGAAGAATTTCATCAAGCGGTATATTCCTGTAAATATATTTGGCCGGATCGATGCCTGTTTCCTCGAATGCCTGTTCCCAAATGTCGGAACGGAATGATTCTTCCCATCCGTCGAATCGGGCTCCCAGTTCCCAGGCTTTGAGCATGGCCGGCCCCAGCAGCCTGTCTCCCCTGGCCAGAATAGCTTCCAGTCGACTCATTTCCGGACTGTTGTGCTTGACGTTGATGTTACGGTTTTTTAGACTCTTTTTAAAATAATTCAATCTTTCATGGAATTCATCCAGAGTGCACTGAGGTTCCCATTGAAAAGCCGTGTCAGGCTTGGGAACGAACGCGGAGAGACTGACGTTCAAACGCAGGTGTCCTTTGACGGTGGAGCGGCCTTTCTGGAGTATTTTATTGCAGAGTTTGATGACGGCATCCAGGTCTTCCCGGGTTTCTCCGGGAAGGCCGAACATGAAATAGAGTTTAAGGTGTTTCCATCCGAGCTGGAAAGCGTTTGCAGCAATTTCGATCAGGTCGTCGTTAGAGATATTCTTGTTGATCACGGCTTTCATCCTGTCGTCGCCGGCTTCGGGCGCCAGGGTGAATCCGCTTTTCCTGATGCGCTGAGCGTAGTCCATAAGCCGGGGCGTCAGTCCCTTGGGACGGAGCGATGGAAAGGCGAGCGAAACATGCCTGGGAGAGAGCCAGGGAAGTAGTTTTTCCATGACTTCGATGAGATGAGGGTAATCGATGATATTGAAAGCTGAAAGCGCAACTTCATCATAACCCGTATTTTCAATGGTTTCTTTCGTCAGCTCGATTACTTTCTGTTTTGATCTGAATCGAACGGGTTTGGAAATGATGCCGCTCTGGCAAAACCGGCAAATGTGCTTGCAGCCCCGGGCCACCTCCACGCTGAGCCTGTCATGCACTACCCGGGACAGAGGGACCAGGGGTTTTACGGGATAGGATGAGTCGTCCAGATTCTTGAAGACGCATTTCGAAATGTAAGCAAAGGGCTGATCGGGAGACATTTCAACATCCTGAAGTATGCCCTCAGAATCATAAACAGGGTTATAAAAAGATGGTACGTAAACCCCGGGAAGTCTCGCCAATTCCCTGTATATTTCCTGTTTCTTTTTCGTTCTCCCGGCGATCTGTTTGTATTTCGCGAGAAATTCCGGAAGGCATTCCTCCCCGTCACCCAGTATAAAGGCGTCAAAAAAGTCTGCCACGGGTTCAGGATTGAAACTGACCGGTCCTCCGCCCAGAATAAAGGGATCGGACTCGGAGCGTTCTTTGCTGTAGACCGGAATTCGAGCGGATTTAAGGATTGTGATGACGTTGGAGAGATTCAGTTCGTGCTGCAGAGAGAAACCCAGGATATGAAAATCGGCCAATGGACGATATGATTCCAGGGTAAATAAAGGCAGTTCCTCGACATAGAGTTTCTGTTCCATATCGGGCCATGGCGCGAATGTGCGTTCCACATGAACGCCGGTCATTTTTTTCAGGATGTGATAAAGAATCTGTATGCCGAGATTCGACATCCCGATTTCATACGTATCGGGAAAAGCCAGGGCGAACAGCAGGTCCTCTTTTTCAGGCGGTTTAAAGTCCAGGTTCCATTCAGAGCCTATATATCGAGCGGGTTTAGAAACCGACGGCAGTATTTCATTCAGCAATTTTTCTTTCAGATTCAAAGTTCCAACGCCTCCACGCGCAAAGAGTATATCATAAGCGAGGTTTCATGTGAATGGAACTGTAAAGCGCTGGAACGGCGCATTTTTTTTTGATATTTTAGATGAGTCTGTTTTAATGATGCTTGCAGGAGAAATAAATCCGCCCGCCAGGTTAAAGGGCGGCGGACGATTCAGGGGTGAAGCGATGAGCATGGAAAAAATACAGGAATTGATGAATTCGATACGGGGGGAGCGATACCGGATTGAGTGCATGATCGGTAAGGGATCGATGGGAGCGGTTTTCCGCGCTTATGACCGCAATATCGACCGTTTGACGGCCATCAAGTTGATACGCCGGGATGAGATGTATGTGAAGGAGGAGGAATCGACGATTCAAATGCGTTTCAAATCGGAGATAACGTCCGCCGGCAAGCTGCTGCACCCCAACATCGTAAAAATCTATGATGCGGACACCCGTCAAGGCGTTTATTTCATTATTATGGAGTATATAGAGGGGAAGACGCTCAAGCAGGTATTGAAGAAACAGAGGACATTCCATCCACGGCGGGCTCTTTACCTGGCTTCTCAGATCGTAGCCGGTCTGCATCATGCGCATGAGCGGAACGTGATACACCGGGACATAAAACCGGCCAACCTGATGATAACGTCGGGCAACACCATAAAGATAACGGATTTCGGCATCGCAAAACTGACCTCTATGGGCAGCGGTGAAATAACCGCTCCCGGCGAAGTGGTGGGGACGCCCAATTACATGTCGCCGGAACGCATTCGAGGCGAGTCGTACGATCATCGAAGCGACCTGTTCGCTGCGGGTTGCATCTTGTATGAGATGCTTACGGGAGTAAAACCTTTCGGTGCGGACAATCTGAATCAGATCATAAAAAACGTTCTGTACAAGGAGCCGGCGCCGCCGTCGGAAATGAATCATATCATTCCGGCGAGCTGGGACGGGCCGTTGTTGAAGATACTGGCGAAGGTCCCGGAAGCCCGCTATTCGAAAGGAGCGGAATTTCAGGCTGTTCTGCAGAATTTAATCGATACCTGGGATGAGGAGGCCGTAAAAACGCAACCCTCGCTGTTCGAAGAAAGCCCAATGGATTCTGAAATGAAAGGTCCGACTGAAACCGTTCAAACGGGAACGGCCGATATAACCGCACCGCAGGAGACCACCCAGCCCACCGATCAAATCAGCGATCCCAGTACGGCCGTCTCGGAGGCCAGGAAAAAATTATCGGAAGAAACTTCCGGCGCCCCATCGCCATTTATTTCCAGGCTCCCCTTCCTGGTTCTGCTCCTCGCCGTTTTAGCCGCCCTGGCCGCTAATGTAATGCTTTTAAATCGACTCAAACCGTGGAACTCCTGGTTTCATTACGCCTCCTCTGCAGACCAGGCTCGCGTGTTTCTCCTGCAGGCCTTTGAGGCTCAAAAGAATGACCGCCAGGAAACAGCCGTGCAGTTGCTCGATAAAGCCCTCAATGCGGATGAATCCCTGACTGCAGCTCATGCCCTGAAAGGATACATCCATGAAACCGCGAACGACATGGAGGCCGCGAAAGCTTCCTATGAAAAAATGCTGCAATTGAATGCCGGCCCCCAAGAGGCTTGCTTCGGCCTCGGCAGAATCGCAGAAAACCGGAACGATTATCAAGAAGCTGTTCGCCGCTTTGAACGAGCTTCGGAATGGAATTCGGACAAGCCCGCCGTTCTGTACAAAGCGGCCTTAAACGCCCACAGAAGCGGAGACGTTGAAAAGGCTGAACAATTATATCTCCGTTTGATTGAAAAGTATCCGGACCATCCTTCCGCCTACAACAACCTGGGCGTTATATATTTTCAAAAAGGAGACGCCGGTAAAGCTTTGCAGAATTTCCTGAAAGCGGAATCCGTCGGACCCCTTTCGCCTCAGGCGCTGAAAAATATCGCGACGGCCCATATGGAGCTGGGCGATGAAGTCAATGAAACGCTATACTGGCGGAAGTTACTGGAAATCACAGAGAGTGAAACGGCTTTGACGCGGTTGTCGGAGATAGAGGGGCTACCTCACCCCCCGGCCCCCTCTCCATGAATGGAGAGGGGGAGTAAGATTGGGTTGTTTTATGGTTGGTTGGGGGATTTCGTTGGTTGTTTTATGGTTGGTTGGGG
>CAZUFC010000146.1:0-18969 GCA_964619725.1 uncultured bacterium | reverse complement strand
GATCGCGGGTCATAATAGACGGAAGGTCGTGCTTCGCCCGGCCAGTCTGAAACCCAGAAACGTTCGGCGAAGCGACTGATTATATATTCAGCGGAAGAATCATCGTTTCTTTTTCTCTGGATATTCAACATAATCCGCACTAGAAGGTCGGGATTCTCATCCATATTCCGCGCTAAAAGCTCAAACGCCTTCGGACCGTCGAAATAGGCATAGGCGCTTATCCATATCGAGCGTTGAGCAGAATTTATCAGTTCCTCAAATACCCTCCTCGTATCACGTGCGTGCAACCCTGGAACTTCCGGACCCGACCATACCATATCCGTACGGTTTATCCTGTTTTCTGCAGCTTCCAGGTCTCTGATCCATTCCGCTGCTGCCTTAGCCGTAACGCCCAATCCTTCGAATTCCTGCAATGTCTGCATAATGGCTTCATTATCCTGACGAATACCGAGCGCCGACTTGAGCGATGCTTTTGAACAAGGTATTGAAATTATACCGGAAGCGAGCGCTTGTGCAAGACGTTTACGAATATGAGCCGGGAGGGAATGAAGGGATTTCATCGGCTTATTTCTCCGAAGAAAGCGGCGGCGTCGATCGTCAAAGTCGGAACTACAAGAGCCCTGTCCAGGTAATCATTACGCATTTCACAACAAGTCTCGGCAACCAAAGTACATCCATGGCACGCGGCGCCGTGCAGCCAGCGGCTTTCCATGCTTTCATTCGGTGAATGTTGGGCGCAAATAGGATCGTTGGAACATAGACTGCCGGCCAGCAGGGCTTGCCTTAAATGAATCTCTATACTGCGAGCCTGTTGAACGAGTCCTCCCAGAGTTCCTTGAGCATCGGGGCTGCCCGTGTATAAAAGTATGCCGAATCTTCCCGTCTCCGCATCGACATAAATCCTTTCCCGTATGGCGCTTGCCGGATAACCGCAACGCATAGCCAGTGATTGGATTAGAAGATGAGAAAGAGTGTGAAGCAATATATAGGGACCGCCCGGGAATGGTCTTTCTTTATTCCGGTTTTCATTCCAGCGCTTATGCCCGGCTTCCAGTTGATCTATCCTTTCCTTTACCGGCGACCGATCAAACCAATCTTGCACCGACTCCTTTCTTAGCTGAATAAATATTCCTTCTCCACGGTTCTCTACCGCAGGAAACCATGAAGGTTCATCGGCAAGTTCGGCTCGTTCGACGTCTGATTCAAATTCACCGTGGATATCGGGCGCGATGGCTTCCAATCTTGTAAATCCGATCATGGCTAAAACTTCGCGTAATCGATGTATTTGGAATACGTTCTCAATATTTTCAGAGATTACTGATTTTCTCCAGGCCCGTTCGGGAAGCCGCCGTGCATGGAAATTCGGATCAATGGGCACATCGTCGCCGTATCCTTCAGGTACAGAGAGTATAGCTTCCAGTTCGACGAGTTTTACCGGAAGTTCTCTTGCACCGCCTTGCTTAATGTTCTTTATTGATTCGAGGACCTCATCGTCCGAAAATCGATCAAGTTTTTCCTTGATTTTCGGCTTCTTTTTCAGAAAAGATAATTCTGTTTCTTTTTCGACGATGTTAAGGTCATCCCATAAATCCCTTACCGCTGATTGCACCGCGCTCGATCTGTCGGGTAGGGAAAGAACGCTCATAACCTGGGGAAAATAAGCGTTGGCTGCCGTTCTTATCAGAAGACGGCTTTTAAGGTTACACTCTTCATATACATGCTTTCCCAGCCAGGGTTTCCTGCCGCTGCAGTGACCCAAACTTTTCTCGTCAGAACGAGTTGCATCGATCAGATTCCGGGATTCTCCGCATTCGCAACGTACTATGAGTTCTGACAGATCACCGCTTGTGCCTTTTTCATCAAGCCATAGCGGACGGCGACATTTGCTGTCCGGACCGTGAACAAACACATACCAGTTGATGTCGTCCACATGTCCCCGTGCGCAGGCTCTTACGAATCGCGTAGCCACGACATTTTTACCTTCGAATTTACCCTTGTCGTCGAGCGCTTTACGATTAACTAGCCTTCTCGACCTTCCCTGTTCATCGCTCTCTGCTTCCTGCACCACAAACCATTCTGGAAACCGCCAGACGCCTATACCCCTCTTTTGTTTATTCGGATCGTCTGAATCCGTTGGCGGCGCATATAACCTGGGTGAAGCGATTCCTGTGATGCTGCTAATTTTACGCGCCAGACGCGATTCGTTGATTTCGTCAAGATCACTCATTCTCGGCCAGAAGTCAAGTCCGCCCACGATAACCGAATGGCGCGGCAGATCAAGAAGAGCCCCAGGCCCCCATGTCGTAATGGCTTGGCTGCGACGTATCTGCCCATGTGCCTTTATGCTCATGATTATTCCTCCCAGCCTTTACCGCCCGCATCTTTTATGAAAAGGTTGACGTCAGGCTCGACATCTCTCATTGACCTGTTGACGCGAAATTTTTCGTGATGCTCAGATTCATGGTCCTTTTCCAGCATGTCCAGCAAAAGATGTTTTCCGTGTTTGTATTCATATTTCTGATACTTCACTTGTACGCCTTCGTTCTTATAGTCATCGACAACCTTGATCCATGAGTCGATCAGGTCTGCGATCCGATCATGCACGCTTCGAAGACGTTCCTCCCGTTCAGCTTCATCTTCTATCGGAAGAGAATTGATCCGTTCCTGGAAAGCATCGCATATTTTATTCACGATTAATCGACTAACATCTTTTATATGTTCGACGCCTTGCGGAGGAGTCAATACGGGTTGTCCATGCCTGGCCAGCGTTACGAGAGCGCCGGCTAAGCCCTTATCAAGCGCTCTGGCGGAAAAAGGCGTAACGCTTCCCGCTTCGACGGACCGGTAAAACGTTTCATGATAATGCCTGAAACGTTCATAGTGTGATCGGTCTCGTGGTTTATGAACATTCAGCATGGTTACGACCAGTCCGGGTTTGTCATCTGCGCGGCCGACGCGGCTTGTCGCCTGGATATATTCAGCGTGCGTCTTAGGTTGCCCCATCACCACCATTAATCCGAGCCTTGGAATATCCAGTCCGACTGATATCATATTGGTAGCGATAGCGCAATCCACGCGTTGTTTTTCATAAAAAGGCGCTTCAAGACGTCGCCGAGCCTCAGCCGCTTTGTTGGTCGGAACCCTTGACGTGAGCTCGACCACTTCTTTGAAATTTTTCCTGTTCTGAAATAATCCTTTCTCTTCTCCTATACGTTTTCTTTCGCCATACGCCTTAATCGTATTCTGTATCTGTTCCTCAATAACCCTTCGTGCGCCTCCCAGTTCGCGGAGGCTGTTGAAATAACCTAGAACGGTCATATAGGGGTCTGCAGGATTTTTTTTATTCCTGTTACCGCCGGCATCTCGATAAGCCTTTTCGGCCGCAGCCATAAGCGCCAGCCAGATACGGCGCATGATCAATTTCGGACTGCGTCCCTGCGCTGCAATTCCGACGTAAAGACGAGCCGGCGCTTCTGAAACGGGAACGATTCTCGCAAAAAAGGAATCCCTCCTGTCAGGGCCTGGCGGAGGGAATATCTGCGTCGTTCCGCGTCCGAACAATGACTGTATTTGATCCTGGGCCCTCCTTACCGTTGCTGTCGAGGCGACTATCTTGGGTTTTATTTTCTTTTCGTCAACTTCACGAACGCATAAGGCCTCGATGGCGGATTCATAGAGCCCCGTCATGGTTCCCAGCGGTCCTGAAATTAAGTGAAGTTCATCCTGAATTATCAGGTCAGGAGGCGGAACCGGTTCGGTTAAGCGTATTCCCATTCCGGGTTCAGCCGGACCATAAAAACCGTCTTCACCGGTGCGGTCAGCGCCGCCCAGCAACGCCCCGGATTTTCCCATCCAAGGTAAAGTCGCGAATTTATCAACTGTTGCTATCAGGAATGCCGGGAGTCTGCGGTATATCTGTTCATCAACGGCGACGACAGGTAATGGATTCTCGCGAGTAAAATCGCATTCGAAGTCGGCGCAGACGATGCGCAATTCCTTCGGATGGTCGTCATTGGGAAGTAAGGTGAATGAGTCGGGACGGAACCGCTTGCCGCACCAGGGGCAATTTTCCAGAGGTATGGGAGAGGGTTTGAAACGAGGGTCCTTCTTGAAATGGCGTACTTTCATACGTGCAGTATCCGATCGCCCATCACCCTTGCGTCCCATGATATTCGGCGTTGCAGCCTTGCCGACCCACAGCCCGATCTCGAAAGGCCATTCGCCGTACTGCTGTGGATTCTGTTTTCTTTCCAGTTCAAGCGCGCATATCAGACCCGAAGCCCGATTGAGCTGGTCCAGGGTCAAAAGCCTTAAAGTGTATCGCATTATGACGCTCACTCCGGCGCCGGCTTTAAAATCATCATCAGGATGTCGTAAACGCCGCAACACCATGGCAAAAGCCGCCAATCCAAGATAAGCCTCCGTTTTGCCTCCTCCGGTTGGAAAGAACAATAAATCCGCCGTTTCCCTGTGCGGGTCTGTCGGTTCCGCTATTCCTGAAATATTGAGAAGTATGAAGGCGAGCTGAAAAGGGCGCCATTTCTGATCGTCGATCTTCAGCCGTTTTTTTAAGGCCCTTCCTACAGCACGGTTCGCCATGCGGAAGGCATCAAGCGCTGATGGAAATTTAGAGAGCATGGTTATTCCCTGTTCGATTCTATCGGCTGCAACGCCGGCAAGACGCAACAATTCCTCAGCCGTTTCATGCCGCCTGGGATTGCAGGCATCAAGGTTCGATCGACGATTTTCAATCCATGACCGGTAATTGTCAACCAGGGGCATCAACGCTGTTTTCGCTTCTGAGCCGTTCTTGACAGCGCCTAGTCTATCCATTGATAATTCCACGCCTGGTATCTGCACTGTTTTTGTTTTCTCAACCTCGGCGCTGGGAATCCATACCGTACGCAAAGAACGGCATGCGCCCTCAGTAATCGTCCATTCAGCGGAAACTCCGTGTCCTGTGGCATAAGCCGGCGTTTCCGCATAATGCAGGTCAGCCGTTTGTTCATCCCAATCTTCCGCTCGCGTTCCCCTTAAATCTGGTCGCGGCACGAAAGGAATTTCGCTGTGAACTTGCAGTTCCGGCTGGAATACGAATGCACGGTCCGGTTCCTCCTTAATCGAACTACGGTAATTGACTAGAAATACCGATACCGAACGCGTTCCTTCCGGTATATGATCGCTCAGTCCTTCTCCCGTTATGAGTCTTTCAACCACAAATATCATAAGTCCGCCGGAATCAGGAATTTTTTTCTTGACCGGAAGGTCTGATTGATTCAAAGGAATATCGATTGACCTTTCCTGCGGCCTTCTTTGCCATACGGATATGTTTTTCTCCTCCTTGACTTGAATCTCAGCCGGTTCATAATCTCCCCAGGTCACTCTTACACTTAATGCCTCCGCCCCTTTGGCGACTAGAAAACTCAGTCCCATCGAAGACGGAAAAAAGCCCTTCTTCGCCGCACGACGATCTTCCGAATTCTCCTCATCATGACCTGAGTTTTCTGGTATTTCATCTAAATCATCGTCTTCGTCAATGTCGGAACTTTGCTCAGGCGAAGCGCCCGATGGGATCAAAAATCCCGTCAAATACCAGTTGGAAGGCCGCACCCAACCCGGCAGTCGCTCTTCTGCCAGTTCATTTCCCGACCACGGTCCCACCAGGTCGAGCCTTAGCGCTTCAATCAACCGCTCGCGGACCTCTTGAGAATTCCTCGGCGAATTTTGTCGTTTTTTAGTCATTAAACATATTCCCCATCAGTTTTTGATGTTTTAATCATACTTATTGAAAAACTTATCCGATTCACTTGATTCTTTGTTTTGGATTTTTACAAGTTTATGCCTGAAACAAAGAAAAAGAAAATCCCGAAATATTGACAAGGGTGACATAACTAATTGTCTTTATTCTATTTTTTTGCAAGACATGACGGTTTTAATAATTTGCAATTTTTTTTGCCCCCCTCAATCCCCCCGCAAGCGGGGGGACTTTTATACAGGGTGTCTTTTTAACTTTTAAATATTCCTTACTCTTTATGAGCATTTCAGCATTTCCCATTTCCGTCACATTTTTTATTTGATTATTCTTCCATTTTCCTCATTAATTAAAGTTCAAACCGGCGCGCCTTTCCTCATCAGCGCGTCGGGCATTCAACTCCATTAAACGTCCCAGGACTTCATCATGCAATTCGTCCGGCCACCTAAACCGCCATGGTTTTTTTCTCCGGGAATTTCCCTCCTCTTCATCGACTTCATAATCAAGAAGAAACTCACAATGCACGGAAACATCCTTCCACCCATAAGCATCCAGAACTGCACTGTCCATGGCGGCATGCAACTCACGCAATTTTATGATATCTGGATCGATTTCATTGGGATCGTGAAACCTGTTGTAGGTCCTGGTCAATCCTTCATTGTTGCGCACCATGAGTTCAGCGCGGAATTCATAATACCTTTTTCCGGCTTCTTCAAGTTCAGCATGGTTTTTCCAATTCTCAGGAAAAGGAAAAGTCTCGAAACAGTCAGTCGGCGTGTATCTTAGTCGATCTTCTAGTGATGAAGCAAAAAATCTCGCCCATATCTCGTGGACTCGGGATTGGAGGGCGCAGAATGAGGCGTATGTTTCGAGAGCAAAAACTATTATAGTATCAGAGAATACGCTTGAAGCTTCAACTAGTGATATGGACCAATTTTTTTGATAACGACTGGTTATTAATACTTTTTCAAATTCTCCAATTGCTTCGTGCATTTCTGGACGAGGTCTTAAGAATTGCCACCATTTATCTCTAGCAACTTTATCATTTTTTTTCATTCTGTCAGGTTTTACTTTGTCCTCCAATAAGATCATAAGATCGGGCCAACGCCTTCTGCACTCATTTTCAGAACGTTCTCCAAAATTTATAACATACCGGCAATTAGTGTGCGAAGTATTCTTATTCACCTCTTCTCCGCCTATATATGGAAAAATTACCTCTTTATTTGCCGGGTCCTTTTTTATTAAATTTTCCATATCCTCAATAGAATTTGCAATGCCCTTGGTATCGGTATCATCAAAGGTGAATCCCATACCTAAAACTATGCTGCCCTGAAAACTCATGCCGGCATTTGCTGAAATCTTTGCAGGATCATCATGATCTCCCCTGTGGAAGAGAAACGCGGTTATTTTTTCCTTTTCAACATCGTCCAGCAACCTTACGCCTGAATAATCACCCTTTATAACATGAATTACGCTGACCATAACCGCGGCAAGACCGGGCCATTTTATACGCTTTTGAGCGCTGTAAATCACTCCATTATGTTTGCATATCCAACGTAATCCGGTCGAACGAGTATCGCCCTGGGCGATAGTATTGGTAGCGATAAGACCGAACGTACCCCCTTCACGGATATGATCGAAAGCTCGTCGGAAAAAGTGCGCAACCAGATCAGAATTTCCATGACTTTCAGTATTAATTTGCTTAAGCCAGTCCAGGTAACCCTTAACATTCGAGGCTAAAGTAGTATTTTTCCCTGCAAACGGAGGATTACCGACGAAGACGTCGAATCCCGGATTCTCTCTTTCGAACACTTCAGGGAACTCGATCTCCCAATGGAAAGGAATCAAAGGTTTACCTGATTCACGCCGTTCGTCCAACCAGCCTCGATATTCTTCAGCCCTGTCCTGGAAAACGGCATCCGCGTATTCGATTCTTTTTTTCTCTCTCTTTCCTGCATTCCTGCTGGAAAAGAAGGCCGCCAGAACCAGGTCCCCGTAAATTCGCACCTTATTAATCTCCGTTACGGCCTGGTCCCATAAATCACGTAATTCAAAGTCGCTTATATTTTCGTCTGCCTGTCGAATACGTTGTCGAATCTCATTTACTTTTTTGATTTGTTGATGAACGGGAATTCCCTCGAAAGAAGTTTTCGTCTCATCCCAGTGCAATGCTGATATCTGTTTTTTTGATAAACCGACTAAAGAATCCCCGTGCCTTAAAGCATGATCAAGAAAAGTGAAGGCATGGTCCCTGGCCAATGTGATCAACCATAATGAAACTTTAGCGAGATCGACAGCCGTTTTATTCCTGTCCACGCCATATAAACATCGCTGAGCGACCATACGTCGGGCGTAAACGACGTCATCCTCATCAGGCGGAATATCCGGCATATCGCCATGTGCTCGCCAGGATTCCACCAGGATATTCCCGAGTTGACGACAGGCTTCAACCAGGAAAGCTCCCGAACCCATTGCAGGATCGCATATTTTTATTTCCAATATGTCATCAGACAAAGGCGGAATGTTCTTTTGGGGTCGCAACCGCTCAAGGATCGGTTCAAGAGCTTTGCGAACAATGGGCTCTGTAAGAGCACGCGGGGTATAGTGGGAACCGGATCGTCTTCGTTCTTCACTGGGTTGTAGTATCATAGCGCCCCGGGGAACCAGGTCAGGCGTCGCAGCCCTGTCCAATACCGGTTCAAGAGCTGCATGCAAATCTTCAAGCGTAACGGCATCCTTGACGGTTTTGTTAACGCGAGCGGTCAGTTTTAGATCGGAGCGGTCCTGAATCCATTTTTTTCTTTTCTCCGGTTTTTCAGCCAGCAGCGCTTCCAGGTCGATCGTCGTCGGAGCGCCGTATTTTTTCGCCGCCTTTATCGCAGCCGATTTCCCGGAAGCTGTTTCAAGTCTGAAGCCCATCATTGTCTCGTATACCGACCCGATCTGTTCCACGTCCAGCGCCCGGTAGGAGATGCGTTCGCCATCCAGAACAAGGAGTTTTTCCAATGCCCGGTATATCGTTCCGTCAGGTACCAGCGGAGGTTCAATTCTTTCGTTTATTTGACGTGCGACGCCCGGTATGCGGCCTTCCAGGAAGGGAAACCTGTCAGGATCGAAAAGATCGCCGTGCCTTTTCGGCAATTTCATTGTTTTATACTCGGCGCCGTCATATATTATACGGAATAATGACACAAGCTGAGACCAGGCTCCGTACCGCTGATCCATGGTGTCCGGATAAAGAGAGTCATCTTCCCGTAGACGTTGATATAACTGCGATATTGAATAATACTGTGTAAATGTGTCATTTTCCGGCAGCATATCGCGTTCTTCAGCGTAGAACAGGAAAACCAGGCGCAAAATAACCGTTAAGAGCGCCCGATAAACTTCATCCGGTTTTTTTGAAAGAGATGAATGAAGCAATTCCCCTTTTGATGCATCATGCGCGGCCTGGAAACCTCGCAAAAGTTCGTATAAAGCATGCAGCACCTGTTCCGCCAGTCTTTCGCTTACTTCATTCTGAAATTTGCGGCTCTCTTCAAGCAACGCGGTCAGTCGCCCGGAGCGAGGCAGATTCAAGAGTCGAGTCTGTCCGAGCAACAATCTCATGGCGGACGTAATAGGCCTGCCGGCTGTCTGGACCATATCCTCAAGGCGAAAATCGAGCCAGCCTGAGCTTTCGCCGCTCGGAGCAGAAATCAGACGCAACACGCGTCCGTTAAACAGCATCCCGGCATGGACGCCGGTATTTCTCAGCAAACGTTCCATGCGGCTGTGAGGCGACGATTCCAGACCTCCTGCATGTTGCTCAGATCGATCAAAATGCCGCCCGGGTTCCAGAACACTGATAAGCAGTTGCCAGGCTGTTTCTCCCTCTCTCGGCTCTAATTCACGAACAGCATAATCAGGCCGGAGCGTCTCGCCGTATTCCGGCAAATAGAGTTGCAGTTCATCCGGTATCGGGCATTCTTCTGTTCCGGCATATCCTTTGGGTGAAAAACTCCAACCTAGAACTTTATCAGCGAATGTACGAAAGTCAGGAATAAAAGGAGCCGGAACTTCATTAGGATCGAAAAGGCGTTCCTCAATGCATTCAATTAATCTTTTTTGTCCCTCTGAATCACGCCGCGGAAGTATGGCGCCGGCACGGACAAGAGCGGGAGCGGAAAAAACCAGGCCCGTGGGCTGAACGAAACCCAGCCACTCCAGGTGATCTCTTACTGCAGGATCAATTTTAGCCATCAGTTCGTCTCCGGCCACAGGTAAACGATGCCGACAGGCTCGATGCGTCGGGCTCTCACTTCATAAAAGTCACGAATTCGATCAGGTTCCGTTTCAATATCCCTATCGAACTGCTTTAACCTCAACTTCCAGGCACGGATATCCGATTCTCTCTGACGTTTCTCTTCAATAGTATATTTATCAAAAAAATCAAAGGTTAACTGTTCACCGCCCGTTTCACGGTCAATTTTTTCCAGTTCCTTGATTACGCGACTGCGTTGTCTTTCCAGTGTTTCCCGAAGTTTTCCAGCTTCTCGCTCGCCCCGCTCCCTCAATTTTTTAACCGCGCGTTCGGCGACTGTTTCCGCGCGTTTTTCAAGCTGTGGAAGTAATTCCTCAATGTCACGGTTTGCTGAATCAAGCAGCCGTCTTGAAATTGTTCTATCGGGAATGTTGACATTGCGTTTTTCAAGAGCTTCTTCAAGCAATCTGATCGTTTTCAATTCAGCTTGAGTCGAATAAGTCGACAGGGGAGAACTGCGTTTCGACGGACGAACCCAATGCGCTGCTGCAGGTATGATCTCCTCGTGAAGCCTTTCCGCATTTTGTCCGTAAAGGGAAAGACGACCCATCAGAAGTACGCGTGGAATAGAATCCTTTACCTGGGTCAAGCATGACCGGGAAAGATCGTGATAAACGAATCCCTGGGAATGAAAACGCGACAACAACCGCTGAACCACTCGCTGTTCCAGGTGAAGGTGTACCGTATCCTCGGTAACGATTCCTGTATCCTCGAACACAACAGGGCGTATCGAGGTATCCTGGCGCCATTCAGTGACTTTTTGACCCGTTTTACGCGGCGGACGCAGGGTATCAAGCGTTGAAGCCCAACTAGGGTCAGTTTCAGCACGTCTGTCAAGTTCAGGAAAAAGCCAGACGCGTCGACCGCTTTCATCCATACTTTCCCGGAGAGGATCAGCGCCGAGGAGCTCTAATGAACAATCAATCGCTTTTTTGAACGGTCTCTCTTTATAACCCACCCATTCCCTGGATTTCTGCAGAAGTCTTCTGCATTTTTCGATCTCTTCTGTCAGCCCTTCCTTTCTAACCCTGGCGTCTTCGAGTTCCTCCTGAACTACAGTTTTTCGTTCTGCGTCCATATCAGCCGAGCCAATGATGTCGGCCAACCGGGCTGCTTCTCTATGTTTTATTCCCTGTTTGCACAAAAGACGTTCGATGTCATCATCAATAACCCGGGATAAGCTGCCCAACTCACTCTTAATCGTTTCCGTCTTACGAACAAGAACTTCAAGCACGCGGTCTTCAGCACGCTGCGGCAGCACGAAGTAGTGACAGCGAACCTCGGATGCGGGCTGGAGTTTCCGGTCTATTCTGCCGTTTCGCTGTTCGATTCTTCCGGGATTCCAGGGCAGATCGAAGTGAAAAAGGTCCGTGCAATGCGCCTGAAAATTGAGTCCTTCCCTGGCGGCATCCGTTGCCAGCAAAATCCGTAATGGGTCTTTTTCCGGCGGCGTATTGAACCGACGCTGGATTTCCTTCCGCTTCGAAGCGCTCGTCAAGCCGTCAATCACTGTAATCCTATCGTCCGCATTCTCCGTACCCTCTATAGCCTGTTCGAGGATGTATCGGAGATATCGTTTGGTGCCTTGACGGTTCTCCGTGAAGATTAATACCCTGCGGTTATTCCATTTGGGAGGCGACCCTTCGGGCTTCTCACCGAACCGCGGCAACCCCGGACAGAGATTTTCCCGTATCCAATCAATCAAAAGCATAGTCTTGGCATCAGGCACATAACGCGATTCTTCAGCGATTCTCTCCATTCTATCCAGCAAAGCCTGTTCTTTTCGCCAGATTTTCTCAGCAGCGGCATCAGCATTATATTCAACTTCGACTGCATCTGTCGCAGATTCAATATTCTCAGCATCCTCTTTATCCAGTTCTTCATCCGTCCAGTCAGCTCTTTCGTCATCCGAATCAACGGCGCCGGTTAACAAGTTTTTATCGTAAAGCGCCCCATGACAATCATCCGAAGCCGTGGAATTTTGCTTGTTCATCTTTTCCCATCGCCGTAAAACCGTTTTTCGATGCACTTTAAGGCTGCGAGCAAATGCTTCTATAGATGATAACAAACGTTGCTGCAATCCCACCAAAAGTAATCCGGCTGCTGCCTGAGCCTTCTTTGTCGTATGAGCGAACCGTTTTTCGCGGAGATTACCGTATTCGTCAAGAAGCCTGGAAAGCTCCAACTCCGGCGCATCTTCGGGTAAACCTTCAATCGCTATTCTTTCCACGATGCGTTTCGGGAAACCTCCCTGGACGACTCTGATATCCTCTTTTATCCGTCTGACCATGACGTCGGCAAGCGCGGATTTCAAAACCCTGACGCCACGGGTAAAACGATAGGGATCAAGAAGTTCCAGCAGAGTAGAAAAACTGTTGGAATGGCCGTTGTGAGGCGTGGCGGATAAAAATAATCGATGCTCAAACCTGCCGCAAAGGTCCCTTACAGAGCGAGTAAACTTCGACTCTATACCGTAACTTCCCCCACTCGAAGGCGCAGCATGATGAGCTTCGTCGATTATCAGAAGACTGCCCGGCAGCATGGACCCAAGCCACTCACGCATAGGATCGGTATAAGTTGAATTAATAAGCAGGTTATGGGAAATCAAAAAACGACTGTGGGTCCTCCAGGGATTTACTCCGAAACCGCGCTCACGGCGCACGCGTGAAAAATATGAACGGTCAAGTATCTCAAAAACAAGACCGAATCTTTCTTCCATCTCCGCTTTCCATTGTTCCAGTACCGACGGAGGCGACGTCACCACAATAGTCTTGCATTTTTTTCGCAGGAGAAGCTCACGGGCTATCAGTCCGGCCTCGATAGTCTTACCCAGGCCGGTGTCGTCTGCGATGAAAAGGTTGACACGCGGAAGCTGTAGCGCCTTTCGCAAAGGCTCCATCTGGTACGCATCTATTTTAATTCCGGCCCGAAACGGCGATTGAAATAGCGTGGAATCCGTCGCTGTCACGCAGTTCCACCTTAAAGTGTTAAAATATGCCCCGAACTGATGCGGCGGATCGAATCCCCGGGAAGCCAAATCAACCCATCCCTCTTCCTGGAGAATCATCCGGTCAGGCTCATAATCCCAAAAAACCTCGATAACCTGACCCTGAGCATCATCGTCAGCACATGCCAGCCGCACTACAGAAGTCTGACCGGCGATGCCGGATTCGATCACCTCCTCGACCAACCAACGACGCGATCTTACCTGGACTAATTCACCTGCTTTCGGGTCACGTTCGGGTAATGATCGGATACTCTTTGAATGATTCATTTATTTTACTTCAAATAGTTATTTTGAATATACTTTTTTTGCATCATCAGCGCTCATAAACAAAAATTTACTTTGATGTTATATGTCAGGAGTTGTGAAGGTTGAATTTTAGGCTTTACCTCGGCTTCAATATGATCAAACAGGGCTTGAACCTGCTCTGTATCACTGCAAGTCATTTCATTTTTTACAATGAACCGGGCGGCCGGATTCAAATCTACTCCCGTCATCTGCATACCAAGGCGCGCGCCTTCGAGCAGGGTTGTCCCGCAGCACATGATACAAGCCAATAAATGAAGTTTTTTAAAAGAGCCGGCTTTCTGATGATTACAATAGTAATGCTCCCATATTCTTTTGGCAGCTTCAGTTCGGTCAGCGGGCGCTTCAGTCGCGGCAGCTGTCAGCATATCTCGAAAAACACTGGAACGCCTCCTGGCCCACCATTTCGACATCTGGTAGATCAGTTTGCCGGCATTACCCTCCAGGCTTGACAGGGCATTAACCTGGGGGATTGAAAAATCCACTTCCTGACATAGTAAAGGGCGGTTAGGATTCGAAAAATTCGGTACCGACAGCTTAACGGACTTCGCCAGTTTTTCGGGAACGTTGGCAGCTTTCTTCTCTGCTTTTTTTTTCATTTAAGATCATTTTCTCCATCAGGTTCTGCAACGCTTAAATTTGGGAATAAGGCGCCATTAAAACTCCTTTTCACGTTTTCAAATCTCGTTTGAATCCTGGAAATTTATTGTATTTATCTTTACTTTTCCCTTTTTAATATTATCCAACGTCCTTTTTTTACCGGTCCTTCCCTGGTCAGATAATTCAGTTCCTTCAAATGCGCAATGTTTCGTCTGATAGTAGAACGATCTCTATCAAGTTTATCCGCCAATTGCTTGTATGTAATTTTTTCATCCTGTTTTATCAAACGTAAAATCCCCAGTTGAGTCTGATTAAGAGGGGCATTATCGGGGGCGCTGTCAGGGGCATTATTGGAGGCATTATTGGAGGCGCTTTCAAGAAAGGCTGCTTTCACGATACAACGAACCATTGTCTGATCGACGTCAAAGATTATTTCAGGATTTCCGTTTTCTCTCATTGCACGTTGAGCGGTCTGTATGCCTATCCCGAATCTCTGGACAAATCCGAGCACTTTCATGGCATCAGCCAACCTGGGATTACGGTAGTCGACAAGGCCCGGAGCGCCGAAATTATCTGTCGTGACGGTTCCGAAAGGACCTCCCGGACTGATGATTTCTATGCGATCATTGAACCAGTAAATCCTGACAGGTGCGTTTGTGGATTCATAGGTACGGTGCATTACTGCGTTGCGAATCAACTGCTGAAGCGCAGGTACAGGATACTGATAAAGACGTCTTTCTAAAGGACCGGAGGTAAAATCTATTTTAACGCGATTATGTGCTTTTAATTTATCGTCCGCGCGGATCACCAATTTATTTAAATCTCCCTCAATAAGCTCCTCATCTGTAATGGGGTCTGAAAACATTGAACCGTCAATTCGTAAAAATTGCACATAGTCAGCCGGTATAAACTTTCTCGGATTTATTCCCAGCGTCAGGATTCCAGGGACGGTGGGAACGGCTTGTTCTTCGTTTACGATCATACCGCATGCTGATAATTGCTGTTCATACGACCTGAAGTCATCCTCAATCACTTCAGGTGCAAAAGCGGAAGGCAGATATGCATTTTCAAAAATGACTCTGTTGATATCTTTTAATGACGCCTGGTGAACGGGATGAACTTCAAACGGAGCATCTTTAAACCGTCGTTTTTCATTAAGGATGCGCTCATCCTGGGCAGTCGCCAAGCCCCGTCTAGGTCCCGTTCGAACCCATATACGGCCTTTGTATCTTACCGGCGGAGAATCAGAAGGCTGAACGATAACGACAGCCATATCAGCGCCTTTTAATTTTCTTTTCTGTACAGTCATTGTCGGCGGAGGAAGGATATTGCCGTCTGTTTTAACGTCGGCTAGCGTTCTCAGTAATTCATCCGTTACCGCAATTCCTGAAGGTTCTCCTTCTTCATCAGCGCCGATAAAAAGAACGCCCGGTACGCCATGATCGGGTAAATCATTTGAAAATGCGCATATCGCCTGCCGGCTTTTTTCAGGAACATCACCCTTCCAGGCTTTTTTGCGCTCCGATAATTCCGATTCCACATTTTCAAGCAACGCTTCCAGTTCTCTGTCAGTATATGTTTTCATTGCTATCTGCCGTTCATATCTCAGGTAATTCAATCCATGGAACTGCGACCTCCACTAAACTCATGCCCCCATGACATATCTGTGGAAATCCTCCCTGGACCTTCCATTTCCATTGACCCCATCATTACATGTCATAACGACCGGCGGCAGGACATGCTATTGAATTGTAATTATTTCATAAAAAAAATATTTTCTTAGATTAAAAATCCTTTTGAAAATAACCTCTTTTCGTAATGACCTTATTTTTCTTCATTACTGGTCTTCTTTTAAGGACATTCATTTCTTAAATCCTACTCTCCATGATCTTGCCTCCCCGTTTTTTCCGTCGCCGAACTAAGCGTCGTCCCTATTATAACAATATTTTCCTTCTAATGCATGAATAAAATTCATTTTTTCCTCAAAAATAACTTCGTCAAATTTCTGTCAGCGCTTGAGAGAAAAAGAATTGCTGGATTTTTATAATCTTTTAGCTTTCTTCCGGATAATTAACAACGGACAGATTTCTCTTCAAAAGTTCGTTAAATTTTTAATAATTGAAAAGGAAGGCTCAGGAACAAAGTAAAATCAAAAAACCCAGCAAGAAAAAGCGGTTTCTTGACGTCGGTAATGGCGTCGGAATGACTGAGAATAAGTTTCCTGTCCACTGAAATTCCTTTAAACTGCCGCCTGCCTTTACCCTTGCCGCCGACCTCCACGACAATTTCGCCTTTCTACGTCGATACGAGGTAATCCGGCGTTTTGGATATTTCAAACAAATCCGTCTCGCCGATCGTATCCACGGATAGGTAAAAAGAATCTTTCGCTTTATGCGCAATCTGTTTCAGCAGCACGATCTTTCCAACGCCGCGCGGACCGAGTATGCAGATGAAATGACGGCCCCTGTCTTTCCCATACCTGTTTGAAAATAAACCGTCTTTTGGGATAGGTCGCACCCTGTTTCCGGGCAATGGCATCAAGTTCCAATATTTCGTTCCGGTTTATACTGAAACTGTAGAGCCAAAAATGCATTTCGTCAAATGATATGCGAAAATGTGATGCATTTTGGTTAATCGTTGAACAGAATGTCATTCATTGTGAGAATTATTCATCATGCGTCTAGCATTCAAATTTTAATCGGCAATCGAGTTTGCGGACAGATGCCGGCGAGAACCGTTCATAATATTCTCAATCGAATTCAGCAGTTACGGCTTTCGGAGTCTGTATAGCTAGCGCCTGTCCATAAACTCGATTGTCGATTCAAAATTTAATGCTGGACAGTCACTAGCTATAGAACTTGAAATAGAAACATCATGATGGGAAATTCGGTCGAATGTGACTTCAGAAGTTGCTTTTTTGATCAATGCCTTCTCAATTATTCAAGACTGCGAAAATTGCAACCGCGAAACACAGATATTTGATCAATGCCTGAGATTCGGAAGCATTCTTGACGCGTCCCGTAATTGCCGTTAAAATGACTGTAGTCATGACTGGTCATGACCGGCTGCACAGGAGTCACCAATGAAAACAATCTCAAAAAGCAAACTGAAAGCACACATGCTGCGAATATTCCGCGAGCTGGAACAATCCGGCGACGAACTGATCATTACGGATCGGGGGAGACCGGCGCTCAAGATCATACCGTTGAACAAGGGCGAAAAGGTCCGTGCTATATTTGCCGATGTCGAAGGCAAGGTCGCCTATCATGAGGACATTGAGACGCCGACAACAGACGAATGGGCTGAGGTATAATGATGGTTTTGGACACCTGTTCCATGTTTTGGTGGACCATGGACCCCGAACGTCTGTCATCGAGAGCAGCACGTGAGATCAAGCCGTCGAATCATCTAATCGTCAGTTCCATCTCTATTTGGGAGATCGGGATAAAGGTCAAGAAGGGAAAGCTGGAAATCCCGATATCGATTGATGAGTATGTCACCCGACTAAAGCGGATCAGTGTTCTCGAAATCGTTCCGGTTGACGAGGTTATCTGGCTCAGGAATCTCCAACTCGAATGGGATCATCGGGATCCGGCCGATAGGACCATCGTGGCCACGGCTGAGATTCTCGGATTGCCGATCGTTACCCCGGATAGAATAATCGCAGACTATTATCCGCGCACTATCTGGTAAATCAACCTGAAGAAGCCTGTCGGACCTGCATTGTTCACAATTAAGGATGAACGTCTGATGTGACCTCTTTAACGTACCGTTTAATACGTTCTCTGTTGGCGGCTAAATTGGAAAATTGTTTCTCGCATACGTCGCTGAAGCGCGCCAGGATCTTACGGTTAATGGATTCCTGGTTCTGAAAAACGGCCATGGAGCGAAAGGGAATATCCCAGCGTTCGAACTGGAGCATGGCAATGGTTGCGTCTCTGGCTTTATCGTCATTCAGCAGGGCGTAGACGAAAAGAGGACGAGGTTTATTATTTATCATGCAATCCACGGTGTACATACCCTGGGGATCATTGATCGAATCGTGCCAGTCGAACGTCAGGCGATCTTTCGGCATGAAAGATGAGATGACCGCTCGAAAATCTTCATAGAATGTAGATTTTATCCTTTCCCTGGTCAGAAAACTGGTGTCTGAAATTCTAAGTATAGCCTGAATGAAAGAATAAAGCGCATCGCCGTAAGAATCTTCATATACGGGAAGAATGAGTTCTCCGTCGCGGTCTTTTACCTGGAATGCCGAAAGGGCGTTGGTTATGATCTGTTGCCTTGTTCCCCGATGCAAATCCTTTTCATCAATATCATACGTCAAATGCATGAAAGTATGTCCTTCGTCTGAAAACGCCCATCCGACGGCATCTTTTTTCAATACGATGGATGGATGATCGCCGTCTTCCAGAAGAAACGGCGTGAAGACGCGATAACGTTCGATTCCTTCGGGCTTGAGATATATTTCATTGCACACTTTGTCTCTGAATTGACGCTCTATGGTTTTAAAATTCATAACTCAAATTCCTCGAAAAGCCAAAGCTGATTTAACTTCGGCGTTTCAAACGAACATTCTCTAACAAGGCAGCGAAAGGCAGATTGATAATCACTAAAATCCTCTGAGGGACGAGCATAAGCATCTTCCCTCATCCCTATATCTTGATATCTCTCCGTAGCAGTATGAATGTGAAAATCATAAAACCTGTTTTTCTCGATCGTGTTTGTATGTTCATGGCTTCTACCATTATAACATTTCAATCTAAAGAGCCTGTTTGAGTCCTTCGGACAGAAAGTTCTGAACTCCTGACAAGAATGTCACAATCTATTGAAAAAATGTGATTTTCTTGCATTGTAACTCGGCATAATAATTGTGAAGTTTTTAGCCCCCCCTATATCCCCCCGCAGGCGGGGGGACTTTGTTTTACAAGAATTTTTTCGTACGTCTATAGTTTTTTTTGTCAAACATTTCACAATTTTTTATTAGCGAATGTCAGGAGATGTGAA
>CAZUFC010000145.1:0-18989 GCA_964619725.1 uncultured bacterium | reverse complement strand
CGGAGTTGCGGTATATTCGGGAGTGCCGGTGGGTCCGGGAGTGGGTTGATCGCCGAAAGTGAATTCGTAGGGATCGGCCTGAGCTGTTCCCTCATCCAGCGTTCTCATATTGCCGTTGTGAATATAAACGTCATCAAAGCCGTCCTTCGTGACCTGGACGTAATACTGCACGGTTTCATTCCAGGCAGCGACATCGCCGGGTATGCCTTCACCCCAGTAGTCGTTATCCAGGTAATTGCATTCCCAGGCCGCTGATTCACTCGACCAGGACGGTTCAGTCGATTCACGATAATAGATCGTCACGCTGTCGGCTCCTCCAACAGGATAAACTCCGGTATGAATCCAAACGGCTTCGGAGGGATTCGTCGGCGTTTCGGGCACGCGCATGGTCGTCGAGTCGTTGCAGGCTTCCAGGCTGTCGGGAATGTGCCAGCAGTTGATGGTGGGTATCGGTGTGACAGTCGGGGTCGGAGCGATATATTCGAGGAACGAGAAATCGTCGATATAGCAGTCGTTATTGTTGTTCACGCTTTCCTGGCATTCGATCAGCAAATAGACGTGTGCGGCTTCGGCCGGGGCTTCCATATCCGAAAAGGTCTTGTTTTCCCAGCCGTCGAAGTCTGAAAGCGACCAGCCGGTTGAACCGGGATGCGTCGAAATGACCGTATCGGAAGAATCTCGCCATTCAACCCGGAAACGGAACTGCGTATCCTCAATAGCGCCGGCGTCTCCGACTACGTAGAACCATCCTGACATTTCGTAATGAGTTCCCGGAGTAACCGTTATGCAGCTCGACAGGACTCCGCGGCCGCCGTAGCTGCTTGTCGGATTGTCGAATTTGCAGGAATAATCGCCGTCGTAGCTCTGTTCGTCCGACTTCAATATAGAGGAAGCCGTGCCGACTTTCGTCCAGTAATCCAGGTCGGGAACAGCTTCAAAAGATGGATTCTGCAGTTCAGCGTAGTCACAGGTAAAACCGGGCGTACCGGTCGGGCCGGGCGTCTGCGTCGGTCCAGGAGTCGGTTCGTCGCCGAAAACGAAGGAGTAAGGATCGGCCTGAGCTTCGGATTCCAGCACGGTTTTGACATTGCCGTTGTAGATGAAAGTATCCTGATGATCGGTCTTGGTTACTTTAATGTAGTATTGAATCGTTTCGTTCCAGGTCGCGGTATCGCCGGGTATGCCTTCGCCCCAGTAATCGTTCTCCATATAATTGCATTCCCAGGCCGCTATCTCGCTCGACCAGGACGGTTCCATCGATTCACGATAATAAATCGTTACAGCGTCTGCGCCTTCCACCGGATATATTCCCGTATGAATCCATACGGCTTCCGAAGGATTCGTCGGCATTTCGGGCACGCGCATGGTAGTGGAATCGTTACAGGCTTCCATACTGTCGGGAATGTGCCAGCAGTTGACCGTGGGAAGAACATGCATAGTCGCCGTCGGTTCCGGCGTCATTGTCGCTCCCGGAGTGCCGGTCGGTTCGGGAGTGGGTTGATCGCCGTAAGCGAATTCGTAAGGATCGGCCTGCGCCGTTCCCTCATCAAGTGTTCTCATATTGTCGTCGTAGATGAAAACGTCGTCGAATCCGTCTTTCGTTACTTTGATGTAATACTGAACTGTTTCGTTCCAGGTCGCAGTATCCCCGGGTATGCCTTCGCCCCAGTAATCATTGTCCTGGTAATTGCATTCCCAGGCCGCTATTTCGCTGGACCAGGAGGGTTCCGTCGACTCACGATAATATATCGTCACGCTGTCCGCGCCCTGAACCGGGTAAACCCCTGTATGAATCCATACCGCTTCAGAGGGATTCGACGGCATTTCGGGCACCCGCATGGTCGTCGAGTCGTTGCAGGCTTCTTGGCTGTCTGGAATATGCCAGCAGTTGATTGTCGGTACCGGCGAAACCGTCGGCGTCGGCGCTGTGTATTCGCCGAATGAAAAGTCGTCGATATAGCAGTCATTGTTGTTGTTGACGCTCTCCTGGCATTCTATCAGCAAAACGACATGCGTCGCTTCCGCCGGCGCTTCCATATCCGAAAATGTCTTGTTTTCCCACGCGTCGAAGGCTGAAAGCGACCAGCCTGCAGCGCCGGGATAGGTCGAAATGACCGTATCGGAAGAATCACGCCATTCCAGCCGGAAACGGAACTGAGTATCATCAATCGCTCCGGCTTCCCCGGCCACGTAGAACCAGCCCGACATTTCGTAATGAGTTTCCGGCGTTACTGCTATGCAACTGGACAGGACGCCCCTGCCGCTGTAACTGCTTGTCGGATTGTCGAATTTGCAGGAATAATCGCCGTCATGGCTTTGCTCGTCTGATTTTAAAATGGAGGAAGCCGTGCCTACTTCCGTCCAGTAGTCAAGATCGGAAACAGCTTCAAACGATGGATTCTGGAGTTCGGTATATCCGCAGGGCGTCATTCCGGGGGTCGGGGTCGCCGCCGGCGTCGGTTCGTTTCCGTATGAAAACTCAAAAGGATCGGACTGCGCCGTCGCCTCCTCATCGGTCTTCATGTTGCCGTTGTAAATAAACGTATCGCTATGATCCGTTTTAACCACTTTAATGTAATACTCAATCGTCTCGCCCCACACGCCAGTGTCCCCAGGTATGCCTTCGCCCCAGTAATCGTTGTCCAGGTAATTGCATTCCCAGGATGCTGTCTCGCTCGACCAGGACGGCTCCGTAGCTTCACGGTAATAAAACGTCACGCTGTCAGCGCCTTCAACAGGATATACGCCCGTATGAATCCATACCGCTTCAGAAGGATTCGTCGGCGTCTCAGGTACCCGCATCGTCGTTGAGTCGTTGCACGCTTCCATACTGTCCGGTATATGCCAGCAATTGACCGTCGGATCAGGCGTCGCCGTGGGCGAAGGTTCCTGTGTCGGCTCTGGCGTCACTGTACCTTCCGGCGTCTCCGTCGGTATAGCCGTCGGCGCCGCCGGATATGAGAATGCGTAAGGATCGCTTCGCGCCGTCTGCTGATCGGTCGTCTTAGTATTGCCGTTGTATATGTAGGTGTCGTCCATCCCCGATTTCGTTACCTTGATGTAATACTCTATCGTCTCCTCCCATTCCGCCGTGTCGCCGGGTATGCCTTCGCCCCAGTAATCGTTGTTGCTGAAATTGCACTCCCAGTCAGCCCCAGCGCTGCTCCACAACGAGGCCGAAGATTCCCGGTAGTAAACGGTTACTGATTCCGCTCCTCCTACCGGATAAACGCCCACATGAATCCATACCGCCTCCGATGGATCGTCAGGCGTCACGGGGACCCGCATACTTGTGCTGAAGTTGCACGCCTCGTAGCTGTCGGGAATATGCCAGCAGTTGACCATCGCTCTGTCTCCTGTCTGACCGTTAACCTCAAAAGGGACGATAAAACTAAAAGAAAAGATCAATAAAACCAATGAAAACAAAAAGATACGATTCATAGAACTACCTCCGTTCAATGCCGCCCAGGAATAATTTCCTGAGCTTTTGTTCAAGTTCCTTTTTCCATTCAATCATTTGAAGCCTTCGACTTTTTCTCCGAAATTGCAGTAGAAAATGTCAATACACTTTTTAGTTATAATTCGGTCAAAGTCAAATTAATTCTTCATTTTTCTCAGAATCTACCGGAATCATCTTATTATTATTAGCTTTTCCCGGAGAGCCGTCGTATAATCGTTCGGGGCATTGATCATAAGTCTGCAACCATCGAGGAGAACAATGGAAATACGAATTCTTCAATTGATTGAAGGAGCGAAACAGGCTGAGGGAACAGCGGTGATAATCGATGTTTTTCGCGCCTTTTCGACTGCCTGTTACGTGATGGAAAACGGAGGAGAAAAAATCGTACCAGTAGGAGAGATTAATCTTGCTTATGAACTGAAGCGTAAGCATCCGGAGTATATTCTAATGGGTGAAAGGGACGGCAAGAAACAACCTGGTTTTGATTACGGGAATTCTCCGACTCACATCGAAAATGTGGATTTTTCGGGTAAAACCGTAGTATTGACGACCAGCGCGGGAACCCAGGGGATTGTGAATGCGGTAAAAGCGAATGAGATACTGACGGGAAGTTTCGTAAACGCCTCTTCAGTAGCTGAATATGTGCGTAAACAGAGCCCTGATATTGTTTCTTTAGTATGCATGGGTAATGCAGGGGTGACGGAGGCGGACGAAGACGTTTATTGTGCGCGTTACATAAAAAGCATGCTTGAAAGCGAAGAGTATGATTTTGGAGCAGCAGTTGAAAGTTTAAGGCGCGGAAGCGGGAGAAGGCTGTTCGATCCGGCGAACCAGGCATGGTCGCCGCAACGGGATTTTGATTTATGTCTGGCCCGCGACCAGTTCGATTTTGTCCTTAAAGCGATGGAAGAGGACAACGGTTTAACTGCATTAAGAAAACACAAAGCGCAGTAAATTCTCTTCCAACACGTTTAATTTTCCGATGAAGTTTTTTGATAACGCCAATGATTTTATATTCCAAGCGTCCCTTCTGTCCTTTAGGTCCCTTAGGTCGCTTAGGTCCCTTTGTCCCTTTGTCCCTTTGTCCTTTTCTCCCTTTCTCCCTTTGTTAATTTGACATTTAATATGACTTTAAGTAACGAATAAAGGGGATTTTTCCCGCCTTAAAATACTGCGGTAGTATTTGCAGTATATCCCTCTTATTTTCATCCGGGAGGATTTTATGAAGGCATATGGAGCGGCATTTTTATTATCGATAATGTTGATGTTCGTCAGTTGTTTTTCTGTTCAGGCATCGACGCCGGATTACGGCCGGTTATGTTTTACGACGGGAACGATCTCCGTCGAAAAGGGTTATTCCGGCATATCGGCGGAATGGTTGAACGAAGAGGCTTATGGGGAGCCCGGATATTATCTGGTGCATTTTGAAGGCATCATCCGTGATGAATGGCGATCATCCCTTGAAAAAAAAGGCATATCAATTATTTCATACATACCCTGGAACGGTTACCTGGTCAAAGCGGAAACGAAGGAGCAGGCGGAGCTGCTGAGTCAGGCGCCTCATATTGATTGGACGGGGTTGTATCAGCCTGTTTTGAAGGTAATGCCGGGAATCCTGGAACGAATTGCCGGTCGGGCGCGGGATGTTAAGCTGCGGGTATTGATTTTTCCTGGGGAGCCTTTTGAAAATGCGGCTGCGGTAATCCGGAAATATGAGGGAAGGATACTGGCAGAGACAGAGAATGCATTTCGGCGCAAGGTGAGTTTCACGGTGGAGGCGGGAACGGCATACGATGTTGTGAGGGAATTGGCGTTTCTTGCGGAGGTGGAGTGGATTCAGGAGTATCCGGATTATGAATTATGCAACAACCAGACGATGTGGGTGGTTCAGAGCGGATTATACGCGGGCCAGACGACGCCGGTTTACGAAAGGGGTATCAAGGGGGCCGGACAACTTATAGGAGTAATGGATACGGGAGTTGATGCGGACATGTGTTATTTTTATGATACGGAGCAGGGTTTGATACCGCCGAACCAGCCGCCTGATTTTGATCAGCGCAAGATTGTATCCTACCTGGGGCCGTCAGAATATGTAAGCGGTTATGATACGCAGGGTCATGGGACTCATACTGCCGGCACTATAGCGGGCGACGATTTTGCGAACGAAGGGGAGCATGACGACGGCGACGGAATAGCCGTTGAAGCGCTGCTGATCGTTCAGGATTACGGAGATTCCTGGGACGTATATCCTCCGGACGACGAATATTCGGCTCACCAGGAAGTTTATGACATAGGAGGAATGATACACTCCAACAGTTGGGGATGGCCCGGGAATGCGGGATATTATCATGACGATTGCGCTGAGGTGGACCAGTTCACGTATGACAAGCAGGATTATCTGATGATATATGCTGCGGGCAACGAATATTATTATGCGGACCGGATACGTCCTCCGGGCGTCGCCAAGAATGTTGTGACGGTGGGAGCGACGCAACCGGGAAGCAGTGCGGAAAACATGGCGGATTTTTCCAGTCACGGTCCTACGGACGACGGCAGGATAAAGCCTGACGTAGCCATATGCGGAGAAAACATATATTCTGCTTCTGTCGGCACGAGCTGTTCGACGACTTCAGGCAGCGGTACCAGCATGGCGACTCCGGGAATGGCCGGAGCGACGGCGCTAATAAGACAATATTTTACTGACGGTTTTTATCCCCTGGGCGCGGCGAATCCGGATAACGCAATGACGCCGAGCGCGGCATTAATGAAGGCCATGTTGATCAACAGCGCGGTCAATATGACGGGGGCTTACACGGAAGATGCCGGTACAGGACATGACGACATACCCACATTCGGACAGGGTTGGGGCAGAGTGCTGCTGGATAATGCTCTTTACTTCGAAGGGGATGCCCGGAAGCTTTACGTCGACGATCACAGGGAAGGCATTACGACCGGTGAAACGATCGAATATTACATAGGAAGCGTGCATCCCGACGAACCCCTGGAAGTGACGCTGGTATGGACCGATCCGCCTTCGGTTCCCGGCGCAGCGGTTAATCTTATCAACGATTTGAATCTGACGGTAAGTTACCAGGGCGATGAATACAAAGGCAACGTTTATTCGGGAGGCGTATCCGTCACAGGCGGAACATACGATGTTCTCAATAACGTGGAATGCGTGAGATTAGAAAGCCCGGAAAACGGAACCTATCATATCACGGTAACGGGATTCAATATTCCCGAAGGTCCGCAGAATTTCGCTCTGGCGGTAACGGGAGCCCTGGGGCAATCCGACGGCATAATCGCTCTGGACCACGCCTTTTACAATTGCTCTCAAGCCGCTCAAATTACGGTACAGGATGAAGACCTGCAGGGGCAGGGCGTTCAGGATATCGAAATCATCAGCGATACCGATACTGAAGGCGAAACGGTCAGTTTGCAGGAAACGCCGCAGGATTCAGGAACTTTTACCGGCGCTGTACAATTCACTGAATTTTCGCCGGGAGCGGGCGAACTGCAAGTGACTCACGGCGATACAGTTACGGCCATATATATCGATGCCGACGACGGGCACGGCGGTCATAACGTCGAAAAAACGGATGATGCCGTAATCGACTGCGAGCCGCCCGTCATATCCGATGTGCATGTTGCCGAATTCGGCGCCCAACGTGTCGTTATAGCATGGAATACGGATGAACCGAGTACGGGGGAAATTCATTACGGAGCGTCTGTTCCGCCCGCGTTTGTCGTGAATGATGATGCAATGAGTCTCGAACATTCGATGGAAATAAGCGGTTTGAATGAATGCACAGAATACTTTTATTCAGTTACGGCCCGCGATGCTGCCGAAAACGTTGTTACGGATGACGCAGGAGGCGCTTATTACGATTTTATCACATACGAAACGGAGGTATATCTGGAATTCAATATGGATACGGACCCCGGCTGGTATACGGAAGCGCACTGGTCCTGGGGACAGCCTACAGGCCAGGGGGGCGCTCACGGAGGCCCCGATCCGAGTTCCGGATACACAGGCGCCAACGTCTTCGGTTATCAACTTGATGGAGATTACACCAACAATATGCCGGAAAGACACTTGACCGCCGGGCCTTTCGACTTTACAGAAGGAGAAAACTACAGGTTGGGATTCTATCGCTGGCTGGGCGTCGAACGTTCGCTTTACGATCATGCCTATGTGAGAGTCTCTAAGGACGGTATTGACTGGACGAACGTATGGGAGAATCCGGATGCGGAATTGTACGACGGCGAATGGACCTATGTGGAATACGACATCACCGAACAGGCTGCAGGAGAACCTTCTGTGTATATTCGATGGACGATGGGAGCAACAGATGTCGGATGGACGTATTGCGGTTGGAACATCGACGATGTGGTGATATTGCGGGAGGAACCCTGCGGCTCGATACCCACGCCTGTTCCCACCGAAGTAACAACATTGACGCCGACCCATGTCCCGACCCTTACGCCGACCGCAACCGATACCTTAACCCCGACGGACACTCCGACACGGACGCCCACTCTTGTTCCCACGGAAACGCCTTCCCGAACGCCGACGCAGGTTCCGACATCTACGCCGACATTCTCGCCTACAGCAACCGCAACAGTAACAAATACGCCATCCTTGACTCCCACGTCATCGCCCACCAGAACGCCGACAGATACGCCTACGTCCTCCCCTACAGCAACGCCGACGCATACTCACACGCTCAGCCCGACTAATACTCCAACCAATTCTCCCACCGGCACACCGACCGCTACCCCGACGAACAGTCCTACCGGGACGCCGACTGATATCCCTACTCAAACGCCCACTCAAACGCCTTCCGATACCCCTACATCTTCTCCGTCTCAAACCCTCACACCGACGGATACTCCAACCAATATTCCGACCGATTCTCCGACCTTTTCTCCCACTTCATCGCCCACTATGCCGCCGCCTACTCCCACATACATTCCGACGATAAAACTAACCCCGCTTTTTACCGCCACGCCGCCGACAGTCATACCCTCGCCTACCGGAACCATACCTCCGCTCGGCGTAAAACTGGATATCTCCGCTGAATACTTTTGTCCCGGGAGCCTTTTCAATCTGGATGCCGCTATATCGAATCCCGGCCCGGAAACTTACCTGAATCAACCTTTCGTCGTGCTTTTAGACGTGTTCGGTTCGTTTTTCTGGCATCCCGGCTGGCAGACCGACTTCGACTTTGTTGAAATGAACGTAGAAACCGGCATAGTAAACGTTAATATTTTTCATTTTACCTGGCCGGAAACGGGAAGCGCTGAAGCTCAAGGGTTGAAATTCTACGGCGCCCTTCTGACAGAATCTTTAAACGATATCCTCGGTGATTTCGATATGATTGAATTCGGGTATGGCCCTCTCCGGTTACTGAAAAACGGCGCTTGCGATATTAATAACTGAACGCCAGCGTGGCTCTTATGTTTGTGCCCGGATCGTCCATTCGGCTGTGAGCCCGGCGGAATTTTTTATTGGCTATATTTTCAACGGCTAATTTCAGAGACATATTGTCGTTTAAACGCAAGCCGCCCCGAACGTCGAAAACGGTATAGCCGGGAAGCCCGTATGGTCTTATCAAGGGAGAAGTCTTATCCTGCGGGTCAACCCGGTAAGCAACGTCGTTGTTCAGGCGATCTTCGGGAATGCGGTCCCATTTGCCGACCATTTCGGTGGTGAATTCCCACCAGATTTCCCTGGCTCCCTGTGATTCCCAGCCTATGGAGAACAATCCCCTGGGCGGAGTTCCATGTCTGAAAGGTTCATCGTTGGTCGTATCTTGTGCGTAATTCCAGGAAAATCCTCCTTTGACGTACCATTGAGGACTTATGCCCTGATGCAAGGCTTTCAGATTCAATTTACCGTTCGTTTCGACCCCGTAAATATAAGCTTCAACGCCGCTTTCGATAATGTACGTATCTTCATCAGGGTCTCGTTCGCCGTCGCCGTCGTAATCATACCAGTCCTGTCCCTGGAAAGGCGCCGGAGAGATCTTCGGGAATCCGTCAAACGTCGTATAAAATAAGGTCAGATTGGAGTAGGAATACCTGCCGGAACTTTTCATTCCCAGTTCGTAACTCATGCTCGTAGCCGGATCGGGCAACTCGCTCGGAACCACAATGCCGTATCCGTGCTGCGTTATGCCGAACTTGGGCGGCCAGGCCCTGAATCCGCGTCCTATATTTGCAAACATACTCCATCCGTCCGTAATTTTGTATAAAGCGCTCAGGCTCCCGGTGAAAGCATTGTTCGTGTCGTCGATGCGGTCGAGTTCACGGCTCTGCCCCGGAGCGGGCTGGTAATATTCGTCGGGATCGGATTCGAACCTGAAGCCGTCATAACGTATCGCCGGAATAAGGTCGAATTTCGGCGTAACGTTCCATTCATCCTGCAGATAAACCCCGTAATTCTGCCATACGGAGTCGGGGGCATCTTTTGTAGTTACACCGGTATTCCAGTCAGTCCAGGTAAATTGTTCGTCATCCGGGCTTTCGCCGTCGTCTCTCTGATACTGGAACCCGTAAGTGAAAGAATGATCGCTGATTTTCGTGACGGCTCTTAAATGCCCCTGCAACGTCGTAGTCTTGGCTTTTCCTTCCTTCTCATTTTTGTAATCATCGCGACGGTCTTCCTTGAACTGGTAGTAAAAACGGAATTCATATTCATGAAAAAAATCGGTTACCTGGAATCCCTGGTAAGACAGGTTTAACGCCTCACGATCATTTTCATTATCCTGTTGAGGTCGATAATAGCGATGAATGTTGTCCCTGTCGGTATGCTGATAGTTGAATGTGAACAGGTGCTTTTCATGAGGCAAAAATTCGATTTTGGCCGTGGCGTTAAGGTCTTCGCCGCTGGTGGGATCGAGCAGTCCGAAATCGCGTCCGCCTTCGTAATTTCCGATATCTCTGTAACTGCCGCCCAGGATGAATTTCATCTTCGGCGACGCTCCGAACAACTCCAGATTATATCTCTGACCCTGACTGGCCGTATCATATCCTATTTTGCCTCCAACGCCCATTTTTAACCCTTCGCTCGTGTAATTGACCGGCGAACTTTCCGTTATAAAATTGATCACGCCGCCCAGGCAGTTGGAACCGTAAAGAACCGACGAAGGCCCCCGGACAACCTCAATCCTGTCGATCCACTCGGAATCAATCTTGCCGTAAAGATCGTCCGTAGCCAGGCCGCCTTCCCCCCATAACGTCGTTACCGTGTTTCCGTCCACAAGCGCCAGTATGTTTGATCCTGAAACGCCGCGCATTACCGGGTCGCTCGTCGTAGCCGTCTTTATCTCCGTCCATATCCCTATATCGTCATCCAGTGCGTCCAACGCCGTCACAGGACTTCGATTATCGTAAGACTCAGGCGTCTCCAGAATAACCGCCCGCGGAATATCGATCACTTCACGTTCCGATTTCGTCGCAGTTACGACAATTTTCTTTTTAACCCGAATTTCCCGGTCGTCCAGCGAACTATTTTCATCCGTTTCAGCAGCAACTCCAAAGCCGCCGATCAGAACAAGAACCAGAGTAATGGAAATGATCGAAAAATTAATCCTGTGCTTCTTCATATTTCCTCCCTTTGAATGAAATTATTGAATTTAAACACGCCGATTTATTCTAAAGAGTATTTCCATCATGTCAAGGGAGAAGAGATATTTTCGGCAGTATCCCAATTTATCCTGATTCGAAAAATTATAATTCAGGTTTTTTTGTTTTCAGTCGTTGACAAAACAATTGTCTTTTGACAAAACAATTGTCTTGATTTATCCTTAAAAGTGGGGAACGTCCCCAAAAGTGATAATATAAGGTGACAAATCATGATTAGTGGTTACTTGTTCAAAATAGTTGTAGAAGAGGGAGAAAAGGGATACATCGCAATCGCTCCGGGTGTCGGTGGAGTATATGAGGAAGGAAAAACTCCACAAGAAGCTGAAAAAAAAGCCTATGAATCAGCATGCGTGATACTTGAAACCCGGTTTGAGCGCAATGATCTAATTGAGGAAGACAGCGAATACTTAAAGGTTGTCGAAGGGCTTCCTAACATAAATGAAATAAACAAAAAGTCTCCGGCAGAGAACGATTATCTAATGACACTGCTGCATTGTGATTCAAATGCATCGCCGACCACCCGAAAAAAAATGGTCAAAACAGGCTAAGGATCAGCTTTTAGCCAAAACAAAAAAGGACTATATCAGGTTATTGAAGAAAGACTCAAGGTGGGAACACGTCTCCACTAGCGGAGCAGTTCAAGCCTTTCGAAATCCTTCATTACCCAAACCTCAAGACTACCTTACAATCCACTACCATCCAAAAGAAAGATTTAACAATTGGTCCTTACTGAAACAACTGCTAGAACAAATTTGTTGGACGGAAAATAGCTTAAAAAAACAAAAAACCATAAAATAGTCCAGCAAAAACTGTGCAATCCCCGCTCCCTAACCCGGATTTCAAATTTGAACACAACCAAATTTCGGCAGTATCCTAATTTGGGCGCTGATCAGATGTTTGCGTTTCGAGGTTACATTTTTTGCAGCCTTGAATAATAAAGAAATTTTGAAAGAAGTGTAACCACGGTTTGATCAGTCCCAAAAAATGGTTGATGTCTGCACTGAAATTGAATGAAAAAGAATGAATCCGATAATTAAAAGGAGCGTTAAGACGCTCCAGGCAGTCAAAGCGGGGACAGGATTGCAGACGTCGGGCGAGAAGTCATAACATGAACGGGGCTCAAGTTTAAACTGTCCGAATTCAAAATGGTGGATACCGTCGATATGATCGAACGATTCGTCGAGAACCGGGTTATATAGGAAGAAAAGATCATCGACTCTGAGAACATCATCGACTTCGAATTCGCCGTAATCATCAGGCGCATCGGGATTGACATTCGTCACGACCGGATCGGCGATACGTACGAATACTCCTTCATAATTTTCAGCCAGGGCTCCTCCATCGGCAATATCGACGGAATTCACCAAATCAGGACCGGGCGCTGTTTGTCCTGTCGCTGTTCTGGTTATTTCCTGCGCCTGTATCTGGCTGAGCTGATAATATTCGTCGTAGAGCCCCTGAACCGTCAATTGATCGCCGATGGCCAGGTCTGAAGGAGCATATCCGTCAGGATCGAAAATCAATATGCCGCTCCATTGTCCGGCTCCGGGTTCTTCCACCCAGAATTTAAGATTATTGTCGTATTTGGCGGTCACGATCACATCCGTTATGCGAACGAGCGAAGCTTCTGCGGGATGATCGGGATCGCTGGGATTCTGTATCTGGTAAACGGTCAGTTCCAGAGGAGCGCAGATATCCGGATCATAATCCAGGCAGTCCCGGGGATTCAATTTGTATTCGCCGTATGAATAGTAATGAATGCCCGTTATCGAAAGAAAGATAGTTCCCAAATCCGGATTATGTTCGATGAAATAATCGCTGATCCTCAATACACCGTCCACTTCGAATTCCCCGAAGTCGTCCGGGGCGTCAGGATTCGTATCAGTGACTGAAGGGGAGTTGATCTGCACCAGGACGCTTTCATAATTTTCCGCAAGACTTCCGCCTGTTCCTATATCCGCTGAATCCACAACGTCAGGTCCTGGTATCCTCTGGTCCGTTGCGGTCCTGACGATGTTTGAAGCCTCAAGTTCTGTGACGTCATAATATTCGCTGTATATTCCCGATATAGTCAATTCGTCGCCCCGGTCCAGGTCTTCCGGTCCCAACGAATTTGGATCATGAACAAGTATGCCGCTCCATTCTCCTCCTGCAGTCTCCTCTACCCAGAAGTTTATTTTATTTTCCGTAACTGCGGTGACTATAACGCCGGTTATACGCACGAAAGCGCCTTCAGAAGGATGCGAAGGATGCGAGACGTCCTGGATTTCATAAATCGTGTGGTCTGCGGGTATGCAGACGTTGGGACTGTAGTCCCAGCAGTCTCTGGGTTCGAGTTTGAAATTGGAATATGAATAATAATGTATGCCTGTAATAGAATTGAAATTAGCTCCGAGAGCAGGATTGTGTTCGAATAACAGATCGTCGATTCTTAAAACTCCATCCACTTCAAATTCGCCGAAATCTGATGGAGCATCAGGGTTCTGATCGGTAACTTCCGCATCGCTGATTCTAACCAGCACGCTTTCATAGTTTTCAGCTAAAGCGCCGCCGGTCCCGATATCGGCGGAATTCACTTCATCAGGACCCGGCACGGTCTGTTCCGTATTGGTTCTCGTTACGGCCGAAGCCTCTATCTCCGTTACGTCATAATATTCAGCGGTTATTCCGGTTATCGTCAGTTCATCGCCGACGGCCATATCTGCCGGAGCCAGACCGCTGGGATCGTAAATCATGATGCCGCTCCATTGACCCGCACCGGTCTCTTCAACCCAGAAATTAATCCTGTTGACCTTCATAGCCGTTACAACAACATTTTCAATCGTTACTTCGCTGCCCAAGGGAGGGTGACCGGGATCGCTTTCATTTTGAATCTGGTATATGGTTTTGACGTCCCGGTGATCTTCTGCCGCATATGCAGAAAAAAAAGCTGCAGAGAAAATGCACATAATGAGAAAAACTGATGCCCTTTTCATTGATAAGCCTCCTTGTTCAAGCGTTTACGAACCTGTCGTTCCGATGCCGTTAAAATCGGCGGTCCTGCTTTTTAATCATGATATATATAAAATAGTCGGCTTAGTCAAGTTTACCGGGAAACATAAGCGAGATTTTTTTATTGACAGTTTTTATCGCATCAAATCAAGAAAAACGTTTTGCTCTGATCAGGATGGTTCCCATAAGCAGCATTAACAGGAGGATGGAATATGTTTTCATAGCGGGAACTGACGGGGTGGGAAAAGGCGTCGGAGTGAACGTGGGTATAGGAACGGGGGTATCCGTTGGGCCTTGCGTCGGCGTTACGGTGGGTATTTCGTCGGTTTGAAAGCGTATGATCCAGCGGTCTTCTCCCGCCATGAGTCCCATGCCGGCATACGGGTGCCAATCAACCGCGTCAATTCTCAGCGATCTCTGTTCGGAAAGAGTCACCGTATCGATTCCTCCGGTAAAATTGCCGTCATTATCGAAGGTGCCGATGCGGTGATAGGGTGACCACATTTCCCGCTCCACAACCACGGCTTTCAGTCCCGTACCGCTGTAATCAGCATCGCCTCGATAGTTGGTCATGTTCGGTCCTCCCGGTTCATCCCACTCGAAAGTCGGCGGCAAACCCGTCTGGGTCAACCTCTGCACTTCGCCGCTGCCTTTCAGCAAAACGAACCTCTTGCCCGATACCGGACTCATGGTCACGGCGCATGCATTCCCGACATTGCCCGGACTGTAGTAAAACTGCATGCTTCCGCTTACTTCCTTGGGAAAGGTACTGCCGTCCGGATCATATACATAAATGCCCGTATCGCTTTTGTCGGCTATAACGAAATAATCGCCGTCAGCCTGAAACGCTGCAGATATGGGAATATAATCCCATTGGGACGCATAGGTCGTTCCTCCCGAATAATCTATCCATAACTCGTCAGGCGAATGACCCGGCTCATATCGGTATACCCGTATCTGATGCGTCCCGCTTTCATAATTTGTCGTTATATAAGGAGGCGATTGAGGGGCTGCCGGATTCCACACGACGTCATAAAACGTAACAGTATCCGATGGATCATTCTTTTCAATCGACGTCAGCTCCGTTACGCTGCCGAATCCCGTCTCCGAATGTTCATATCTGTATATGTGCGTTCCTCCCGTAATCAAAGCATAGGAACCGTCGGGAGCCCACTTGATTCTGTCCAGGTTCATGTCCGGATAAATCGCATACGTCAAAGGGCCTGCGGGATACTCATAACGCAATAAAACTTCCGATGATGCGATGACTGCATAATCGCCCTGAGGCCGCCAGTCTATGCTTTCAATGCTGTCGTCCTCATACGGCGATCCCGCAGGCGAATAATTGATTTCCTCGAACCACCAGGCTCCGTTACTTCCAGAAACAAATAAAAACAATAAAAGGAAAAAAATGAATACTTTGCGCATAGTGTTTTTCTCTTTCCTTGTTTTATGGTTATATTTTCGTCAATCCTCGGGATTCACTCCCCTTCCATTATAAGGAATCGATTCAAAACTTTTCAAGAATCAATAAAAATCAGGGACTGATCAAACGGGGATTACACTTTTTCAGAAAACCCTTGAATGATTGAAATCCCCTGTTTTTTTCATCAAGAGCCGTTTATTTATGTGTCGGGATCGAAATCAGGATCGGTATCGGGGTCGGGGACGAAATCAGGGTCAGGATCGGGGTCGGGGACGAAATCAGGGTCAGGATCGGGGTCGGAATCGGGATCGATATCGGGGTCGGGGTCGGTATCGGAATCGAAACAAAATGCTGGAATATTCGGAAACATTGTAATTTCAAAAGATACATTTTGGATCAATGCCTGAAAAAAGATTCGTCCATATGGATTAAAGGTGAACCCCCATCTTTATCAAATTTTTGCCGCAGAGCGGATACGGCGCCTTCTCAATCAGCCCCGGACATCTGGCTCCGCTGATGAAATACGGAAAAACATCATCGAAAAGACTTTAAGCAGGAATTCATGAAGCTACTGGAAAAACAGGGCGTCGATTGGGATAAAAAATACTTCTGGTATTGAAAATCTGTTTAACCCATTCGGAGTCAGCATTATTGCGTTAAGCGTGTGTGATAGTCAACTTTGATTAAGGGGAAATTTAATGCGCCGATTTTTTCGATTGGTTCAATCAACCAAACGATTTTAAAAAAAGCGTAAATCCGTTTAAATGACTACTCCTAACCCGGATTTCTCATACAAAATCGTAGTGAGAGCGTTCAGATTCCCGCAGATTCAAGCATGGCGGACTGAAGGACTGCGGAAACATAGCAGCGCTACGTTGAGCAAGGCCGCAGGGAGCAGCGCTTGAAGGTGCGGGGATATGGACGCTCGTAACAGGTTTTGTATGAGAAATGCGGGCTAAGGCTTCAAACGCACCTGCCGGTTCCCGTCAGACTTACGGTTATCGATTCATTGCCGTTCGTTCGGGTAATTACGAGATTGCCGTTAATACCTCCGCACGATTGGGGGGTGAACCGCATTTTTATCTCTTTGGAATCGTTGGGATTGATCGTAATAGTGCAGCCTGATTCGCATGCCGCCGGATCAGTAATGCGGAAATTATCGGGATTGTCCGACGACAACTCTATTTGAACCGCAAAACTGCAATTGTTGTTGATGATTGTGACGGATTCTTCAGGTCCGATGTCACCTCTCCAGACAAGTCCGAAGTCGTGTGACAGGGGTCCGGCGCTGAGGCAATCGGATTCCGGGGTAGGCGTAGCGGTGGCATCCGGCGGCGGAGTGTTCGGATTCTCTTTCGGCGTATTGGTGGGCGTGGGCGTTCTTGTGGGTGTGGTTTCCGTTGCATCGTGAATGATAAGATAGGGCCATAGTTCGCTTTTATTCTGTTCGCGGTCGGATGCCCTCAGTTCCAGAAGGTAGTATCCTTCGGGGAGTTCACCCGGGGCCAGGGGAATCCGGTAGCCGAATATGCCGTCGCCGGGGTTGAAATCGCCGCTTGCTCCGTCGTCTTTCAAAAGTAAACCGGTAGCTGTTCCTCCCGCGTAAATTTCCACCTTTTCCACGTCCTGCTGACCCTGGGGATCGGTGACATAGGCGATGATCGTCATTTCGCCGCCCTGTTCGTCGATTATGGTATCCCAGTAGCCGGCTAACTGGATATCCGGTCCGTCGTCTGAACCGGGTTCGGAAAAGGCGCCGGCGTACCACGGCGGGGTATGCACGCCGATGTCCTGCCTTCCCGAATGAAGGTATGGCCAGAAGTTTCCTTGTTCTCCCCTGTCGTCGAATGCGGCCAGCTCAAACAGGTATTCGCCCGTGGGCAGCGCTGAGTCTATTACCAGGGGCGTCATATTCCAGACATGGAACCCGTCGTCGTCATCAATCTGTTCCGTAACGCCGGCCGGTTTTCCTCCATAATAGAGGGCTATTTCCGTAATGGGGTCGCCTTCGGCATCCTGTATTATTGCGGTAAGGTTCATGGTACCGCCGTTGCTTTCGTCCAGGTATGACCTCAAATATCCTGCCGCCAGAATATCGGGTCCGTAATTGGGTGGGGCAGGCGTCAGAGTTATGGTGGGAACCGGCGTCAAGGTTGTTGTCGGCGAATAATAAGCTGTAGCGGTAATCGTCATCGTCACGCTCGGAGTCAGCGTCGGCGTCGACGTTAACGTCGGAGTCGGCGTAGGGGTAAAAGTCGGAATTAAAAAGGGCGTATTGCTGGGCGTCAATGTCGGTGATGCCGTTATGGTCGGAATCAGCGTTTCAGTGGGGATAATCGTATATGTCGGCGGCTCTGTCGGCGGCTCGACTGTGGGAGTTCCTGACGGCGGCGTTTCTGACGGAATGCCTGTAGGAGGAAACGTTAATGTCGGCGTCGGCGTTTCCGTTACACCCGGCGTACCCGGCGATGCCGACGGAATTATCGTCGGTGAAGGGGACATTATGCAATCGTTGAACTCGCCTTCCGTTTCGTTCGTAAAATCATGCCAGTCCGTCGTCGCATCATTATCCTCTCCGTCAGGACATAATCCCGTCGAATGCCCTTCAGCCACATCTTCGATATATTCCCCGGCAGTCCATATTCCGGCAGCGTCAGCCGTCGTCTCGAATGCATTGCCGCCGCTGCCGTACTGAACGAAATCAACGATCGTATCCTCGTTATGCTCGGTGGAATCAAACAGCGCGATTGAATCGGCAATGTTGGGCATGTTCAGCGTGCCGGGAGAATAAAGATCGGTTGCCGTATCCTCTCCGCTCAAATTATTGTGGACCGTCGCCAGAACTCCGGGACCGATCGAAAACGACGGAAATGTGTAGTATCCTCCTTCACCGAAACTTAAATCATATCCCGTGATATCTATGATGATGTCCGACGTGTTGATGATTTCCACCCACTCCAGTCCCGTATCCAGTCCTTCCGGATCGTAAAAAATCTCGTTGATGATTATTCCGGTTCTTTGAGCGCTGACACTTTCCTGCGAAAATAAAGCGGGAATTAAAAACAGAACGATCATAATTACTGCCGCCGGCAGTCGTTCGCGACGCTTGTCTTTTATAGCCGTAAGTCTTTTTATCATTTTGCCTCCGCCGTTATTTCATTTGGTTCTCACGCTGCTCTCGACCGACTTACTTTAATACCAGAAAAATTGATTTTTAACAAATTGCCGGATGCCTGACGCACGGTATCGTCAAAGTAATTAGTTTTTGTCCATAAACGGTGAATTTTTCCCAATTCTGCGTCAGTCTTCGGATTTGCTCAGCCAACGTATATGCAACATCCCTGCCTCTCAAATCCTTACCATCCTTGTCTTAAGAAAAATTCGCTCGTTTATGGATCAAAAACCCAAGTGGCTGTCCAGCATTAAATTTTGAATCGACAATCGAGTTTATGGACAGGCGCT
>CAZUFC010000144.1:0-19103 GCA_964619725.1 uncultured bacterium | reverse complement strand
TGAAAAAGTGTGATTTTCTTGCATTGCAAATCGGCATAATAATTGTGAAGTTTTTTGCCCCCCTATATCCGATAGAAGAGCGTTGATTTAATCGAAATTCGATGCGAACCGCGGAAATAAGAAAAGATTATGAGAGATGATGCCTAATGATTTTTAAGCGCTTTCATTTTCAATTAAATCAACGGACCCGCAGGCGGGGGGACTTTGTTTTACAAGAGTTTTTTCGAACGTCTAAAGTTTTTTTCGTCAAACATTTCACAATTTTTTATTAGCGAATGTCAGGAGATGTGAAGTTACGTTATCTGCTTCTTTCTCGCAACAACTGCAAATTCAGCGCTATCGGGACAATATGGCGAGCCGGCGACATCTGCATAGATGTCCTCAATAACGAATCCACATTCTACAAATTCACGTTCCAGAGTTGCCGGACTGAAATACTGCAGCCAGTTATAAAAAGTACGAGTGCGATCTGATTCGATGATTGTGTATTTATCCAGCATGACCTTTTCCTTCTCATATTTAAATGTATTCATGAATCCATAGTAATCGTCAGGCGACCAGAATCCATTGAGAAGATTGGCTTCGTACAGCGCAGTCTCTTCACGTTTCTCAAATGCTGCTAATGAATACACATCGAGAAGCACGACAGCGCCCGGATGGAGGAGAGCATGGAATTTCCGGAGCATTATTTTTCTTCGTGAAGGACTTAAAGCACAGAAATCACACATGATCATAAGAACCAGATGAAAAAGTTCATTGGTTTTAAACTCCAGATAATCAGCACAAACATAAGTGATGGGAAGGCATTCTTTAAAGGCTGCTTCCTGTGCGTACTGGATTGATCTCTGCGAGAAGTCGACGCCGACGACGTTTGCGTGTTTCTGCACCAACCTGATGGCGTACAGTCCTGGGCCGCAACCGAAATCAATTATTTTCGTTCCCCTTGCTAAATTCAAATGCTCAGTCATCCAGTCAACCGATTTATCGATAAAAGTAATTTTTCGTGAGGAAACATCTATATTTTCGTTCAAGTGAAACGCGAGCATCTGCTTTGATATATGTTCATCCGTCCATAGTTCATTCGCAGTATAGAATTCAAATGGCTCCGGACGAGCGTTAATTTCCTTCAGCGCTTCAAACATCGCTTCTCCAATCTGTCATCATCCTCATAACGTCACCGTTCACTCACCGGATCAATCAGGCTGGCCCTGTCTCGTGCAACACATTGTCAGATGAGTATTATTCGGTCTCCAATCGCTTCCTGGGAATTTTGCATAGGTTTTCAGCAATTTTGTCGTTACTCGGAACATAAGCGAGGCTTCCGGATATCGGCTTGAATGAAACAGAATGTTACTTCCCATGACTTTTTAGAAAAATCCCTGCCTTGCGAGGTCTTTGATCTATGTCGATCTTTTCCCGCGTCAATCGCAGCTTGCTCCTTGTTTACCTTCCTGCCTGTTTCGACAGTGGTCTCGGACTATTATTACATCCTATATCTCTCCAGAAGATGGCTCTCCTGGTTTCAACTCTGACGAATTCATCATCTCACAGTTCAATCGTACATGAAGTCATCAGGTTTCATATAAATGAGAAGGCTTTCGTATCGACATTGGAGATGATCGTATCGGCTTCGAGCGTTCCCGGAGTGAACGCGGCAGCGTGAAAATAAAAAGGTCCGCCTGTGGAAAGGGGATCGGGCAGCGTAAATTCCGGCAGGTATTCCAGCGATCTGGATTCAAAGGCTGATAAGGTTACATGGTAATGATCGAGTGATTGAGTCCATCCGGGTGCGAACCAGAATTCCCCGAAGACCTCCAGTAAAACGTAGATGTCGGCGCTTATTGCCGCTCCTGAATTTTCAACGTCCAATATGCCTTCCATCATATCTCCTGCAGTGTAATCGGCATCCGGTCCCAGGTCCAGGGTGATATCGGCCGGCGGCGGAGTAGGCGTATATGTCGGCGTCGGACTCGGCGTCGGCGTGGGATTCGACGGCACATAGCCCAGGGCGAAATATATCGTGCTGTCGGCATTGTCTCTTACTGCAATGCCTACGGCATCCCGCGTGCCGTCCCACTGTGCGCTTATCTCATCCGCTGAACCGCCCAGCGATACCTCGTCAATGACAGCCGACCGCCACCCCGCATCGTAATAGGCATAATTCAATTGGTGATAGGTGGAATACACATAATACAAATTCGATATGGTAACCCCTTCCTCAACTGCCGCAGCCAATCCTACGTCGTAGATGACGTCGGTTCCTGGAACGGTTGCAACTACGCTTCCGTAAAACGATTCGCCGATTTTATAAATTCCCTTTATGACATAATTGGAAGGCGCATCAAGAAAACCGAAGTAGGGAATGTCGCCGTCCAGGATTCTTAACTCAAGCCAGTAATTCAAAGAGAAAGATGCAGCAGTCTCAACGTCGAAACTCGCCGGGCCGGTTCTCACCGCATATTTAATCTCGCCGGCCTCGTTATCCGCCCAGACAAAATGTGGTTTTCGCTCTGAATCGACAGCGATGTCCATCTTTGTTATCAGATGATCCGGACCGATAAAATCAATCTGCTCATGTTCCCACTCAGCCGTTATGTCGGTCGCGTACATAAGCTCCGTTCCCCAGGTGGTGACCCGAGTGTAAATGACATGACGGCCGGCAAATTCATCCATACACATCTGAAAATCATATACATGGTCCGCTCCTTCTACTGTCTCGGGAGAAGTCCAGCTTGAGCCTGCCTTCATCGTCGAATGTAATTCCAGCCCTATGCTTTCATCATACATAATGACCGGAAAATTGCCCCAAAGCCCTAACTCCGGATGAAAAAAACTGTCCAATCCGACCGTTACGACATGCTCCAGAACTGTCCAGGAAGGCTCTTCCCAGAAACCATACCATATGTTTCCGTCATTTTCGTTGGATATCGCAAGATGATAATTACCGCTTAATGATGCCTTTAAATCCAGCGTATAACCAATGATCCCGCTGGAACCCAATACATACTGCCCTGAAGTCCAATTTAACGGCCCGGCTTCCGTCGCCGCCGTCGCCGTCAAAATCGTTATGACGATACATAACCACCGACTTAATTTCATCTCCAGCCTCCTGTTTCATCAAAAAAAAATCTAAAATGACATGTTGACAGAATACTCGCTTCATTGTTCATACACCGGCCGACACTTCAGCGAACATTTTCCAGACTAGCATCCGAAACAAAAGATATCAATTCTTGAAAGTCTGATCACTCAATCAAAAAAGCATTGATAAAAAAGGGGTCTTTAGAGGTTACAATTATTCTGAATTTTCCCATTTAGCGCCTGTCCATAAACTCGAATTTCGATTCAAAATTTAATGCTGGACAGCCACTTGGGTTTTTGATCCATAAACGGGCGAATTTAACTTAAAGCAATTAAGACAAGGATTTGCGAGGCAGGGGTAATGCATATACGTTGACTGAGCAAATCCGCAGCCTGACGCAGTATTGGGGGAAATTCGCCGTTTATGGACAAAAACCATTTAGTTTCGATTGCGATACCGACACCGATTATTGAAACAAACTGCCAAAAGTTTTCAAAAAAGTATAACCCAGGTTTGATCAGTCCAAAAAAAATATAAAAATCCGCGCGACAAATGAAAAATTTCGGATTTGTTATTAAGAGAGGAACCCGTATGCGAGCGTGAACGGCAAGAAGCATTCTTGAATGAAATCGAACGGGAGTCTTGAGAGTTTCAGCCGTTATTCACGACGCCGGCAAAGGTTACCTGATATGACTGCTTCATTGAATTAAACGGAGACATTTTAAAAGGGAGGTTGTAAAAATGGTCGATTTCCAGACGGATTCCAGTCAGGCAGGTTTGAAATTGAAGAAGAGACAAGTCTTGAAACGGGTGTCGACTGTATCGGTTGCAGCATTATTCATATTTTTTTTGATAGACGGGCAAAATAACAATGTACTGGGAAAAGCGGGGCAAAATGAGATCGGCGAGGAATCCGGCGGTTTCAGTTTGACTGAGGACATCTGCGATTGGTGTTGCGATGAAGACCCTTGCGTCGGCGTGTGCGAGGAACTGGACTGCGACGACGACGGATGGTCGAACGGCGAGGAATGCGCATGCGGGTCCGATCCATGTGATTCGGGTTCACTATGTATTGATTGCGATTGGTGGTGCGATAATGATCCCTGCGAGCATATGGGGGGATATGAAGAGGAGGATTGCGATGAGGATGGTTTGACGAATGAAGTGGAATGCGGATGCGGTTCAGACCCCTGCGATCCTGATTCCTGGTGTATAGATTGCGATTGGTGGTGCGATTCGGGCGATCCCTGCAACCATCTTGACGGTTATGAGGATGAAGACTGCGACGACGACGGCTGGTCAAATGCGGAAGAGTGCAACTGCGGCAGCGATCCATGCGACGACAGTCTTTTGTGCCTGGACTGCGAATGGTGGTGCGACAACGCTCCTTGCGGATACCTGGATGAATACGGCGACGAAGATTGTGATGAAGACGGCTGGACTAACGAACTGGAATGTGATTGCGGGTCCGATCCATGCGACGTGGATTCCTTATGCGTAGACTGCAACTGGTGGTGCGAAAACGCTCCATGCGAATACCTGGATGAATACGGCGGTGAGGACTGTGATGGTGACGGTTGGACGAATGAGGAAGAATGCAATTGCGGTTGTGATCCCTGTGACGAAGGATCGGTTTGCATTGAGTGCGGATGGTGGTGCGGTAACGCTCCCTGCGAGTATCTGGACCAGTACGGCGGTGAGGATTGCGACGACGACGGCTGGACAAACGCAGAGGAATGCAGTTGCGGTTCGGACCCGTGCGATCCTTCCTGGACGTGTTTTGATTGCGAATGGTGGTGCGAACTCTCCGATCCTTGCGCACACCTTAACGGATATGAATATGAAGACTGCGATTATGACGGTTGGAACAATGTGGATGAGTGTCTCTGCGGTTCAGACCCGTGTTATAATTTTTCCAACTGTTATTGCAATGAATGGTGCGATTTTTTGTATTTTGATGCCGATATATTGGTTTCGTGCGGAAATGTCGAAGCAAGCGCTGAATTATCAGGTGTCGAGCAGACTGATTATACTGAGTTGTACCTGTATATATTTCTCACAGACCCATTTGGAGAGTTGGTTGATGTTCAGTACATCCAGGAAACGAATGTGAGTGAAATTTCCCTGGAATTCGAGTTCGAGCCGGCGATGCCTGGCGAATATACTGCTGAAACGGAGGCATTTTATTATGTACGACGTTTGGGTATGTGGGATTACTATGATTGCGAATGTCGCGGGGCTGCGTTCGATACGGCATCGACGGAATGTACGGGCGAACTTGCCGGATGGTGGCGGTTGGATGAACGGAACGGCGCTGAGGCGTTTGATTATTCCGGAGCGGGCAATACCGGCATATTGCATCATAATCCCAAACGGGTTAAGGGCTTACTGGGTACTGCAATTCGTTTCAATGGAATTAATCAGCATATAGAGATTCAGGATTCTCCAAGTCTTGACATGACGGACGTGATCTCCCTGGAAGCCTGGATAATGCCTTACGAAGTATACGACGGCGGCTACATGATAATCGGGAAAAGCAACGCCTATTTTCTATGGATTGACGATGGATTCTTACGTTTTGAGATTTATGACGGGCTGTATGATCCCTGGCCCTGGAAAGGGGTTCGGGCGCGTATTGCATCGGGCTGTCCGCATCATGCAGCGGGTGTATATGATGGACAAAAGCTGTCGCTCTACCTTGACGGAATTCAGGTCGATGAAAAAGTCTGCACCGTTCAAATCAATTCGAATTCGAATAATGTTTACATCGGCGACTGCAAATACTGGAATCGTCATTTCAAAGGTATAATCGACGATGTAAGGGCGTATAATTTTGCGTTGACCCCCGAGTTGATATCTTCTCATGCAGCTCTCTTGTCTGCGCATCTGCCCTGTGATGATGGGAGCGGCGACACGGTTCATGATATTTCCGGGAACGGTTTTAACGGTAAGTTGAAAAACGGGGCTCGCTGGGAAAATTCGAGCATAATATGCGATGGATTTGACGACAGGATTGAGATAGATTCAGGATACCAGCTTGATTTCCTGGGGGAAATGACGGTTATGTTGAATTTAAAGGCTTATGCCTGGCCGGACGATCTGGTGTTTGCAATGACCAAAGGAACCGGTGCGTCGGCGCCGGGCGGCATTTCTGAATTTCCCGTCTGGAGCATAATCGCCAGACGACACCAGGACGGCAAAGTATGTTTCGCATTCTGGGAGGACGGTGGAACGGTTTTGGGCGAGCCATTGGAGTTGAACAAGGATTATCATATTGCAGCGACCTACGACGGTTGCACGACGAAACTGTATGTGAACGGACTGCTGAAAGATTGCAGAAACTGGGCCGGCGAAGTATACATTTCAACGGAACCTGTCTGGGCGGGATGCGGCTACTATGACGGACGGGCCGTATGTCATTTCAACGGCAGTATAAGTGACATCCGGCTTTACAACAGGGCGTTGAGCGATGCTGAAATATATGAAACAGGATATGCGGAAGGTGAATCCTGCATATTCATTAATGAAGCGCTTTATGACGAAACCGGCGACGATACGGGATACGAATGGATAGAATTGATCAATCTGTCGCCGGCTGCTGCGGATATTTCCGGTTATGAGATTCAGGCTGGAGGCGCTTCTTTTTCCTGGGGAATTCAACTTCCATCGGGCAGCGTTATTCCGCCTGGCGGATATTTCCTGATAGGCGAATCCGGCGTAAGGGACGTTAATGGATTTGCACCCGATCATAAGGCGGCGTTGAGCCTCTACAACGGCCTCAGCAGGACGGACGGCATCCGGCTAGTGAATCCTGAAGGGCAGGCAGAAGATACCCTTCTTTACAGCTATCCCAATGTCAATAATCTACCCGGAGACGACTGCATTCCGGCATGCGATTATGAGATAGTTCATCCCGCTGCACCTCCTCAATCCGGATCGAGTTTAAGCCGGTTACGACCTGGTTTCGACAGCGATCGTGCCTCTGACTGGGAGATACTTTCCGCAGAATTAAGGTCTCCCCTGTCTTCACATCATCTCTGTTCAGGGCTCTGGCGTTTTAATGAGTGCAGCGGCGGGTCGGCGTTCGATTCATCGGGACACAAGAACCACGGCGCTTTGAAGGGCAGTGCAGCCTGGACCGAAGGTCGCATTGGCAGCGCCGTATATTTCGACGGCGATAAGGATTACATTGTCTTTCCGGATTCCGACACGCTTGATTTCCAAGGCATGATGACGATCGAAGCCATGGTCTATGCCGACGGTCCGCAGGGAAATCAAACCGCGATTGCAGCGAAAGGGGGCCAGGTGCGAGGGGAATTTCCGTCCTGGAGTTTTTTCTTCACGGACCATGGGGGCGGACCGTCGTTCTGCTTCGGTGAAGACGACGGATTAGTAAAAGCGCCCTTCAGTCTTGAACCCTATCAATGGCATCACCTGGCCGCAACGTACGACGGACAGAAAACCGTATTATACGTCAACGGCGAGGAGGTCGACAGGCACGAAGGTGAGGTAGAAGCGGAAAACACGGACTGGCCTATGTATATCGGAAGCGGGTTCTGGTACGACTCGCCCACGTGTTTTTTCAAAGGAGCGATTGATGAAGTAAGATTGTATAATGATGCGCTGGACTCAGAATCTATCGCGGCACGCGCCCAATCGCTTGAATTGTGGCTGCGTTTCGACGAAAATTCAGGCAAATACGCCGCCGATGCTTCAGGAAACGGCCTTCCGGGAAAACTGATCGGAGACCCTTCCTGGACAGAGGGTCGGTTGAACAGAGCCCTGGAATTCAAATCCTCGCCGGTGCAGGATTACGTTGAAGTCCCCTATTCCGGGAATCTGCAATGCCTGGGACAAATGACCGTTGAAGCTCACATTTTCCTTTACGAGCAGCAGGGCGATCAGATTTCAGCAGCATCCAAAGGCGGACGAGTCGACGGCGAATTCTCCGACTGGAACCTTTTCGCAGTCGACCATGGAGGCGGACCATCCTTCTGCTTCGGAGAAGATCACGGTTTGGTTAAAGCGCCTTTCGTTCTTCAGCGGGGCAAATGGCATCATCTGGCCGCGGTATGCGACGGCCGACAAACCATTCTTTACGTGAACGGCAATGAAGTTGACAGAAATGTACTTCCAGTCCCCCCCGAAAACTCGACCTGGCCGCTATACGTCGGCTGCGGTTTCTGGAACGACGGTCCTACAGGCTGGTTCAACGGAAAAATTGACGATTTCAAATATTATTCCCTGGCGCTTGACGCCGACAATATTAAAAAACATGCCGATTGCCTGGCCGGTCATTGGCCTCTCAACGACGGATCGGGTTCTGTCGCTCATGACCGTTCCGGCAATTGATATGACGGTACGTTCATCGGCGACACGGTATGGAATTCCTGCGGCGTAGAGTTCAACGGTTACTCCGATTATATCGTCATCCCACATGGATATTATCTCGGCTTCCTGGGTGAAATGACGGTCATGGCTGAAATTATTCCCTACTCCTGGAATTCTGCGACGACATCATTTCTCACTAAAGGAACAGACCCGGACAGTCCTGGCGGCATCTCAGAATTTCCCGTCTGGTTGTTTGCCGCTAAAAACTGGTACGACGATAAACCGCTGTTTGCCTTCTGGGAAGACGGAGGCGCGGTCGCAGCTCCGCCATTATCTCTTGACGAACCTATCCATTTAGCTGCCGTCTATGACGGAACATACGTCAAACTCTACGTAAACGGAGTCTTGCAGGATCAAAATGCGTTCAAGGGCGAACCTTACCAGTCTCAGCAACCCCTGTGGATAGGATGCGGCTGTTACGATACAATGCCGGTCGATTTCTTCTCCGGGTGCATCAGCGACGTCTTTATGTTCAACAAAGCTCTGAACGTTTCAGAAGTTATGCTATATGCGAATGAAAATCCCGGCTTTACTCCGTAATAAAAATAGGGGGATCAGCAAAAAGGGCAAAGAAGCTGCAGGAACATTCGACTCAATTACGGGTCTCAGAAGCGTTTCCGCCATCTTTGATCAATCGCTGCATTATTATTTTTGTTCTGCCGGCATTTGATCGACCTGTGAAAATGATATTATAATGAGTTCAGGAATACTGTTTTTTTCCGAAGCGAACATCAGGCGAAACCGACGACGTTTTCTTTTAACCGTTTGAGCAGCAAGGTGCGAGATAAAGGAAAGCCATTGGAAAATGTGCGGCATTTTGCTGATTTTTGAAGTTTGGAGATATTTCATGAAAAATGTTTCCGGCGTTCTTTTTTGTCTTACGGCGCTCTGTATTTCATTCATTCTTCAGCCCGCTTTTTCTGCTGTTGAAATCGATAACGTCAACGGCCCGGCATGCGCGACGGCTGCTATTCCTCTGAATCCCGAAGGGAAATATATACCGGTCCGGGAACATGAAAATGTTACCGAACGTCAGGAAGAGAAGGCGCAAGCCCCAGGTGCAGGACTATCCCTGAAAAACAGGCTCATCGTCAGTGAAGTTCTTTATCACGGTTCTTCGCCGGAGGATGATACGGAATGGTTGGAAGTATATAATTACGGATCGTGGGAATTCTATTTGCCGGGTGAATTTTACCTGGTTGAGAGCGATAATGATGGATCGGCGACGGCGTTTGAGTTGCTGCCGGAGGATAGCTGGTTCTCTTCCTGGGAATACAAGGTTTTGAGCAACGCTGGCGATTCGAATTATGAGTTCAGTTTGAATAATGATGCGGATTGGATCGGCATCGGTCATTTGAGTCCCGGCTGTTCAGGTGAAAGCGTAGAAGATTATGATTATTGGATTTGCGGCGTTTATTGGGGGAATCCCGCAAACCCTGAAGCGCCTGACGGTTTCCTTGAGGTTCCTTCAGGTTGTGTTGAAGGGGAAAGCGTTTTTACATGTTCTTTCGAGATGCCGTTTGAATACATCAAGGGTTCTCCGACCCTGGGCGAATCGAATGATTGCAACCTTGCTTCAGGCGGTGAATGGCGTTTCGATGCCTGCGAGGGTGAAACGGTTTATGATTATTCAGGCAACGATAATCACGGGTTTCTTGAGGGGGATTCCGGTTGGTCCGACGGTTTCCAGGGGTGCGGACTCTCGTTAGACGGCGACGGCGACTGGGTCGAAATACCTTCTGATGATACGTTGAATTTTAACGGCGCAATGACGATAGAAGCCGTAGTTTTACCGACAGGATGGATCGGAGACCAGATTTCTGCAGCATCCAAAGGCGGCCAGGTCGGAGGTGAATTCAGCGTATGGAACCTTTTTGCGATGGACCATGGAGGGGGACCAAGTTTCTGTTTCGGTGAGGACGAGGGATTCGTAAAATCGCCGTTTATGTTGCAAACAGGACGCCGGTATCATCTGGCAGCGACTTATGACGGCTCAGCCGTAGTATTGTATGTCGACGGAGTTGAAACAGATCGCAACGAGGAAGCCGTTGTCGTTGAAAATTCTTACTGGCCGCTCTATATCGGCAGCGGTTTCTGGTATGATTCGCCGACAGGATTCTTTCAGGGAATGATCGATGAAGTAAAGTTGCATGATAAGGCTCTCAGCCCCGCACAAATAGCAGATAACGCCCTAGCGACGGCAGGTTCATGGCGTTTTGAAGAAACAGGCCCCATAGCGTTTGATGCCACGGATAACAGGAATAATGGAATTCTTGTGGGTAATCCTCTGCGGGTCGACGGACTTTTCGGAAAAGCGCTGAATTTCAACGGGTCTCTGGAGCCGAGTTACATTCAAATCGCCCATAACGACAGCATGAACTTCAAAGGCGAAATGACTGTCGAAGCCTGGATTCGGCCAGGGGAACTTCTATCCCATCATGTTTCCATTGCTGCAAAAGGAGGAAAACTGAGAGATGAATTTCCCGTATGGACTTTGACGGCAAAGGACCATGGCGGCGGCCCATCGTTCTGTTTCGAAGAGGACATCGGACTGGTCAAGGCACAGGAACCTCTGACAATTAATGAATGGCATCATTTAGTCGCAACATACGACGGAAACGCGACCGTTCTGTACGTGGACGGGGTGGAAACGGACAGGAATGAATGTAATGAAGCAGCAGAATCTTCATCGTGGCCGTTATACATCGGAAGCGGATTCTGGTTTGACTCCCCTGCAGCCTTCTTTAACGGCATCATTGATGAAGTGAATCTTTACCATTATGCATTAAATTCTCAACAAACAGCCGCCAGATCAAAAGCGCTTCATTCGTGGCTGCGCCTCGATGAAGGGTCGGGAATATCAGCCGGCGATTATTCCATCAACGGCTCATCAGGTGCACTCTTCGGGGACCCTCAATGGGTCGACGGCGTATTGAAGGATGCTCTGCTGTTCAATCCGGCCCCCCTTCCCGATTATATTGAAGTACTCGACAGCAACGACCTGGACTTCCACGGGGAAATGACGGTTGAAGCCTGGGTTTTTCCCCTGGACTGGCCTGGCGACCAGGTATCCGTGGCTGCCAAAGGCGGTCGGGTCGACGGAGAGTTTTCATCCTGGAACCTTTTCGCCATGGACCATGGAGGCGGGCCATCCTTCTGTTTCGGCGAAACCGATGGGTTGGTGAAAGCGTCTTTCGTCCTCTCCACGGGCCAATGGCATCACCTGGCGGCAGTCCACGACGGAAATTCCACTATTTTATATGTCGACGGCATTGAAGCGGACCGTAATGAATCCGCCGTAAACGTCGAAAATTCATCATGGCCTATGTACGTCGGATGCGGTTTCTGGAATGACGCCCCCTCCTGTTTCTTCCATGGGAAAATCGACGATTTTAAATATTATAAATCAGCACTCGATCCCGATCAGGTAGAAAAACATGCCGATTTACTCGCGGCGTCCTGGAAACTCGAAGAAACTTCAGGAAATACGGCTCACGACGGCTCCGGAAATGGCTACAACGGGCTGTTGAACGGATACCCGCAATGGAGTTCATACGGATTAAGGTTTTTCGGAATAGACGATAAAATTGCCGTTAACGACGGTTATCATCTGGACTTCCTGGGTGAAATGACGGTCATGGCCTGTATCCTTCCTGTCTCCTGGAACGCAGCCTCTGCCTCCATCATGACCAAAGGGACTAACCCGGACAGTCCTAACGGAATATTTGAATTTCCGGTCTGGAGCCTGACGGCCAGAAACCCGAATGACGACGGTCCGCTCTTCACCTTCTGGGAAGATGGAGGAACCGTCGCCGGCAAACCGCTCTTGATCGGACAGAAATATCATTTAGCCGGTGTTTACGACGGAACGGAGAACAGGTTGTACGTAAACGGAGACCTTATGGACAGAAATACATTCATTGACGAAGTTTACCAATCTTCCCAACCGGTCTGGATCGGCTGCGGTTACTATGATACTACTCCGGTCGATTTCTTTAACGGACATATCAGCAATGTTCGGCTCTTCAACAGAGCGCTGCCGGCTGATGAAATCCGCCAATATAAAATAGCGCACCCCGTTATCAATGAAGTCTTATATGATGAAAAAAATAACGATTCAGGTTTTGAATGGATAGAATTGTACAACCCCGGCGATACACCCATCGACATTTCAGGATTCAGAATACAATCTGCCGGACCATTCTTTTCCACCGATGCAGTATTGCCCAGGGGTTCAATCATACAACCCTGCGGTTATTACCTTATCGGGGACCCCTTGTGACGGATATTTGCGGATACCCCCCGGATTTAGCGGTTCATTTGACTCTCTACAACGGACTTTTCAGAACAGACGGCGTGAGATTGCTGGATAAAGCGAACAGAACCGTGGATACCCTGCTCTACAGTCTTCCCAATACTAATAATCTCCCGGGCGATGCCTCGGACCCGGTTAACGAAATAGTGTATCCGGCGGCTCCGCTGCAGTCAGGTTCGTCTCTGAGCCGAAAATTCCCGGGTCAGGATTCCGATGATAAAAGCGACTGGATGATACTTTCCTTAAATGACAGGACTCCTCAAAGCTCATGCTGCGAGGAATAAAACAAAGGAAAAATCCTTGAAAATATGGATTTCAACATTCGAGAAAAACTACTCTTTGAAAATCAACGGCACGTTTGTCCTTTTTTTCCTGATTCAACAAAGTTGTCTCTTTCACGCCTTTTAATGCAACATGCCATTCATTACTGAACAGCTTATCCGACAACTCGCCTGCTCTCACCTGAGACTTGTTCGATATGGTATCGTACGAAACAACCCTTCCATACTCAGCGAATCATTCCTCGATAGAATGGAAACAAAAAGAAAACTAGCATGGACCGCTCATGACTATCATATGATCCAGAAAATCTCCGAGACGATCCAACTTATTGAAGTATGCTTGAGAATCGGAATGGACGAAGCTTTCTTCGCCTGCTCATACCTCAATCGGGAATTACCCGGCGCCGCTGCGGCTCAACGCCTGGAAAACAGTATCGAGAAAGCTTTGTCTTTTCGTTCGCCGCGTGAATTAAAACAAAAAATAGTTGAACTGGACGAATTGCTGAAAACTGTCGAACCTGAAAAAGATGCGATACTGTGGTGTGAACTGAACAACAAAGCGGGACGCTTTCTGCTTCAGAATCCCCTGGGCACAAGAATCGATAATATCGAAAAAGCGCTCGACCGCTTTCAGCGCACCATGGAGATTTCGGCATCCTGCTCTCCCTTCATTAAGGCTAATACTCATTATTATACGGCTATTGCCTATTCCGAGAGAATTGCAGGAAACAACGCGGAGAACAGGGAAACGGCCATCGCTCATTGCCGATCAGCTCAAAACATATGCCGGCGTAACATTTTTCCCTTCTACTGGGCATCGATCCAGAACCTCCTGGCGACATCCTATTTAAGAAGGACGAAAGGTCAACGATGCGAAAACATTGAAAAAGCGGTCATGCACTTCGAAGCAGGCCTGGCGGTGTGCACGAAACGAGCTTTTCCTGTCGAGTGGGCAAACATCAAACATAACCTGGCCATCGCTCTCAAAAAAAGAATTAAGGGAGACCGCACCGAGAATATAGAAAGAGCGATATCAAACTGCAGGGAAACTCTGACCGTCAGAAAATTGAAATATTTTCCCCTTCCCCGCGCTGATACCCTTCAAAACATTGCCGTAGCTTACGCTAAGAGAAAATATGGAAATCAATCGCAAAATATGGAAAAAGCCATTCACTGCTGTCATGAAGCCCTTCAGATAAGAACAAAGGATTCTTTTCCCTTTCACTGGGCCATGCTTCAAACGAACCTTGCGAATTACTACAAGAATCGTTCAAAAGGTAATAAAAACCGCAACCTGGAAAAAGCGATCGAACATTTTGAATCAGCGCTCTCGGTTTTCACCCGGACGGCTTTCCCCTATTATTGGGCCGCAGCCCGGCTTGGAATCGGCGATGCATTCCTGAAGCTACGGCAAGAGCAGCAGCTAGAAAATAGCGAAGGAGCGTTCAGAAATTATAAATCAGCCCTGGAGGTTTTCAGTCTGGAGAATTATCCCGTTCAATACTCCAAAACCATGCTGGGACTGGCTCGCTCCTGCATTGACGGAAAAGAAGGCGATAGAAACGCGATGGCCCGGGAATCCCGGCGATATTACAAGGAAGCGCTCAGTATCCAGAGACTATATGGTCATCCGTCAGCAATGTTGACGACTCTGTCTGAAATGGCGGATTCATGCATGCGTGAGGGGAAATATGTTGAAGCGCTTGATTATTTCTCGGAAATAAGCTGTCTGGATGAACTGATACGAAAGGAGGAGGCATGCATACAGACTGAATCGACCAGGATAGAAGAAACAGCCCTGCAATTTTCAAAAGCCTCGTATTGCTGTTCTGCAATCGGTGATTTCAAAGGCGCTCTTGAATCACTTGAAAAGGGAAAGACTCGATTGTTAAAAGAAAAATGCCTGGGAGACAAACAGGAATTCGAGCGACTGAAAGGCCAGGACAAGCGTCATTATGAGCGGCTAATCGGACGGCTTCGGGAAATATGGATAGAGCAATCCGAGGAAGCGGCTGCGGGAAAAACTTTGTTTGAAACAGCGGAGGAATCACGAGCCTTGAAGAAGGAGTTGGAAGAGTTGATACGCGGGATACGGGGTTACGAACCGGGGTTTCTATGCAGCGATATTCCTTATGAAAGGTTTTTGAATTGCCTTTCCTGCGAAGGACGGACGGCTGCTGCAGCTTTCAACGTCACGAAATACGGTTCGGCAATATCGTTACTGGCGGGAACGCCTGGTCGTCCCGTTGAAAAAACATTTATAATTGATGAATTTACAGATGAGCAGCTCAACCGGATACTTCGCCGGTGGTTCCAGGCTTACGCTCTCTTTCGGTCAGATCGAAATAACCTGGACCTGCGACTGCTGTGGAACCGGAAAATGATTGAATTAACCGCTGAACTCTATTCTCAGCTTTTTCAACCCATCCATGATTTCATCCGGTCACGAAAAATCGACGAACTCATTTTCATGCCTCACAAAGGACTGCACATCATCCCTCTTCACCTGATGAACCGGATGGAAAACGGACGGCGACGGTTTCTCATCGATCATTATCACATCAGATATGCGCCTTCTTTCACTCTGCTATATCCGGAAAACGATGAAAAAATCTTCCGCAACGTTTCCCGTTCTTTAACGGCTGTGTCAGACCCGACAAGAGCCCTGTACTGGAGCCGCCGCGAAATCGACTACATTGCCGCTTTATTCGATGAAAAAACCGTGCTCCGGGGCCGGGAGGCGACTATTGCAAATGTTGCTGAGAAACTCAAGAAGTCGACTTATGTTCATATGGCGTGTCATGCTGAATTTAATGCGGATGATGCGTATGAATCCAGCATCCTTTTAGCGTATGATGAAAGCTGCAATTCGACCTCGCCCTCGGGTAAAACACTGAAATCGGAACCGGCAAAGAATTCCTGCGAGAAAATTTCCGTTCGCCGGGTAACGAATCATGACCGTTCCGTTATTATCGGAATGAAAGATGATTGCAATAAAACCGACATGTGGACATTGAGAAAAATACTGAGGGAACTGAGAATGCCTGATACCTGTCTGGTCGTTTTGTCAGCATGTGAATCAGGTATCGTCTCTGTCGACGGATTGCCCGATGAAACCATAGGACTGTCTGCCGGTTTCATTGCCGCAGGCGCCCGGAAAGTCGTCAGCAGCTTGTGGAAAATAGATGATGAATGCTCCTGCGAAGTAATGAAAATATTTTATTCCTGCCTGATGGTTGACGATCTTCCACCGGCAAAAGCATTGAGAAAAGCTCTGCTCCAGATTCGCTCGAATCCCAAATACGAGGAACCGGTGTATTGGGGAGCATTTAAAATTTCCGGTTGAAGCGCCGTGATTTTTTACGTGAAAAAAGAATATGCTGAAGGAAGGCTAATGATATGAAAAATCGACTGAAACCTCAAATGTTAACGATCGAAACCGGATAAAATGAACCGAACCGGCGATGACATAGACCTGCGGCATGAAACCACTGCCGGCGAACTCCTTGAACTCATTTCCCGAAAAGGCATTTCTTCCGGACAGTCGAAAACCGCCTGGGAAAAGCTCTATCGAAAATACGGCTTCATTTGTTACCTGCAGGATGCCGGATTGATGGAAGACGAAGAAGCCGCCCGCGACTTGGTACAGAATAAATTCTTGAAAATATGGGCCCAACCTTTCCTGTTCAGAAATATCAAAGCGACGCCGGAAGTTTCAGAAAAAATGGGAATATCCTGGATTCTGAGAATGGATAAAAACATGGCCCTCAAACGGTTAAAGAAAAAAGGAAAAGAAATCACCGCATCTGCCCTTGAAAAAAAACAAACAGGGAAATTCGATCAAATTGCGGGACACTATGAAACACTGAGAAATAAAGAAATGATCGAAGATGCTGCTTCCTATGAATCAGCGGTCAGGAAACTGGAATTTCTTACTGGGGAAATATCAAAACTGCCCCGCCTGCAGAGAATGGCGATTCTGGCATTTGCAGAAGGTTTATCCTATAAACAGATAGCCCTTTTGCTCGACAGATCGGCTGCTGCGGTTCGCAGTCTGATTTATCGCGGCAGAGAAACTTTGCGCCGACGTTTCGATGAATATATGAATAGCAATGAAGCGATATCCCTGAAGGAAAATTTCAAAAAAAGCGGAGAGTTGTCTATTGGTGAAAAAAGATAATCACTTTGAATCGACTTTTGATTTATTAAGTATCTGGATGAATGAAAATCGCAAACCATGCGAAAGAATATGGAATAAAAAATGTAAAACTACCTTCGATAAGCTTCCCGAATCCCGGCAGTCCCATTTGCTGGTATGCGCTCAATGCCGAAAAAGGTATTATCAGCATGTTTTGATGAGTCATAATGAAAAACCGGCAAAACATGCGGAAGCTTTATTATCCCCGGACAAGTTAGCTGATATTCCATTCAAGGAAGAAATACGGGAGCAAGAGATAAAACATGCTGTTTTTGAAATTCAGGCATTGATACGGGGATTCATGTACAATTTGGCCGACAGAACGTCATTAATTTTTCACGCTGCGGGATTCCCGGAAGAAGCTCTGCCTTATGAAGCTTCCCTGCTTAAAGGATTCTATGAAAAACAAAACTATATGGGGGCTTATCATTTAAGCAAAAAACTGCTCGAACGAATACGAAACAAATCCTGGCCCGTTCTTATTCATGTTTTTCACGCACTTGAAGCCGCTATGCATGAAGCCGCAGCAGCCCTTTTGAAGAAATACGAAAAAAAAATTAAAGCAAACAGAAGTGATTTTGCGTTTTTTCAGTTCCTTAAAGCCTTGAACGAACTCATGCTCGGTAATTTCCTCGCAGGCTTGAATCACCTGGCGGATAACGCGGAAAAGGCGAACGATGGAGAAAAGTCGGATATATACTGGATTGCCGCCGAATTGCTGCAGGAAATTGAATTGATAAGGTTCTCAACTCCGGGATTTACGCTCGACCCGACTGAAAAACCATCTCTTTTCGCTGAGTACATGAAAAAACAACGGCAGAGCTTAACCCTCTTTCGCCGACGCCTGGAAAAATATTTCCGGAGTTACTTGCTCCTCCCGGAACCCCTACGATGTGGAAGTCTTCTGCGCAGCCTGACTTCTGAGACCCTAAAAGATTATATCGAATTTCTTGTCGTGGACCTCACCCCTTTTGATCAAATGAGTGATAATCCGCCGGTCGCTCCCGCAGAAGAAGAAAATGAATTCGTTTTTTATGACCTGCCTCATGAATACGATGGACGAATTGTCTTTTTCATAATCGTTTCCGGTCGCTCCATCAGAAAAATCCATCCTTCTTTTGATTCAGAGAAAAAAGAGAAAATAATCAAACAGATATTTTTGTCCCGTAAATTCCTGGATATTGACGCCGAATTGCTCCATGTCGAAGGCACAAAGGTTGTCTCCTCGACAGATGGTTGCCGTTTCAGCATAAAAATCCGCAGGGATATTCAAAAACCAGCCCGCGTTTCTCAAAACCTCTGCATTCTGGCGGTTCTGTAATGTTCAAATCGGCGCTCCCTTATTCATGATGGCAAATATTCTTAAATTTGCATGATTAAAGAAAACAATAAATAACACATTCATATAACCAGCCTTGAGTCAGCGCCTTTCCATAAACGGCGAATTTCCCATAATGCTGCGTTAGGATTCTTTTTTGTGGTCAGGCGTTTTTTCATTTTTACTTGAATCTGCATTCGATATATTTTAGCTTAAACGTCAAAAGTGGGGTCAAATTTTTTGAAAATAATTCAAATTTTTTGAATTGACATTTTAATACCTTTTTGCAGAATTATTTAAATCATTGAATTTATATTATTTTTTGAACATTGGAATTTTATCTTCTAATTCAAATTTTTTGAATTCTTCAGGTATTGGCTAAAAATGCTGCTTTCGAGGCTACGGTCCTACCGAATATATCACCCTTTGTAATGGACCTGAGAAAATGAATGACTTAGCCCGCATTTCTCATACAAAATCGTAGTGAGAGCGTTCAGATTCCCGCAAATTCAAGCGTA
>CAZUFC010000143.1:0-19163 GCA_964619725.1 uncultured bacterium | reverse complement strand
GCGGCAGGATGCCGCTTCTACTTTCGCTTCGTTCTTTGGCGATGATTTTTTTTGTCAGAATAATCGAATTTCTTGGGAAATATAGGCAACCGTGGATGGTTTTTAGGATTTCGTTGCTGTATAAAAGCTTAACGGCGTTTGTTTTACGGTAATGTTGACATTCTTGTTCGCTAGGTTCGCGTGATTAGTGGTTGTAAAAAATACGGCAATGCAATATGCTGCTCGCATCCTTCGCAAATCAGGTTGAACTAACTTTTTCTTGCATCTGCTGCCGCATTGTTATATTTTATTTTATGATAACTTCAACGCCGCAGCGTGATCCGTCGGGCAATTTTCTAGTGAACGGCCCGACAAAGCAAACTTTAAAAGGAGTGCTTATGTCGAAACATCTGGTTCTGGTCGGAGGCGGGCATGCCCATATGACCGCCATGCTCCATCTTAAGGAAATCGTTGATCAGGGACATCAGGTCACACTGATAAGTCCGAATCCATACCAGTATTACTCCGGCATGGGCCCCGGCCTGCTGGGCGGATTCTACAGCCCGCAGGAAGTCCGTTTTTTCATTCAAAAAATGGTTGAAGACCGTGGCGGACGTTTTGTGGAGGACAAAGCGGTTTCCATCGAGCCGGAAAAGCGCGTGATTTCCCTGGGATCAGGCGAATCCGTCAATTATGACGTGGTTTCATTTAACATTGGAAGCGAAGTTCCCCTCGAAGCATTCGATCAAAAAGCCGGCGATGTCTTTACAGTAAAACCTATCCGCAAGCTCATCGATCTGCAGACCCGAATACTGGAACGCATCAAAAACGAAAAGGTCAAGGCAGCAGTCATAGGCGGAGGTCCCGCCGGAGTTGAAATTGCGGGAAACCTGCATCGTTTGATCCATAATAATAACGGCGTCTGCGAAATAGACCTTTTTAACGGCGGCGCCATACTGACTGAATTTCCTGCACGGGTCCGCAAACTGGCTCTTGAATCACTGTCTAAAAGAAATATCAGGGTCCATGAAGGCATTCGCATCAACTCCATTGATAACGATAAAATAACCGCGGCCGACAACTCCGAATTCCCCGTCGATTTCGTCATCGTCGCCGTCGGTACTAGACCTCCCAGGCTTTTCGTCGATTCAGGTCTGCCGACCGGAGCGGACGGCGGACTGCTTATTGACCGCTTCCTTAAATGCGTCGAATATCCCGATATCTTCGGAGGCGGCGATTGCGTCACTTTTCAAGAGTTCTCCCTCGCTAAAGTCGGCGTTTACGCCGTCAGACAGAACCCTGTCCTTTTCCATAACCTCAAAGCAACCTTGAATGACGAATCGCTCCTTCCATTCGATCCCGGAGGCGCCTATCTCCTGATCTTGAACCTGGGCGACGATACCGGCATTTTCAGTAAATTCGGTATATCCTTCAATGGAAAATGCGCTTTTAAAATTAAAGATAAAATCGACAAACGTTTCATGCATAAATTCCAGGTTTCAGGCGAACGGCATGAATAATTCTGACTCTTCAACAGGAGGTTCGTTTAATGGGGCTTCTGGATTACTTTAAAAAAGTCGATACCGTTTCCGCGGAAAAATTACGGGAATTTTTGAAAACAAAAAAACATGAAGATTATTACCTCATCGACGTCAGGCAACCCGATGAATATGAAGAAGGACACCTGCCGGGTTCCATGCTGATCCCCTTGCCTGAACTCGCGGAAAAAACCGCCGATATGTCCAAAGATAAAACAGCCGTTGCCTACTGCACCGCAGGCATACGAAGCAGGGCAGCAGCTTCAATGCTGAAAAACGAGGGATTTAAAAGGTCCGTGAGTCTGAAAGGCGGAATTAACGCCTGGAACGGAATACTCGCAGAAGGTTCTCCGGAATCGGGCACAGCCTATTTCGACGACGGCGATTCCACGGAAGATTTGATAGCCCTGGCCTACGCACTCGAAGAAGGCTCACGCTTATTCTATCAGAAAATCTCCTCCCAACGGCATGATGAATTTTCCTCCGACCTTTTCCAGAAACTTTTTCAGGATGAAGAACTTCATAAAAAACTCCTCGCTGAACGATACAAACAAATTTCCGGCAAAATAATCGATTATGCCGTGGAAAAAATGGAAGACTTCGGCGAAATAATGGAAGGAGGAATGCGCGTCAAAGAAGCCCTGGATTGGATTCAAAACAAAGAAGCCAAAGATGTGCTGATGCTGGCCGCATCCCTGGAAACCAATTCCTACGATCTTTATGTCAGAATGGAACGCCGTATGCCGGAAGAAGATCAGAAACTGGTCTTCAGACTCCTGGCAGGAGAAGAAAAACATCATCTGCAAAATATTATTAACGAATACGAAAAATATCTTTGATATTATTTGAAACCACGAATCACGCTAATCACGCGAATAAGTGAGTCACAAAGTCGTTTGACTGCAGTCGACATTCCAGGGCAGGGAATTCAACATCGTGCGACGGCCTGCAATATTCAGCATTCCCTTTTACCGGCGTTATCGAATCTTATCCTCAACCAGTTTATCGATCAGCTCATCTTCGGGAACAAACGGCAAGGTAATATGACCGGCGCCTTTTTGAACCTGGTTCCATCGGGCTGCGGTTTCGATTGCCTGTGGATTCCTGGCCCAGCTTCTGCGGGCGATGCCGCCCATGACGTCCCAGGAAAGACCTTTTCGGATCACGTTGTCTGTTCTTTCGCTGCCGTCGAGGAGAATACCGTTTCCGCCGTTGCTTGCCCGGCCTATGCCCACGCCGCCGCCGTTCGAGAGAACCACCAGCGTCATACCCCGCGCTATGTTTCCTCCGAAACATTGAACCGACATGTCCGCGGTTATGCGGCTGCCGTCATAAATATTGGCCGTTTCCCGGTAAGGCGAATCGGTCCCTGACACGTCGTGGTGATCGCGGCCCAGCATTACGGGACCGATTTCTCCGTTTCTGACCATTTCGTTGAATTTAAGGGCTATTTTGATGCGCCCCGCCTCGTCGTTATACAATATGCGCGCTTTCGTCCCCACCACCAGTCGATTCTCCTCCGCTTCAGCGATCCAGTGATGATTATCGCGATGCGTCGGACTCATGTCAGGGTCTATGCAATCCATCGCTGCTCTGTCCGTTTTTCTTAAATCCTCTTCCCTGCCGCTCAGACACACCCAGCGGAACGGACCGAATCCGTTGTCGAAACATACCGGCCCCATTATATCCTCAACATAAGAAGGCCAGATGAATCCTTCCGAGGTATCCAGGCCGTTTTTAGCGATATCCGTCTGACCGGCGTTGAATACCGAAGCCATGAAACTGTTTCCGTAATCCCAGAAATAGGCGCCCTTATCAGTCAGCCCTTTCAATACGGCATAATGACGCCTTAATGAACCGTCCACCAATTTTTTGAATCTGTCAGGCGATTGTTTAAGGACTTTTCTGCCTTCTTCGAAGGATACCCCTGCAGGCGTATAACCGCCCTCATACACGGCATGACAGGAAGTCTGATCGGAAAGCAGTTCGATGTCTATCTGTTTTTCGTCCAGATATTCCAGAAGTTCCACCACATTGCCGTAATAGCCTATGGAAACCGGTTTTCCAGAGTCCTTGAATTCTCGCATCCAGTCGGCTATCTGATCGAGGTCGTCGGAATATTTACTCAGCCAGCCCTGCTCGTGCCGGGTTTTAATGCGGCTGAAGTCCACTTCAGCAATGACGCCGATCCCTCCGGCTATTTCCACCGCTTTCGCCTGGGCCCCGGACATTCCGCCCAGTCCTGAACTGACGAAACAGATGCCTTTCAAATCATGGTCCGCTGGAATTCCCAGGTATTTCCTGCCTGCGTTCAACAGCGTAATATAGGTGCCGTGAACAATGCCCTGTGGCCCGATATACATCCATCCGCCTGCCGTCATCTGTCCGTAGTTCGTTACCCCCATCGCCGCCGCTTTCCTGAACGATTCCGGGTTGTCCCATTCCCCAACCAGAAGACCGTTCGTTGAAATGACCCGGGGCGAATTCCGGTCGGAAGGAAAAAGACCCACCGGGTGACCAGAAGATACGACAAGCGTTTGCTCCTCGTTCATGCTCTGAAGATACTTCTTGACTAGCCTGTATTGCATCCAGTTCTGAAATACCTGACCCGTTTCGCCATACGTAACGAGTTCATAAGGATACAAAGCCACATCAAAATCCAGATTATTGTCGATCATCACCTGCAAAGCACGTCCCTCCAGTATCCCTCTGTACTCATCCACAGGCCTGCCGTATATCCGCCCTTCGGGCCGGTAACGATAACCATAAATTCGTCCTTGACTCGTCAACTCCTCTAAAAATTCCGGCGCCAGCTCCTCGTGCAGCGCTTCGGGAACATACCGCAAAGCATTCTTCAACGCCGTACGCGTCTCGTTCTTCGTCAAATTGAAACCCCGATTGGGCGCCCGGCGTATTCCGCTTTTAAAAACAGGATTCGGCGGCATTTCTTCAGACAACTTGATCGTCATAGCCGCTGAAATGTCAAAATTATTCATGTCTCTACTCCAAAGTTTCCATTAATTATTCGTCATTAACCGTTAAATCGATCCTGATCAGCGCCCCGTCAATAAACTCAAATGCTGATTTCAATTCTGCTTTTGAACAGGCGCCGATTCATTTTCCCTCTCCCATTCAATGACTCGTATGCCGGGAAAAACATGATCCTGATGATCGCAACTTGCATTCCCGCTCCTCTGTACATAAAATCTATCAATCCATAATGAGAAACTCAACCTCTTTGCAGTCGTTCGCCTTGAGCTGATCGAACAGGATTCATAATTTTGGCGAATCTCTGCTTCTTTTATCCGTGATGAGCGGCCTTATCCACTGCCGGCGCAGGATTTCCCTAAAAAATATGCCTGTATAATCGCGGACTTTGAAAACTTTTACTTGGTCGCAAACCGATTATCCGTTACAATTTATTTACTTTGCTTCTGCGGCAAAGCGACTCCTGCTTCAGTGAATTTGAAAAAATGAAAAAGAATATCCAAACAATCCTTTTGATCCTGATTCTCTGTTTTCTTGCGGTCACGCTTCATAATTCAGATCAGTCAGCGAAACTAGCCCCTAAAAAACCCAATATCGTCCTGGCGGTCATCGATACATTGCGCGCGGACAGACTGCCCTTTTACGGCTACGATCGGGAAACCGCTCCTTTCCTCTCTGATTTGTCCCGGTCCAGCTATCTCTTCATCAATGCTTACTCAGCTTCATCCTGGACCCCGCCTTCCACAGCTTCAATATTCACTTCCGTTTATCCTTTCCAGCACGGCGTAGTCAATGGAATGCTGGCTTTCCAGAAAGAACTTAAAACGAATCCGTCGGCCCTCATCAACAGAATCCCCGATTCCCTCACGACTATTCCGGAAAAGTTGAAAAATGCCGGTTACAAAACATTCGCCGTAACCGATAATCTTAACATATGTGAAGCGGAAGGTTTCAGCCGGGGTTTCGACAAATTCGCTAATTTTACTTACCAGGGTGCGGAACGCGTCAATGAAGCCTTGATGTCCTGGACGAATGAAATCAGAAATGCCGATCCTTATTTTATTTATTTGCATTATAACGATCCGCATCAGCCGGCTCACGGTCGTCCGCCTCTGTATGAGAAGAAACCTGAGTTCCCGGAAGATTACAAGTCAAAATACGACAGCGAAATACGGTATGTGGACGAACATTTGGAAGAACTTTTTATCAAATTCGACTGGCTGGATGATACCATATTCGTTCTTACATCAGACCACGGGGAGGAACTATGGGAAACCCATAGATTCGGGCATGGTTTTTCCCTTCATAACTCGGTCATTCACGTACCCCTGTTGATCAGATTGCCGACGGGCGCTGCCCGTCCTGTCAGCATTAACTCAATTGTTTCCAATATGGATATTCTGCCGACACTGATCGATTATCTGGAACTTGACCCCATAAATGAATCCGCAGGACAAAGCCTGATGGATTTTCTCAAACGGAAAAAACCGGATGAAAAGCCGGAAACCGCTTTTTCATACCTCGACAACAAACAGAACCAGGACTTCCAGCAGATTTTCCGGGCCGTACTTCACGGACCCTGGAAAGCGCTTCATGTCGATCCCAATAATAAAGCCCTTTACAACCTGGAAAATGATCCGCAGGAAAATCAGAATATCTATACACAACATCCTGTATTAGCCGAAAAATTGCTCAAAAAGTTCATGGACTTTGAAATACATTGCTCTCACTATTTCAGCGAGCAAGTTAAAATCGAACTGGATGATCAACAGATCGAATCCCTGAAATCTTTGGGATATATTCGTTAAAGTACGCACCATAAGTCCTTTTTAACAGACTATTCGAGTTTGTGGACAGGCGACAGCGTTACTGAAATTCCTCCCCTGCGTTACGCTTTGCCGCCAGTCGATGTCCTTATCGAAACCCGCATCTTTTTCGTTCCTGTCGCCTCTTTCACTTGAGATGAAAATTTTACGAAACAGGAAAAATCAGTTCGCTGTAAAAATATTTTTTTACATTACCCGGAGTTGAAATTGACAATTTTTTTGTTTTTTTGTAAAAAGGATACTGGGTAGGCGAGCTACAACCAGACTTGTGTGAAGGAGTTAAAGTATGAACGAGACTTCAGGGGATCAATTTACAAAAGAGAAAAGAAAGTCGAAACGCGTGTCCTCCGATATGCATGTGGATTATTTGACTGGAGAGACGGAGGGGACTGAAACGAAGAGCGGCAGGACGGTGAACGTAAGCCGCAACGGGGCTATGATAGTAACGAATGAGCCGTTAAAGGAAAATTCTTATTTGTATCTTGCATTAAAGAACGTGAAGAAAAATACGACGATTTCAGCATTGGGGAAGGTGGTGTATTCGCGTCCGGATTTGAAGGGAGAGGCTTATCAGGTCGGCATAGAACTTGTTCGTCTGAGGAAAAACAATTCTGATAACGGGAATTAGATTCATCAGCGTTATTGAGTGGGGTTAATAGCGCTGATTTGTTTTCTTTTAACGTATAATACGGTCAGGGAAAGAGCGAGGAGCAGGAAGAGGGCGCCGGCGCTGGAGATTGCCGGAACGGTCAATGAACCGTCGAGCCAGAATCTAACGCTGTCCAGGTAATAAGGCGTGGTTTCGGTACCGCCTTCGAAGGCGATCCTGTCGAACCAGGTGAAAGACGTATCGGTATACACGGGTTGCCCTCCCGGGAAATTCGCGGCATCAAGCAGCATGGTGATTCCGCCGGATGAAGTTTGAATGATGACTCTATGCCATCCGGCGCTTCTGCTAATGCCTGTGGAACTGTAATTCGAGCCGTCATAAACGGAATAGGTATGGGGGTCGCTGGAATTGACGACGCCGAGAATACGGACGACGCCTTCTTTGGCGGGAGATTGCTGTTCGAGAGTAACGGTAAAGTCGGCGCTGATGTATCCGGCGCCGGGATACCCGTCATAAAACCAGAAATCAACTATGCCTGCCTGCTGGGAAGCGTAGGTGTTTTCAAGCAAGCCCGCAAGTCGACCCTTGTCGGGAACGCCGAACTGACAGGCATTTCCGAGCGGATCATGAAACTGATTCGAACTCTGGGCGATCCCGGAATAATCGGACCAATCGTCGAACGTCGCGTCGTTAAAACTGTCGTCAAAAGGAGGATAAGATTTCTTGAAAAGAATCGTAGGAGCTTCAGGATTAAAGCCGGTTTGCTGATAGACGATGTAGGCGTATTTCTGTAGAGAAACGTAAACATCAGTCTGCCGCGCATCTCCCGGAAACATTTCCGGGGTCAGAAAAGTCGGCGGGGCGAATACAAAGCCGTGGTCCCAACTGTATGTCCCTGATATCTTCAAATGAGGAGGTTCGTTTCTTTCCGGCCAGAAGACGTAAGGATCGCCGTCAAAATCAACGCTGAAAGCCGCCGGGCCTGTTTCAAACGCTCCCGGATTCTCATTGACCGGTTGCGCCAGATCGAAAGACATGCCTCCGTTCGTGGACTTGGCGACGAAAATTGCCTCCCTGGTTGAAACTTGTTCCGACCAGGTCACATATATCGATAACGGTTCGCCGAAACGCGGTCCGTTAATCTCTATTTTTGGATCGTATTGGTTGTTAGGCGACATGAACACAGAAGCCGCCTGAGACCACGTGTATCCGCTGTCGTCGCTCCTGGCGACTGCAATACTGCTGCCGAATCCCGCATCCCTTTCCCATACCGCCCATATCTGATCATCCGCAAATCCGCTGTAAACGGCTATGTCGGGATTATTATCCGAATAATCATCATTCGTCACCATTATGTCGTTTCCAAAAGTGTTCCCGCCGTCCGTGCTTCTGTCGAACATTATCTCCGTCGAATTCATTCCCAACTTTGTCCATACCGCATATATCCTTCCGAAATCAGATAAACCGATCGACGGTTTAATGCTCTCCTCATTCGCATCGTTTATTCGTACCTTGTATTCATAATTCAAACCGAAATTCTCGCTCCGCATCATGTAAATCCCGAATTCCTCAAATTGAGGCGGGTCTTTTTCCTGAAAACAGGCATAAACGGTCCCCATATATTTATCCGTCATTAATTGAGGATACATTTGCGTGCATGTCTGGCATTCAGGGTCCATTCTGTAATTCGGCTGAGGAAGGTCCTGTCCGTCGTTCATACTCCTGGTATGGTATATTTTAGGCATGCCTTCACGCAGGTCGGTCCAACAAAAATAAATGTCGTTTCGAGAATATGCTCCGACAACAGCCTGGGGATCGGATTGCGCATAATTCCGACCGTTTAAATCCACCAGGTCTATCGGAGGGTCCGGGGAAAACTGAGCGAATATTGCTTGTTCCGGAAAAATGAAAACAAGAATACCGCATAAAAGCATAAATTTCGTCGCCTTTTTCAATTTCATTATTTACTCCTTGATCTCAGTTTCAATACCCCGGTCGCGTTTAAATATTTAATGATTAACAGGAAAAAGTCAAATCATTGGCGTCAACCGCCTTACGGCAGTCAAATTCCGGCATCGATCATCCGGCATATTCACGCGCCTGACCGTCAAAGCATTTTTAATCGAATATGATTTGACGGGCAGGCGCTTACGGACTAACTCCGCTCTAATTCAGATGGCGTAATGCGCATCCGCTTCGCTTGTCAGTTCAATGGAATCGTATGTGTGCTCTTTGACGTAGTTTCTATAGTTTTTTAAGGCTCTGTCGGCAACGAATTTCAATTCATCCGGAGTAAAAGGTTTGGGCAGGTAATCCAATGCCCCGAATTTGATCGACTGCACTGCAGTTTTTATGGTGGCGTATCCTGTAATCATTACGAAACTGATCTCAGGATGTTTCTCCTTCACGATCTTAAGAAGGTCCATACCGCCTACTTCAGGCATGATCATATCTGCGAAAATGATTCCATAACGATCATGCTCTATCTTGTCCAAAGCGGATTTGGCATCAAGAGCCTCGTCAATTCTGAAATTTTCATATTTCGACAGAATCTTTTTGACGCTGCGGCAAACCACAGGCTCGTCGTCAACTACTAATACTTTCGTTTCATTTGTTGAATTATTCATTAGCTCACTCCCTTCGACAAATGCCGGGTAACTTAATAGCAAAACTCAGGCCAAACTCCGCATCAAACAGGAAAAGTAAAAAAGCATGTTTTTTCATATGCGAAAAACCGAAAAACTCCCGAAACCGCTGACGGATAAACGCAAAAGCAGCGTCAGGACTCACGATATAAAACAGCTCCTGAACGCCGGCCATGATGCAATTCTCCACCCAGCAATGATCAAAAGTGTATAACTCGACTATACAGTGTATAATTCATATCGGTTCCATCTTTTGGTTTGGAAACTGCAATAAAATTCGGGTCTGTTCAAATGCGGCCAACAGTATCTGTCAATCTTTTCATCTCTTATCCGCGTTGATCTGAGTGATTCCTGCTCAGCGGAATCCGAACAATTGTTTTCTGAATGTGGATATTCTGATTCGAGCGGAAAATTTCATTGATAAATCGAGTTTGTGGAGAGGCGCTAATTGTGTTAGATTGTTCTGAATTTCCGGTTTTGGAGCGGGAGAGGGTCATGAAGATTATCATCATAGCGGGAGAGACTTCGGGCGATATACACGGCGCGGCCTTAGCGCGAGAATTGAAGTTTTTACGACCCGGGACAGTCATGAAGGGGATAGGCGGCAGCCGGATGAAGGCTGAGGGGGTTCAGCTTTTCCAGGACCTGTCTGAATTTAACATCATGGGGATTACCGAGGTTATACGGCATATTCCCCGGATACGCCGGTTAATCAAAGAAACGGCATCACGCATCATCAGGGAAAAACCGGATGCCCTGGTATTAATCGATTATCCTGATTTCAATTTTCGAATAGGCAAACGGGTTCACAGCGCCGGCATACCGGTCATTTATCATATATGTCCGCAACTGTGGGCCTGGCGACGAAAACGCACCCTCAAAATGGCCCGTTTTTCGGATTTGATGACGGTCATTCTGCCTTTTGAAAAGGAGTTTTTCGCGTCTTACGGCATCGAAGTCGAATTCATTGGTCATCCGCTGAAGAACAGGTATCCCGATGATGAGGATGAGGGCAATGAGAATAAAGCGGAAAGAGTTGAAGGCATAGACTTGAAACGACCTTATATCGCGCTTTTGCCCGGAAGCAGAATATCGGAAATTCAACGCATGTTGCCGCCCATGCTGCAGGCCGCCCTGCAAATGACCCGCGAACGAAACGAATTGCAGGCCGTCATCTGTAAAGCCGAATCCATTGACGATGACCTATTGCGCTTAATTTTTCAGCAAACGGGAATATCATTTCCCATCGTCCAAGGAATGCGTCCAAACGTCATAAAAAACGCTCGAGCCGTCGTTACCACTTCCGGAACAGCTACCCTCGAAACAGCCCTTCATTTCACTCCCATGGTCGTCTGTTATCAGATGTCCAAACTGAGTTACTTCATCGCAAAAAGACTGGTCAAAGTTCCCTATATCGCTTTAACTAACCTGACTGCAGGACGAAAATTGGTTCCCGAACTGATTCAATCCCAGGTGACGCCTGAAAATATAGTCAGGGAGCTTGAATTCGTGATGTCGGAACCTCAACGATCCAGAATCGTCGAAGGACTCAAGGAAGTCTCCGCAAAATTGGGAGAACCCGGAGCTTCCCAACGCGCCGCCCGTCTTATAGCAGACTTTATCCGTTCAAAAAAGAATCACGGCTGCTCCGGCAAGAATCCCCCAAAATCCCCCATGATTCAGTCCAAAGAAGGCGTTGACGGATCACAGAATGCCGAATCTTCTGATTCTGCAAGTTCAGACAGGATATGATCGTTATGAGTTACCTCGTTTATAATCTGCTTTTCACCCTGGCTTTCCTCATGGGTTTGCCGTTTTTCTTCTATAAAATGATATTTCAGGGAAGATATCGTACCGGAATAAAAGAACGCTTCGGCTTTCTGCCTGAAAATTTTCCCCTGAAAGGCGATGATGAGTGGATATGGATACACGGGGTTTCCGTCGGAGAAGTTAATGTGGCATCCGTTATTATTGAGGCTCTTCGCCGTTTTTATCCCAAACTGAAAATACTGCTGACAGTGACGACCGATACCGGGAGAGCGCTGGCTGAAACGAAGAGGGCGGACGCGGTTATTTTTTTCCCATTGGACTTTCCCGGCAACGCCGACTGTATTATGAAACGTCTCAGACCCTGTTGCGCGCTTTTGATGGAAACGGAAATCTGGCCCAACTTCCTCAAGTCAGCGCAAAAATTCGACTGTAAAGTATTTCTGATAAATGGAAGAATTTCCGATAACTCTTTTAAAGGATATTTCCGGTTCCGGAAATTCATGAAAAAAGTACTGGGAAAATTCTACCGGTTTCTGATGCAGTCCGGTGATGATTGCTCAAAAATAGTTAAACTCGGAGCGCCCCCGGACAAGGTTAAACTAATCGGCAATCTGAAATATGACGGGGTTTTGCAGAGGATTGAAAAAGTCGAAAAGAATGACTGGCGAAGGAGACTGGGGATACAAAACGATCAGCCTGTTTTTATAGCCGGAAGTTTACACGGCAGGGAAAATGAATGGTTGGTCGACGTTTACTCCAGACTCCGCGAAAAAATTCCCGGCCTGTTCTTCATCATAGCGCCCAGGCATTTGAAAAGAGTCCCGGAAATTCAAGAGAGTCTGAAAACAAAAAACATCGAATTCACATTAAAATCGGAAATGCCGCGTGAACCGGATGCGAACCGGACCGGAAGCGATGAAACAGCCAGAAACGTGATTATCCTGGACACTATGGGCGAACTGGCGGCCGCCTACCAGGCCGGCGACGCTGCCTTTGTGGGCGGAAGCCTGGTTCCGCACGGCGGTCAGAACATTCTTGAACCGGCAGCCTTCTCCCTGCCCGTCCTGTTCGGACCTCATATGTATAATTTTAAAGAATCGGCCGCATTGTTGAAGGATCGTGGTGCGGCTTTTGAAATCAAAAATGAAAATGAGCTCTATGAGCGATTACTGGAGCTATTTCAGGATGAGGGGAAACGAAAAAAAGCCGGTGAAGCGGGTCGCCAGGCCATATATGAAAATCGGGGCGCTGTCCGCAGGTGTCTGGATGAATTAAAGACGGCATTGCCTTATGGTCCGGAAAGGACCGGGGAATAGGGCGATTATGCTTACGCCTTCGTCGCTTGGATACCCGGCGAACAGTATCGACCGGCGAGAGGTTGAATCTTGGCTGCAATAAATCAACATAACAGCGTGGAACAGAAAGTTTTCGGTAGAATCTGGACGCTGCCTTTATCCTATCTTTATGCGGGTATTGTTAAATCGCGTGAGATAGCTTACAGGAGAGGAATATTACAAACGAAAAGGCTTGATACGCCGGTGACGGCTGTCGGAAATATTACGGCAGGCGGCGCGGGAAAGACGCCTCTTGCCATGTGGATAGCTGAATTTTACGCTCGTTCCGGAAAGCATCCCGTCATCATAAGCCGGGGGTACAAGGGTATAAGAGATTCAGACCCTATGATCGTGACGGACGGAGAAAAAATTCGGGCGACTCCCCGGGAAGCGGGCGACGAACCTTATCAGATGGCCCGGCTGTTAAAAAGCATACCCGTTATTGTAGGAGCCGACCGTTATGAAGCCGGACTTCTCGCCGAAAAAACATTTCACCCCGGCGTTATCATCCTGGATGATGCTTATCAGCACATTCAGCTTCATAGGCAGTTGAACATCCTGGTGATCGACGGCGAAAAGTCCGGTCTGGACGCCGGGATACTTCCTGCCGGCCCCTTACGCGAACCGCTCTCCGGCATCAAGAGAGCCGGCGCCATCGTCGTAACGCATAATGATCGTATAGAAAATAGGACAGCGCTTACAGAAAACCTTAAAAAATATAATGAAAATGCTCCCCTTTTCTTTTGCAGGCATCGACCGGACCGCCTGATGAATCTTAAAACCTGCCTTCCCGAAAAATTAGCTGTTTTACAAGGAATGAGAACAGCCGCTTTCGCCGGCATAGGGCGACCGGAATCATTTAAAAAGACGATGGAGCAAGTAGGGGCAAACATTTTGTATTTCAAGGCATTCCCAGATCATTACCGTTATGATCGTAAAGATGTTGAGCGTTTGCTGGAGGAATCGAAGAATGCCGGCGCCGACAGAGTGATAACCACGGCAAAAGACGCGGTCCGGCTGCTGGATTTTAAGGAACTCACGGACGATATTTCAATGTTGACCGTCAAACTTGAATTCACGGACAAAAAAGACCAATTCGTCAGACTTATCGAAAAAACGGTAGAATCCGCCGACGGAGAATAAACGTTATGTTCGATCTCATAGGCTATTATACCTTGATCACTCTTTCCTGGTTTATAAAAAAAATGCCTCGTCAGGCAGCCCTTTTTCTGGGTCGCTGCCTGGGTCGACTGGCTTATCTTACCGGCATCAGGCGCAACGTCGCCCGAAAAAATTTGAAGATCGCTTTTCCCGGTAAAACGCAGGACCAGATTGACCGGATAATACAAGAGATGTGCGTTAACCTGGGACTAAACTTGATTGAGTATATCCGGTTTGATGAGATAACCGCCGACAATATGCAACATTTTATGGAAGTCGACGGTTTCGATTATTTTGAAGAACTGCAGAAAAAGGGCCAGGGAGTCATTCTCGTCGGCGGTCATTTCGGCAACTGGGAAATGATGGGACTTCCCATGGCGCTCAACGGATATCCCTTAACATACGTCGTGGCCCGTTTACACAATATCCTCATCGACTGCTTTTACACCCGAATTCGCAACAAAAAAGGCGTCGGACTTATTGAAAGAGGCAAATCGACTTTGAAAATACTCAACCTGCTGAAACAAGGCGGAAATATCGGCATACTGATGGACCAGGATGCCGGCAAAAAAGGACTTTTTGTGCCTTTCTTCGGAAAACCCGCGTCAACTCATACCGGTCCGGCCATACTTTCCGTCAAAGCACAGGCGCCCATTATTTTTCTCGTATCACGAAGAAATGAAAAAGGTATTCACAAAATGCGCTTCGATCCGCCGGTTTATCCGAATATGGACGCCACTGTCGAGGATGAAGTCCAAAGAATTACGAAACTGCTGAACCGGAAAATAGAAAAAGCAGCGGCGGAGCATCCAGAATACTATTTCTGGTTCCACAACAAATGGCGAACCCCTGTAGAAAAAGCCGTCAAAAGAATCTATAAGTAAAATAATGGGACTGTTCAAAAAGCGGCAGCAGTTCCTTCCGGTAAAAATAGCGCCTAAATGAAATCCCCTGTAACCAAACTGATCCTAACCCCAAAATTCCGTTTATCTCCTGATACGGTTAATTTTCAGATGCCGGCTTTTGATTATACCAATGATTTAATATTCCAAGCGTCCCTTCCGTCCCTTAGGTCCCTTAGGTCCCTTAGGTCCCTTTGTCCCTTTGTCCCTTTCTTCGCATAAAAATTCCGGACTGATCAGATATTCGTTTTTCGAGGTTCTAATTTTCGCAGCCGTGAATAAATAAGAAGTTTTGAAAATATGATCAGGACAAAACAAATCTCCTTTCAATTACATATTTCGATACCGATTTCGATTTCGATACAGGTACCGATCCCGACGCCGATCACGTGAATTAACCGTCAAACATTTTGGAAAAAGTGCAACATCTGATTGATCAGTTTCAATGTCAAATATGAACCCGTCGACTTAGGGATATCGAGCTCTTTTTTTCGCGTAGATTCGTGAAGTTTCGCGGATATTTTTTTTCCTGCAGACCAAACAGCGCCCGAAAGATTGGATATTTGAATATACGGCGGCAATGTGTATAATCATGACGGCTTGATGACTTCATTTCGCTGTGAAATTAAATGGAGCAAAACTCTATAGCGAAAAAAGTTTCCAGAAATATACGGTTCTTCACGAAAGGCGGAAAACATGAAAAAGATTCTTGCAACAGTCATGCTGACGATCGTAATGCTTGCGGCGGCAGGACTTGCCGAAGAAAAGACCGGCGGATACCATCAACGTTACAATTATCTGCTGACGTCGCCCGGGGCTATGGGATTCGGCCTTTACGGTCTGGTCAATCCAGCCGTCCTGACCTATGTGCATGAGCCCAGTCTGTATTTTACCTGGTCGGAACAGGATACGGCCTTACCGTCAGATGAAGAAAACACCGATGGCGACGATACTGATGAAGAGGACGGTTATTGGAACGATATAAACCGTTGGGCTTACATTTCCAGCCTGCCTAATTTCGGTTTCGGCGTGATGCGTGAAGAGGCCGGCGATGCAAGCGTTACGGATTTCCGTCTTTCGCTTGCCGGCGGAACCAGGGAAGTCGGTTTCGGGCTGGGTTACGGCTGGTCATCCGGCGACAAGGATGAATTCGATCGTGAAAGTATCTTTTCCATCGGAACCTTGTACCGGCCTTTTCCCTATCTGTCTCTCGGCGCTTCGGGCCTATTTGAAACATCTTCCTCCGGCAAGGAAGGAATAGCGGAACTGGCCGTTCGACCCTTCGGCAACGAAAAACTCTCCCTGTTCGGCGATTATTCACTCCAGGACGGTGAAACCTTCGACGAAGGATTCTGGAGCGCCGGCGCAGCGGTCGAACCTCTTCCCGGCATCCGGCTCGCCGGCCGCTACTTCGAAGATGAATCGTTCACCGTGGGAATCCATTTCAGCTTCGGTTATGCCGGCGTTACCGCACAGGCTCATTACGATGAAGAAAGCGACCACGGGTATAATACGTTCGGAGTTCGCGTCGGCGCCCTGGACAGAAATATCTTTGGAAAATGTCCCTTCCGCGACAAAAAATACATGAAATTAGACATGAAAGGACCTCTGAAATATCAGAATTATCTTATGTTCGACGACTCCAATACTCTAGCCCGACTTCTGGATTACGTCGAAGCTGCGGAAAAAGACGCTTCCGTAGGCGGCATAGTCATTAATACTTCCGGAATGATGATAAATTGGGAAAAACTCTGGGAAGTAAGACAGAAGCTCGCGGAATTCAAAGAAACCGGAAAAGAAGTGGTCATCTACATCGATAACGTCGATATAACGGGATATCATTTCGCCTCCGTAGCGGATAAAGTCATCCTCGATCCCATAGGCACGATCATGCTCCAGGGCTACATCTTCGGACATAACTATTTTAAAGGCGCCCTGGAAAAACTCGGGATAGGGTTCGACGAATGGAGGTTCATGAAATATAAATCAGCGGCCGAGATGCTGTCGCGGGACAGCATGTCCGATGCTGAAGAGGAACAACTCCTGGCCATCCTCGATGACATGTATTTCACGGCAAAAAAAGAAATCTGCGACAGCCGCAATATCACTCACGAAAAATTCGATAATCTGGTTGACGATGTGACTGTTTTTACGCCTGAAACGGCCATGGAACAGGGATTGGCGGATGGTTTGGGGCACTGGGAGGACGTACGCAAGATGCTGAGCGACGAGGATGATGAAGGGGACGAAGAGGAAAAAGAGGAACTGAAGAAGGAGCACAAACAATTCGTTCAACCCGGCATGCTTGATGAATTCCATCTGCCGACCGACGACTACTGGGGCGAAAGACCGAAAATAGCCGTCATTTATGCACTGGGCGTCTGCGCCATGGACCAGGGAATAACGGCACGTAAGCTGGTCAAAGACGTCCAAAGCGCAACCAGGAACGATGATATTGAAGCCGTCGTTCTGCGCGTGGATTCGCCCGGAGGAGATGCACTGGCTTCAGATATCGTCGCTGAAGCCGTTAAAAAATGCACCGAAAAAAAACCCGTCATAGTCTCGCAAGGACTGGTCGCTGCCTCCGGGGGCTACTGGCTCTCCATGTACGCCGACCAGATCGTAGCTGCTCCCACCACAATTACAGGCTCCATCGGAGTCATCGGCGGGTGGTTATACGACCAGGGTTTCAAAAGTAAATTAGGCGTTACCACCGACTACGTCAAAATCGGAGAACACGCCGATCTGGGCTTCGGTTTCCGCATTCCCCTGCTCGGAATGACTCTCCCCGACCGAAACCTCACCGATAAAGAACAAAAACGCATGAAAGATACCATCATCTCATTCTATCACGATTTCGTGGAAAAAGTGGCCGAAGGCAGAAACATGGACTACGAAGAGATCGAAAAGGTAGCACAAGGTCGAGTATGGTCAGGCATTGACGGCATTGAAGCCGGACTCGTCGACCTCATCGGAGGACTGGACACCGCCGTCGAACTGGCCAGAGTCAAAGCCGAAATCCCCCCAGACGTCAAAATCGACATTATCGAATATCCCGAACCCGATTTGTTCGATACCAGTATCCTGATGCCCAAACTCTTCGGGGTTAAAATAAAAAAACAGAAAGAACCCCTATCGCAACTGATCGACATTTACCTCAAAAATAACGGTAAACCCCTGCCCATCATGCCATCCGAATACCTGGAACTCTTCCTCTTGTCGCAGTCGGACCGCCAAAATTAATTCAGATTAATGAAGATACAAAGGGACAAAAGGACAAAGGGACAAAGGGACAGAAGGGACGCCTGGAATATTAAATCATTCGTATAAGCAAAAACCGGTATTTGAAAATTAACCGTCTCACATTAGAAACGGAATTTTGCGACTGATCATTTTGGGGCTGCACTTTTTCTTAAAACCCTTGACTGATCGAAATCCCCATTAAACAACTGATCCTTGCCCGCAGTTATCTGTCTGACGAATTCAACGCTGTTTTTTCTTCGAGGATCGTTTGTTTAAGCATCGGGGTCCGGGTCGGGTTGAGTTTCGAAATCGGAGGCGGGATCGGTATCGGGGTCGGTATCGGGGTCGGGGTCGCAATCGTAATCGCAATCGAAATCGAACTTCCAGGACTGATCAAACAGGATTTACTCTTTTTTCATAACATTTTACTCAGTGAGCCGATCATAACAATCGGCGTATCGATTCCCCTCTTACCAAAGAAGACGGCGACCCTGGAAAAACCACGGCTACCTAGTTTTTGTCCATAAACGGCGAATTTCCCCCAATACTGCGTCTGGCTGCGGATTGGATCAGTCAACGTATATGCATTACCCCTGCCTCGCAAATTCTTGTCTTAATTGCTTTAAGATAAATTCGCCCGTTTATGGATCAAAAACCCAAGTGGCTGTCCAGCATTAAATTTTGAATCGAGAATCGAGTTAGTGGACAGGCACTACCTATAAACAAAATACTGTAAGAACAGTCGCCTTTTTTGCTCCACATTAATTGAAAGGGAGGTGAGAATCGAACATATTTACGATATGGTTCAGGATAAAATTCCGGCGACGGACCATAACCTGATTTAAAGATATGGTGACCGATCAAATGGGTGCAACACTTTTTCAAACCCTTTGTCTGCTCTGGAACCGCCCTGGCAACAGGGCGAAAACATGAGCTTATACGGGAACGAGACGCAGGCGAAACCTCAGCATTAACGGACCAGGGGGTTGTTTTCTTATGCCCCAATAACGAAAGGCTGTCCAAAAACAAGGGTATCTGATCATCGCCGGCAATATCATGTATGGTTCAGTTTTAATAACGAGTTTGTGCACCATTTAAAGTGCACATGGAGGGTAATTTCACATCTCCTGACATTGACTGATAAAAAATTGTGAAATGTTTGACGAA
>CAZUFC010000142.1:0-19346 GCA_964619725.1 uncultured bacterium | reverse complement strand
GCCTTGCCGTGGAAAAAAATTTGCCCTGTGCATGCTTACCGGAAGGACACGAAATTTTTAGGTCAGCAATTTTTAGGTCATCAAATTGAAAAGAGAGAGAAGCTATTTGGATTATTAATGAAAATGATGGAATTGAAGAAAGCGGAAGTTTCGTCAATGTGCTATCAAAGACATTTTTCGATCAAAAATCTCTTGTTAACGCGTTTATGGGCAAAAATGCATAATCGTAATTTTGCGGATCAGGCCAGAAAATAATCCCGATGACGGCGTGGTATTTGTCCAGAAGAATCCCCCATTCTTCTTCTTTTTTGTTCTTCGTAAAGGCAGCCATCGCCATTTCAGAATCGTAACGCTTAAAATTTCCTTTATCGATGAGAATTATCGAGTCTGCGTTCTGTTCGAAAAACCCGAAACGAGTGGGTTTCAAATGGGGATTAAATTCTGATCTATTCGTTTTCAATATGCAGAGTTTTGAATATCCGTCGTAATCTATGACGGACACATTTTCCTTAATTCCATCTGTTGTTTCAATATAGAAACTGGAAAATTTGTACGCATCGTTCATTCGGCTCAGAACATAATTTTCTGAAAGGCAAGTTCCAACAAATTCATTTTTAGAGTCATCATTTTTCCGATTCAATTTAACCATTACGGATGTAGGATCAAAGTCATCGATTTTTTCTGCTTTTTGAGCGTTTTCAATTTTATCATATACTAAGAGCAGGTAATAAAGTCCGAAAATGATTAGAGGGAGAATGATCAGTACAGATAAACCAAAAATTCTTTTACCGCTGGATTTTCTTTTTTTCAGAATTGTCATAGTCGTTGCTTGTTGACTCGTTTCGAAAAAATCCGATCCTTCCGGCAAAGGGTAATTATCGAATTTCTCATTATGTTTATTATTCATATTGCAATTATCCTCCTTGTTGAATCTGATAAAACTGATTCGTCAAAAGAATGACTTTATTGGCGGCTTAATTTTTTCATTTATCCTTTTTATGATTTTTTTGTCGAGAACCAGCTCTATTATGTCTTCTTCCTTGTATTTCTTTTTCACTTTTCGTTTTTGACTCCTAATATGTGCGTCGTAGCCCCTTGCTCCAAACCAGCATTTGAATATTCTTTTAAGCTTGTATTCGTCTGGATGCTGGGGAAAACTTAATCGTGGGTTGGTCTCCGAATCCAAGTTTCGGTTATGAAAATCAGGAGGCTTTTTTTCAGGAATTTTGAATGGAACAGAATACTCACTTTCAGAATGCAAAAACTCTTTCATTTGTCTCTTATCGGGTACAAATATGATGTCATATTTTCTGAAGTACGGGTAGAACCCGCCGCCTCTTTGATTGATGAGTTTATGATTAAGAACATAAAATTCCCTCCAGTCTTTCTTGCTCATAAGACCTTCGATTTCAAGTCGCGACAATAATTCAACGAATGATATTTTATCATCTGATTTTATTAGCTGCATTTTTTTATCAATAATATACGGTATCGTAGAAAAAAAATTAAATTTAAACGGTAATTCACAAAAATGTCTTTTTATCTCATCACTGGAAAAACCGATAAAGGGTGGAAATTTATTAACGAGCGTGACATTTCCGCTTCGGTTTTTCAAATTCATGGATTCGGCAAATGCTAAAACGCTAGTATTTATTTCAGTTTTTTGTTCCAATGCATCCATGAGAGTCTTCAATTTTCCGTCAGTTAATTCTCGCAGGAGCAGACATGAATTTTCACCGTACAAGTCAATGAATGAATTGCAGTCGTTTGATTTTACTTCAATTTCAATAAATGCGTTATCCTCTGGGAAGTAAGATTCTTTATGATTAAATCCTGTTTGATCTAATGAAACTTCTAAATCAGAACAGTTTTCAGGAAGCCTTAGAATTATTTCTCCGTTTTTTGATGTTTCATAAAATTTCGATATTATGTTTTTATTCTCGTGTTTATTAGGACAATAACTTACGGACAATCTTACGTACGGCAAAAATATTTTCCTGTTGAAGAAATCCTCGGGCAACCCTTTAAAACGAGGAAGGTCTTCATAAATTTTCAAGGTGCAATAAGTTTTTATTTTGATTTTTCTATATTTCGATGAATGGCTGTTTTTCTGTGCTATTTTTTTTAATTTTACGGCGTATATTTTATCCCTGACAATTTTAACAGCGCGTTCATCTTTTTTCTGGAAATCAGGACATTCAATTTCCAATTCATTTAAAGAAGAAATGTCTTTAATTAAATAAGCTCCAGCCTCAAGGCTGACCGACTGTTTTAAGCCGAGAGTACTTCCTCCAGTTTGCCTGAATCCGGCATCATATACCGGATGCCCATCTTCATCAATGAGATATAACAATATTCCCTGGAGCTCATCGGGGTTCCCGACACAGATGAAATTGATTTCCAAATTAGTGTCAATATCTTTTATATCGATAATCTTTTCACCGTTCCTGCATGCCGAATGCTCAATGGTGATTTTTCCGGAATAATAGTTTGGAATCGGTTTTGGAAATGGTAATTCAAAAACCAGGGGCTTATCGGAATTACAGAAAGTTGAGTATGAGAAAGGAAAATCGATATCGTGTGGCTCATCTGAAAATTTTAACATTTTGTTGTGTCGTCCGATTCCCATTTTTATTTGCACTTTAGCATCATGAAGCACGTGCCCCTGAGAATCCCGAATCCAGAATATCCATTTATTATTTCTGGGCGTAAGCAGGACCTTCATATCGGGATTATTTTTTAAGTAAGCGGGATCCAAATTCACGGCTTCAAAGCCTGAAGCTGATATTTTAGTTTCGTTTTTATTTGCTTCATGAATTTTTATTCTGACACGACCATCCTTTCCAGTGTTGAACGTTTTTGATTCTATAAATTTATTGCGTATCTCTATGACGGCATCTGCAACGGGCCAATTATCGATTCCGAATGGCGTTACTCCGCCATTAACGATAAAAATGTCTCTCTCCAAGTATTTTTTTACGATCCTCAGATCAAATATTCCGCCGGAAGCCCTGCTGCCTATATTGATTGCAGCAGAATTTCCCTCAAGTTCATTACTGTAAGGAAGCGAATAACCCTCAATGTTCAACTCAAGTTTGCACGTTTTTCCGAACATCGAATCAGGGAATGCGATTTTGAATTGCTCATGATCGAGTTCAACTATTTCCAAATTATTACCTTTTTTGTCCCTTTTTTGGGATAGTATTTCTACTTCGATGTTCTCTTTTGAAATATCAAGTTTTTTTCCGCTCGCATCTTGCAGGGCTTCTTTCCTGAACTGGACTATTTCATACAACGGTTCAAAAACGTATAATTCGCTGTTTTTGAGCGACTTCAGATTTAAATTGTAAAATGATGTGTCCGCAGGTTTACCGTCTTTCTTCCATTCTACCAGTAAAGAGTTTTCGATTAAATTGCCTGGTGACCTGTAGAGGCCGCATACGTAACCATCAAGCAAACTTGAATAAAAGCATCCTGCGCTATGATTTTCCGAAAATTCGAATTCAGCATTTTTTACTGGAATCCCGGTGTGATAATCAACTAATTTGAAACTGAAGCTTTGTTCGAACGCTTGAGTGGATTCGATAAATCTGTAAAGCTCTTCCTCCGTTTTTCTGGTTGACTTCGACAGAACGTCAAAAGAATCTGCAACAATATTCAAACCTTTAGATTCCTTGCGGCAAGTAAGTAAACAAACCTTACTCCTTTCGCTACATGGAAAAAAAGCGCAATTAACGTTGTTTGTAATCGATTTTGCGTAAGCTTTTGTTTTTGGATTAAACGACCGACAAACGACTAACGGGTAATCAAGATTGGGTTTGTTGGCGATATAAGTCAAAAAAGCGCCGTCGGGAGACCAGGATGGGCCTAACGGAATTGTCTGTTCTGTTAGTACCGGCTCATCAGTGTGCAGGTCCGAAAAAGCAGGTTTTTTGCCGATCGTTTTTCTCTTCCAGTTTTCCGGATTCCAGAACCAGGAAATGTGAATATTAAATAATTTTCTGTTGTTCGGATGAGTTAAATTGGAAAAATAGGCGATTCGGGAGCCTTTCGGCGAAAAGACTCCGTGGAGCTCATCGGAATAGGGGAGATTCAGGCAGCATTCAGCTTGATCTTCCAGAAAAAGGTTTTCATTTTCCGAATGGATAAATTTCAATATTTTTTTGTAATCAAGAAAATAGAGATCATATCCGGTTAAGGTACGTCGAGAGAAGATCAGCCCCAATCCCGAAGGATGCCATTCCGGATAACAGTCTGAAAAAGATGTGTCAAAAGTGACCTGCTTCACGACTACTTTATCAGATTTATCATTATAACTCCCCGCAGATTTTGGAATTCTGGCTATAAATAAAGAACCTCGCTTGGAAAAAGCAACGAAAAAATAACTTTCATCCTTTCTTTCCGGAGGAAAAGACAGAGGAGCGAATTGCGGGTCTAGTTCAATTTCTTCATCAAATGTAATTCGAACGGATTGAGTTTCAGTGTCATCAATTGAACCGAAATGAAGGTCGTTGCCTGTTAAAGTATATTTTTCAAAAACATAATGGCGGCTGTCCGGAGCCCAGGCAAAGAAAGCCGTTGATTCTCTTTCAATTTTAGATGTCGTTTTTTTTATTTCGCCGAATCTGAAAGCGACGTCGCTTTCGTCTGATGAATCAGTTTCATATAAGGGCAGAGAAAGATCGATTTTCGGTATCTTGCTGATTTTGCCGTTTTGCATTATTTCGTATATTGAAATTCCAAGCTTCCCGCTTGAATCATACTCCTGGAATGAAACATATTTTCCATCCGGCGTGATCCTCGGTACGGTTTTATGCGCAGAAACCGTAACGAAATTCAGACAAGTTAAAACAACCTCAATGACGAAGGTTGCTGTTTTTATTTTTCTGTTCATTGTTGAGCAACCGAATCCTTTCTTATTTGCTTGAAAATTGAGATACCGATTTAACGATGTCTCTTAAAAGCCTTACTTCCGGCATATACTCTTTTTCAGAGAACAAAGATAAAATCATATTATATTCAGTAAAAGTGAAAACGTCGATCAGAAAATTCAAGCGTGCCGTCTTGATCATTACTATTGGGTGGTTTAAAGCTAGATTGTTATAACCTGATTGCTTAAGATTTCTTACGGATCTTAAATAATTTTGTCTTTCGGACAAATATTTTTCTTTTGAATTCATCTCAATGCCCGTATTATTTTCCAGTATTTCGGTAAGACAAAGAATCGCCTCGATCAGCTTATTCGATAGAAGATAACATCGATAAGAAAAAAAATTTTCCAGGATTTCTTCTGAGGAAGACCCTTTTTTACTCTTATGCTTTCTAGATTCAGTTCCCGTCAAATGCATGTATTCTCGTTTGGCCATATGCAATAATGATTTATGCAGCAAATCAATTTCTTTTTCTCCTATCATTCTCCCAGAAGTGGATTTAATCCATTGATAATAAACAAATTCTATCAACTTTTCTGAATGAGTTCTTGAAAGAGATTTCTCATTTAAGTCAGGAGGTTTAGAACCGTTTATAAACCGTGAAATGCCGTTGACTATTCCTTTACTATAGGGATAAAGATTATTTTCTGAAGCGGCATTCTCTTCAGTGATTAAATCCTCAGCTTCTTTATAGTTCCCGCGTAAAAGCTTGCACCTTAAGAGTTGACTCGTAAAGTAAATTCTGTCGTTTTTGCCGCAATCTTTTTTTAATTCAGAATAAATCTTTTCCGCTGCTGTGAGGAAAGTATTTCCTAATACCCAGTATGCTTCCGGGGAAATTCGTCGCATGCGTTCCTCATAATGCGGGTAAAAATCCCTGATTCTTTTCACGGCAGGCATTATGGAATAAAAAGATGAATCCCCCAGAAAGACTTTAATGCATTCGCCCTGGAAATCAACAAAACTGGAATATGGCTCGATTTCGTTTTTGTTTGTTAGACCCGGAATAACTATATCCTTGATTTTACAGTTTTCCAACAATTGTTGTAACTGTGATTGAATTTCTTTTATTTTCTGATTCTCATGAAATAAATCTGTCTTTCCGGGTAATTGATTTTCAATCCAGTATCTGTGTTCGTTCTCAGAAATGAAACGTTTAATTTGATATATTAGAAGATTTTCATCGGCATGCGAAATACTTTCAGAAAGTAAATTTTTAAAATAAGTTACAGGATTTTCACATTTCGGCAAATTTATTTCCGATCTTACCGAAAAGTTTTTGGCATATTGAAAAAATCGGGTACCGGAGGGACAATTTTCTAAGAAGGAATCGAAATACCTTTTCGCTGAATCATGTCTCCCGGCTTCTTGATAAGCAAGCGCCAGGAAATAATCTATCGCATCCGCATCTTGATCGAATGACCAGCGTGAATTTTTATGCATGCCTCTCGACGTTTTATATTTGATATCGTCTGAAAGAGTTTTTTTATCCGCAGACAATTCCAGATTTACGATTTTGTAATATCGCTCGCATGCCGCCACAGCCAGTTTGTGAAATTCCAGCTCACTCCAGCCGAGATAAAATAAAGCGTGCGCCAGTTTATCGCGCTCCGGCATGCTGAGGTTGTAAGAGTCATTTTTCGCCGCTTCCGTCATTTTGACGGCAAAATCAAAATATTTATTCTCTTCAAATAATTTATAAGAATCCTTCATTACCTCGTCTGCCGGAGCCGGACGAACTGAAAGAGCAAAAATAAAAGCAATTAATGTGAAAAATTTTAAAAAATTTCTAATAGTTATCATTCTATCCCTCTCTGTTTAAACTCTTTATGTCAGCTATTGCGTCGCCCAGCATCAGAAATCCGACAGAGAAAAACGCAATGCACAGGCAAGGATGCAATGAACCTCTGATAAAACCGAAAGTCATGCCGTAGTCAATTTCCTCTTGCGCAAGTCTGCCCCAACTCCAGTAAGGTTCATATATTCCGAGTCCAAGATAAGCCATGACCGCTTCAAAAATGAAAATTTCAGCCATTAATCGGGAAATTTCGACGACGAATAGGGGCAGGCAGTTTTTCCAGAAAATTTGTTTAAATATGATATTAAAGTCTGAGAATCCTGCCGCTTTTGCAGCATCGACGAATTTTTCTCTCTTAAATTTTCTGATGCGGTATCCAAGTGTCTCCATCATTCTGGGAGAAGCAAAAAGGCCGATCGATATCATCAGAACGATCGTACGAACGTTCGGATTGTCAGAACGATAGAATATGCCCAATATTAGCAATAATCCAATGATTTTGGGTACTGACTGAATCAGATGAGAGAAAGACAGCGCCGCTTCTCCGCAAGTCAGTCCTCTGACTCGATATACATGATCAACTTTTTTCCCAGGCGTCGCCTTTTTATTGCTGAACCTCGTCAATAATCCGATTTTTGGAATTAGTTTTTTTTCAGGATAAAAACCGACCATAACGGCGAGAATTATCCCCAATATCCAATTCACAGCGATTGCCAGAAAACATGAAGGCATGTAGGCTGCGCTCCCTTTAACAAGAGAACTTACAAAATACTTTTTTCCGCTTGTGAAACCGAGGGGATGTCCTCTGATAGCTTTGCCGGGTATAAAAACACCAAAATGGTCATTTTCTGGAAATAGTTCTTTGAAGTCCTTAAAGGCGCTGTCGGAGGCTGACCAATCGACCGTATAAGCAAGCATTGCCGTAACAACAAACAAAAAAGCGATAAAAATCCCCAGGATTAATTTAAAATAAGAAGGAATTCTGAAAAAAGAAAATTTTTCATATTTCTTTTTTTTAGAATTAAATATTTCTCTGTATGTTTTCCAATTAAATGAGATTGAACGGTGCAGCATGATAAATAACCTATCGGGTGATCCTCTTGTCCATAACAAACACGGTAAAACGACGAATCCAATCGAATAGCTGGTGTATGAGAAATAAATAAAAAGAGATGTAGAGAGATAGATAAAAATCTCTTGCTTTCACTGCAAGATAAGCTGATTGCCCGATTCCCATGATCCCGAAAATCGATTCAATCACCACGGCGCCTCCTAATAGAGCAGTTAACTTCATTGTTAAGATCGCCGTTACTGCAATGATCAAAGCTCGATGAACGTGGAAGAAAACGCTGCCGCCCCTTGCCACGGCAGCCTTGACGTAATTATGAGATAGGAGTGCGGAAGTTTCTTCTTTCAGCCCTCTGATGACTTCCGCCAGGGAACCGTTGCAGAGTCCCAGCAATATGCCGGGAAGTATCAGATTCATAGTCGATTTATAATCAATACGTCCGGCAAAGAATTTACTACCAAAGACAGAATCTCTTAAAGAGATAAGTTTGATTCCAAGCGTTCCTCCGATGACTTCATCAGGAGAACTGGTTATAAAAAACAAGACCAGATGAGCGGTAAAGAAGATCGGGATGACTGAAATGAAATATGAAAAAAACAGGAAAAACTTTGTGACGATTAAATGTTTTTTAATGGAAAGATTTAAGCTTACCGGTAAAGAAAATATGGCCGTGGTGGCCATTGCGATCAAGGTTAAACGCGTCGTTATCCAAACCTTTTTCAGGAAAGAATCGAACTTTATTTGTCCCCTCTCGATGATTGAATAGTTAAATGTCAGATTAAAGGGACGTTCTTTGCTCGAAGTCCCCGGCGCATACTGAAACAATATGAAAATAAGTAGGGTTAAAGCACAGGAGACAAGGAGTATCCGGGAGATTTCCCTGGTCAGGAATGATATATTTGTAATTTTTTTAATCATTTTACTCAAGGCGCGGGATTATATTGCCAAAGATGGATTAGGCTGAAGACGCTTGTCGTCAAAATTACATTATCCAGTTCTTCCCCCCAGGCAGCGTATGAGGGTCTTTCCCATCCATAAATGTAGGGAGATGTTTCATGAAGATGAGCATGAATTCTCTTGCCGATGCTTATTTTCTGATCCATTTTTCCTGATGTGTGGAACATCTCAAACAGATCGTCAAGCTTCGGATCGACGAATTGCACGAAATTGGAACTTCCTTTTCCCATATATTCAGAACCGAACAAAGGCGATACATCAGTATAAGCATAGAATTTCCAGATGATGAAAGCGATATCGAAATCTCGATCTATAAATATTCTCTGAAACCATGCCTTCTGATCGGACATAGCTTTAATTTCAGATTCAATTCCGATTTCATTCAGCTTTTCCTGAACATGTTGACAGGCAAAATGCACAGCCTGCTCGTTTGCAGGCGGTTCGATAATAATCAGTTTTTCCAGTGGAGCGCCGTTATACGTAAGAAGTCCGTCGGCGTTCCAATTATAATTCATGCGTTTGAGAAGTTCTTTGGCTTTTTTGATGTCGTGCTTTAGCGGTTCGATATCATGATTATAATATGGACTCGAAAGTGAATAAGGGCCGGAAATTTGTTTTGAACCTGGAAACAATGTCCAGATCAGCGACTCTATATCCATCGCGTAAGAAAGCGCTTGCCGAAACTGTTTTTTCATTAAATCTCTTCTCACGCAGTTTAACGCGAAGCATTCAATGTTCTGTGAATTATACGAAGTGATTCTGGAACGCCAGGACGTAATGCGATCCAGATGATTATAATGCGACGGAGACAGATCAGGATAAAAGTTTATCGAGCCGTGAAGCAATGCCCTTAAAGCGGTGTTTTTATCAGGTATTGCCTTAAGCTTAATGGCGCTTATTTGCGGGCGCTTGCCATGGAAGTTTTTATTATAGACAAGATTGATTTCCTGAACGTTCTGATTCCATTCATCAATGTAATATGGCCCGCATCCTTCCGGTCTGTCCAGAAGTCCGCACGTACAATGAATGTAATTTTCTTCGTATCCGTTGTTCTTAGGAATTATCGGCAATGTGAAAATCTGCTGCGGAAACGTTACGGTGTTTTTTAATTTAAATTCGATACTATATGGGTCGGCATGATCAAACGACACGCTCTCGATCACAGAATATTCCTTCTGCATCAGCTCAGTTTCCTCGTCGATAACGAGATCGTAACAAAATTTAATGTCTTCAGCCGTTATTTCCTTGCCGCAAAGCGGCCACCTCAATCCTTTTCGAATTCTTATTTCGTATCTGTCGCTGAATGATTCTGGAAATGGCTGAGAAGCCAGGGAGGGCGTTATCTCGCCGCGAAAATCGTAAGCATAAAGAGAAGAATAAATTAAATCGCTCATCCGTACGGATTGAGTTTCCATCGTTATAGGAGAATACAGGCACGTCGGTAATTCCAATTCGGTGTAGACAAGCTGTTGAGAAAATACTTCGGTATTTTGAAACAGAACGGTAATTAACAACAAAAAAGACAAATTGAATGTTCCTATATTCATCACGGTTCTCGAAACGATAGATTTCATGAAAACAAAAAGATGAGTCATTCTGCACTCCTTTCGATTAATTGCATGTTCATCTATTCACAAACCGAATCCGTCAAATTTCCGTTTAGTCCTCCTTAGAATTTAAAAGATTGATCAATAATGACTTTTTATATTCAGCCGTTTCAAGGTAATCCGAAAAAATAGACTCCTTTTCTTCCAATCCTGAGTAAATCCGAAAAATAGATATGCAATCTTCCCATGCATTAATCGCCTCACGCAGGATTTTTCTATTCGAAGAAAGACCGTCGTTCCATTCTTCGGCAACTTTCGTCAAACATAAAGCTCGATACCGGTAGCTTTGAAAAAGAAAAAAATCCTTCTGATCCGAACTTAAATCAACCTGCTTTAAAATGGCGTCTCTTATATTTATTGAATCGCGAAATGACCCTGCAGCTTTATCGTATGCACCGATTTTGAAATAGTAAGTCCCTAAATAACAATTGATGAATTTTTTATAAAAAGGATTTCCTGTCAGACTGCTTTCAAGAAAATTTTCTGTGATTTCATTTTTTTCATCAATACAAGATAAAATCTTGATAAAAAATTTGAAATTGTTGAAAGTCATCGAATTATCTGAAAAAGTTTGCATAATTTTATTGAAATGTGTCTCATTTCCCGTAAATTCAGAATCGAATAAATTTCTTTCGATGTCTGGAAATATTTTGAATTCTATTTTTTGATTATTTTCATAAAAAGGATGCATCAATGATACAGCTTTGTAATCGACCGAATTGTAAGGAATAATTTTCAGATTATAATATCCTTCCAATACCTTGATTTTTGCAGGGGATTCACCTACTTTGTTCCCATTAAGAGTTAAGTCGCACGGAATCGATTGCATAGTGTCAGCGGCTGAACAGTTTATGTGTACCGTAATCCCTTCTTTTCTAGAAAGAGGAATTTTTATTTCTTTTTTGTTTTGATTTTTAAAGAAGTAATCGATTATCATCTCGAATGATTTATATTTGGAATGTGAAACAAAAATTTCCGAGTATGCATTTTCCGTTATGGAGAGAGAAATTCGACCGGTCACATCGCTTTTTCCAATCCAGGCAAAGTTCCCTCTGGAATCGATTGAATAGACGCGAACATCTTTGACGGGTAATTCCGATATTTTATCGAAAAAGCATATGATTAATGTCTCTGCATTCCCTTCACAATTCAAGGCGGATGGAAAAATGCAGGCAAAGCATAAGCAAGCCGCTGAAATGTAAAACATTCTGTAATTTTGCTTAAGTTTCTTCATCCATATCCTGTTCGTTAATCTTCTGTTCGTCCATCTCTTGTTTAACTTTTTCAATCAATGTTTTTACATCCGTAGCCAGGCTGTTAATCATCTCATCTCGGGCAACCTTCTGATTGTCATTGCAAACAGACTCATACTCTTGGTAGAATTTTGAAGCTTTCTCCCAATCTTTGACTTTTGCAATGTCCTTTGATGACATTGATGCATGACACCATGCTTGCCAGAGTATTATCTGAGCGCGATAACCGTCTTGAGAATTCATCGCTTCATTTGATTTAACAGGAATTTTTTTGAGGTTGCTTTTTGCTGCTTTTAAACTTTCCAGGGCATCCGGATAATAGCCCTTCTTGATATGGCAACGCGACAGAATGAGATAATATTTGGGATTCTGTTCATTATCATGAGTAATTGCATTCTGTATATGTCTTTGAGCCGCTTTTTCGTGAGTCTTTCTATCCTCTTCGACAACCGTTTCTTCAGACATCTTTAAATGACAAATCGCCATAAAATATTGAGCCTTTGGGTATTCTGCATTATTTTCCGTTACCTTGTTAAACTCGCTGAGCGCTTTTTTCGCTTCATCATTGTTGATCAATATTCGACCTTTTTTTATGTAATCCCTGTACAATTTTACTTCAATGACTCGGTCACCCGAAATATCGACAAATTGTTGATAATTGCTGTATTCTTCTGAATCAATAATCAGGATATACGAACCGGTTTTTACCTGTGAAGGTTTTTTTTCGTTTAACACTCCTGTATGCTGAATTTCCCCGTTGCTGTCGAGAAGCCTGAAAATCCCATTAATTTCAGATTCGTTTTCAGAGTCAAGGGCTACGATTCTCAGATCAGCAGATTCAGCGCTGAATGTTATGCTCAGCACACCTGTTTTTTCCTCCCCGATGTTAATAACCTCTTCATATTGTTGTGAAGTTTTTCGATCATAAACTTTTATAGTATAAAATCCTTCTTCAGGGAGTATTTTCTCAAATTTACCGTTTTTATCCGTTTCAGCTTCGATTACGCCTGAATTGCCTATTACATTGACGACAGCGCCGCTAACCGGAATACGATCATTGCCGTTATTCGTTCCATAGGCTACATCTAAAGACAATAAAAGCGCACGACGGACAGAAAACGCTCCTCGATATGAAAATTCTCCCGCATTAACCAGTTTCCCTGTAGTCGGTAAAAAACCTCTTTTATTCATTTCAATGTTCAACACATCCGGTAACGTTCCCCATAAACAAAGCACGCTTTTTTCAAGTTCTCCGTTCTCATTCGTAAAACCTATTGTTCTTTGGTTATTCACTATTTTAATTTCAATCCCATCGACAGGAGCGCCCGTCTCATAATTGGAAACGGATAGGGAAACACTGACTGGCTCTCCTTGCGTAAAGCTAAAATCATAATCGGCTTTATCCTTTTCAATTGAGATAGTCCGGGAGTTCGGCATACAAATCGACGAATCAGGAAACTGAATTTCTATTTTTTCTCCGCTTTTAATCGGAATGCTTGTTTCTGCTTTTCCTTCTTCATCAGTAAACAACTCTTTGTCAGAAATAATAATTTTTTGCCTCTCAACAGGTTCAGCTTTATTATTACGAAATCGAAAATAAAAATTCCTGGCGGGATAAACATCCAAAATGATTTCTTTATCGTATGATGACTGTTCAATATTAAGCGGGATATTCTGTTCAAAAGTTTCAACAAATGAAGGATGGTTAACGAATAAATCTATATTTTTTTTTCCGAGGTCGTTAATAAACAGAAGAAATTTCCCGTCAAAGCCAGTCGAACCTTTTTTTTCACCCGCGACAAATAAATCCGCATTGGTCAGAGGACTTATATTTCCTTCTTCATCTCGAGCTCTGAGAGTTAAATTTATGCGATAGCCAGTTTTTTTCATGAGGAAAGTAGAAGCATAAAGCGACTTGTTTATTTCCATTCTGATCTTTTTTTCTGCCGTTTCATAACCCTTTTTGAAAGTGGAGAAATGTAAAAAATCGGCGGGTTTAATTTTGACTGAGGAAATCAATTCGCCAGAGCTGTCTGATACGCCGTCGAGAGGAATGCCGTTTACTCTTGCGGTTACATCAGACAACGGATTCTGACTCTCATCATAAACGGTTATTTTAAAATTTAATTCGTTTGGTGATTCGCATGAGATCAGGGCCATACAAAAGAGATAAATTAGAATAACGCGATAACGATTTTTCATTGTTTACTCCTGGTTGATCCTAAAGGAAAACGTTTAAGGTTTTTCCCGGTTCCTGTTCAATAAACGAAATTTTCATTTTTTTCTTCAGTTTGAACTTCCATTTCATTGGCTTCATCGCCTTGAACTTCATCCTCACCTGAAGCAGCGGTGTTTATGGTAGGCGCTGTTATTTTCTCCGTTGGCGCATCCGATAGATCAGGGTCATCCATTTGAGACAAAGTTGGAGGAGTGACTACTGTCACGAATGAATGTATTCTATATTCCTCTTTGTCAACGTCTAACTTTTTTCCTCGTTTTAAATAAACGGTGACCGGCACGATTTTGTTTTTATTGCTGATAATGTGATCGTACAACTCAGAGCCCGTTATCTGAAATATCAGAGCGTCTGATTCTTCAGGATTTACCTTGCCGACAGGCCAGGTCAGGACCCATTCCGTATCGATTTTTTTTTCATGCGCTTCTTTGTTTAGCAAGGTTGAATCAAGGTTTTCAGAGTTATACGAATAAACAAAGCAATTGGGTAAATACAAATCGACCCATAATTTTTTGAACTTCTTTTTTGCATGGTTATTTTCCAGAAGTAATTTGAAATATAATGTTTCAGGCAAGTTGTAAGTTACCGGTTCTGAGTCTGTTATAATCTCTTTAACCTCGTTGCCGTTCTCATCCAATTCAATCAAGGATAATTCAATGTTTTTCCTTATCAGCATTTTTCTTTGAAGCTGACTCTTGCAGCCGACGTTGACGATTAGAACAAGCAAAACAGCACAAACGATTTTATAAGAATTCATTCTGATTCTCCTTTAAGAAATTGTTTGACAGGGGAAGGTATTGATCAAACAGTCGTTTTTCGAGGTTACAATGTGCGCGGTCAGATATCTGCAGGAGGCTGAACAGATTTAGGACGGTCAATATGATATTCCTTTTCCATGGTGAGACAAACAATCCCTGATACGCTAATGTCCATACTTCGTCGCAAGCGACTCGAATCGACATTACCGTATCTGTTTCTCTCTTTAATAGGGATTTCAATAGGCCGATTTTTTTGGGGATAAAAATTGTAATCAATGTTTGATCAGTTCCCAGATGACTTCTCTTAAAATAAAGTTTCATTTTTTCGATTCCAAGCACACCGCAATCGGTATGTTCAACTCTTCATCAATCATAAATAGAATTTCTTTCTTCATGTATTTTTTTCGTATAAACTCGATCGAAATTTCTTCGCCTTCTGCAAAGCTGATTTTTTTATTTAACATGCCTCTGTCATTCGTTTTTCCGAGACGTTTTCCGTTAATAAAAACTTTGACTTTTCTGATCTTATTGCCATTACTGTCGACGACTTTAAAAAGGAAGATTCTTTCCAGGGGTGATGCATCCGGTAAATAATAATCTTTTTGAATCAGAATATCGTCATTGAGATCAACTTTGTCGCTTATTGCATCGAATCCCAGGGCATCTATTTCCAGAATGATATCTTTATAATTTTCAAAGGAGAGAATGAATTCGCAATATCCGTTACGATCTGTCGTCTGATTGAAATTTTTATTTTCGTTTCTGTCTGTAACTTGAACGTAAGCGCCCGGAATGGGATTGCCGCTTTGATCGAAAACATCGATCTTCAACTGTAACGGAACTCTCTGCAATCGGAGGTCTTCATCCAGTAAGTAAGAATTTTGATTTATGCTGATGGGAACAGTTACGGTTTTTGGAAGGTGATTGATTGCTTTTACGGTAAAATGTAATTTTTCGTGTGCTGACCTGGACTGACAAACAAGAGTATGTCTTCCCAGAGTATCACTAGAACGAAAAATTTGATCGTCGACTTGAATAGTGCAATCAATAATCGGTTTACCGGATTCGTCAGTAAGATAAAAACAGATTTCAATATCACGGGCTGCGCCTTTAAGAAAAACGTGTTCTGATTCAAACGGACCATTCCAGTCGCGATCGAAGAACATAATGAAAAGTTCGGCAATCGGCCCGTTCAACAACGAATGTCCTATTTCTCCTCGCGCCTTATATCGGAATCCGCCTGAAGAGGCCGATACTTTCATTTCAAAAATTTCCAGATCAAGTTTGTTTTGACGGCGAACATATATCTGAATTCTTGAAATGCCATTCTTAGAATAAATATCCGCCTCGACATTAAGTTTAAAAACTTGTTCTGCAGGGAATTCAGTCAAAAAAATAATTTCATTGGAAATAGAAAAAGAAGGCAATTTCTTGCGCACAGGTTTGCTGCCGTTTTTAATTTCGGCGATAATTGTGAAAGCGTTTTCTCCCAGAGTCAAACATTCTTCTGGAATTATGCCCGTGAAATATTCTACATCAAGCACATCACGATGAATATGAGATAAGTTTATGCTTTCACACTTAAATTCCGGATTGATTATCCTGATGGATTCTGCGACAAATCCTTCAGGATGGAAAAGTCCCACCTTGATTCTCAGGTTCCTTCCCAATACGGGCAACCGCAATGTTTCAAAGAAGACCATTAAGAAATCTTCTTCATCCAGGTTTGATTCAACGACGGGAAGAAATACAAGGCATAAGAGCATTAAAATCAAAAGGAGAGTAACCGGTTTCTTAAATATTTCAAACGCCATTATCAGTCGAAGTTTAGTTTAAATGAATAATCGTCTGTATTGAAAGAGTTTTTCAAGAGCGACGCTTCGAGTAATTTAATCGTGTACGGATCAATCGGATTCTGAAGCAATCGGCTTTTACTGTTTTTTTCAATTATTTCCCCCTTGTGCATAACGGCAATGCTGTCGCATATCTTCTTAATTATGCCCAAATCATGAGAAATAATCAAAGAGGAAACAGGAAATTTTTGTTTATCTCTTTCTCTCCTCAATTCACGTAAAATGTTGATGACCAGGTTCTGATCCGCAGGGTCCAATTCCGCCGCAGGCTCATCGATTATCAATAAGTCCGGGTCAACGGCCAGGGCTCTGGTCAGGCTGAGTCGTCTTTTTTCGCCCCCGCTCAATTGGTGCGGATACTTATGATAGTATTTTTCAGCGGGATGAAGTCTTACGGATTCAATAAGTTTGATCGTTTGTTTTCTTGTTTCACCGGAGGTTAGATCAGGATAATGCAATTCTATAAGGTCGCGTATTCCCTCACCTGCCTTTTGACCGGGATTTAAAGCTGCTTCGGGATTCTGGAAAACCAGTTGTATCTTTCTGCTGAACGCTTTACGAAAAAGTCGCGTTGAGTAATACGATATATTTTGGTGATTAAAGTATATCCTGCCTTCGTCAGGCTCTTCTAGCCTCACTATCAAACGTCCCAATGTCGTTTTTCCGCTTCCGCTTTCTCCGATTAATCCGAGAAATTCCCCTCTCCTTATCGAAAGGTCAACGTTTCGAACGGCATGATGATTTTTAATCGATCGTTGCCGGAACGTGTCGCTGTAAATCACGCGGGGAAATGATTTGCATAAGCGTTCAATCGTCAATATGTCGAAAACGCGGTTTTTCATTTTATTCGCCAATACTGAAACATCTTGTGAAATGACCAGGACCCGTTTCCCTCAGTTCAGGCAATTCATTTTTACCGGGACAACAAAGTCCTGGTTCAAGTCGCAAATGTTTGTCGTAAAAAGGACAAGCTCCTTCCTCCTCATTCATCCCCCCGTCTCTTAAATAAAGCTCTGAATCCACCTTGTCTACCCGGTTTTTATAATATTCCCTTATGAGAAATTGTGTGTAAGGATGCTGCCAATAGGGATTTTCTGGATGAAAAGGACTCCTTCTCCCGATTTCTACTGCCTTTCCTTTCAGCATAATCATTATCTCGTCAGCATAATCCTCCACCTGAGAAAGATCATGTGATATCAAGACAGTGCAGGCATTCCGTTCCTTCTGCTTCCGAAATATTAAATTAAGGATCAGTTTCGATGTAACGGCATCAAGATTAGTCGTCGCTTCATCAGAAATCAACACGCAAGGCTCGTTAGCCAAGGCTAAAGCCGTCATGATCCTCTGACTCATACCGCCGGATAACTCTTCGGGAAATGAGTCCACTATGCAAGGATCAAGGTTTATTTCATCCATCCATTTTTTCATCTCATTTTGGATATCTTTTTTCGTTGCATTTCTCTGACGGTTTCTAATCACTTCTTCTAAATGCTCGCCAACTGTCAGCATGGGATTAAGAGCTCCTACATGCTCCTGGAAAATCATTGAAAAATGCTCGCCCAGATAACTCTCCATCCTGTTTCTAAAAAACTTCTGCCAGGCCTTGTTGTTTTTCTTTATAATAAAGCCCTTCCTTCCATTTTTCTTCGCAGAATAATCATAGTATCGTGTGAATTTCGACAAGCCTTCAAGAAGATTAACGGCATTTCTTTTCGAATCCTTATCATCCTGTGAAGGATAATAATAAATTTCTCCATCAATAATGCCGGGTACGCCTTCGATGAGCCCGAGTAAACAATGAGCCGTTGTACTTTTCCCGCTTCCGGATTCGCCGACTATCGCGAAACAATCTCCTTTTCCGACTAAGAATCCAACACCGTCCACGGCACGAGTGAAAACAGACGTCTTTTGGTCATGATAGTAAACCTTTAAATCTTTAACTTCTAAAACCTTTGAAGAATTAATCTCTGAAGATTTCTGAAAAATTTTTTGAACCATCAATACCACCGGGAATATATCATTGCCAATCCCACAAACGAGCGATTAAGTCTAATCAATAATATTCAAAATTTGTGCTTTGTCAAGTGCAACGATGATTTTAAACGCAATTTTTGGAAAAAACAAAAAGGGAGAAATTCCGGTCAGGCCATCGACTTGTTTTAACTGAAAATTTGTAATTGTTTGAGTAAGATCAATAAGGATATAATCATAATAAAAAATGGGAAGACAAGACTGATTAGACCACCGTCATTTCCATTATCCGTTGATTCTTCTTCAGAAACATTATTTGACGTCATAAGATCAATTCCTCCGAGAATATTCTACTGTGGTAAAGAATATATAAATAAAATCTCCAGTAGAGAGAAAATAAAAGGAAAAATCTGCATCACTATAGTTGCTCCAGAAGTTTTCTTTTTTCTTTCAGTTGTAAAGTAAAGCATTACGGCTGCAATAGCAACGGTTAAGGGAGCAGCATAGAACATAAAAAATAATTCCTTCGACTCAACCTGTTTTATACGGAATGAGGAAGCTAACATGCAGCAAAAGGTGATTATGAAAACGAACCAACTGTAACTTCTCGCATTGAATTTTGAATTTACTGTTTTAAGAAACAGGGAAAAAAAACTCGGTACTTTAGTTTCTTTCAGCGTTTGACTTGACGCCGTCGTTTTATATCCGGAGGAAGAATTCTGAACCTTGACCGTTTTATGAATCGTCTTAGCCACATAAAATAAGGAAGAAATGAAAAGAAGGCCGAAAGACGTAATGTCAGACTTCGTTAAGGCAAAATTTAAAGTCATTTAAATTCAATTAGTTGAGCAGCATCTCTAAAATTGGACAATCGAGCAAAAACAAACATTTCAAAACTATTTAAATTCAATAT
>CAZUFC010000141.1:0-19441 GCA_964619725.1 uncultured bacterium | reverse complement strand
GTTTATGGATCAAAACCCAAGTGGCTGTCCAGCATTAAATTTTGAATCGAGATTCTAGTTTATGGACAGGCACTACCTAGCGGTTCTTGATGAAAAAACAGCGGTGAGTTCTTCAAGGAGGTGGTTTTGGGTCAGTAGCAGTCAATGATTTTATGAAAAAGCGTACCCCGGTTTGATCAGTCCCAATGCCTTTTATCCGCTGACCCCTTTTGCGGACCGGCGGCGGCTATTTTACTCATGGCCCGTTCAGCGAGGGCCGTGATAGTCAGAGACGGATTGACTCCGGGATTGGAGGAAATGCTCGAACCGTCGCAGATATACATATTGTCATATCCGAAGACGCGATGATCTTTATCTATGACTCCTTCGGTTTCATCTCTGCCCATGACCGCTCCGCCCAGGATATGAGCGGTTGTGGGGATTCCCAGCAGCGTTTCCGTCAGCAGCACATAGGGTTTGCCGTTGACCGTTTCCGAATACGCTTCGGCGAGATGCTTCGCTTCGGGCATGAATGCGGTGGGCGCTGCTCCTTCTTCCAGGCGGGAATGCATCCTGAAGCGACCATTGTGAAATGAGAGACTGCCCTCGAGTGTTCGCATGTACAATAAAATTTGCGAACTTCTGGCGAAATCTCTGACCGTGTATGCTCTCAAATTTTTCAAGGGATGCGCCAAAAAATCCATCAGCAATCGGCCTATCCTGGAAAAAACATTGGGACCGTGTACCAGAGGCATAATCATCACTCGCCAGAACCCTGAACCGGACGCATATCTTACCGGCTCGATGTGACTGTGTTCGTCAGTATGAAGAATGGACCCGATCGCTATCCCGTCGCAGAAAGACCTGTTTTTGTGGAATGTTACGATCCCCATCAGGCTTTCCGAATTGGTGCGGACTCTTTTTCCTGCCCGATCGGATAAACGCGGCAGAGATGACTGCTTCAATTTCAGAAGGAGGGGAACGGTACCCAGAACGCCGCCGGCAAATACTATATTGAGGCAGGTATAGCTACCTCGCTTTTTAATCAGCTTGACGGATGATTTCCATTTTACCTCATATCCTGAGGAGCCTCTTTCATCGTCCAAAGGCTTGACGTCGTATACCTCAGATTCAGGCTGCACACGGCATCCCCTTTTTTCCGCCAGATAGAGATAATTTTTATCGAGGGTATTTTTTGCATTGAAACGGCAGCCCACCATGCAACCGCCGCAGAAATTGCAGCCGCTTCGTTCCGGGCCTTCGCCTTCGAAATATGGGTCTGCAACAGCGACATCCGGTTCGCCGAAAAATATGCCTACTTTTGTTTGTGCAAAACAGTCAGCTTTGCCGATCTTTTCGGAAACCTTCCGCAACGCCTCATCGCCTTCCTCAAGCCGCGGATTTTGCGTCACCCCCAGCATACGTTCCGCTGTCGAATAATGCTCCTCCAGCTCCGACTTCCAATCCGCCAGATGCCGCCACGTTTCCGATTCAAAATATTCATGCTTAGGGCGTTCCAGGGTATTGGCATAAACAAGAGAACCGCCGCCAACGCCTACTCCGGACAATATCCCGACATGACGAAAAAAAGTCAGTTTGAAAAAACCGGAAAAACGCAAAACCGGCAACCATAGCCACTTCCTTAAATTCCAGTTGCGTTTCGGATAATCCTCCGCAGTCCATCTTTTGCCCTTCTCCAGGACGAGCACGCTATAACCCTTCTCACACAACCGCATGGCGCAGACCGACCCGCCGAATCCGCTGCCGATAATGATATAATCGTAATCAAACCTCTCCTTCGCTTCCATCCCCCTATCCTCTCAGGAATTTATGACTTATAAAAAATACAGCCTGAAACGGAAATAACCGGCGCCGCCGAAACGCCTTCCCCTGCTGTTTTAAATCGAACGCACCGGTCCTCCTGAACTCCTCCTGATTTACTTTTACATTCTATGCTACAAGAGAAGGAAAAGCAAAAATATTGAAAATCTGACATATTTGAATTTTTCTCGGCATGCGGTATCGACTTGCGTTTTAACTTCAGGCGAGATATCATCAACTAATGGATGCGGATATTGAATCTGCAAAAAATCAATGCTTTTTTCGCATGCTGAAGATGACGTTTGATCCGGCTTGCTGATAAAAGCAGGATAAGTCAATCCGGGTTCAGTCGTCGGTCTTGCAGAAAAGATGTTGCAGGGCCCTTCGTGAACCGCTCTAGCAACCGCTCTCTTTGAACGGGTAAATTTTTTCATGAAACGTTTCCGTAAGTTGCCCCGGTTTAAGCGCAATCCACACATTTTTCCGTTTTGTGAGCAGGAATTCGCATTTTGAATAGGAGCAGAAAATTCGAAGAATCTGATAATTACTGGCTCAAGCGAATCGCATTTCGCTTTCGATGAGTCGTTCCGAAAGAAGGAGAATCGATGACGAACAAAAAAACAATCGACGATCAAAGCAACAGAAGAAGGATTTTCATTTCAGAATTTCTGAAACATCCTCTTCAGATAGGATCAATAATTCCATGCACGCGTTTTGTCGGAGAGCGCGTCGTTAAGGCTGCCGACGTAGCTTCAGCCGATGTCATAGTCGAATTGGGTCCGGGTACGGGAGGAGTTACTCGAGCAATATTGAAGGCGATGCATCAGAACGCGAAACTCCTGACTATTGAAATAAATCCTAGATTGTACGACATTATAAAGAAAATCAAAGACAGCCGGCTGATTGCCCATTTCGGAAGCGCCGACAATCTGAAACAAATCCTGGCCGGCTATGGACTGGGCGCTCCTGATGCCGTTATTTCAGGAGTCCCGTTTTCAACCATGAATCCAGATGACGCTCATCACATTTTGGATCAGTTGACCTCTTTACTCAATCCGAAAGGCCGCTTTACAGCCTACCAGTTAAGCGGAAAAGTCGCAGAATTATGCCGACCTTATATGGGCACGGCAGATTCGTCGCTTGAGTTTTTCAACATCCCCCCCATGCGTGTTTTCCGTTGGGTTAAAAACGGCTCCTGACGGTACGGACCAAGTATGCTCCGGAAGCTTAATTGACAAAAGGTACAGACTCTTCTTTGCAGCGACCGGATGATTATGCTAGTATAGGCCGGCAAGGGGCGCCGGATCAGATGTATCCTGGGTAATATGGGGTTGTCCGGCCACGCGCATCGTCAAAATTGTACTGTTTAGTCCGCTGCGTCCGTTCTTAAAAACCATAAACAGCGCTATAAGTCCCAATATTGTGATTCAAATTACAAACGAACCAGTCACATTATTTTCAATGAAAAACTAAAGCGCAACGCTTGACATTAAAACAAAATATAATTATACGATAAATGTCGTCGATAAGGGATTGCAGCGATTAATTTTTCAAGCATCCCGGCAAGTTTTATTATTCTCTCTGAAGGAACAAACAACAAGGGGAGAGCAAGGATGAGGAGATCATTCGTATTATGTATTTCCGTTACGTCATTTTTCATTGTATTGTCGCTTGTTTTTCAATCGTCAATCGAGGCGGCGCCGGGCATGATCAACTACCAGGGCAAGGTGGAAGTGAACGGCGAGCCGTACGGTGAGACAGGACCGGAGCCGGGATATTTCATGTTTGCGATAGTGGACGGTATGGGTGAGATATTATGGACCAACGACGGAAAAGAGCCCGATCTTCCTGAGTCGGCAGTGGAAACGCCCGTGACGAACGGGCTGTATAACGTAATGCTGGGCGATGCGGATGGAATGGATAATATGGAGCCCATACCGGCATCGGTATTTGAAACGGATGAGGCATATCTGCGGGTGTGGTTTTCCGACGGAGTGAACGGGTTTCAGCTTCTGACGCCCGATCAGCGAATAATGGGTGCGGGTTATGCCTTGCAGGCGGAGGATGTATACGACAATGACATCACTCCCCGCAGCGTAAGCATAGTAGGTTACGCCGGCAAAGCTGCGACGGTAATAGACGAGACGGGCCAATGGGTGGGCGATCCGACGGGACTGGAAGGTCCTGCAGGAGCCACCGGCGCTGAAGGTCCTGCCGGCCCGACCGGCCCTGCTGGCGATACGGGTGTTGCTGGTCCGAAGGGCGATACGGGTTTAACGGGTCCGACGGGAATGATGGGCGAAACAGGTCCTATGGGAGGGCAAGGCGAAACGGGCGTTATGGGTCTTGCCGGGGAGACCGGTCCGACCGGTCCGACGGGGGCGACAGGCGCTGCCGGTCCGACAGGCCCCACAGGCGATACGGGATATGTCGGTCCGAAAGGAGACACCGGCGCTGCGGGTCCGACCGGCCCGACCGGTTACACAGGAATCATGGGCCCGCAGGGCGATACGGGAGTTGCCGGCCCAACAGGTCCGGCAGGCGCTGAAGGTTCGACCGGTCCTGCAGGCTTTACAGGAGCGGTCGGTCCACAGGGCGATACGGGCGCCGTCGGCGAAACAGGTCCGACAGGCCCCATCGGTCCGGAAGGTCCCCGGGGCGATACGGGCATAGCCGGCCCAAAGGGCGATACGGGAGCCGAAGGACCCACCGGTCCTGAAGGCCCTGCCGGCGGATCGAACAGGCAGCTTATTTACAACGACGAAGGAACGCCTGCCGGCGCAGAAGTCTACTATGACGAAACCACTGGTTCAGTGGGTATCGGCACGGATAGTCCAACGTCGCGACTGCAACTGACAGATATTCCCGAATATGCGGATAATGCGGAAGCTCTGGCGGCCGGACTGACGTTCGGAGCCGTCTACAGGACCGGCGATTACCTGATGATCGTTAATATACCGGATAATTTCACTTATTGCCCACCGGGAACGTTTCAGATGGGGTCTCCGACGGACGAAATGTGCCGTGAAAGCGATGAACTTCGGCATTCGGTAACCTTGACCATAGGATTCATCATTCAGAAAACGGAAGTTACCCAGTCCCAATGGGTGGATGTTTTTGGGACTAATCCCTCATATTTTAATGGCGACGACAGACCTGTCGAGCAAATAACCTGGTATGATGCCTGTATCTACTGTAATCATATTTCCATCAATGAGGGATTAACGCCCTGTTATTATACGGATGAAACTCATACGACGGTCTTCGACGGAACGCCGCCTGTCACCGGCGGCACGGTATACTGGGACCAGTCGGCGAATGGATACAGGCTGCCCACTGAAGCGGAGTGGGAATACGCTTGCAGGGCCGGAACAGATACGGCTTACAACAGCGGGCAGGATAATACCGGCTGCACCAACGATTCTAATCTTGATCCTTTGGCGTGGTATAAATACACTTCTGGAAACCAGACGCAAGATGTCGGTCAGAAACAGGCCAACGCATGGGAATTGCATGATATGCATGGTGATGTCTTGGAATGGTGCTGGGACTATTATGCCGGCTATCCAAGCGGACCGGTTGAGGACCCTGCAGGACCTGATTCAGGCTCGCTCCGTATTCTCCGCGGCGGGAGTTGCATCCACGATGCGATGTACTGTCGTGCTGCTCGCCGGTACAGCTACTCGCCCGACGACAGCTACGTCAATGTCGGCATCCGCCCTGCGAGGACGCTTTAATTACCCTTTATACTTTTACGCTTTTGCACTTTTAAAAAATTGTCTTGCCCCGCGTGCGGAGTGAGGAGAAGCGCTGCCTTCAAAGGCTGCGTCTGCTGACGGAGCACACTAGGGAGGGCAATTTTTTATCAGCGAAAAACTGCCGGTATAAATCTTTGCGGTTTTGATTGTTGTCGGCGGGTTGACCTCACCCCCCGGCCCCCTCTCCATGAATGGAGAGGGGGAGTAAGATTGGGTTGTTTTTTAGCGGATTAGCCCGGATTTCTCATACAAAATCCTAGTGAGAGCGTCCAGATTCCCGCAAATTCAAGCGTAGCGGACTGGAGGACTGCGGAAACATAGCAGCGCTACGTTGAGCAAGGCCGTAGGGAGCAGCGCTTGAAGGTGCGGGGGTATGGACGCTCGTAACAGGTTTTGTATGAGAAATCCGGGTTAGGGGTTTTCAAACAGCCAAACGTTTTATGAAAAAGTGCAGCCCCTATGATCAGACCCAAAATTTCGTCTCTTCTGCGAGACGGTTAATTTTCAGATACCGGTTTTTGCTAAAACAAATTTTTTTAATTCCATGTGTCCCTTCTGTCCTTTAGGTCCCTTAGGTCCCTTGGTCGCTTTGTCCCTTTCCCCTTTATCATTAAAGCCCCGAACCGAATTCAATCAAATCCTGATCCCCCAGATATCGTTCACTTCTTCATTCAGCACGGCGCCCCGGAATTTCGCCTCCGATTCCGATACCGATCCCGATTTACAATCGCTGCCGCTCATGTGATTCAAAATACTCAAAACTTGCATTGCGGAAAAAAAGCGCTAGACTCAGTTTTGCCGGAGGTTGCTCCGGTTGTTAAGAACGTGGATAAGGCATTGATAATGTGGAGGAGATGAAGTTGAGAGACTTATTGGCATTTGCGGTTGATGAGATGAGCCGTCGCGGGGTTAATTACGGCGACATACGTATCGTGAGTCAGAAGGATGAGAAGATTACGGCTCGGAATCAACTGGTAACGTCTATTTCTGAAGTGGAATCGCTGGGATTCGGCGTACGGGTGATGGTGAACGGTTGCTGGGGATTTGCGAGCAGTCATGATATCGATAAGACTCATATTGCATCCGCTGTTGAGTTGGCCGTTTCCACTGCCGAATCGGCATCCCGGTTTATGAAACATAAGCTGAGTCTGGTTTCCAAGCCCGTTGTCGTCGATTCCTGGACCGCGTCTTATGAGAAGGACCCCTTTACAGTGCCCCTGGAGGAGAAGATCGAGCTGCTTCTTAAGATTAATGAAAAGTCTGGAGGGATTCCCGGTGTGACCTGGACTGCGGCGAGCATGGGGTTTACTCATTGCCGGAAATATTTTGCGGATACTCTGGGCAGTTACATTGATCAGTCCTTCATCAGGAGTCTTGCGGGATATTCCGCCACAGCGGCTGGACCGGGCGGGTTCGAGCAGCGGACGTTTTTCGATACGCCGCTGAACTGCGGATATGAGCACATTGAAGAGCTGCCTATGCTTGAAAATGCGGAAAGGATCGGGAAGGAAGCGGTGGAGAAGCTGAATGCTCCCTTCTGTCCCGAAGATACGATGGATTTGATTTTGTTGCCCAGTCATACCTGCCTGGTGATACATGAAACTATCGGGCATGCGACGGAGCTGGACCGTTCTCTGGGCTGGGAAGCTGATTTCGCGGGTACGAGTTGGGCCAGGCCTGAGGGGCTGGGATCGCTACGTTACGGTTCGGATATTTTCAATGTGACGGCGGACCGGATTTTGAATTGCGGCCGGTCGTCCATTCCCTATGACGATGACGGCATAAAAACAGGAAAATGGGATATCATCAGTGATGGTATTCTGACGGGCTTTTCCACCACCATGGATACGGCTCATATTATCGGCGAAAGTGAAAGCCGCGGCTGCAGTTACGCTGATTCCTGGAATTCGGTGCCTATACTTCGTATGCCCAACGTATGCATCCGGGCCGGCAAGAATGGGGCGCCGGATTTGGAGACGCTTATCAAGGATACGAAGCGTGCTTTGTTGATGGACGGCACGGCCAGTTTCAGCATCGATCAGCAGAGGATAAATTTTCAGTTCGGCGCGGATTCCGTTCGGGTGATAGAGAACGGAAAAGTCCAGGGCATGCTCAGAAACGCTGTATACCAGTCGCATAACCCGGATTTCTGGAGTTCAGTGGATGCGGTTTGCGGACAGGAAGAGTGGCGTCCCTACGGCATAACGAGTTGCGGCAAAGGTCAGCCGCCGCAGGTGGCGCAAATGACGCACGGCAGCGCGCCGTTGAGAGTGAAAAACGTCAGGGTAGGATGTGCAAGATTATGATATTGAACCAAACGGAAACAGGACATATTCTGGAGAAAACGCTGAAGACGGCGCTGCAGGCCGGAGCGGACGAAGCGGCCGTCGAACTCAGCGGTTCGGAAAAGGCGCTGTCGCGTTTCGCCAGAAATATGATGACTCAGAACGTCATCAGGAAAAACATACATTTGCGTATAGGCGTATCAGTCAATAATCGCGAGAATTACATTTCAATCAATAAAATCGACGATGAATCGATAAAGAGGACGGTAAATTCCTGCGTAAAGAACGCCCGTTTCATGCCGGTCAACCGGGAGCATCTGCCGCCGGTCAGCGTGAGCAAGTATCCGGAAGTAAGGGGATGGGACAGCGATGCGGAGAAATTCAACGAGGAGCATCGAGCTGAAATAGTCGGCGAAACCTGTTCTTATGCGGAAAAAATGCATTTGGACGCTTTCGGAACGGTGCAGAATAATTTGTCGTTCACCAGCGTCATGAACAGCAACGGATTGTTCGCGTATCACAGGTTTACGGACACGGGATACAGCGTGACGATGAGGACGCCGGACGGTCGCGGGAGCGCGCGTGAGGAACAATTTGAATACAGTCCGCGATTCCTGGAACCGGAGCTCCTGATGAAGCAGGCTGCGGAAACCGCCAGGCAGACTTCTGATCCTGAAACTCTGGAACCGGGCGATTACAAGGTCATATTGACTTCACAGGCAGCGGCCAATTTCCTGGCGCCTATGTTTTTCGGTTTCGATGCCAGGAAGATCGACGAAAACAGGTCTTTTCTTTCCCGGTATAAAAACGGCAGTTCCATCATCAATCAGAAGGTTTTCAGCGAGAAGGCATCGTTCCGGAGCATCGTCGGGCACGAGAGATATCCCGGTCTGCCTTTCGGTTCCGCTCTGAGCCTGGACGGAGATGCGGGACAGGGCGCTGCGGCTAATCTTTTCAGCTCAGGACTTCCCGTAAAGGAAAATTACCTGATTAAAGAGGGACATATCAAGAACGTTTTTTATCCTTATTACTGGGCTGTAAAAAAAGGCATAGAACCATACGGATTGCCCCGCCAGATTCTGATGGAAGGCGAAGACGCTTCCCTGGAAGAGCTGATAAAGACGACCGATGACGGCATTCTTGTTTCAAACCTCTGGTATATACGTTTCGTTGATCCGAATACCATGCTCCTGACGGGACTGACTAGAGACGGAACGTTCCGGATCAAAAACGGCAGGATCGTCGCTCCTGTCCGTAATTTCCGGTTCAACGAAAGTCCCCTGGTTTCCTTGAATCACATCGAGGCGCTGGGCGAACCGAGGTTGATCCGTTATTATCAGATGCGGCTGATTATGCCTCCCATGCGAATCGACAAATTCACCTTTTCAAGCGTCTCGACAGCCGTTTGATACAGTCTGCAAGAGTATATTAAACTGTCGATCCGAACAGCAGTCAATCCTGATCAATGACGACTTACTGGTCAGCGTTTTATGTTTCTTTGTGAAAAGGAGGTCAGAGTGAAACGAGCCGAATTATTCCACCCGGTAGTTTTTAACGATCAGGAATGGGCCGAGGGATACTACAAAAGAAACGCCAAAAATATTGAACGGGTCGGGAAGAGGTTAGCGGAAATATTAAAGAAATCGGGTTTTAAAAGCGGTAAAATCCTGGATGCCGGATGCGGGTTCGCCGCTGTCCCCATCGCCCTGGCGCGAACTTTTCCCGAAGCGGTAATTACAGGCATCGACCTGGGAGAACCCCTGCTGGAACTGGGACGCTCCCTGGTCGAAAAAACCGGGTTCCAAGAAAGGATAACCCTGATGGAGGGCGATGTTCAGAACATGGATTTCGATGATGAAGAGTTCGACGTCTCGGTCAATACATTCATGCTCCATGTGGTTGACGATCCCGTTAAAATGCTGAATGAAACGGAACGAACGACCCGAAAAGACGGTAAAATAATGATCACCGATTTGAGGCGCTTCTGGCTGGGACTTTTCGTCAAGAAACTGAAAACGGCCCTGACTATTCCCGAAGCCTGCGAAATAATTAAAAAATCTGATCTCAGACCGGGTACAGCATCAAAAGGACCCTTCTGTTGGGACTATATGGCGGGTTTCTAAAAAGCGAATGTCCGGCGCCGTATTTTGATTGATGAAAGGGTATTTTTTGAGCGTTGAGCAAAAGAAGACATTCACATCTCCTGACGTTGACTGATAAAAAATGGCATTGATCAAAAATACGTCTTTTTGGGTTGCAATTCTACAGAATGTTCCATCATTTTGTTTCGATACCGATCCCGATACCGACCCCTATTGCAGAAACAAACCGTCAAACGTTTTGAAAAAGCGTAATCCCGTTTGATCAGTCCTAGGGATAAGCTCTTTTTACTCTTATCTACAAGCAGGAATCGGACATTTTTGGAGCTTATCTGATCAATACCGGAACAGAATTCAAAAATGTTCCGTCTTTGACTCCTTTTCGTTTAATTGTTATTTTAAATTGAGGCGAATGGAGGCGGTTTTTTTTACGCAGGCGCTTCATTTATTGGCGTAATTGACTTGAAGGCTGATGGAGCCTGAAAAATGGACCTGGAAAAATTGACGTGGGATTATCCTCATCCGCTGAAGGACGAATTATGGCGAGCGACCCGGCTGGCGGAATATTTCCCTTTTATTTATGATAGAATGACGGAGGAAGATAAGCGAATCCTTCTTAAACGGCTTGACGAGATCAAGGTTCCCTGGGAGCGGAAAGAGCTGATCAGGATGATGTGCGGTGAAGAACAGGATATTGAATAAGAAGCAGAAGATTATTATCCGTCATTTACCCGATCTGTTGATGAACAACTTTTACTTGACGGGCGGTACGGCTCTTTCGGCTTTTTACCTGGAGCACAGGCTGTCTATGGACCTTGATTTTTTTACCGATTCGGATGAAAAGATGCCGCGCATAGAATATCTGACAGGAGCGCTTAAAAAAGGAGGGGTCGAGGATATTCGTTTTGAGCGACTTTATGATCGCCGTATATTTGAGTTGATCTTTTCAGATAAAGAGGTTCTAAAACTGGAGTTTACGGTTTATCCTTTCAAAAGCCTTCAGGACAGGAAAAAAATTGGACGACTCGAAGTGGACAGCCTGTTGAATATCGTTACGGGTAAACTCATCGCCCTGACTGACCGTTACGATCCCAAGGATTTGACAGATATTTATTTCATTCTTATCAGCTCAAAGCTGCGGTTGATCGAGCTGATCAGGAAGACTGAGCAGAGATTTGGAATCAAAGGACTGGATTTTATTATACCTGAGAGGTTAATGTTGGTGAAAAAAATAACTCAGGCCGATTTGCCTCAGATGCTTATCGATTTTGATTTGCAGGAAATGAAGAAATATCTGCTGACGGAAGCCGTCGGCATGCTGCAATCACGCGGAAGTTGATGTTCGTAAACGGGGAATTTTTGCGGCGCTGATCAGATATCCGTGTTTCGAGGTTACAATTTTTGCTGCATTGAATAATTAAGAAGCTTTTAAAAGATGATCAGGACAAGACATATTTCCCTGTAATTATTTTGTTTCGATCCCGACCCCGAAACAAACTTTCAAATATTTTGGAAAAAGCGTAACCACGGTTTGATCAGTTCCATTTTTCCTAATAGGGGCCGCACTGCGGATTTATCCAGTATCTGCCCTCTTTCAAACCGCACAAAAAAAGCCGGCGAATCGAATGATTCGCCGGCCGGGGTTGAGACCTTTCTTTTTGTTTCAATTACACCGCCTTACATGGCGGGACCATAACCAAACGCTACGACGTCGTATTCTCCTACGATGGACGTGAGGTCCTGACTGAGTATGGCGCCGAAAATGTGAATGTCGCTGAAGGATTCTGAGTCCGTATCCGGCCAGGTGAACTCAGGCAAAACATCGACCGAAGTCAAACCAGTCGGCAGATCGAGCATCTCATAATCAACCGAAGGGTACATTACCCAGGACGGGTAAAACCAGTAGTCGCCCGTTCCGATATCCAACAGAGCGAAAAACGGGGCATCCATCTGGGGAGCGCCCGGATTGCATATATCGGCCAGGACATAAAATGCGTTACCCGGCGATACGTAGTTTGTAGGAATGGTCAGGTCCACGCCGAACTGATCACATGTTACAGCCCCTATTTCCGCCGTCGTTCCGTCAGGAAGCTGCGCTATCAGAAATACGTCTCCCTCGCCGTCCCTGACAGCGAAAACATTGGCCACCGTTCCCGAAGGCAATGCCGGCACGTCGTAAATGAGGTCCGGAACAGCGTCGTCGTCAACGTCGAATCCTATCGTGAAAGCTTCTGCAGCCGTCTCCAGATATTCGCCCACTTCGCCGTATCCTAGATTCTCCCACAACGGCGCCGGATCGCCCATTTCGGGTATTAACCATATATCGACTTCTCCTACCCCTGAAGCCGTATGAATCGCCCTCACCCTTATAGAACCATGAGCCGTCTCGCTGTTGTCGTCTACAAGAGCCAGAGCGCTTATTCCGCTCAGAAAATCATAGGCCACCGCCGTATAATCCATGCCCGCTTCCAAAGGAAGGTCGTCAATCGCCAGCACGCTGCTTTCCGGATTCGTGCCCGCCGGCGATACGTCAAATGAATATGTTCCCGCATCTAATTCCAGATATTCCGTTCCTTCTTTGAATGACAGGTCCTCTACCGCTAAAATCGAATCGTTTACCCATACGTCCACTGCCGGAGCGTCAGGCGACAAGTGAATGACCCTTATGCCGGCCGGTTCGGGACGAGGTTCCAGCTTCACCGTAGTTCCATCCTCAAGCTGCGCTATCAAAAAAACATCTCCCATATCATCCTTTACCGCAAATACATTAGCCACTGTGTCTTCGGGCAACGCCGGCACGTCGAAAATTAAATCCGGAACCGCATCATCGTCTAAGTCAAATCCTATTACAAAAGCAGACGCCGAAGTTTCTACATATTCCCCGACATCCCCGAAACCTACATCAACCCATAATGGAACCGGATCGCCCATCTCAGGCAATAACCATATGTCAACCTCACCCACTCCCGACGCCGTGTGAATCGCTCTCACTCGAATCATGTCCGAACCAACCATGCTTAGATCATCTACCAGCGCCAATGGACTGATGGAACTCAGAAAATCATAAGCAACCGCCGTGTAATACTCACCCGCTGACAACGGAAGGTCCGGTATCGTCAATACGCTCTGATCTACCGGCTGCCCCGTCGGAACTACATCAAACGTGTACGTCCCCGCTTCCAGTTCCAGATATTCCGTGCCCTGCGGAAACTGCAGATCGGTTACCGCCTGGATCGATTCGTTTACCCAGATGTCTACGTCGGGAGCATCAGGAGATAAATGTAATACCCTTATGTTCGCAAAATCATCCGGCAAATATCCTCCATACTCTCCCCTGTAACCTTCGGCGTTGTATCCGCTTATCCCCATGATCACCAACGCCGCCGCTAATATCGACACGCTCCTTACACTTCCGAAATATCCTTTGTTTTGTCCTGACCGTTTCATTTTTCCTTCTCCTTGTTAAAATGAAAGTTTCTGCCGGCCTTCCTCACCAGCTTCATTTCTTAATTTAATTCTTTGTCTAAATTTTGTCAAGATTAAATTTAACATTTTTTGGAAAAAATTGAAATTTTTGCTTGTCATTAATGTTTTTTTGAGGCTTTAGGGACTTTAAAATTGTTTATTTTAAAATAATTATAATAAATTTAACTTTTGTATTATTTTTGTCTGATTTTTGGTGTTGAGGAAAGAGCGTGTGTTCGGCAGCGTCATACAAGAGAATTGTTTTTCATGCGTTTCCGGCATCATCACAGGTGTAACCCGGATTTTTCATACAAAAGCTGTTGCGATTTTGCATGAGAAGTATGGACTGATTTCCAATGAATCGGAGGGGTGGGGGCGACCGGAAAAAAAGATGCTTGACTTACGGTCGGCAATTGGTAACATACGCCGTTGCTGAAAAGGGAGGAAACTATGAACGATGAGAATTTATTGAAAAAAGTAGACGGCGAATTCAGGAAGCTGCTCGACTCGGCAGGTGAGCGAGGCCCGGATGCGGCGGCACAGATGGCTGAAATGAATGAAAAGATGTTGAAGAAGAACTTCACGATGCAGGGCAAGCCTTTTCCGACGTTTTTAAGGCCGCTTTTCGTGCATCGGAGTACTATGGATTATCTGGTAAAGACGACGAACAATGTGATGAGTGCGTTGGAAAAGGTCGTGGAGTTGTATTTTGAGAATCCCGAGTATGAGAAATACTTTGAGATGGACCCGTTGGACAAGGAGTTGGCGAAGATAGACCCGCGTTATCCCCGTCGGGAGATACAGGCGCGATTGGATGCATTCGTATATGACGACGGATCGGTGAAGTTTTTGGAGTTCAACTGCGACAGTCCGTCGGGAATGGGCTGGCATGACCAGTTGATAGGATTATTCAGGGAATTGCCGGTGATCAGGGAGTTGCAGGGCAAATTTACGGCTGAATTCAGGGCATTGCTGCCGCCTTTTTTTCAGATGTTGAAGGCCAAGAACCGTCAATTCGGGAATCCGGAGGATATACCTTTTGCGATCGTGTGCAAGCGTGATTCGACGATCCGGTATGATGTCGATCTGATCGTGGAGCACATCAACGAAAAGGAAGGTCACCAGGCGATTTTTGCTGACCCGCGCGATTTTGAATATGACGGAGAGCGTTTGACGTTGAACGGAACGCCTATAGGGTTGATTTATCGCGATGCGATCCAGGATTTCACGGATTACATGGACGACGTGCAGCCGGTGATGAATGCGTTGAAGGACGGCAAAGTATGTTTCATTAATCCATTCGCCAGCCGTGTGGGCGGATTGAAGTGCGTTCTGTGGTTCATGACGGATGAGAAAACCCAGCATTTATTTACCAGAGAAGAGGTGAAAACCATCAGAGAATCCATTCCGTGGACTCGTTTCATGAAGGATGAAAAGACGCTGTATAAGGGCGAGACGATTGATCTGCGGGAATACGTCAGGAGTCACAAGGACATGTTCGTTCTGAAGCCGAACGGCGGGTACGGCGGATACAACGTGACGATAGGCACAGAGGTCGACCAGAACCATTGGGACAAGGTGGTGGAAGCGACTCAGAATGAGAGCTGGGTCGTTCAGGAACTTCTGGATATTCCAAGCGAGACTTTTCCTTCTCTGGAGCCTGATCTGACGTGGAAGCCGAAAAACGTCAATATAAATTTTTTCGCTTTTGACGGACAGTTCGGAGGCGGATTCGTCAGGATTTCCGAAGGCGCCATCATCAATATCCACCAGGGCGGAGGATTAATTCCCATTTGTTACATAAAGTAATAAGATGCTGCTGATATTTTTCGGTCCCAGTTGTTCCGGCAAATCGAGCGTTGCGGACATAATAGCGAACAGGAGCGGCGCGGCGGTATACACAGGCAAAGATTATCTGAGACTGGCCAAAAATGAACAGGAAGCCTGGAAAAAATTTACATCGCTGCTGGTTAAAGCCGCAAACGTAAGATCATTGGGTCCGGAATCGGTTATCCATGTGATAACTGAAGCCGCTTTGCTGCAAAAAAACGATCATCTTACCGGGAACATTTTGAAAGTTAAATTCACCGCGCATCCCGACCGTCTCAAGCAAAGGTTTGCCGAACGTATAAAACGGGAGCTTCCGCAGCCTTTGGCTCAAATGATCGATCGCCAGGCTGATTCTTTCCGGGATGTCGAAGCTGATTTACTGTTCGATACGAGTGAGGGTTCGGCGGAAGAAACGGCCGGTGAGATTATTGCTTTCTTAACCTCACCCCCCGGCCCCCTCTCCATTGCTGGAGAGGGGGAGTAAGATTGGGTTTTTGTTGGGCTTTTGGGTGGCTTAGCCTGTACTGCCCGGCGGGGTAATAAGATTGAGTTTTTGTTGGGCTTTTGGGTGGCTTAGCCTGTACTGCCCGGCGGGGTAATAAAATTGAGTTTTTGTTGGGCTTTTGGGTGGTTTAGCCTGTACTGCCCGGCGGGGTAATAAGACCGGGTTTTTGTTGGGCTTTTTGGGGGGGGTAATCTATTGTTGGAGAAGGGGCCGGCGGGTGAGAACCTACTGAGTATAACCCAGCGCTCTTAGCGACGCCTTGGTTTTTTCATCCAGGTAGTAATCGACTGTTTCTCTGTCGTATTTAACGCAGTTCTTTTCAAAAGTCCTATACTTGCCGGCCAGGTCGGCGGTTATTGCCGGGTTTTCTTTTGAGACATCGGTTTTCTCACCGGGGTCATTTTCCAGATTGAACAACGCTCCTTCATGAGGTTCCATGCGATACCATTTCCAGTTCCTGTAAACCGTTGAACGGGCTAGCATATCGCCGCGGGTTTTATGTTTGCGGTCGAGGTGTGAAAATATATGTCTTTCATTTTTCACGGATTCGGGATTCTTCATTAAGGGCAGCAATGAAACGCCTTCATGATCAGGGTCCGGTTCAAGCCCCAGATACGCCCGGATAGTGGGAAAAATATCCATTGTGCTCACGTTGTGTTGGATGCGGCCGGTCTTTCGCTGATCTTCCGGAAAATAAACGAACAAAGGCACCCGGGTCACTTCGTTATAAAGCGTGTAGCCATGTCCCATATCGTCATGGTCCCATAGCTCTTCGCCGTGGTCCGCCGTAAAGATGACAAGAGTATTCTTATCCCACGAGAGTAAGTCATACAATTCAGATATATGTGCATCAGCGTAACTGATTTCGCTGTCATACATTGAAATGTAATTTTCCTTGCTGTCCTCTTTCTTTTCGTACCAGGGTTCGCGTTTGTTAAGAGGATGATGAGGGTCGTTATAGTGCAGGTACAAAAAGTATTTTTCCTGATTCTTTATGTCCTCCGCCCACTCTTTCACATGACCATTAACGACTTCCGCCGTATCGTAATCATGATTCACGAACATATCGAATCCCTGGTCAAATCCTTCATCCTTGCAGATGTTGATATTATCCGTTGCCGCATAGGTCTTATAATCCTGTTTTTTAAGAAATTCAGCGATAGTCTCCAGACGCTCCGGAATGCGGTTTAAAGCTATTTTAACTTCTACGGAATCCTGAAGCGCCATGACTACTTTATGCTGAAACGGATAAAGCGAAGTAAAAATGGAAGCTGTGGAGGGAGGGGTCCAGGAAGAAGCGGAATAGGCATTATCGAAAATGATAGACTGAGAAGCCAGCTTGGCGAGAAACGGCGTTGTTTTGAGCGTATATCCGTAAAAGGGCAGATGGTCGGCCCGCAAAGTATCCACTACTAATATTACGATGTTTGGATTCCCTTTTTGCACAACGGCCTCATCATTCCATACAGCTTTGGAGTCGCCGTTGTAGATGATTCCGATCAATGACAGAATAGCGTAAAATGCAAAATATTTCCGCTTCATGAGAACACAAAACCTTTCAAATCGTTATAGTTGCCTTTCTGAATAAATCGCGTCAGCAACTGAGATAAACCTGAAGTCCTCCTTCCAGAAATATCCCCGAAATTACGGGCGTTTGCGCATTACACATTAGCGCAATGTTTCACGAAGTGATGACACCATAACATCCGGGAATTGTCAACATATCGACAATAACAGCGCAGATTGAGCATAAGATGTCCTCTACACGTCGCTTTTTCTAGATAAAGCTGCCGTCACCGGCCGATGGTCGGAAAATCCGCACCAGGGCCCGGTTTCAGCGTTTCGGGCCTTGAAATGGTCCGAATGAAAAATGTAATCGATCCTGACAAGCCATTTCGGGATCGGCAAACCGAAGAATCTCGGTTTCGAACTGCCCGTGGAATAAGCCCCGGGAAACGTGTGACCGAATCCCCAACCCGCCTCCATCCACGCATCATTCAGTTCATTAGTGATGATCCTGTACGGCATGCTGAGCGGAGCTGAATTAAGGTCGCCTCCTGCTATTACAGGTCCATCGATTTTAAGACAGAGTTCAACCAGTTCATGCGCCGCCTGTTTTCTGTAAGTTTCGGTCTGCTCGATCAGTCTGACGCCGCCGGCGGTATAAGCATGAAAATTGACCGCATAAAAAGTAAAAACGCCGGAATCAACCTTCATCACCTGCGTTTTTCCCACCCAGTGTCCCGTCAGCTCATACCTTGATGAATTAAGCCGATAACGGCTGAATGTTCCTTTTCCCGTTACTCCCGGCTGAGGATCGAGTTTTCGATAGGGGTACAAACTGTCTAATTCCTGTTCAATAACTGCGGCTGCCGTCGGATTCAGCTCCTGAAGAAACACTATGTCCGCGCCGCTTTTCTTTATGGAATCCGCAATCTTACATCCTTCTGAATTATAACCCAATATATTGTAAGTCATCACTTTCACGCTCGCGCCGCTGTTTCCCGCTTCAGCAGGGGGAAATACAGGAACGAAAAGGCGACCGAAAAACCATAACCAGAGCGCTGCAGAGAGCGCTGCAGAGACGCACGCCGAAAATCTTCGATGGACAAGGGCGAAAATAATAACGAGGGGCAAAGGCAAAAACAGGTAAACGGCGAACGAGTTCAATTGAATAAGTTGCCACCACCGGTCTTCAAAAATGAATCTTGAACCTGCCCAAAGATAAAGACAGGAGCAGTAAACAACGATAAGTATCGTCAAAAGGCGAGTCGTTTTCCCTTGGGATTTATCCTTTTGTCTTTTGATATAACTCATGACGGCGATATTTTTCAAGCTCAACCTGCAGAAGATTTTTTTTCGTGTAGCGGCGTTTAGACCGGCAAATGCAGGCAATGGTTATTTATACCTTTCATCTCCAAATGTAAATTGTTTTTTGAATTTTTTGACTTCGCTGTAAACAATAACAATAATAGTAATAAGAGGAAGTTTTCTGAGAGCAAGGGAGAGCTTTCCCGGAAAAATAATTCAATGAGATTCAAGTGATACAGTTTAAATCGCCATCGTTACCGGGGGAGGAATATCCGGTTACGAGATCATCATGACAGGCGGAGGCTGATGCAGAGAGCATTAATTTTTTTAATGAATTTTATGTGCGTGATGTTGATTGCATTATTTGCGAGCGCTTTTCAGTGTCAGGCGGAAGTCATACGCGTGGATGCCGCCGGCGGCGGTGATTATGTGACGATCAATGATGCCTTGGCTGCAGCGAGTCCTGGAGACGTCGTTCAGGTGGCAGAAGGGACTTATTTTGAGACGATTTCATTAGTTGAAGGAGTCGTATTGGAGGGCGGATATGAGGCGGATGGATGGACTCGCGACATCGATGCCAACCCGACGATTATCGACGGCACTCCGGAGAAGGCGCCGGCAGTTTCTGCGGAAGAGATCAATGATGCCGTAATGGACGGTTTTATAATCGTCAATTGGGATGATTTTGCGGTAAGACTGGTCGACAGTTCCGTCACTATTACGAGCAACACGATGCAGAGTCCGCGATCTAACAGCCGCGAGGCGGTTTATTCGTTGAATTCCAAGTCTATCATAGCGTTCAACACGATCAACGGCGCAGGAACTTACTTACTGGAAACGGGGACGGCGAAGTCATTTATTACAGGAATTACTGGAGCGACACAGACC
>CAZUFC010000140.1:0-19743 GCA_964619725.1 uncultured bacterium | reverse complement strand
AATGCTTAATGGATTTTCTGTTGCCTTCAGGGCAACTTTTTTAACGAACTCTGATGATACGACCCTTTTCTGAATAACCCAATGTCTGAAAAAATGGAGAATGATATTTAAACGATAAATAGACCAACCTTGAATAAGCCTCCAGGGCAAGCTCAAACCTCTCCCGATAACTGTAAATAATTCCCTTTAAATATGAAGCATACATATCGAAAAAAAACATGTTCATGACTTCGTTCGTTTTTTCCAGTTTTTGAATATTCTGCAACCCTTCATTCAAATCCCTGCTCTGATTCAAAACATCGAATATCCGTATTATGAGTTTGATTTTTTCTTCAAGCAGAATGAGGGTAAATTCGTCGCTCCAGTCCACTTTTTCGCATAATACCTTCAACGAATAAGATTCATTGTAATCCGCCAATCTTTCGGCTGCCAACTTCAACAATTGAAGCTCATCGGTTTCTTCTACGCATTCGCCCGCTTCCAGCTTCCGCATTCCGGATTGCATAGCCCCGAAAAGAATTATGTTTATCCACTTCTCAGGATTCTTTTCCAGTTTTTCATAAATGTAATCCGTTTCTCCGCTCCGCATCTTTTCGATCATTATCATGTAAGGCTCCGAATAATCCCAGTAACCCAATGCGACTCCACAATTCGTCGCAATTAAAATTCCAACCCAAATTCTGCACATTTCTTTCCCCCTGAGCGACATGATGAAGTAATACTACAGGCATTCGGGAATTTTCACAACAAAAAACGGAAATTCCTGGCAGGAGCGGCCTGATAGAAAAAAATTCCGATTACTTGAACGGCAGTTCGGGTTGATTGTAATGGTTCTTCGAAGAACCCCGATAAAAATCAGAATTCTTGTAAAGATGAAATAGACGTTTAGCCAGGATTTTCAGGACGGCGCCGAGCGGTATGGCTATAATGACCCCAATGACTCCGAACAAAGAGGCGCATACGATGACCGACAGTATGACCTGCCAGGCCGCCAGGCCGGCTTTTTCGCCGCTGATGTGCGGCGTCAGGACCCAGCTTTCCAACTGAGTTCCCAGAAGGTAGAGAATGGATATCCAGACGAGTGTCCATCCGGTTTTCAGATTGAGCAGCGAGATGATCAAGGCTATGACGTAAGCTATTGTGGGACCGACATAAGGGAGCACGTAAAGAATGCCGGAAAGCGCGCCTATAGCTACAGCGCCCTCCAGTCCTATCAGCCGCAAACCTGTAATATACAAGGAAGTCAACACGATCATCACGATCAGGATTCCCCTGAAATAGCGGGCCAGCGTCTCGTCGATTTCCAGAATTAACGGCAAAACGAAAGGCCTCGTCCGATAAGGAATGGCTTCTTTAGCCACCTTTTTGAACCTGTCGAAATCTCTTAAAAAGAAAAAGAGGAAAAACGGAATCAGAAACAAGTAAAACAAGGTGCCCGCTACCCCAAGCGTTCCGGTAAATGCTCCCATTACCGTCGTTTTTATCGTACTCCATATCAAAGGAACGACATCCTTCAAACGCTGCCCGGCCAATAACTGGAAATCCTCACGGTACTGGGGAAGCTGAACTTCAAGATTCTCGTCAAACCACGGAATAAGTACGTCCAGGTAAAACGTCTGGATTTCCTTCTGATACTTCGGAAAATTCTGGATGAACGTCTGAACCTCCGCAAACAGCGTCGGAATGAAAAAAAGTAAAAATAAAAGAAAAACCAGGATAAAAATGAACAGGACAACCACCACGGCCAGCATCCTCTGAGTCCTGCTATGCGCAAACCTCTCGATGATCGGATGCAGAGCGTACGCCAGAAAGAACGCCAGGAACACCGGCTTGAGCAACGGCCATAAATAAACGATCAGAGCCAATAATAAGGCGGCAATCGCAAGCCCCGCATACAGCCTTATCCTGAAACTCTTAAGGCTGCTCGCCTTCTCTTCCGCTTCGCTCCTTTCAATATTCGTTTCCATTCCTTCTTCCTTGAAGCTTGTCATTAAACTCCGCATCATCTCATGTTCCCTCAGAAAAAAAAATGCTGCTTCTTGAAATGTATATAAAACATCAGCGGAGTTCAAGCCCAACTTTGCTTCCGGGGCCGCAGATTTTACCCGAAATCTCCTGCAGCGAAAAAAACGGTGATGATCAAAATAGCCGTCTGTGGACAGAAACCAATTAGTGCCTGTCCATAAACTCGATTGTCGATTCAAAATTTAATGCTGGACAGTCACTGCGGTTTTTGATCCATAAACCAATTAGGATTTGACAAATATGTTTCTTTTTACCACAATTAGAATTGCGTAATTTTTCTCAAAGGCGCGATAATGGAAAAATTTGATTTCTGGTTTAAAGATATTTCTTTAGGATTCTACCGAAAGACGGAAGATATCGGCGACGTGGTCGTCGTCAAAGACCGAATCTACATTTTCCCGGCAAAGAAATCCCGTTCAAGTCGTCGCAGCTCCAAATCCGCTTCAGCTCTTCTGAAGGACATTCAAAAGAAAATCATGAAGATTGCAGCCCAAATACTGAAGAAACCCGAGCTGTATGTTGAAAAAACGGATAAAGAACAGGAAATCGATACGGAAGACATGGAAGAAAAAAGGCAGCGCATGGTCAGGATAAGGAAAAGACTTCAGGCGTATGACGGGCTGAATATAGGAATGAAATTCGTACCGGGGGCGATCATGTTTGAGCTGAATAAGCTGGAAACTTGCTTGCTGCACATGGAAAGACGCATTCTGGAATTAGGCTCGCCTCAGGGCAGGCGTTATTTCCATCTGCAGCAGGGCCACGAAGAAGAACAGTTCATAGCTTTCCTGAATGATACGGTTTCCCATTTCAGAATGGAATAGCCTGACAACTAAAGCCGTAAATGCCCTATTTCAAGGATTCAGGGATATCCAGAAGCGCTGAAACACGCCGCCTGCCGGCGCCCGGTCACTTAATATAACCCAATGATTTCATGCGTTCTATCAGTTCGTCGTCTTTTTCCGTTTTTATGGGTTTATGGTTGTCAGTGAAGTCAAAGCCGTCCGACAGGTTATAATTCACTCGTGACGCGGGTTTGCCGGTCTCGTACAGCAGGTCCATAACTTTACCGTCGGCATCTCGCGGGAGGGGCATGCCGGCGAGAGCCAGCGTTGTAGGCCCGATATCCATGACGGATGCAGAATCGAGAGAACCGTTACGGCGGATATTTCTGCCTGCAGCGGCGAAAAAGGCCGGCGGAGCCAGGGTGTGTCTTCCCGAACCGTGATAGGCGGTTTCCTGCAGATGGGTGACGGGAATCTCCCGGTCACCGACAATCAGGACCGCAGCATCGGGAACCGCCTTGTTGATGTGTAGTTCAAGGACGTACGAACCGCGATCCTGCTGCATTATTTTTTCAAAAAGCCTTAATTTCCTTTCCCTTGTTTGTATCCCTTGCAGTTTTTCCGTCAGTATCCTCAATATATCTTCGGCTCTCGAAGGTTGCAGGTTTCCGAACGGCGCGTTTCCGGCAACATTGATAAACAGCCTTCTTTTCCAGGGGTCCCAGGATTTTTCCTTTTCAAAAACTGCCGTATTGGCCCAGTCGATGATCCCGAATTCGTCAGCCTTGAAAAGGTCCAGTGTCTGCAATATGAGATTCACATCGATGTTCTTCACCAGGTAAAGCGGTTCGCCCGCATTTACCTGGGCCCGTATGGCGTATTTGTTCGGGTCCCGGAATCCCTTCATGCCGTGATCGGAAAGGATCAATATATCAGCCGGATGAACCGCCCTCATCATTCCTTCCAGTATGCCGTCGTAAAACCGAATGTAATCAGGAATTATGCCCTGACCGATAATCCTGTCCTCCCTTCGTGAAACCTCCTCCGGCATATGCGTATATTTGTAAAAACGATGCTGAATTCGGTCCAGACCCCAGAAAAAAACAGCGCTTATCTGTGGTCTGTATTTCATCGCCGTATGTCTCGACATTCGGTAAGTCACGGAATCAGAATGCGCCCATTCCTGAAGATACGTCAGGTTCGCCCGCAATTCACCGCTCTGTTCCATTATGAATTCGTCGTCTGTCTCGGGACCCTTCCATAATTTCCCGCTCCCTCCGTAATAATCGTATCGACTTAATCTTTCAGGATAAGACCGCTTTTGCAGGTTTTCATATAAAAAATGCTGAGTAATCTGAATCCCCTTCACCGGTTCAGCGGGCCACGTCACCAGCCACCGGGAAAAAAAGGTCGAAACGCCGAAGAGATTGAACATGTTCCATAAAGCTGGTCCTCGCCGTAAATTGCTCGTTACGGGCACCTTTGCCCCTGTTGCAGGATCGTCGACCAGAACATGAGTAATCCCGTGCTTCGCAGGACTGCGGCACGTCAATACCGATGTCCAGATCACATCGGATAATGTCGGCCTTAAGGTCGAAACTTCACCTCTGGTCCCGCTTTCAATCAGCTCACCCAGGTTCGGCGTCATCCCTCGCCGGTATAAAGGCTGGAAAGCCGGCCAGTTCAGACTGTCGAAACCCAGGATCAACAAGGGATTAATCTCCTCGATTACCGGATACTCCTCTCTTTTCTCCGACAAAAGAATCGACTGCACCGAACCTTTCCCCGGCGATATTGCCTCGTTGACGGATACATTCCTTTCTTCAGGACGCGAATCGCATCCCGTTATGCTCAAACAAAACAGAAAGGCTGCGAACAAAACGGCAAGTCGACGTTCCAAAATTGCTCCCGTGTTTTTCATCAAACAGGTGTCTCCCTCATTCATCATAGCGCCGCCGTCGAATATTGCAACTTGAACCTCCTGCCGACAGACATTCCCTTCCAGCCGCTTTTTTGACTCCTCCTGGCCCTCCTGATATAATTGTCTCTATTCCATTTAACTCTTGTCGGTACAGGAGGAAAGCAAATGACTGAAGAGAAAAATAATGGCGCTGCTGAAGAAAAGAACATCGGGCAAATGATCATAAAAGTAGAAGAAAAATTGCTTCGGAATCGATTCAGAAATTCTGATAATCCCGGTGAATTAATCGCTTGCATCAGAAAACTGAACGATTGGACACGCGAATTGCACCCGTTTTTAAGTCTTGAACCGGTTACGAAAACCTTCTCGTCCAAGTTCAGTGATTCCTTTGTCTTGCGAATGGCGGGAATAAAAATCGATAAACTGGAAATTTCATGTCCCCCTTCCGACAGGCAGAAGGTGACCGAAAAAATAAAGGAATCCTTGATTAATTACTGCTGCAACGTGATGTTCATGAAAATGACGGACAATTCCAGGTCGGTCGAAACGATAGTTCAGGATTTAATTGAAAAATTAAGGAAAAGCGATAACTACAAGAACGCCCTTTTCACTCTGAACGAATTAATGTCGGACATAAACGTAAAATTATCAGCGGAATTGCCCGTATCCTTCGGTTACCGGCATGAAGTCAGCCCATACGCAGTTTTGCGGATTGACGGATGCGCCATTGCTGAAGTGACTTTTCGAGAAAAAACCATTGAGGAACCCGACTTCACCGGCGACAGAAAAAACGTAACCGGTATGATAGACACAGTAATCAGAGCCTGGCTCGGTATATCCTGGAATTTGCAGAAACTTTTTTTCTCTTGAAACGTTATGCAGTGACCGAGCTAACGGAGTTTAAAATTCAGGGGAATGATTTCTTCTCAAATCCGGGCTGACACTTGATAACTTCGTTTGTCGCATGATTTCAAAGAATCCTCGAATTTTTATCATCGCCTGTTTTTCTAATTCAATATCCTTTTTCGGGATCGATAAGATTGACGAAGTCGCGTCGTCCGGCGTTTACTTTGTTGATATTTTCCATCACATCATCCCATCTGTCCTGGGCCGTAAAGGGCGAGGCGGCCCTGTGCGGCGAACAGACAAGACGGGATAGTTCATGAAAAGGATAGTGAAAAGGATATTTTTTCCCGTCTTGCGTTTCCGGATCGTAATCATACCATACATCGAGACCCGCTCCTGCAATGACTTCGTTTTTTAATGCATCATACAGCGCTTTTTCCTGGATCACCGCGCCGCGGGAAACGTTGATGATTATGCCTTCTTTTCCCAGCAGCCGCAATTCTTCTTGTCCTATCATGCCCCGAGTCTCGCGAGTCAACGGTAGAGCAGCAAAGAGTATATCGGTATGCTTTAAAAAGTTATGCCGGTCGTCGTATCGGAAATATTTTTTGACTTTTTGCGCCGGCCCTTTGCCGGAATAAGTGCAGGCAATGAAGTCGAGTTGAAAAGGGGACAGAAAATCCCTGATTTGCCTGCCCACGGCGCCGAAGCCTAACAGTCCTGCAGTTTTGTTCTTTAAAACGATCGAACTGATGTAGTCTGAATTCGGCGTCCATTCGCCGCTAATCATATCAAGATGATAAGGAATGATGCGGTTGCACAGGGACAGAAGCAGCGCCAGAGAATGCTGCGCCACCGCATAAGCGTTGGCGTGCGAATTAGCGATTTTTATCTCTGGATGCTCCCTGAAAAACTCCAATCTTTTTCCGCTGACGCCGACCGAAGGAGTCTGAAAAAGGACGCAATTCTCGGCTCGCTCCAACAATGGTTTTATCGGGACCCATCCGACGATGACCTCTGCTTTTTTCAAAACATCTGCAGGGGCATCTTCCTTTCCTGCTTCAAAGAAATATACGGAAGCTGCTTTTTTCAATCTTTCGCGCAAAAATGCCCGGGTATCCGCATCATATTTGTTCGTGAAAAGGACTGTAATCATTTACTTAACGGAATCAATCACTCAGTAGCCGCTTCGTCTTCAGTTGCAGCTTCCTGGGAAGAAGCATCCGGAGCGCCCTTTTCTTCAAATTCCGTTTTCTCGTCGCCGGGAAGGACCTTTTCATCATCACCGGTTCTTCCCCGGTCAGCATCGCCTTTTTGCGCTCCCTTAGCCGCTCTGTTCAACAGGTCCGTGCTGCCTTTTTCCGTCCTGTTGTCGCCCTTCTTGAATGGATTCCTCCCGCGCCCCCTGAATCTGTTAATTTTTTTATCCTTCATAAGAGAATTCTGGTTTTTCATGTTTTTTTGAGCGGCTTTATTCCTCGAAATTTTCTCGGAATGTTTGGAGGTCTCGCTTTGAGACGAAGAACGATTGCCGGCATCTTTTCTGTCTAAAGAACGGTCTATCGTTCCTTCTGTTTCAGCGTTCTCGGATTCTTTCTGCTCAGCAGCAGCTTCCCTTTCTGCAGCTTCAGAATCCGCCGGATTCTCCATATCACCGGCAGCCGCAAACTCCGAACCTGAAGCGTAATGGTTCATTTGCGGCTTATACGCGAAAAAGTAAAGACTGACCAGACTGACGGCTAAACTCACCGTCAATGAAATGATGTATGCTTTAAAAAATGCTCCGCCTTTATTGCCCAACATCGACTCCTCCCTCAAAAACTTCCGTCATCTTAACACATCCCTGCGGCAAAAAACAATAAAAGATCGCAGGAACGCTCAAAAGGTTAAGATAATTTTCAGGGCCTGTCCAAAAATATCCCTTGTTGAAATAATTTTTGGACAGGCGCTGTTTATTGTGTGTTTCGGAAATGGACCTTCTGATTTAATCAGTATCCGTCAGAAAATCGCCATATCTGACGAACATTATGTTTTTCATCTCTGAACGAGTCAACTTACAGGCGCGGATCAGCTTTTCAGCGCTGCAGTAATGGCAGGAGCGACTTCAAGCGCATCGCCGATGATGCCGTAGTCCGCTATATTGAATATAGGCGCTTCGGGGTCTTTATTGACGGCTACGATGACTTTTGAGTTTCTCATACCGGCCAGATGCTGAATGGCGCCGGAGATGCCGAAAGCCAGATAAAGGGTCGGATTCACGACTTTTCCGGTTTGTCCCACCTGGTCTTCATGAGGACGCCAGCCTGCGTCGACGACAGCCCGGGATGCACCCACCACGCCGCCGATGGCTTCAGCCAGCTCTTCAAGATGCTTGAAATTGGACGGATCGCCCATTCCTCTCCCTCCGGAAACGATGATATCCGCTTCCGTCAGGTCTTTTTTTCCTCCCGCCGCCTTTTCAATCTCTTTACATACCGCCAGGAAATTCGCCGGGTCCAGTCCCGTAGAAAACTCCGCCTTCTCTGCATCTTCAGCCTGAACCTCTTCAGCAGTGAAAACCTTAGGCCGCAGGCTTACAACCTGGGGTACATCGACGTTTTTCAATACTTCCAGGACTTTTCCCGCGTAAATCGGCCGGGTTATCTGAAGAGCGCCGTCTTTAACTTCTATCGCCGTCACGTCAGGACAGAAACCGCAGCTTAAACGAGCCGCCAGCCGTGGGGCAAAATCCTTGCCTTCAGCGGAAGCGCTCAGAAATATGTAATCCGGGCCGACTTCTTTTACCCTGTCAGCCAATGCCGCCGCATAACCGTCCGAAGTGTAATCCTTGAGCGCATCGTCACTCGCAGCATGTATTCTGGAAGCGCCGTATTTCGCCAGATCATCTAAATTTTCGATATTCGGCACAAGCGCAGCAGCCTCGACCGAGCCGCCCATTTCATCCGCTATCCTCTTCGCAGCCGTTACGCATTCAAAAGCCGCCTGTCTCAGTTTGCCTTCCCTCTGCTCTGCATATACTAATATTTTCGTCGCCATTATTCAGCCCCCCTCTCTACAGTACCTTGGCTTCGGTTTTCAGTAATTCGATCAATTTCGGAACAGCTTCTGTTCCCTCGCCTACTATCTTTCCTTCCGCTCTGGGCGGCGGAGGCTGAATCTCCATCGTTTCAAATTTCACCGGGATATCTCCCGCAGGCTTCGAATCGATCTTTTTCTTCTTCGCTTTCATTATACCCTTTAAACCAGCGTAACGGGGCTCGTTCAAACCCTTGTCCGCAGTCAGGGCTGCCGGAAAACCGCATTCAATTACCGACGTTCCTCCCTCTATGGGCATGTGGGCTTTTATTTTATCCTCTTCAATCTCCAATTTTCCCACGCTGCTGATGCACGGTATGCCGAGAAGCTCGGATACGTAGGGTCCTATGGCTGAGCTTCCGTCGTCCACGGCCTGCTTGCCGAAAAATATCAAATCATATTCCATTTCCTTTAATGCGGCCGCCAATGCATTACCCACGCCGAATATATCATTCACGTATCCGTCCGTCGTTATATGAACAGCATCATCGCAACCCATCGCTAAAGCAGTCCTGATCTCCTTCGTCCCCTCGCTCGGCCCCAGACTCAATACCGTTACCGTACCCTCACGCGCCTCCTTCGTCCTTAAAGCTTCCTCAATCGCATACTCATCATAAGGATTCAACACATACGTCAGTTCCGAACGATCAATCGCTTTTCCGTCGCCCGACGGCTGTATCTTCGCTTCCGTGTCCGGAACCCTCTTCACACATACGATAATCTTCACTGATATCCTCCTTTTATGCTTATGAAAATTTCAAAAAAGTCTTCAACCGCTCTGAATGCGGAATGGTTTATCATCGACTCGCAAAAATTCATTGACGCCGCAGAATGCTTCGATCTTTACCGGAAACGAATTCCTCATCTCAACATCCTCCATTCCCTGCTATCCTTCCCGTCATTCGCTTATTCTTTCGATTCATTCCGTTGCGTCCGTCATGCTGCAGCTCCGTCCTCTCATTTAAAAAAACCGCAGAATCCTCTTTACAACGCGAGCATCAACACACAGCGAAATTACTTCTATAAAGTTTCATCACGACTCGCTTCTTTATACCTAGAACTTTTAATGCAATGTGTCAAGACCTTGCCCTTCGCTATCTTTAAAAAATGAATCCGCTTCCTGTTTCTTCCCGTTTGAATCGCCTAAGACATAAAGCAAAAAGGAATCTCCGCCGCCGGGAAAATCGCTCCGCAACGCTCCATCCCCGGCTCCCGCTTCAACGCGTTCCATACGCCGGATATAAGGCAAAATCATATCATCCTCTTTATTCATGAATACCGCCGTCTTATGTTCTTCAGACTCCAGCGCCTGAGATAAAACTTCATGCATCTTCCCTGCAGTGTTTCCGAAAGGCGCAAGAAGATTCGATTCCCACTGAAAATAATCCCCATCTCCGCCCTGCAGACGATTGATGAAATTCCACAGGACGTCGTGACTGTCGGAAAACACGTAAACCGGCATTCTTTTGAGTAATTCCGTAGCGTAGCGTGCCGCTGCCAGCTCCTCCTTCATCACGTAATACCCGCCGGACCGGTTCTGCTGGATGTCTGAAAATCTCGAAATGTTGAGGAACACTATAATCACAGCAACCAGCGAGACCGCGCCAAAAATTATTTTTCTCGCCTTAAAAGCGTCTCTTTTGAAAAATTCCATCAAGGAACGACTCATCGCAGCCAATGGAATTGAAGCGTATATGTAGATCACAGGCATGGCGGCCGAAGCTCGTCGCCATTGTCCCTCAAAAACGAGCGCGGCTGCCGAGGGAATGATCAACCAGACAGCGAAAATAAAAGATTCAAAGCGATGAATCCTGGACAAGGTGATGAAAAACCCGGCCAGAAACAGTCCTATAAATAAAGGGTGGTCCATGCCGTTTTGAGAAGGCGACAGGTATATGTCCCTGGTGCCGTAGAATAAACCGCCAAGCAGATTGGAAGCGAATTCGGTGAATATCTGGTGTATGTTCATTTCCACCAGCTTTGATCCTGCTATGCGTTCCCAGAACAACGAATCCACGTAACTCGACTGGATAAAAACGCTGATTCCCAGTCCAGCGGCGATGACCAGAGCGCGAATTCTGTATCTCTTCCAGAACAGTCCTCCCAGAAACGCAATGCCGGCGATGACCGGCAGAGTCAACCGGTAAGCCTCATAAATATTGAATCCCCAGATGATCGCAAATAACAGCAACGGAAATAACAGCCAGCCTCTTTTCTTTTTGAGGATCGCCAGCGTCAGAAAAACAGTCAGAATGCTGACGAAAGAAACAGCCGCATCCCAGGTGGCTACCTTGCTCAATGTAAAATTCCATAAAGAACCGGAATAAAGCAGAATCCCCAGGGCCGCCGCCGTTCGGTCGAATATCAGGCGAACAGTCAAATAAACCAGAGGCGCAGTCAGGAAACATAACAACGCTCCGAAGATACGAAGCTGCCATAATCCGAATCCGAACTCATTTACGATCAAAGCAATTACCGTTGTATGAGGCCTTTCCATCATAAACCGGAACAACGGCGATGCGGTTTCCTCCAGAATGCGCGCCCTCTCCGTTACCGCTCCTGTAATCTCAGCCGTATCATAATGGAATCCATCCAGGGAACCTAAATAGGAAAAACACGACCAGCCGGTTATAGCCAAAGCCAGAACAACGACGCTTATTTCCATTAACAGACCGACTCTATTCCCGGCATCGCCGCCGGTCAAACGGTCATAAATCCGAAATTGCGTCGCTCCGAGAACCAGGAAAGCAAACAACAGAAACCAGACACCCGATGAATTGCGGGCATGAAGAAGAACAGACCCTGCAGCAGAAGAAACAATGCCCAGCGTCAGAAATATGAATTGAATCCTCTTTTTTTTCAAAAACATCATAATTCAAAATTGTAAACTGAAAAACCCGGTAACTTCACCCTCTCTCCAGAAAAAAAATTTTCAATCGCAAAGTGTAAAAAAAGGCGCTACAAAAGTCAAAAGCTTTAACCGCACCGTAAAACGCTGTTTGTTTCGCTATAGAGGTCGGTATCGCAATCGTAATACGTAATTGCTCAGAAGCGTCCAAAATGAATTCTATAGTCCTCTCGTCCCTTTCGTCCCTTTCGTCCCTTTCGTACTTCCAAAAAGTGGATTTCAACAAGACAGACCATGAAACAAGGGCATCAAAAATAAACGTTCTAAACGAATTCACCTGCCCCGGTGCAGGCCAAAACGAAATCCGGGGGACTGCAATTTTGAAGCGCCATGCTGAACGAAGAAGCGAACGATATAATGGGTAATTACGCCGTTATTGAATTTGTGTATGGGCCTTAAAAAAGGGGAAAAGGGACAAAAGGACAAAGAGACATAAAGGACCTAAGGGACCAAAAGGACAGAAGGGACTGCTGGAATATACAATCATTATTATGAGCCAAAACCCGCATCTGAAAATTAACAGTCTCAAAAAAGAAACGGAATTGTGGGACTGATCATACCTGGATTACATTTCTTTCAGAACTTTTGACAGTTTGTTTCGTTAATCGGGGGGTCAGCATCGGTATCGGCATCAAAAAAAAAATGGTGGGATATTCCGTCGAATTGTAACCTCGATAGACGCTTTTTTTCATCATTGCCGAAAAAGTAACTTTTATCAGGCGCAGCCCCTCTTATCTTCAAACTTATCACGATTCGGACAAGCCTGGGTTTATGCCGGTCCGTTAATGAATCAGCATATGCGCCCCTCTATCTTGCAAAATGCGGCAGAAATCCATTATCATTTCAATTGAGTCGTAATTCGTGAATCTCAGGAACAGGTGACGCTGTTCGAAGCATTCTCTGCAATTGACGTCGTCTGACGACGCATTCCTTTTCATGCAATCAGCGTCCCCGGACAGCGTTAAACGACTCGGATTTTAAGTTGTTTCTATGCTCGATTCGCTGTTTGATCATTAAAGTTTACAGGGGGAGCGTCGAGTCATGAAAAAATATTACGGAGGCATTGAGGCGGGCGGAACGAAATTCGTTTGTGCTCTGGGTAATGGACCCCGGGACTTAATTGATGAAGAGCGTTTTGAGACGACTACGCCGGAAGAAACGATCGGACGGGCTTTAGACTATTTCCGTAAGCAGCAGAAGAAACGCCATATCCTATCCCTCGGCATAGGTTCTTTCGGTCCTGTGGATTTGCATTCCTGTTCTCCATCTTATGGCTATATAACATCGACGCCCAAGGCCGGTTGGAGCAATACGGAGTTTGCCGGTATTTTCGAGGATGAACTGAACATACCGGTGGGTTTCGATACCGACGTCAATGCCGCTGGACTGGGGGAGCATTGCTGGGGCACAGCCGCAGGATTGCGGAATTTCATTTACCTTACCGTGGGTACCGGAATCGGCGGAGGCGGCATGATAAACGGCAAACTCCTGCACGGCGTAATGCACCCGGAAATGGGGCATATTCGTATTCCTCATGATCAAACCCGTGACCCCTATCCCGGCTGCTGCCCCTTTCACCGGGACTGTTTCGAAGGTCTCGCTTCAGGTCCTGCAATCGCCGGCCGATGGCGGAAGAATCCCGTCGAACTCAATGACGATCATCCCGCCTGGAAACTGGAAGCTCATTATATCGCTCTCGCTCTCGTTAATTTTATATGCACAACAGCGCCGGAGAAAATAATCATCGGAGGCGGCGTCATGAAGCAGCAACGGCTTTATGACATGATCAGGAAAAAAGTTGCCGACAATATGAACGATTATATGAAAACGCCTGCCCTGACAGATAACATCAGCGATTACATCGTTGAACCGGCCCTGGGCGATAAAGCCGGCATACTGGGAGCGCTGGCGTTGGCGAAAAATGCCATGTCCGGCGCAACATTCCGTCAGGTCCTGCCGTAAACCCGTAAGGCCGGAAATCTCGTGCCGTAAAAGCGCTTCTAAAGCCGATGAAAACCTTCTGAAGTTATTAAGAACATTTTCCAAAAAAAAAATCTGATGCGGCAAATCATGACTTGACTTCGGTCATTTATTAAAATAGAGATAAGATTGGACTTTCCGAATTGGATAGAGACATGACGTATCTCGAATCCCGCAGGTATAGCTTAACGTCTTTGATAGCAAGTAAAGGGTTTTCAAGAAGAAAAATTAAAAATGATTGGGAGGCGGCGATGTCCCTGAAAAAGATGTTACTTTTGTTTTTGGTAGTTATTTTTTCAATGAACGGACCGGAATTGTACGGAGCCGGGCTGCCCGGTCACATCCGGGATTTGCCTGAACCGCTCAAGCATAAGACATTATCCAAAGTCGAACCGCTTGTTCTGGAGGAGTTGGCGGCGATAGGTCGAACGGATTATTTTATTGTTTTAAAGGAGCAGGCGGATATTTCGGGTGCGGGAAGTTTGAAAGACAAGGAGGCGAAGGGCCGTTACGTCTACACCCGTCTGCTGGATGTCGCTGAAAGGACGCAGGGAGCGGTACTGGCGGAATTGCAAGGCCGTGACGTTGAATTTCGTTCCTATTATATACAGAACATGATTCTGGTTCGTGAAGGCGATTACGATTTATTATGGAAGGCGGCATTGCGGGAGGACGTGGCGGAAATACGCGCCAACCGTCCTTACAAGGGTATTGAGCCGCAACCGGAATCGTTCAGGTCTCCCGGATCGAAAGGCGTGGAATGGGGAATAACGCATATCAGGGCTGACCTGATCTGGGGGGAAGGTCATACCGGCGAAGGGATAGTGGTGGCGAACCTGGACACGGGCGTACAATGGGACCATCCAGCTTTGAAAGACCAATACAGGGGCTGGAACGGCTCAACGGCCGATCATGATTACAACTGGCACGCCTGCAGCACCAACTCCACATGTCCTGATGCATCGGTACCCTGCGACCAGGGTCAACACGGCACCCACACTATGGGAACCATGGTGGGCGACGACGGCGCCGGCAACCAGATCGGCGTAGCGCCGGGAGCCGAATGGATAGCATGCGGACCGCTTGAGGACGATGCGGGATTCCATGAATGTTTTGAATGGTTTCTGGCGCCTTATGCATACGGAGATGGTCCGGCCGACGGACTGCCGGAGAAGGCTCCTCACGTAGTAAACAATTCCTGGGGCTGGCCTTACGGAGGCGGCGATTACCAATATGCGCCGGATATCGATGCATTACAGGCGGCCGGCGTGTTCATGGAATTTTCCGCCGGCAACGAGGGCGACGATTGTCAATCGCTGCGTTCTCCCGGCGATTACCCGCAGGTACTGACCACCGGAGCGAGCGACAGCCAGGACAGAATAGTAAGCGAAAGCTGGACATATTGGGGTTCCAGTCGAGGCCCGGCACATTCCAGCATACCGGGTTCCCCTGATTTCATTAAACCGGAAATATGCGCTCCGGGTTATGATATTCGATCGTGCGTACCCGGCAACACCTACGAAGACGGCTGGGGAGGCACTTCAATGGCGGGTCCGCATACTTGCGGCGTCATTGCTTTGCTGTGGTCCGCGTCTCCACAATTAATCGGCGATATCGACGCGACGAGCAACCTCATTATCGATTCCGCATACAGGGACCCCGACGGACAGTATCCCGGAGCGGGTTACTGGAACCAGACCTGCCAGGGCATTGACGCTTCCGACACTTATCCCAATCACGTATGGGGCTGGGGGCTTCTTGACGCCTGGACGGCCTACCAGTCTTTGAGCGGCATCTTCATGGACCGCGACGTTTACCAGTTGAACGATTCGATCAACATTACGGTATTGGATCAAACGGCAAGCGGAAGCGTCACCGTCCAGATGTCCAGTTCCACGGAAACCACGGCCGAAGCCGTCGTCTGCAACGAAAGCTCTCCGGGCGAATTCACGGGAACGATCAATTGTTCTTCCATTCCGCCGGCCAATGACGGCGTTCTCTCAGTTTCAGACGGCGATACCGTCACGGCCGATTATCCTTCCGCTGGAGAACAGGACACCGCCTTGATCGACGGCATCGTCCCGGTCATTACCGGCGTTCAAATTCTCGATATAACCGCATCCTCGGCCCGTGTCGTCTGGACGACGAATGAACTTGCTAATTCCACGGTTTATTACGGCACAACAATGCCGACTATAATTCAGACCGATCCGGAATTGTCCCTGGACCACAGCATAACGCTGGACGGACTCGACTCCTGCACCTCTTACCTCCTTTACGTTGAAAGCGCAGACGAAGCCGGCAATACCGCTGTCGACGACAATAACGGCAATTACCATGCGTTCACTACGTATGCATTGAACACGGCCCTGTACGAATCCATGGACAGCGATCCGGGATGGTCTGCACAAGGCGACTGGGCCTATGGACAGCCTACGGGACAGGGCGGTCAATACGGCGAACCCGATCCCGATTCGGGTTACGACGGTCCTGCCGTATACGGATACAATCTTAACGGCGATTACCCCAATAACATGGCGGAAACGCTTTACCTGACGACACCTTCCATCGACTGTTCCGGCGCTGCGGATAACGTGAAATTGTCCTTCCAACGCTGGCTGGGCCTGGAACAGAATATTTATGATGAAGGTTACATCGACGTCAGCAGCGACGGCGGCGCCTCGTGGCACAATGTCTGGACGAATGCAGAAACGCTGAACGGCGGCGCCTGGGAACCGGTCGAATATGACATAACGACATACGCGGCAGGAGAGTCCGACGTCAAGATCAGGTGGGGCATGGGACCCACCGACGTGGGATGGCGTTATTGCGGCTGGAATATAGATGAAGTGAAAATCACCTATACGGGGCCGTGCTCTACGCCCACGGAAACTCCGACGCAGGAACCCACGCCGATACCCAGCGATACGCCGACGTCGCCCCCTACCTCCACATTCACTCGAACCCCGACAGATACCCCGACGCGCACGCCGACATACAGCCCCTCTGCCGTTCCCTCCAATACTCCCTCGAATACTCCCACTCGCACCCCCACTGACTCTCCAACCCGAACGCCCACGCACACTCCTACCCCGGTTCCATCCAATACTCCCACCGTATCGCCCACCAGGACTCCGACGGCAATTCCAACATCGACTTTTACCGCTGAACCGACCGATATCCCTACTGATACGCCCACAAACGCACCGACATCTACATTCACGCCGGAACCCACCAGCACAGCAACGCCTCTCCCCACTGATACGCCTGTTCCGAGCAATACTCCTTCCCTTACGCCGACCTTTTCCTCGACTCCATTACCCACTTCAACGCATACTCCTACTTTTTCCCCTTCGCCTACCGAGCTGCCCACCGAACCGCCCTCTTCAACTCCCACACAGGTACCGACATCCACCCTTACGCCGTCCCCTTCAACTGTCCCGACCGACATTCCCACAGAAACGCCCACTCTTGAACCTACGGAAGTCCCCTTCACGCCTACAGCCGTTCCGACGGTCGGCTGGTGTTCCGTTCTGATCGTGGATGACGACGATGATTTCCCGAATTGCATCGCTAATTACACTTCAGCGCTGGACGACCTGGGATACGCTTACGATATCTTCACCGTCGGAACAGCCGATGAAAACGGACCTGCGTTCGCCCAAATGGCCGATTACGACGTGGTAATCTGGTTCTCCGGCGAAAAATACGCTCAGTCCGGCAACGGCCCCAGCGCCGGCCCCAATGCCGGCGATGAAAATGAACTGGCCGACTACCTCGATAATGGAGGAAAACTCTTCCTGTCTTCCCAGGACTACCTTTACGACATGGGATTGACCTCTTTCGGACAACAATACCTGGGAATAGACAGCCATGTTGATGATACGAGACTTCCGCCGGTCCTGGGCAATCCCGGCGATCCAGTCGGAGGTTCTTTCGGGATAGTTAACGTCCAATACGAATTTTTCTTCCAGGATTATTCCGATAACGTATATCCTGCAACAGGAGCCTCCACAGCCTTTTTCAACAAAGGCGACGATCCTGATCCCGGACAAAGGAATCCTACCTGTATCGATATGGACGGAGGAACCTGGAAAACAGTATTTTTCAGTACCGCCTGGACGCCTATGGACTATTACGATCACGCCGATGCCGCTGAGGTCCTCGCCGCCGTCCTGGATTGGCTCTGCCCCGCCGCTCCCACTCCCACAATGACGCCGACAACGTCTCCCACTCCTCAACCCACCGCTTCGCCTACCGCTTCTCCCACATCATCGCCCACCAGCACGCAGACTCTGACTCCCTCGCTTACTCCCACCAGAACGCCGACATATTCGCCTACCGTCACCTGGACAGCCACATATTCGCCTACCAGAACGCCGACATATTCTCCCACATCAACGCCGACAAGAACACCTACCCTGACGCCGACTCGAACGCCCACATTGTCTCCAACGCAGACCGACATCCCGACAAGAACACCAACCAGGACGCCTACACTCACGCCCACCAGAACACCGACGCTGACGCCCTCTCCAACCCAAACGCCGACTAGAACTCCCACCAGGACGCCCACTCTCACGCCCACTCTGACGCCAACGTTGACGCCCACCAGAACTCCGACGCTGACGCCCACAAGAACTCCCACCCTGACGCCCTCCCCGACCATGACGCCCACAAAAACCCCGACTAGAACACCGACTCGAACGCCCACCCTAACCCCGACGCACACACCCACTGATACTCCAACCAGAACCCCCACAAGAACCCCGACCCGAACTCCTACTCTCTCTCCCACTCCCACCGATACCCCTACGCTTACGCCCACTAATACCCCCACAAAAACCCCCACCCTGACCCCCACGCTCTCCCCGACGCTCACTCCCACCAGAACGCCGACGCTCACGCCCACAACCACCCTGACCCCGACCAATACGCCCACTTATTCCCCGACCCTTTCCCCCACCTCCACGCCGACTGAAACTCCAACCAGAACGCCCACAAATACCCCGACATACTCACCGACTCTTACGCCCACTGAATCGCCTACTCAAACCCCGACGCTCTCCCCAACGACTACGCCGACCGCAACCCTGTCCCCCACGCTTACTCCCACAGAAAGACCCACGAAAACTCCCACCATAACCCCCACAGAACCGCCTACACTGTCGCCCACGGTCACGATAACCCCGACGCCGCCGCCCGTTCCCGCAGCAAATTCAATAGGAATAGCAGCGCTTATTGCCCTCTTCGGCAGCCTCATGATCAAAAAGAAAGGGAAATCAAAAAAATAATCAGCACCTGTCCACAAAATAGCTTATGCGCGGCCTGCAATGGCGGAAGGCGGATGATGAATTTGTAGCAGTCGGATCAATGTAATACGGCGAATTTGACGAAAAAAAACAGCCTTCAATCTTTCGCAGCCTGAATAACGAGTGGCTGTCCAGCATTAAACTCTGAATCGTGAATCGAGTTTATGGACAAGCGCCGGCTAAGAAGCTTTGAAAATATAATCAGGTCAACATATATCGCTTCGTGATTATTTTATTGCGCACCCGACGCCGAAACTAACTGGCGAACCTTTTGAAAAAAGTGTAATCCCGGTTCGATCAATCGAAAAAAAATGTAACCTCGAAACACCAATATCTGATCAGCGCCGGAATTATTAAATCGAACAAAATGAATTCGGGTAGGGGCTTTAATGATACAGGAAGAAGGGACAAAGGGACAAAGGGACGAAAGGGACCTAAGGGACCTAAGGGACAGAAGGGACTTGTGGAATGCAAAATCATTTTTATTAGCAAAAACCGTCATCTGAAAATTTACCGTCTTGGGAAAGAAACGGAATTTTTGGACTGATAGCGCCGGGGCGTCGCTTTCTTATAAAACCTTTGACTCATTGAAACTCCAGAAAAAACTGAATCAGCCCACAATCATCTTTTTGACGATTTCACCGCTGTCTTTTCATCAATGGCCTTTTATTTCGATACCGACATGTACCCCAATTACTGAAACAAACCGTCGAAAGTTTTAAAAGAAGCGTAACCCCCGGTTTGATCAGTCCCCAAACTTCTCTCAAACCAACCATAAAACAACCAACGAAATCCCCCAACCAGCCATAAAACAACCAACGAAATCCCCCAACCAACCATAAAACAACCAACGAAATCCCCCAACCAACCATAAAACAACCAACGAAATCC
>CAZUFC010000139.1:0-19824 GCA_964619725.1 uncultured bacterium | reverse complement strand
TGTCCAGCATTAAATTTTGAATCGACAATCGAGTTTATGGACAGGCACTAATGAGGATAATCTTGAACGAAATGATTCGGCATTAAAAACCCCGGAGTACCAATCCCGCTTTGGAGGTTCAGGGTTCGCACGGGGGTTAGAGCCCTTCGTAAGAATTGTAACCTCAAAGTACGCATTCTGATCAATTCCGAAAACTTATTAAAGGGCCGGATATTAACACAACGATTGGCCTGTTCCGTGCTTTAAATGCACAAAAGAAAAAATTCCAGAACTCATGGATATTCATTAATTGCCGTTATTCCCACAGCCGGCGCTGAATTTGCTCTGTATTAATTGCTGAGAATGAAAGCGAAAGCCGGACCGATGATATGAGCTGACCAGAAGCATAAAACGGACGTATTGAGATTAATCGTGGCGGAGTAATAGAATTAATGAGCACCATAAAAATCGTATTTTGCACATTATGTGCACATTTAAGCGGGTACATCATTAAAAGGAGAAAAAAATTGAAGACCAAAATTTTATTTATTATTTTAATCGACTCATGTTTTTCTGCATCTTTGTTAGAGTCGATCAATCAGTTTTTGCCTGATGAAATCGCTGCGACGGGTACGATAAAAGCAGCCGGAAACGAGGATATGGCGAAGGCGACAAACCGGGCTTACGAGGGAGAGGGCAATTACCTGTATGACGGTGAGTTCATAAGCGTATACCAGGCATCGAATGCAGGTTCTGCGGAGACGGGATGGATAGCGGACATGGGGCCGTCTGCCGACGTGGATGATTCAGGGGACGTGCATATAGCCTCGTGGGATTTTCCGATCGGCAAGGCTGAAGCGATAATTCATACGATGTACGACAGGTCGGAGGATGCCTGGTTCGACAGTGAGATACCTTACACCCGTTTCGGTTACAGGCCGTCCATTAAGGTCAGACCGGACGGCAGGATATTCATAGCCTATTTGAAAGCGACTACTGATGATGAAGATGAGCGGGGATATTATCTGGTCGAAGTTCTTAAAAGTCCTACGCCGATATACAGCGATCCCACGCCCATAGCAGCAGCGCCGCCTGAGGGCGTAGATGCCGGACCGGTTATGGATATAGTGAAGGAAGGATCGGACATAAACGATATTTACATCGCTTTTTTAGGGCATGACGTGAATCCGTGGATAAAACAATATGACTATAGCTTATCAAGATGGATTACGGTAACGCCTCTTCCGGAGGAGCACGTCATAACGCCGACGCCGGCGGGCGGCGAAACGCCGGTTAATCATGAACACAGTTTCGTGTATCTGTATATTGATCCCATATCCAACAAGCCGCATGTGGTTTTCGATTCCGGACCGACATTGACGCCGACGCCGACCGGTACGCTGACTGAAATCCCTACCTGGACCATGACGAGGACGCCGACTTTGACGCCCACGTTGACGCCTTCGGGGAATCCGTCGAATACGCCGACGAACTCCCCCACGGACAAGCCGACTTTAACTCCGACTATTACGCAGTCTGCAACTCGCACCCCAACGCTGACGCCGTCCGGTAATCCCTCTTATACCCCTACCTGCACGTCAACTCCAACGGCTAGCGCCGTGCCTGTCAGATGGAACATTTACTGGACTCGCTGGGAAACGCCCAGTTATACGCCTACGATTACTCCGACGCTCACTCCGACCCGGACGCCTACGTTGACCCCCACTTTAACTCCTTCTTTAACGCCGACAAAGCCATGAAATATTTACTGTCTATAGTTTTTGCAGCAGTATTTTTATGCGTTTTGACGTCGCTGACCGTTCGACCGGCGACGATCCGTGTTCCAGAAGAGCAGCCGACAATTCAGGCAGGGATCGATGCCGCTTCTGATGGAGATACTGTTCTGGTGGCCGATGGAACCTACGTTGGTGCGGGAAATATGAATTTGTCTTTTAAGGGTAAAAATATTGATGTTTTATCGGAATTGGGTTGTGAAGCATGCATTATCGATTGTCAGGGAGTAGGATCAGGATTTAATTTTCATGATCAGGAACAGGCTGATTCAGTGTTAGAGGGATTTACAATCCGGAATGCAACAATAGGAATCGTATCGTGGTCAGGTGCATCTCCATCAATTTCAAATTGTCGAATAATAGGCAATTCAGTACATGAATCGAGGGGTATTGATTGCACGGGTGATGTTAATCTTTTTTCTTATCCTTCAATATCGAATTGTATAATAAAAGACAATTTCGTAAGCGATGTGGGAGCGGGTATCGGCTGTTATGGATATTGTTATGCCGTTATAAATAATTGTGTCATAGAGAACAACACAGTAAACGGTGGAGGAGGCGGAATATATTGCGGTCCCAAAACAGCTCCCACCATAACGAACTGCTTAATATCCGGCAATTCAGCGTTGGTCAGGTACGGCGGTCGCGGCGGCGGCATTTATTGCGATCCCAATTCAAGTCCGGTGATCGAGAACTGCACGATTTCGAATAATTATGCTGTGAATTACGGTGGGGGAATTTTCTGTCATTCCGGTCCCAGTCCCGTGATAGGAGGTTCGCCTGGTTCAGAGAACCGGTTCGAGAACAATTACGCCGGAGCCGGCGCTGACCTGGGTTATTACCTGGAAATTCCGGAGACTCCTCTGAACGCCCGCTTCAACATATTTGCGGGACTGCATCAGTCGGATTATTACGTGTCGCCCCAGGAGGCTTTCGACGTAAGCGGCGGCATTTCAGAAACCGTGCCGGTCATGCAGGACGTTTTCGTATCCGTCGACGGCAGCGATGAGAATGACGGGTTGTCCTGGGAAACTGCTTTTCTCACGGTGCACAAGGCTTTGAAAACAGTTTGCGCCGACGAGGATAATCCTTTAACTATTCATATTGGTACCGGACTTTATTCAGAGGAGGAGACCGGCGAGAGCTTTCCTCTGCCTGCGGTTGAATTCGTTTCTGTGAGGGGAACTTCGGCGCAATCGGTTTTCTTGCATACGTCGGAAGCTTACTGGGGTATGTATTTTTATCAGGACGATTTATTGGAATTATCCGACTTGACCTGCAGAGGAGGAATCAGGAAAGTTTATATGGAATGTTCTTCGCCGATAATAAGGAATTGCATTTTTACAGGTATCGGCGGCGGCGTAGATTGCAACAAGGAATCTTCTCCTTTGATTACCGGCTGCAGTTTTATAAGTAATGCGTCTTATTTTGAGGGTGGAGCGATTGCTGCATCGGTCTCATCTCCTATTATAACGGACTGTGAGGCAATGTTCAACTCTTCCGCCAACAACCAGTGGGGCGGCGCATTCGCTTTTGATTATTACGGCTCCCCTTTGATAGTCAACTGTTACATTGCGTACAATTATGCGGAGAACGTCGGGGGCGGACTGGCCTTCGACCGTGCAATGCATGGAACTCCGATTATTGTTGAAAATTGCACTTTGCGAGGCAACGCAGCGGGAATAAGCGGAGGCGCAGTACACTGTCCTTATTCCACGGATTTGCACATGCGAAACAGCATATTCTGGGACAATGCGCCGGATCAGATCGTCGGTGTGGAGCCTGACGTGACCTATTCGGACATTCAGGGAGGATTCCAGGGCGAGGGAAACATCGACGAGAATCCGTTTTTCACAGGGGGAATCTGCGGGGACGGATATTTGAGTCAAACGGCCGCCGGTCAGCATGAGGACAGCCCATGTGTGGACTCAGGCGGCGATCCCGCTTCGGAGATATGTTTCGATACGCCCGAAGAAACTATATGTCTGGACGAATTGACCACCAGGACGGACCAGGCGCCTGATGAAGGAACAGTCGACATGGGCTTCCATTACATGTCGCCCACGCCGGCACAGACAAACACACTCACGCCTGCGCATACCTTTACGGTCACTCCGGCCCCGACATCCACTCCCACTCTGATCGTCACCCCGCCGTATACGCGGACGCCGGTCCTTCAACTGGGAGTTACGCTGCAGATGCCTGATGACTGTTTTTCGCCGGGCGATGAATGCGAATTGAAAGCTTTCCTTCACAATTATACAGGGTACGCCCTGCCCGACATACCGTTATTCGTCATCCTGGACATCAACGCTGAATACTGGTTCTGGGACGGCTGGAGCCGCGAACCGGCATTCAACACGGTTGACGTTCCCTATGGAACGACCGTCATTTCCGTCGTGGAACCCTTTGTCTGGCCCGATACAGGAAATCAAACCATGGAGGGTCTGGCTTTCCTGGGCGCCATGACGGATTATGAATTTACTTCCGTTCTGGGAGGTGAAGAAGGCATAGGCGACTGGACGTTTGGATATGGACCGGAATAACAGGTTGAATGATTGAGGTTCAGAATAACAGTCACTGAGAATGCCGCTCATTCAGGCAGGCTCGCACGGGAGTCCGCACGGGGGTCCGCACGGGAGTCCGCACGGGGGTCCGCACGGGGGTTCGCACGGGGGTCAGAGCCCTCCGCAAAGCCCCGGAATACCGATACACCTTCGAAGGTCCAAGGGTTCGCACGGGGGTCAGAGCACTCCGCAGAATCCCGGTATACCGATACACCTTCGAAGGTCCAAGGGTTCGCACGGGGGTCAGAGCCCTCCGCAGAATCCCGGTCTACCGATATCTCTGCGTGGTACCAAAGCCGGCCTGTGGTCCACGACACGTCGCACTTGTTATAAAATTCCTGCAAAGGAGAGCGCTATTACGGCTGTTCCTATGCAGACGCAATAGATTGCGAAAAGCTTCAGGCGTTTATTAGAAACCGCTTTAATGAGAACTCCTATGGTCAGATATCCTATGATGAAAGCCGTCAGTATTCCTATGGCGTAGACGGTCAACGATTGTTGACTTGTAACCACGTTTTCCATTACATGTCGGGCTTTCAACGTTACGGCGCCCAGAATCGGGGGGATTACCATGTAAAAGGAAAATTTTGCCGCTATGTCCCTTCTTATTCCTGAAAATATTCCTGCAGCAATCGCTGAACCGGACCTGGACAGTCCCGGCATTACGGCCAACCCCTGAAATAATCCTATCAGCAATGCATCCCTGAATCTTATTTCCATCACGGAGGTCTTCACATTGCCGGCTTTTCTGTCGGATAAAAACAACAGTCCGGATGTCGCCAATAATGCAAAACCTACCGGCATGACGCTGTTGAATAAACCCGCTACCTGATCTTCTAAAAATATTCCAATAAGGGCTGTGGGAATATTGCCTACAGCGATTAACGCGGCGAAACGGAGAGCGGTTTTTCTGTTCCCAATCCATTTTGATTCCTCAGGAGGACGATATCCCTTGCTGAAAATAGATGCTGCGGCCGCCCACATCTCTTTTCGGAAATATAGAATAACGGCGGCGGCCGTTCCCAAATGAAGAAATAAATCGAAAATTAGACCCGGTTCCTCGAATTTTTTTAATATTTGCTGAGCGATAACCAGGTGTCCGGAGCTGCTTACAGGCAGAAACTCCGTTAAACCTTGAATTATGCCCAACAACAACGCTTCCGGTTCTCCCATCTAATCACCCTCATTTCTGCCGTGAACAGCATGGAACAGTTCTGAAAATTCTTCTATCGAAAGAGTTTCGGCTCTCCTGTTCGCGTCTATGCCGGTCAGCGCGAAAATATCCTCTTCAGACAGGACTTCCGCCTTACCGCAAGATTTCAGATATCTTTTCATCACTTTTCTCAACATTTTTCTCCGTTGCAGAAACAGCCCTCTGACGAATTTCCCGAAAAGCATGTTATCATTAATCTTTATCTTCGGCGCCTCAAGCGGCCTGATTCGCACGACCGCGCTGCTGACCGCAGGCTTCGGCCAAAAAACATCAGGCGGGAGTTTTTCAATTATTTCCGTTTCATGCGTCGCTTCAAACAATACGCTTAAAGAATTCCTGTCCTTCACGCCTTCTTTTGCCGTCAATCTGGCTGCAGGCTCATATTGAACCGTAATCACAGCCTTCTCCAGGCGCTTTCCTGCCTGCCAAATCTTCATCAGCACGGGAGCGGTTATTCCGTACGGCAGGTTGGATACGATTGAAAAAGGGGATTCCGGTTCCGCTGCGCCATGCAACAGGTCATCCAGGTATGACACGGCATCGACATGCATGGTCTTTACCTTTGAAGCATCCCTGAATTTTCTGCTCAAATATTCCGCATAACCTCTGTCAAACTCCAATGCCCATACCCGTTTCGCTCTTTCAGCTATAACGGAAGTCAGCATTCCCAGCCCCGCGCCGATTTCCAAAACGCGCTGTCGCCCGTCCATCTCTGCATATTCCGCCATGGCGTATATTTTATCACGGTCAATCATGAAATTTTGTCCCAGCGATTTGTTGGGACTTAAATTATATTCGCTAAGGATTTTCCGTATTTCTGTTTTTAACGGTTTGGGGATATGAACGGACATTTCGAAACGACTAATTGCAGGATTCTGAAGTCGCCGAATCTGCAGCAGCTTCCAGAGCCAGTTCTTCGCCTTTTTTAAGCTCTTTCAAGGATATCCCTTCAATGGCCAGCACAATCAAGCCCAGCGCCGTAATGGAAATGTAAGAGGAAGCGTGTAAAATTAAAGTAAAAGCTTTGGCTCCTCTTACGATACCCAGAATCTGAAGCCCCCATTCGCTTGCCACGTCGAAGGTTCCGACGAAACCCGGGCCGGAGGGAATGGCGGTGGAAACGGCCAGGACGATCAGGAGGAAAAACGAGCCTGGAATCGTCGCCGGCATATCGAAAGCGATAAACAACGCATATATGGAAAAACTGAAAATCGTCCAGATGCCCATCGAAAGTATAAAAGCCATTATTATGCTTTTAATGTCGGTAAGAATTTCCAGTCCTTTGACGAAAGCCTCGATCATTCCAATAACCCGTTTCCTTAGAGAACAGAACACCCGGCTTAATATAAAATCGGCTATACGGATCAACAACCGGCTGCGGAATCTCAGCAGTATCAGAAAAAATAAGGCTATCAAGCTGAGGCTTAAACATATCCAGCCGGCGATGATAAGATTCTTCGGGATAAGCACTTCTTCTTTAACCATAAAAGTGTTGTAAATGGCAAAAAGCCCGAAAAGCATCAGAACGGAAACAAAATCAAAAACTCTCTCCGTTACGATCGTCGCAAAGGCCGTACTGCCTTTTATTTCGGTCTTCTTTGCCAGCAAATAAGCCCGTAAAACCTCGCCCATACGAGCCGGTAAAATGTTGTTGGCCATAAAACCTATGGCGGTAGCCGAAAACATCGACCAGTAATCTACCTTCTGATCGCTTCCGAAAAAATATTTCCAACGAAACGAACGAATGGCGATACTGATTATATTGACGAAAAAAATGGGAAGGACCCAAATGTAATCAGCATTTACAATAATTGACCACAATTCCCCGGGTTTTACGTCATTAAAAAAATAAATCAGCATCCCAATGCTGATGATTACTCCCAGCCAGTATTTTTTCTTCACTCGTTTTTCCCTAATCCTTGATGAAACTCTTCACATCTTATTTTCAATTCATGTCAGACATTGGACCGTTTCGGAAGAATCCCGGAAGATATGCTCAGAATCGTCAGGCATTGACCAGACCGATAACCCAGAGCGCATAAAACAGAATGGTCAAACTTCCCCAGAATATCGCTCTCCTGTTGATTAAATGGTCATTCTCATCAATCGCTCTGAAGATAAAAGAAATTACGCTGCCGATCCAACCCAGGAATCCGGCTACGACTATTAAAGACCAAAAAGTGGAAACCTCTTGTACCATGAATTCAATCTCCAATGCGTATTTTCTGTTGCCCGTCCGCCTTAACAGACTTTGCTATCATAATGACGGATTTCCATCGGGTCAATCATTAATATAAAAAAAACGGAGAACCATTCGTCAGGTTCTCCGCATTATCCTTTTCTTGTGCTCTATTTCAAGTCAGGGTCTTTGTTCCCGGTCGAAATCGCTTTTTTGTCTATTTTTCTGTTGCTTGTCGATCTATGCCATTTTTCCTTTTCATCTTTGTTCGGTTCTGCTTTTTCGGGTTTAGTATGCTGTGCGTTAGAACGAAAATAACCGTGAAAACTGACATTGATCAATTTCTGATCTTCCTGATCCGTAGTAATCTTGATCGAACCTCTCAAAAACTTCTCGGAAAAATCTTCGTCCAGGCCGGCTGTAAATTCATATCCGCTCTGACCTTCTATTTTCTCGTAATCCACTTTGACCCTGGGGTCTGAAGATTCCGCTTCCAGGACCTTGAACGGTTTTCCCTTTTTACTCTTCAGAGTGAAAGTCCTTTCATACATCGTTTCCTTGGAATAGTCTCCGAAATTGATTCTTTCCGGTTCGGCTACGATGTCGCCCATCACCTCACCATAAATCGGTATCTTGACTACTTTCTGCGATTCAACGTTAGTTTTGACGGTAATGTTTTCATTGATTCGGCCGACCGGCACGGAATCCAGCAGGATCACCTTGAGCGAGAATTTCTTTTTCTCACCTGACTCATCCGTAATCAGCTCCGCCTTGATATGTTCCGATGAAGACTCAATAGATTCAATTTTCAAGTTTTCCGGGTCCTTGGCATGCACTTCCAGAACCTTCTCTGTACGCTCAGGAGCATTCAATCTTCCGAAATAAACTCGATTCGGCTTGAATTCAAAATCCACTATGACGTTGGCCGATACCGTCAACCTAATATTATTTTCATCAGGATCGTTAGTCTTTACCGTTACTGACTTGGACCTTTTGCCGCTGTAACCGCGTGTGCTGAACGTAACCTTTATGGAACCTTCCCCGCCCGGGGGAACTACCTTGTTTGTAACCAAAGTAGCGGTGCAGCCTCACCCGGCTCGTACGTCTTCAATTTTCAACTCTGCATCCCCTTTATTTTTGAACTTGAATTCGTGCGTCAGGCTTTCGTTCTGTTTGGAATCGCCGAAATCATAAGTCAATTCCTCAAATTCGATCTCAGGCGTTTCGCCTTCCTTAATTTCTTGGGGCGACGCCTTCTCAGGGGACATCTCATCCTTTTTCGCGCTCACTTCCTTTATCACGGGCTTTTTCGCTTCACCCTCCTCATCACCCGCGAGGACAACTGAGTCTTCAATAAACAACAACTCCTTCAGGCCTGCGTGATAACTGAACAACCCCAGAAACACGAGTCCCATCAGCGCGATCAGATAAATATTCCTTTTACTTCTACTGCTCATAATGAATCATCACTCCTCACTGCTGAATTGTTTTACTCGCTGGAATCGCACCGACCAGCGAGCTCATATCATGCCTATTATAATGAAACCGGTTCTCAGATGCAAGAGCGAACAAAAAGCTCAGAATTTTTTTCTCAAACACAGCGTTTACACTCAACGCCGGAAGTCATTATTCCGGCACATGCATCATCGCGAGATATTTGCGCTTCTATCTTTCGGCCCTTCGGGTTTTCCGTATGGAGTCGGCACATATAGGACTGAGGGCCTTCCAATGCCCGGTTGAGGGAAAAGATTCATGAGTTCGTAAATCTCCGGCGCCAGCTCCGTTTTAACCGGCAATTTCAAATCCCCGGCGATGGAAACCGTGATGGGATAATCATGCGTGAATTGCCCTGAAGACATGACTTCAGCCACTTTTTCGGCATCCTTTTCCGGCATTTTTTTCGACAGCAACTGAATCAAACTGGCCCTGACCTGATTCACCGCTTTTTGAGCCACATCAGCCAATATCAGCGTCCTGTCTTCCATTTCTTCCCTGTTCTTTTGTTCAGCGACCCTTAGAATGGAAGCAGCGGGATATTCGCCTAACTGGGGATCAATAGGTCCGAGGACGGCGTTTTTGTCCATAATGATCTCGTCCGCGGCAAAAGCTATGAAAGCGCCGCCTGACATCGCATAATGCGGAATATGAACAGTCACCCTTGCGGGATGCTCCGACAAGGCGGATGCGATCTGCTCAGTCGCCAGCACGAGTCCGCCAGGCGTATGCAGAATCAAATCAATGTCCATATCGTCAGGGGTCATTCGAATAGCGCGCAAAACCTGTTCCGAGTCTTCTATATTTAAAAAACGCATCAGGGGGAATCCCAAAAACGTCATCACCTCCTGCCGGTGTATCAACGCGATAACCCGGGAGCTCCTCTTTTTCTCGATCATCCTGAGCATTTTCAGCCTTGCGGCCTCCAGCATGCGTTTTTTCATGGCCGGATAAGCCATTACAAAGATAAGAAAAAACCAAAATATCGCGTGGAAGAACGAATATTCCACTGAAATTCCCTCCTTTCAATATCAAAATGTCTACCAGGGAAAATATTCATCCTGATATATCCTTCGCCTCTTCTTCCTGGAACGGTATCCCATTATCGGACCTAATATGAATCCGGCGGCAAATCCTCCGATATGAGCAAACCAGGCAATTCCCCCTGTCTGATTCACCGTCGCTGCTCCCAGGCTGCCTACACCGCTGACCAGTTGCATTAAAAACCAGATGCCCAGGAAAATAAAGGCAGGCAATTGTATGATCTCAATGAAAAAAAACAGAAATATGACCGTATAAACCCGGGACCTCGGAAAAAAAATCATGTAAGCGGCAAGCGCCCCCGCAATAGCGCCGCTCGCCCCCACATTCGGTATCATGGACTGAGGAGCCGTCGCAATTTGAACGAGTGATGAGATGATTCCGCATAAAAGGTAAAAAATGATGAATCGAAAATGGCCCATTCTGTCCTCGACATTGTCCCCGAAAATCCATAGAAACCACATGTTTCCAATCAAATGAAACCACCCGCCATGAAGAAACATGCTCGTTAAAACCTGTAAAAACGCCACACCGAAATATCCTTCACGAATGAGCGCTGTAAATCTGAACGGAATCAATGCCCTGGCTTTGATGAATTCCTGCAGGTGCGGCCCCAGGCTCAATTCATATAAAAACGCAAGCCCGTTCAATCCTATCAGAATTATAGTGACCACAGGCCATTTTTCCGATCTTACGGAATCTTTAATGGGAAACACTGGAATTCCTCCCGCACCGAAGTATAAAAATCAAGAAAATCATCGCCGCCGCCTCTAATATTAACCTAAAATTCATAATTTTCAATTGAAATAGTATCCAGGAGCAAAGGAGCTGCCGTCTTCGAATTTTTTCCGGCAATATGCACGACCGACAGCTCTTCCTGATAGCTTTGAACAGCAGTATCTTCATCCGCACCCATTACGCCGATGAAAATCATGCCCTTTCCTGAAGGGCCGTCTTTTCCTCCGCCGGCCGGTCGAAGCGCTTCAGCCCATTCCCGGCCGTTTCGAATAGCGATGCCGGATTTATAAAGCACAATAACAATAGCGCCTCGCCGGGTATCATCCAGCGAATCCCTGAATTTATCCGTTTCCTCTGCCTGAAAGCTCTGCTGCCATAGTACGGCGCCGTTTTCCGCATCAATGACTGCAGCCTGGAATCCTTCAACCGGTAAAGCCACATTGACTCCGGCCCGATAGACGTCGCCCCTCGGCTCATCTTTCCATATTCCGCTCCTGGCCGTGATGTTGACGGGCGAAAAGCTCTCCGTTTCTCCAATCGTTTCCGGCCGGCTCATGTTCCTGATCGTCAAACGATTCATGCCCGTTCGCTGCTGTTCGCCCGGCCAGTCGAATTCCACATTCACCCACTTGTCGCGCAAATAAACGGCCTTTAACTCAGCCTCTTCCGAACATATTTTTATCTCAAAGGGAACAGGTATTCTGTCGGAGAAAAAATAGGGAGAAACGACAGCCGTCGCCTTTCGATCTCTCTTTTCGTCAAATCTTATAAACGTGTCGATAACGTCACCATGGCAAACGATTAATGTATGCTCATCCCAATTTCGTTCCGGTCCGCATGAAACCGGAAGATGCATGCGGGCTTCCCTGGTTCCGAAATCTACTGTTTTCCTTTTCTTTTCGGAGCGCCGGTTCCAATCCTTCCGCTTCCATATATAGATGCTTCCCTGGCTTTGATTTAGAATCCTGTCAGGTTCTCTTGCCAGCACATCGGACAACCAGGAACGCATTTGTTTCAGAATTTCGCGGGTTGTTGTCCAACCGTGCACCGGCGTAGCTTCGTGAAGAATTATGTATTTTACGCTCAAGAACCTCAGAACCCTGTAAGCGCCGGCCCTGTAATCCTGATCGACTTCCGGAAAATCAATTTCCCCCTTGCCGGCTTTATACAAATCGGAAATAAACGGAACAGAACGTCTGTAACTGATATGACGGAAGGGGAGACGCGCGGCCATACCGCTTAACAGTCTTTTTTCATGCACGGTTTGATAATATTCGTAAATAGAACGTTCCGTCATGTCTGCATAAGTGCCGCTTCGTATCCCGATCGGAACCTCCAGAACAGTAAAATCTCCCTCTTCCTGCGCTATTTCCCTGTAGATGTCCGGAACCTCCAACCTCTGAACTTCCAAAGGAAAAGGCCAGAATTCATACAGCAGAGCTGCAGTCAAAGCCGCTTTCATTATGCGTTTACAGGCAAAAGAACCGCATAAAAAATCGATAACGCAGCGATAACCCAACCCGGCATAGATGCTCAACCCGAAAATCACCATAAGAGAATAACGGGCCGGCATTCTTCCGCCGGATACAGCGGGCAGAGAGTATAACCAGGAAAACGGCATGCGCCCGGCGAAATATTTCTTTCCGAAAATCTGTAAGGTCGGCCCCAAAGATAATATGAAAAAAATCACGGCAATGAGCAAAAAGAAATATAAATCTCTCGTTTTACCCTCTGAACGCCTCCTTGAAAAAAACAGGAAAAAAATGACGCTCAATCCCACAGTTATATACCCCGGAAATACGGTCCATTCGCTTGGATAACCGGTGAAAACGTTCCTGAAAAGGTGCGTCAGTCCGCCCATCATGGGATGAAAGATGCTGGGAAGCAAGTAAGCGCCCACATCGGCCGACCAACGCTCGGCATCGATTAACGGACTGGAAATGTAATTTCCCTGCTCCTTCAATTCCAGCAATGCAGAAATCCACACGGGAGAAATGACCGCAGCAGCACATGCCGTACAAAGGCAACTGAAAATAAGCCAACGCTTTAAATCGTGCAAAAGCGACGTTGATTTTGCGTCCGGTCCCGTTTCGTCGGCTTTTTCCACGAAAGCGGGCCTGGAAATAAACAGACGAACAAACTGATACGCTATGTAGAATCCCATCAGCATGAGGGCGAACATCAGATAGGTTAGGTCGGACAGACCTATAAGCAGCAGGAATATCGACATTGAAAAAAGATTCCTGATCTTCAGACGGTCAAAAGACCTTCTTATATATATGAAATAGAAAGGGAACCACTGAGTCGTCAAAAGGTTGAAAGACCCCAGCGAATGCGCGGTCCGATAGGGACAGAAAGCGTAAACGCAACCGGCAAAAAAGGCTGCGGAAACCGGCGCGCGAAATTCCCTGAGCAAACAATACATGCCGAATCCTGAAAGAATAAAAGTAAGGAAATAAACGGAATTAAAGGCCCCTATCGTACCGATTACGAATTGCAGAGGCAGCGACAACAGCGTGTTCAGAAAAGTATAAGTGTGAAAAGTCAAACTGACGCCCTCAGGATAAAATTTGTACTCATGATGAAAAGGATTCGTCTGCAGCTCGGTCAACGCCTTCTTCGTCCACCAATGATTATTCAGAAATACGGGAGCGTCGCCTCCGTCTCCCGGAACAGCGGTGAAAAAGTCAACGACGAGCGGATAAGTCATGATGACCGTCAACAAAAAATATCCTGCCAGGACAGCCGGGACTCTTAAATGTCTCTGCTCAATTTTGATTTTCATATCCGTCATTTTTCCGCATCGCATAAAAATACATCCACAGCACGCCTGCGATTTTCGGCGTTCTGACCAGTATCAGCGACAGGGCTCTTCCGCCGCCGGCGCCACCCAGAACATGCGAAGGAAACGCTGTCGCAATAAACGGTATCCACAGGCGGTGGTCGCCTGTTTTTATGAGAAGATACGCGAATAGCGGAATAAATAAATTGTAATGGTGTTGCCACACATGATTGTAAGTCAGAAAATAAACGGAAATCCAAAGCAACACAGCGGCATGCGGCCGCAGCGGTTCTTTTCCGAAGGTCCTTAAAGCAGCGCCGGCTAAAATCAGCGCCAAAATGACAGCAATGCTCCATTCCGGGAAAAAATAATCCATCAAGCCTCGAAAATTCACACTCGGCACCTTCTCCTCACCCAGCATCCAAGACCAGAATACATCGAAATCCTCAGGCCGGTCCAAAAAATATAGCCCCGACAGCACAACGACTGCCGACACCGGTAAGATCAGTGTGAACCATCTTCTTTTCCGTAAAAAATAGAATCCCAGATACAAGGGAATTAACTTAATGGCCGTGCCGATGAAAAAAGCGATTCCAGTCAATATGCTTCTGTTTTTTTCCATCCCCACAATAATGAAAACCAGACATAAACCGACAATGAATGACGTCTGTCCCAAATACAACTCCAGGTAAAACGGCACGAACCCAAACAACATCGATAGAGCCGCAGGCGTAACGCTCGCTCGCTCGCTCATTCTATACAAATACCAGGCGAATGAAAGCAGCAGAGCTTCCAGCATCACCAGCCACCAGAAATAAGCGTTCCAGGGCGTTAAAAGGGAAAATACAATGCCTGTCGGTACCGCGAAAACAGGCAAATAACGATTCGGATGATGAAAAGGCGTCAATGACTGCAGCTCCGCCGCCCTCTCAATCTCATCCTCCCCGTAGTTCTCATAAATCCCCAAACCCTCTCTGAAATCTATGCCGCTCTTGTAAAATTGAAAAAAATCATAACCGGGATTCAGAACAACAGGCTCAGCAAAAAGTCTATCGAAAAAATACCGTCCCTTCCTTCTCGGTATCTGGTGAAGACGCGTCTCTACCTTGCCCTTTTTCTCCGGTTGAACTTCCTTCTTTAACCGGAAAATGTCCTCAATCGTTTTTTTCTGAAGCGGAATCCGCTCACCCGCCTTCATAATTTTCCGTAAATCGGGCGCGTTTTGAACCGGCTGTATTTCCAGGGGAAAAACGGATGCAAACTTCAAATGATGCAAAATGGTAACGACTGAAAAAAGATGCACTCCTAAACTCATTAATAATATGAATAGCCAGATTCTTCTGCTGTTGCTCTTCGCCGCGTCCATCACTACCGGAATTTATATGTCCGTTTAAACCTCTTTTCCGTCCCTTTCCAACCGTTCAATTATCCTGTCAATTCTGTCAGTCATACCCTCTACTTCATTTTGCATCCGATGAACTTCATCCTGAGATGCCAGTTTCATCATTTGAAAGAAATTCTGCATGCCCGATTCGAGTTGAGTCATCATAATCCGACGGTTATCCTGCAATCTTAATATGAACTCTTTTAACACCTTTTCCGCTTCATCTTCGGTCGCCTGCGCCTTATCCATGACGGCCCTTATGAACTTTTCCGTCTCTTCTTCAGCCTGGTTTACCGTATCTTTTCCATAATTGAAAAGGTCTTTCAGCAAATTAAATACCGGTCCCGTTATACTATCCTTTTTCGTCGATTTTTTGCCCATTTCTCTTCTCCAGAACAGATTCCAGTTTTTCCATCTTCTTTTGCAGAAGCTCTATTTTTTTTCTTAACGTCTCCATATCCCGCGACGTTGCGGGTTTGACGCTCTTGTAGGCTTTGCTGAAACTTGCTTCGATGAATTTTTCAACCTCTTTTTGCCTGTTTTCAATCCACGTCGGAATTCTTTTTTCCAGCGTTTCTTTTTCTTCCTTCGATACGATTCCCATATCGAGGAGCTTTGAGGTGAAACTTTTTATTTCCGATTCGAGCTGACCGAAGACGTTTACGCCTGCATTAATAGACTTTTTAAAATATCCCATTACGGACTCACCGCCCGTTCTGACGAGCTCAATCAGGACTTCATGAGGCACAGAATCCTTTTTCTGTTTTTCGATTTGAATTAATATATTCGCCAGCGTCTGTTGCGTAATGTCTTCTCCCGTCTCGTTATCGATGATCTGAACATCCTCTCCCTTCTGAACCATGCTCCTCAGGTCCTTTAACGTAACGTATCGGCTGTGTTTGGTATCATATAATTTCCTGTTTGCGTAACGTCTGATTAGTATCATGATTCCACCCTCAAAAAATTAATTTCCATAGTTGCAGTATGATCGTTTCCGCGCTGCGGACCCGTCAATTCCCGCACAGCGAGAATTAATAAATCATAAACATATTACGACACATTTTCAATGCCCCGGGTGACTCCACCAACACCGGCAAGCCGAAACTTCAGTCGCGCTTCTTTTCAACGGAGGAGTTTCCGATTCGCATTTTCTTTGTTTTTCAGAAGGCAAACGACGCTTAAGAAGGCATCTATCCGAAAAAACGCACCCCTGGATGCCGAACCTTTCCTTGTGCGGTTCCCCCGGCAACGTCGGCAACCTGCGCCCGTCATCTTCTTTCCCTCCCATACGCTTAAAGAGTCGCCATAAGGATTTCGTATAAGGATGATGGATTTTATCTTCAAACGAATAAATTACGGGAAATTCTTCCATGATCATTCCGCCGTAAAGAACGATCATCCAATCGGCGCACGAGGCCAGGGCAGCCAGATTGTGAGAAATGTACAGGATTGACAGTCCTTTTTCTTTCAGGAAGTCAAAATATTCATTGACGACAGCCTGACCTGTCACGTCGAGCGATGCCGTGGGTTCATCGGCTATTATCATTTTAGGTCCTGAAGCCGCCGCCATTGCGATATATAGCCGCTGACACATTCCTCCGCTTAACTGATGAGGATAACTGTTCATCAGCTCTTCATGAAAAGGCAATCCAACTCTTTCCAGCAGCCTCTGAATATAACCGTCTCCGTCGTTCTTTTCCGTCCGTTTTAAAACCTCATTCAAATGTTCCCGCACGGTAAGATAAGGCGATAAATAACGTTGAGACTCCTGAAATATCATGGAAAACGTCCGGCCTCTCAGTGCGGCGAATCTTTGGGGAATGACTTTATCCCACTTCTTGTGGTCCTTTTTAATGCGTATCTCCTTCCCCCGCCGTTGAACTTCCGTGAATCGTTCAATGTCCTCCAGCACATTACAGCCGTACCACCACAACCGGCCCTTGACCGTACCGGGCGGTTCGAGGTCCATTCCCGTCAGGGCAGCGGCCAGGCGTGACTTACCGGCCCCCGATTCGCCGGTAACGCCTACTATTTCGCTTTCTCGCACGCATAAACTCACGTCCTCTACAGCCCGCAACAATCCTTCCTTAACCGCAATATACGAGCAGAGCCCTTCAGCTTTAAGCACATCCTTTTTCAAGTATCCCCGCACTCCATTCGGCTAAAACAAGCATCCGTTTCCGCCTTATTCCAATCTCTATTTTCCCGGTAAGCTGTAACAGTACCGTAGAACGTCACGCTCATCCGTCACCGAGATTTTCCGCCAGTTTGCGTATGAAAACTCCCAGCAAATTCGAAAATTTCATCCTAACCCTGTCCGCAGTTTCCTTTACTTCTGCATGACTCAGCTTCTTGCCGCTCATGCCGGCCGCCTGATTCGTTATACAGGAAATGCCGATCGCATCAATCCCCATTTGATTGGCCGCAATTATTTCCGGGACCGTTGACATACCTACGGCATCCGCTCCCAACCTCCTGAGCATTTTAATCTCGGCCGGCGTCTCATAGCTGGGACCGGAACGGGCCGCATAAACGCCCTTTTGTAGCTTTATCCCTGTTTCTTTCGCTGCTTCCTCCAGTATGTCCGAATAGAAAGGAGAATACGCTTCAGTCAAATCTGGAAAATAAGGGCCCAGACTCGAAGCGGACCCTCCGCGCAACGGATCAACGCCCATCATGTTGATGTGATCCCTTATCATCATCAGGTCTCCGGGAATAAAATTCTCGTTGATTCCGCCCGCAGCGTTGGTCACGATCAGAACCCTGATGCCCCACAATCCCAACAATTGCACCGGGTAAACCACATCTTCCATCGCATGTCCTTCATAATAATGATATCTTCCTTGAAGAATCGCCAACGGCACGCCGTCAAAAATTCCCGCTGCCAGATTGCCTTCGTGTCCTTCCACTCCCGCATGACGAAAATAGGGAATATCCCCGAACGGAACATCAGCTCTTCGCTCTCTTACGCTCTCAGCAAAAGGGCCTAATCCTGAACCCAAAATAACGCCTATCTCCGGCATTATTTCAATGCGTTCCTTTAAATAATCCAGTGATTCCTTTAGTTTGTCCTTTAAATTTGCCATGTCACCATCCTTCATCTGCTCTTGATTAAAGTGATCTCCGCCTGGGGATCAGTCGTGACGACGCATTTTTCCCCCTCCAACACGATATTGATCTCACTTCTTACTCCAAAATCCTCCAAGTATATTCCCGGCTCAATCGTGAATCCCATTTGGGAAAGTATCTCACGATCATCATGGGTTTCAAGATCGTCAAAGTTCGCTCCCGCGCCGTGCGCCGAATCGAAACCCAGGTTGTGACCCGTCCTGTGAATAAAATATTCCCCGTACCCTGCAGCTTCGATAACTTTACGAACCTCCGAATCCACTTCATATCCCCTTATTCGCCTGCCTTCCGCTAAAGAGCTCCGGATGAATTCAACGCCCCGGTCGCGAGCCTTCCTTACGATTCCGAAAATCTTGTCCGCTTCTCGCTGCATCGGCTCGCCCAATGACGACATCTTCGTTATATCGGCATAAGGCATGTCTCTTTTTGCTTCCCTGGCCCAAAGATCGATCAGAATTAAATTTCCCTCTTTTAAAGCTGCCGACCGATGTTGCGGAGGCTCATAATGAGGATTGCCCGAATTGCCCTCAAATGCAACGATGGGCATAAAATCCGTTTTCAAGCCGCTTTTCTCGAATCGGCTCATTATAAATGACTGAATATCGCGTTCCGTAACCTGGAGCTTCCGGTCGCAGCGGTCCAGGATGAAATCATACGATTCGTTCACTATCTGCTCCAGTCTGCGAGCCGAACGCTTATGAGACTCCAACTGCTCATCGCTCCACCGGCAGAAAACCTCCTGCAGCAAATCCCCGGAACTTACTATTTCTAAACCGAAACCGGTTAATAATTCTATCACTCCTCCGTCCACATAGGATACGGCCGGAATTCGATTCGAAGGAGAATATTCCATGGCGATTTTGCTTTCGCCGCTCAGCTCCCTTTTTAAAATATCATGCAATTCTCGCCAGGACCTGCAGCCGAAAATCGGGTATCCCAGGGATTCAAACCGGTCGCTTTCTATTACGCTGACGATGAATGCAGGCTCGCCTTCTGCAGGTATCCACCAATACCACGGCCGGGACAGATGCTTTCCTTCAAAACCCAACACTTTCGCAGCTATTGGATTCCCTCCGGGCTTCCCATACAAAAGCCATCCATTTATATCAAGCCTCTGCATTGCCTCTTTGATCTTTTCGATTCTTCCCCCAGCTCCATCGCTCATCTCGCTCTCCTTCCCTCTCACGCACTGATGCAAACTAACCTCAAATCCTTTAATCTAAAAACCTTAACTGTCATCTCCGGCAGGCTCCTTCCGTTAATATCCAGAATAAAACCCGGCTCAACACGACATCCTGCAATCCTCTGCCCTCTTTACGCCTCTCAGATTCCCGTTAAAGCGAATATGTCTCCGCAGCACCGCAGCAGAAACAATATTAGAGTCTGTTTAAACGATTTTCAAGCCGACCCGTCGCCTTTCCTTCCCGATCATCCAATCCGCCTGCTCCTTCAGCGACATTTGCGCCTTTAACGAGCTTTTTCCGCTGTGTGTGGATCCAAGTAAAACCAATTAAAAATGAAGGTC
>CAZUFC010000138.1:0-19945 GCA_964619725.1 uncultured bacterium | reverse complement strand
ATTAACTTGATATTGGTATTGTGAGCGATACCGTAGGCTTTCACATAACGCGCCTTCGGCGCTTAAGAGGATCGTCGCGGATTGATATTATCGTCCCATGAATAAATTTTAGTAGGAAGTATGTTCCTCCTGCGCTTAAGCGGATTTTCGCACATTGATGTTGCCGTCTGCATAATAGACTTGAGGGGCAAGCATGATCCTCCGGCGCTTGAGAAGATAATCGCGCATTGGTATTGCCGTCTGCATAATAGACTTGAGGGGCAAGTATGACCCTCCGGCGCTTGAGAGGATCGTCGCTCATTGATGTTGCCGTTCGCATAATAGACTCGAGGGGCAAGCATTACCCTCCGGCGCTTGAGAGGATCGTCGCGCATTGGTATTGACGTCCGCATAATAGATTTGAGGAGTTCATATGCCCTTCCGGGGCTGAAGAAGATCATTGCTCATTGGTATGACGCATCCTGGGATTTTCAAAAATTCATTATTTCGATGAAATCTTATACAGGTCAAAAATTTTTTAGAATCATTTCCGCCTGCATGTCTTAATCCAGATACTCAGCCCCCTCTTTCCTTTGTTTTCGGCCTCTACCGCATATTTCATAAATATTCTTGCAGAAAATCGGGACTGATCAAGCCGGGAATTCTTTCAAAATTTTGGACAATTTGTGTCGCCATCACAATCGGTATCGGTATCGGTATCGGGGTCTGTATCGCAATCGGTTCCGGGATCGGGGTCGGTATCGGTATCGCAATCGGTATCGGTATCGTCGTCGGGATCGGTATCGTATCGGGGCGCTGATCAAAAATGGCCATGTCAGGGTTACAATTCTGAGTTTGAATCCTTTGTGCTCGTGCTCAGTGCAGCGGTAATCATAATCGAAACATTGGCCTGATCTGTACAGTCGTTTGAAATTAAAGTAGGACAATCATTTGAAGCGATCGATTACGAGCACGAGCGCCGCTCCGCTGAGCACGAAAGTTCTTTTTGAATATCGAGATCACAATTTGTAACCCTTATTTGATCAGTCCCGTAATGTCTTTATAAGATTTTCAAAGCTTCTCAATTGTTAAAGACCGTGCAAATTGTAACCGCGCAACACGGATATCCGGTCAATGCCAATGATTATAAATTTTGCAAACAGGATTCTCTGATTCGGCTTGCCTTTTTTTGAAATTAATGCCATTGTACAAAAGGCTATCCGATTTGATTAATGGAATTATTTCTTATCCCCAATGCTTCGGCGGTTCCTTCCTGTCCTGGAAACTTACTCAGGGTTTTGGTTAATAAGCCTCTTTCGGGACTGATCAGACCGGGGTTACACTTCTTTCAAAACTTTTTACAGGTTGTTTCAGTAATCGGGTTCGGGTTCGGTTTTGAGTTCGGGGTCTGGATTGGTATCGGCATCGGCATCGGTATCGGGGTCGGCATCGGGGTCTCAATCGCAATCGAAACAAAATGATGAGATATTATTTCGAATTGTAACCTCAAAAGACGCATTTTTGATCAATGCCCCTCTTTCAGTGGATGGTCTTCGGGTTTACGAACGTTTCGATATTTTTTTCAGGATTCAATTTTCATTTTCTTTTACTCTATTCAAAGGCGGAGAGCATGGTTGCGGACAAGTATTTCGTGCCTTATCCTGATTTATTGCCTTACTGGCCTTTTGATTTGCTGCCCTTGTCGAATATTCCTGGGATGAACCCGTTGTTGTTCCAGGGGATTGGATTTCGGACATTCCGGACGATTGAGCATGACGGGTATTTTACTGTGTTGGGGAGAATGGCGGTAGAGGGTGAATTGTCATTTGAAATACCCGGACTGAAGGGCGTTTTTCTTGTTCTGGGCGATGCCGGCGGCGGGCTGACCGTTTTTCCTGTTGAATTGAAGCTGGGCCGGGATGTCGTCGATATTGAAGAAGAGTGGGACGACGATTCCTTGCGGGTTGATTTTGATTTGCTGATGCCGCCTTACGCTGTGCATTTTCCTGAGATTGAGGTAAAACTCCGTTTCGGGCGGGATATTCTGACGCCGGCGGTTCCGAAGGATGCGAATGATCTGGGAAAGGGATTCGATCCGGCTCCTGATGGGAGTTATGCCGAGTTTGTTTTTACGACGAGTTTGAATATTTCTACTGAGTCCGGCTTAACGTTCGGTTCACTTCCGCAGTTGGACCTGGATTATGTATTTGTTGGAGACACGCAACTGGTGATAAAGGCGGAGGACGTGGTTTTCGATTTCAGCGAATCGGATAATGTTCCTGATTTTCTTCCTGAGGGAGTGGAATTGCCGGCGGGCTGGAAGGGGATATTTTTCCGGAGTTTGTCCTTGTACGGCTTGAAGCAGTTATGGGAAGAGCTTCCGGTATCGCTCAGCCTGGAGAACTGGTATATATCCGATTCGGGTGTTTCGGGCGAGACTTATGTTTTGTGGGATGCTGCGCCTTCAATGTCAGGCCGCGTGTTCGCATTGCGCTCCTTCACCGTCGGTTTTCAGTCCGGCGCTCTGGTTAAGGGGCTGATACAATTTGCGGTCAAGCTTGAATTTTTTGAAGATGCTGTTTTGTATTTCGATGCCGGTTTGCATTACAAAACGCATGATCTGCTTTCGGGGTATGATGCGCTGGGATGGAGCGCAGGTTTGTCCTCGCAGCAGCCTGATGCGGGGACTCCCGGCGAGGGGCTTGTTCTTCCTCTTTACATTGCCGATTTGAACATCACGGGCATAGGCGTGCGTCATGATTTCGATCCGTCGCGTGGGGATGAAACGACGAAATACCTGGACATCATATTAACCGGAGATTTAAAATTCGATGAATCCGCTGTCGTGACGGGCGATTTGCTGGGCGGTGTTGAGCTGGGATGCCGCGAGCTGGTTTTTCAGATAACGCCGGAATTTGAGGTTATACTGCCTCTGGGCGTATGGATAACATTGAGCGAAGAGATAAGTCATCGCCTGGGTCCGTGCGAAATAACGGTGAGCCGTTATGGATTCGGTCAGGCTGACGACGGTTATTGGATCGGACTGGATGCCGGCGTGAAGTTGATCGAAGGGATTCCTGCGGGAACGTCGGTATCGGGATTAAAAATATATTTCGGCGGCAGCGGCGACCCTTATGTTGAATTCGACGGCATAGGGCTTCAATTCACCATAGCCGAGATCATTTCCGTGGAGGGTTTTGTGGGAATGACGACGGCGCCGGACCCTTACGGTATGGCGGACGATTCGCCCGTGATATATCGGGGCCGTATAGGGGTGGACATAATTGCCTGGAAAATCAGCGGTCAGGCCAATATCATGTTCGGAGAATTTGCCGGCGAGAAGTTTTTTTACCTGGCCCTGGACATCGGTTTTCCATCGGGAATTCCCTTTATAGGAGCGTCCAGCATTTACGGTTTTTGCGGACTGGCCGGGATCAACGTTGCGCCTAACAAGCTGATAACCGGCGATCACGGCGATGATTTCAACTGGTATCATCACTGGTACAAGCCTTCTCCCGGTCAGGGGGCTTTCGACGTGCTGCATCCCGTTAAATGGACGCCTTTGCCGGACAATTATGCTTTCGGACTGGGAATGACCGTAGGCACTTCGTTTGACACGGGTTGGACGTTGAACCTGAAAGGGGTCGTTATGCTGACGATTCCGGGTTACGAATTCATCATTGCGGCCAAGGCCAATCTGCTGAAACCCATGCCCGGATTCAAAGACTCCAACAGTGAAGCGGCATTGACGGCTTTGTTGCTGATCGATTTTGACGACGGTTTGTTCCAGTTGAGCATCGAATTCGATTATCGCATCCCGGAAAGCGGCATATTATTCGATATGCATGCTGATGCCGAGGTTTATTTCGATGCGGACTCATCATCAAACTGGCATATTTACGCGGGCCGTTATGCGCCGCCGGAAAAGCGGATAAGAAGCAAGGTATTGAAGTTGAGCGGCTGGGAAGCCTATTTAATGCTGGACGGAGCGGGATTGAAACTGGGCGATCTGCAACTATCAGGCATATCATTTGCCGCAGGCGGTAAAATGGGTTTTGACGAACGGTGGAAACTGGGGCCTGTGCGCGTTGTGATCGCAGCCTGGTTTGCTTTCGACGCAGCGCTTTCGAGCGAACCCTTCTTTCTTTTCGGCCAGGTCACGGCGCATGGTGAATTGAGCTTTAAAATATGGGGCTTCGGTTTTGGACTGGGATTGCATGCCTCTCTGGCAGCGCAGGGACCAGAACCTTTTAAACTCAAGGGTATGGTGAGGGCTACCCTGGGATTGCCCTGGCCGCTGCCCGACGTTAAAGTGGACGTGGAACTTAATTGGGGCGATGCGGAAGGACTGCCGGAACCGCTGAATCCCCTGGTCGAAAACATGAGCCTGGAAAGTTCGCTTATCGGCTATTCTGAAAGAGTATATTCCAGGACGGAACAATATGACCCTGCTGCCGAACTTCCCATGGACGGACGCATTATAATCGCTTTCCGAACGCCCATGGCGGCTGAATGGGAACCTGCCGTGCATCCGTCGCATGATCCTGAGCCTGATCAGGTCGGAGACAAGTTTTACCGGTATATCCTTGAAGAAATATTTATAACTGTGGAACCGCTTGATCCGGAGCTGAGAGAAGAGACCGGCGAGTATAATCTTGAAGAAACGCTTACCGCTGAATGGGTTCCTCAGATCGGCGACAGTAACGGACCGGCTTCGGACCGGCTGGCGCTGTTTGAGCTTAATCCGTTTTCTCCGATATTAAGCAATGTCGGTTGGCCGGAAGCCAGGATCGATGCAGCCTGGATAGATTCATTTCTGCATCTTTACCCGGCTTATCCCTGCGGGGAAGAAGTTTCTGCAGAACCTGTCTGCATCCGGTTTGACGAATATGAAAGCGATGCATACGACCCCACGTTGAATCATGAAACGGACGACGGCTTGAAATCGACCTTCCGGGCGTTTCCTTACGAGGGGTCAGGTCTGGTCAACGAACAGATTTTCCCCTTCTCCGCAATTAACCCGATGGAAGTCAGAGAGGCAGACCCCCGAATTCGGCAAACAGGTAAATACCTGTTGCTGACGGAATTGCTGGCAATGAACCGCCCGGAAGCGGAATTCTGCAGACAAAACATCTGCGGCGTAAGGATCGAAGTGCCGCTCAGCAACATGTTGTCGGGACATATCATTTTCGACACGAAATACCAGTCCGGCATACTTTTGCTGAGGTTGGGCAAAAATGTCGTGCATAACTATGAAATAACCAGGCACGAGTTTGAAGTAAAACTGGAGGACAAAGAATTCGACAACGTTATTTTGTGGTTCAGGTCGCTTTTGCCGACTGTCGAAAAGATCGATCATGTTTTTGAACGCCCCAGCCTGTATGAATTGTGTTATATGCCGTTATCTCGAATCAGGGCCGAGGAGAAGCAGGAAGAAATGCGAGTTGCCCTGGGAAGGAAACTGGCCTTACTGGATAAGGCGGCATCAGAAGAGAACCTCGAAGAGCCGACAGGTTCCTGCCTGATTCACGAACCGAATTCGATATACAAAATAAGAATTAAACACCGGGCCGACATCTTCAATGATGCTGACGACATTAACGGACCTCCTCACGCTTCGACGCCTACACGGGAAGAAACTTTCGAGATACGTACAAGCGGTCCGCCGGCGGATATTTCTCCTTACGTTGAGTGGACGTATCCTGCTGACGGCGCTGTTCCGGTTTATCCGAACCACGATCTTCAGGTTTCTTTCAACAGGATTTATGTGGAGGCGATGTATAGAAAAGCGGGGGAAGGATTGCACGCCAGGGTGTTCGACATGGACGGAAGGGAAGTCGACGCGGAAAGATACCTGGAAAAAAGCGAACACCCGGCATTGACGCCTGAAAATGAGATTTATGTTGATACATTGTCTGAGGCTGATTGTATGCAGCTCGATCTGACAAAGATACCCTCCAACGACAGGATAAGGATCAGCGCACTGATACAGCCGGCAACGCAATACCAGGTAAAGTTATACGGCGACAAACTCCGGAAGTCCCTTTTCGAATTCCAATTTACGACGAGCCTTTACGGGAGTTTCAACGATCACATAGAGGCTTTCGACAAAAAATCCTGGTCTGTCGTGATGGAGAGTATGGAAAAGAGCTTGCTGAACGCTGTTATGGCGGAAGCCGAAAGTTTTGATGAAGAGGATGTTTTTTCCGAGGACCAGGCATTTCGGAATATATGGTTCGAGCATCTGGGCCTGGCGAATGATCCTGATGCAGAAAAACCGGAGATAACGACTGTATGGGACAGGATGCCGAATGAACGATACCGGCGAAAGATGCTCCTGTTTAAGAGTCCTGAACCTTTATTCAACCGGAAGCGAGTTTCATTCAAGCTGAAGCGCCTGGTAAGACGCACGGTCAGTCTCCGGGGACGAGAATTCTCCATGAACGTCTGGCAGACGGTGAATTGCCGTGCGGTGCGGACAGCGGACGAAACGCGGTGCTTCATTATCCCCGTTGTGACGGTCGGAGGCAACAATCGTGTGGGCGATTTGCCGCAAGGTTCATACAGAATGAAATTCATTTACAGGATGACGGACGTCGACGGCGAACGTGACCTTAAGATTAAAGGGGTTGAAGATGACCTGGAAGCGAATCTCCGCTTCCGGCTGACCGAAACTCCGGAAAAGGAGATTGACTGATGAGCGCGACCTATTATAACGATCCGCTATTGTCCATGCTGACTCTGGGCGCTTTGAATCATAACATTCTCCAGGACGGCGTTCATCTCCGTATTAATTTTGCGCCGGAACTGGGCTTTCCGCGTGCCGGATTCAGGCTCTTTTACAGGGACCATGACGCGAAAGAGGGTTACACGGACGGCGAATTGAGTTACATGATAGGCAAGAACTATCATGCCGAAAGCCTGAAATGCATTTACGGCAAGGGACTGGTTTTTCACCGGAAAGACCTGAGCGATATTGAACTGACCAGACTGTGCGGTCAGCACGGAGTCAAGCTTGACGGACAACCGCTGATCATGGAATTCAGGGATTCGCCGGTCGATCCGCTGCGTAAACAAGCCTGGAAGGTCAGGCTGACGTTCGCTTACAAGGGCAATTGTACCGCAGCCGCTTATCATCGTGATGTTATTAGCGATTATGAGTCTGTGGGTCGCCCTGTTTTTCATTTTCGGAGAAGACGTTTTCTGGACAGGAGTAAACTCAGGCTGCCCAATGGTGAAACTATCATAGCGGGAAGGCATTTGAAGACACGCATGGCGCGGGGACCCCGAATGACTCTGAAATCGCTTCACGAGTCGGAAAGAATGAATGCGGTAAGAAGATTGAAAAAAATACGGATGGAGCTGTTGCGGCGAATAAGTTCCTATCCCGGTCTGGATAAGGATATATTGAAGAAGAAGAGCATAATCGACGAATTGCATCCGGCGAGAATGTGGGACGCTCGCATGGAATGTAAAGTTACCGATATTACGCTGACCGCTGATGCTGTCGAGAGGGTGGAAATAACCGGCAATAATGCGATTTTGACGTCGGTGGAGTATTGGCTGGCCGAGACGGAGAGTTCGACCTCTCCCTGGCGTGATCTGGCTGTTCCGTTATTGCTTCCGGTGAGGATGGCAGGAGCTGCATATCCGTTTGACCACGGATTCCCGACAGATGAAGCGTGCGCGCTTGCCCGCATTCCCGATGCAGTCGAACTGCCTGCTGACGCTCCAGATATGGACGATATCAGGCGGCGGTATGCGGGAGATGAATATGATGATTTGACGGGTTATATCAAATCCATGTTGTTCCGTTCGTTGACAATGCCCATGATGGATGTCGACGAGCAGTTGAGGTCCGAAGGCGGAGACGGGGCAAAAATGAACATCAAAATACTGGCCTCTCTGTTGAGCGCGTCGCTTGATCCCTATTTTGCGAGAATTCTCGGTTTGTATTATGTCGACAGGGAGGCGGCCGCACCGCGTGACTACAAGCTGGAAGGGAACTGGAGCATTGACGGTCAATCATCCGATTTCATATGGATTTGCCGTAATTGTCTGCCCCAGGCTGTTCCAGAGCTGGAACCTCCGGAAGGACTGACGGTGAAGTCAAAAGAAGCGCCGGCAAGAGAAGTCGCCGGAGTCGTGAATGCATGCCAGGCTGATGCCGTATTGAGGTGGGACAGGCCTTCCGAACGGGACATGCTCTCGCCTTCAACCTGGCATATTTCCTATCATGTGGAAAGGACTGAAGCGGACGCCGGCCCGGAAGGACCTTACAAGTTTTTAACTAAAGAACAGGTCAGCGATTCCGAAGGAACCCGCATAGACGACCGTCCGATTTTTCCGGCGCCGGCGCCGGAGGATGCCGAGGATGCCGATATAAACGACGATTATTTTACCGACCGGGGTCCGGGATACGGAGATTTCTATTACAGGATATCAGGAATAGACCTGTTCGGCAGGATAAGCGCTGCGACAAGTCCGAAGAAGGTTACGCTTTCGGATACGGTCGCTCCGCCGCCTCCCATAAATGTGAAGGTGCTTTACCTGGACCCTGAAGATGAGGAAACGGCGAACAGTGCGGCATTGAACTGGATAAACAGGAACAGGCTGCCGGGAGTGCAGAGCAAACCGGGGATCATCATAGAATGGGTATGGCCGGTATCGCGACAGAAGCAGGCGCCTGATTTAAAATTCTTTCAATTATTTTATTATCCGGGACGTTTCAATTCCATGCGGGGGAGCATAACGCACGTGGCGCATCTGGGAGGTGAAAAATACCGGCTTGATACCGATATTCTGATGCCGGGACCTGATTTTTCGAGTGAACAGGAAACGGTCAATATCGGGTTTGTCAGGCAGAACGGCGTTAATTACAGAATTCTGACCGTCGCATCAGGAGCAAACAGCGTATTGACGGTCCGGGCAGCGCCCAAAACAAACCCTGCACCCGGCAAAGCGACGCTGAATTTAGGCAAACACGCTCCGGCTGAAGGCGCTGAACCGGCAAAACAGGCGCATCCGGCGCACAAATCCTTTGACGATGAATCGCATTGGCAAGGTTTCGATCATGATCCCGGAACATATGCGGAGCCGGGACCGTTGGTTGTAGATTATGAAGGAAACGCGACAAGTGTTCCCGGCGGGTTGGACGAAGAGGATATCAAGGTTGAATTGATGCTGGAGGGGGCGGAATTCGGTGGTTATCACCGGAGATACAGAGCGACGATCGGCGGAGTGTCTTTAGCGACTTCAGTGGAAATGCCCAAACGGCACGCGCAGATCGGAATAAACAGCATTGATCAATGGGGCAATCACGGAAGCGTATCACCTGTAGCGGGCATATTTGCGGTTTATCGCCAGGCGCCGCCGTTACCGGAACTGGAATTTCCCCTGGTTAACTATGCGACGCGTGCGGATTATTACGGTCACTCCTATTTTGAATTCAAATGGCAGGGGCAGGCGCCTTATTCATACATGATATACAGGGCGCTGGACAGCGATTTGTTGAAGCAGGCGGGTTATAATTTTGAGCAATATGAATCGCAGGACGACGATCATCAGCGTCTTATACTTCAAGACCTGGGGAGCCGGAAGGAAAACGTGAGCGCTTTCAATGCAGTAACGGAGAAACCGCTTGTGTGCCGTTCCAGCGGACCGATGAAATACCGCGACAGGATAAACGGAAAGGTCGATAATCGTTATATTTACCGGATTCGGTCCATTGATCCTGCGGGAAACCTGGCTCCCTGGCCGGAAAGAGGCCCTGATGCTGACCCGGCTTCGACAGCCGTAGTCGTAGACCTGCACGACGTTACGCCGCCAGGCCGACCGAAGTGGGCTTTCGTCGCTCCGGGAATCGGTTATGTTGAAGCAGCCTTCCTGCCCAATACGGAAAAAGACCTGGACGGATACAGAATTTTCCGGGCGGAAACTTTGCGGGAAGCCGAAGATTTCAGACTCATGAAGAAAATTACGGATGAGCTGCTGACCGAAGGCGATGAAAGAATCAGGCGTATGAAAAGAATCGAGACGACTGTCGGCGGTGAAACTAAACCGGAGATGACTGATTTGCCGGATGACGATAACGACAGGAGTAGAATTTTGGTTTTTAAGGACCAGGATGTCGAGCCAGGAAAAACTTATTTTTATCGCCTGGTTGCTGAAGATGCATCAGGCAATCGTTCCAGGGCCTCGAAAGCTGTCCGGGCATCGCCGCTGAAACCCGCTCCTGAACCGCCGGAATGGATACAGAGCCGTTTTGACGGAACACGGATCAGGTTGCGATGGACTTCGGCCGATAGAACCTTGAGGTGTATCGTGTTGAAAGCCAGGGGACAAACCGGAGCGTTTCGTCCGGTGTCGGACTGGCTCAGAATGGGAGTGTTCGATTTTTGGGACGAGAATGTCCAGCGTCGTGAAATTTATCGTTATCGCATAAAATGCAGGGATAATGCAGGACATGTCGTTTACGGCGATGTTGCGGTCGTTTCGACCGGCAGGTGAATCGGGAATGATGATGTTCACTTTTCTTTAGGAGCATAACATGGCTTATATAACAGGAAATGTTCACAATCTTGAGTTATCGATGCCGTTGCCCAATCCGGGCGCTGGGGGAGCGGTTCATTACCGTACCGGCCGCAGTTTCGGCATTCCGGTGGAAAACGCCGAGGGGTTGGACATATGGATCGACGGCAGCGCTTCAGCGAGGTATCCCTGGGCCAATATTGCATTCAGCGAAACGGGCATTCCTGACTACGGCGAGTCTAATATTCCCCTGCACAGCCTGATAGCGATGACTCACGGGTTCATGCAATACGTGCCGGCAGGAGAGAAGATCGAGGGCGTGAAGAAGCGCTCCGGCGAAGATATGACGGCTGATGCCCCGACACTGGCGTTGAAAGTTTGGCCGACATTGATCAAGCAATTGAAAAGGATGTTGCGGGACGGTTCGCCCCTAACGCCGCAGACGTCAGAGGGAAAAGGAGGAAGACCCGTACCGTCGATCATTCTGTATGAAAACGTAGATACCGCAATATTGAACGCCTCTATCGAGCCTCTTATAAAAACGGAAAAACCCGATCCGTATCATACGCAGGACGTGCCGGACATGATCGATGCTTTCCTGGCGGGAGAGCTGCCTGTATTGGTTCGTGCGGGACAGGTGATCGGACAGGCTGCGGATAATCATGACGCAGCCATTCCCATACCTGCAGGCGCACACAATTTCAAAAGATTAACCATAAAAATTGCGGACCAGTTCGGGCAAATAATTTCGCCGGGATTCTTTCTGCGCAGAATGATCGATATTGTCGATGTGCCGGCTGTTCCGTTTCTGAGCAATGTCCTTGTTCCTGATAAGGATGCTATAGAGAATCATCCTCTTCCGGGCATGCTGCCTGAAAGATTAATCATAGATTTCAGGGATGAATACAATGAGCCGTTGATTTTCCAGACGCCGGCGGGTCCTGCAGGCATCGAATTCCTGTGGGAGCAGGAAAGGGAGGAACCGGAGGAGCTTGAAACGGTTGAACCGAAGGCGTCGAATGAGTGGGGATTATGGCTGGGTGAAGAGCTTGAGGCGGGCGGCGATCCATTGGGAGTCAGGAGAATGTCGCTTGGTTTTCCGGATGAGGGCTTGACTGCTGCGGTATTGCCGGACGCTCCGAATGCGGATAATCCTCTGCCCCGGTCGGTAATGGCTGACGATTACCTTTGCGTGCAGATACTTGACTTGAACAAGTGGTTCGCCGAGCAGCCCAACGCTATACCGGACGGACCTCCACGGCGATATACCAGGGGCAACATAGCCGTGCCGCTTATCGACGGCGAGACGACCTTCAGGAAAACGTATCGCGCCCTGAGGGCGACTTTCAGCACAGAAGAATATGCTTCGGATGAAGATTTGCCTGACGGCTCGCCTTTGCCTTTCGACGAAGCCGCCCAGAATTACATATACCTGTGCAACTGGCGGTTAAGTCCTGATCTGCATCTGCCGCCGCTGCCCGACCCGGATTACAAAGTTGATTTCAATGAACAGGGAGAAGTAACGGACCCGCCGGGAGCGGACTTTAATCCAAAGGGACACATCATGGGAATATTGAAAGCTGCCGTAAAGCAGGGCGTAAAGGTAAGGGGCCTTTTCTGGCGGCAATTGGAGATGGAACCGAATCACAAATCGAACAACACTGCGACGGTGAATGCAATTAATGCGGAGATAACGGCCAACGATGGAACGATAAAAAGAGGTGAAGCGATAAGGGATAATCTCTGTCGAGCCACGGGTTCGCATCATCAGAAGGCGACGGTGATCAAAAACAGGCATGGAAGGGTCGCTTTCCTGGGCGGGATTGACCTTTCCAGAGGACGTTGGGACTCTACGCAGCACCTGGACGAAGACCCCAGGCGCCAGGGCGGCTGCTGGCATGATATCCATTGCATGATAAAAGGACCGGCGGTAGACGACGTAGAAAAAAACTTCAGACAACGCTGGAACGCCAATCCCGACAGCAATACCGAAGGGAGAACACAAACCCCGCTGGATCAGGAACAGATCGCCCCCATACCCGGCGCACCGCATTTCGTGAGCATAAGGCGCACGATTTCACCTCATTTGACGCCATACAATTCTTTCGTAGGCGATGAAGGAGAATTGGGATGTCTGAACTCAAGAATCAAAGCCATAGAAAACGCCAGAAAATATATCTATCTTCAGGACCAGTACCTCGTCATGCACAGAGACCAGACGCCCCACAACGAAAAAAGTATAGCCCGGGCCATAAAAGAACGCCTCCAGGGAACTGACGGCGCTCCGCCGCTGAAATTCGTCGCCATTTTGATACCGAGAGAATTAGGCGAAGACCCTGAACTGGCTAATTCCGTTCTTTATCATCTGAGAAGAAACTTCATAGAATACATATCACAAGGCATGTCGCCGCAGGATTTGCAGGAGCGTCTGCTGGTTTTTCACCTGATTAACGATGCGAACAATCCCACTTACGTCCATGCCAAATGCATGCTCATCGACGACATTTACCTGAGCATAGGTTCCTCCAACACCGGATATCGTTCCATGACCTACGACGTTGAAATTAACGCAGATATAGTAGACGGATCGTTGAAAAACGGCGTAAGACCGCTGATGCGGAACTTCCGGATTGAATCCTGGGCCGAGCATCTGAATTTGAAACCCCAGGATCGTTTCAGAGTATTTGATCCATGGGAAGGCTTCCAATGGATCAAAAAAGCCGCTGACGGGCAAACGTCCTGGCGCACACAGATACTCCGATACGATAAAGATTACTTCGGAAAAGACGATTACAATCCCTTCAACAATGATCCTAAATATCAGCCGGGCGGAGAAGGTTTCGAGTTGCTCAGAGACAGAATCGTCGATCCGAACGGCTGGGACCCGGACGGTCCTAATTATGGGGAAATAATGGATTTTATCGCTGAGGGGTAACGATTACCCTTAATTCGCGCATGTCCATAAATTCGATTCGCCATTTGGTTTTTAATGCCGGCAAAGCGCTGCGGTTTCTTATACATTCTGCGGACGGCGACGATTTTTTTGACTATTTTCTGCTTTCCTGTTACATAATACTTGAAAACAACGGTGAGAATCGCAAAAGCGCTTAATTCAGTAATGAATAAGACAGAGATGACTTGGACATTAAATTTTATAAACGCGATTGCCCTGTTGCCTGTAGCTCGCTGATGTTCAGGAGGATGAAAAAATGTATGAAAGACCGAAAATATTGATCATTGACTATAAAGACAGCAAAAATGATTTTAGAGAACGTCTCTTAAAACATAATTACTCTGTTGAAGAAGTTGATTCAGGACGAGAAGCCCTGAAGCTTATAAGAAGTCAGGACGGCGGATTTGATATTTTGCTCATGAATATAAAATATGGAAAAAAAGGTTTAACGGGACTGGAATCTGCACGTGAGATAAAGAAGGAATATCCTGGAGTCTCCATAATATTGTTGACTGATCAAGGCGAAGAAGCCTGGTCAGAAGATTTAAACAAAGTCGAAGCCTATGCGTTTCTGGAAAAGGAGATAACGGGACGTGAAATCGAATTCGCCGTTCAAAAATGTTTAAATGAAAGAGATTACAATAGAAAAATGCTTCTGATTGATGAAGTCGGAAAAACAATTTGTTCTGATTATTCGCACGAAATAATTCGGGATGAAATTGTAAGGACAATAAAAAATATTTTAGGCTGGTTTCCATGCTCGATTATTTTGAAAAAGGGAACCGACCTGGAAATTGCCGCATCTGAAGGATACAGTGACGAATTTTTGAAAAAATTTGAAATGAAGGTCGAGGAAGGAATTACGGGAACCGTCGCTGCAACAGGAGAAACAGCAAATATTGCTGATATCAGGAAAAAATACAAGGGTAAAAAACATAAATACATTGAAGAATTCGCGCCTCTGAATCTGCTCTCAATGCTGTCGGTTCCTCTCATATACAGAAATAACATACTTGGAGCGATGAATGCACATAAAAAAGGTACAGGAGGCTTTAAACAAAAAGAAGCGCTGCTGATGGAATCGCTCGCCAATCAGGCTGCAGTGGCGATACAGAATGCCCGTTACCGCAATGAAATTATTGCGGCATTCAACAAAGTCGGAGAAAACATAAACCTACTGCAGCATCATCATGATGATAGAATCCTGGCCGGAATTATTCAGCATGCTGATGAACTGACGAATGCAGACAGAGGGTGTCTCGTGATGTATGATCCCCATAAGAATGCGTTGGTTTGTCGCTGTGGATTGGACTGCGAACTCTATCAGACTGGTCCGTGTGAAATTTCTCTCAATGAAAAGAAGAGATTGGTCGTCGAAATATTTAAAGAGGGCAAGCCGAGAATAGAGGATATCAAGAAGAGGGGGTACAAGGTTGCAGATGATAAAGATGTCCGATGTCAGATGGGCGTCCCCCTGATCGCAAAAGATAATAAGATTCAGGGTGTACTTTCCGTAGACAGGTTTGAAGGAAAAAGCTGCTTTACTGATATGGAGCTAAGCTTATTGGAATCATTGGGACAATATGCCGTAATAATCGAGAATACTTCTCGAAGCTACAAGATCATGAAAGACATGGAAAATATAACGAAAGCGATCGGAACTAAACAGGATTTGCAGGAAACGTTGAAAATTGTAGCGCAGAAATGTTACGAACTTTTTCCTCAGGCTGACGAAGTAAGAATACTGGAATTGGTGAAAGGCAAAAGTAAATTAAAAGTCAGCATGGTGGAGGGAATGACTAAAAGAAAATTAAAAGATATTGAAATACGCAGCGACGAAGGTCTGTGCGGAATATGCCTGCAGAGGGATCAGGCCGTTTATGCGAAAAGATTTACTGAAACGGGAAAAGCGGAACTGGAGCTAATGGATGGGACTGTTTTGGAGGCAGACCCTAAATGGCTTGATGACCTGCTTGAACATGACGATAAATCAATACTTAGTATTCCTCTTCGCTATGACAATAAACCGATCGGAGTCCTTCAGCTATCGAACGTCAGCAGGGAAGATGCTTTCGATTTAAGCTCGGATATGCCGATTCTCACGCGATTCGCTGATCAGGCCGCCATAGCCATCTGGAAAGAACGACTTATTCAGAAAGAAAGAGAAAGAAACAATGCCATGAAAACATTGGCCCGGGTCAGCGCCAACATTCAAAGCGCTCAATGTTCTTTAAATGAAACCATGTATTATACATTGACAGGCGTAACCATCAAAGACGGACTGGCTTTTAACAGGGCGGCTCTTTTTCTGTATGATGAGAAACGTGACGTGCTGGATGGAATGCTCGGCGTGGGGTCCTTGACTGCCGAAGAAGCGAAAAGGAAATGGGAGGACATGGTCGATAAAGAGTTAAATTTAGATAAACTGCTTTCGCAGGAAAGACCTTATATTGATTTTTCCGATCCTTTCAATAGGACTATAATAAATATGGAAATAAATTTGTCCGCCGGTGATACGGTTCTATCCGAATGCGCCAAAAAGAGACGAACCTTCAATTATCATCCCGGAAGAGGAGACGCTCCGATAAATGTGGAATTGGTTGAAAATATCGCCAGCGAACATTTTGCAGTGATTCCTCTTTTTACGCCTGAAAGGCAGGGGGTCCTCTATGTGGATAATAAATTTGAAGAAAAACCCATCTCCGATTCAGATATGCAGATTTTAAAACTGTTTGGAAATGAAGCTGTGAGAGCTGTCGATCGTGCTTTAACTCTGCGGGAGAGAGACATCCTTGCTGATCTGAACATCATTTTACATGATAAGGGTCCCGAAAAGGACTATTATTATGCGGGGCTTGAAACCATGGTCAGGACTTTGGAAGCGGACGAAGGACTTATTTTTGAGCATGTCAGTACGGGAAAATGGCGGATACGGTCCCACATCGTTAAATGTTTCATGAACAACGGGAAAAAAGAAGTTTTCCGTCGGATTCATTATGATGATAAAGGAATCATTAACAGCGAAAACAAGAAGCCGGCATTCGAAACCAATAGAATTCCGAATGCGCTGTTCCGGAAAATCCTTTGCGACATGAAAGCAAGAATCATTAATGATGTTCCAGAACTCCAGGATAATCCGGACTTATCGAATCAGATAGTTAATGAATTGAAAGACATTAATGAAATGCTTTCAGAAACAGGTTTTCACGCGATTTTCGTTCCTGTGGAAAAAGAAAAAGAAATTCAGGCTGTCATGATGGTCATTCGAAAGATAGGTTTCGGTAAGAGGCGGTTTTCCTCGCATACTCAAAACACTCTTGAAAAAGCTGCAAAAGTCCTTTCCATGGCGTTTGATAAAGAAGAATATAACAAGAATATGAAATTGATCGATGATATTTCAAAAAAAATCCTTTCCCAGGTGAGAGATGAAAAATCCGTTATTGATGCAATCCTTGATAATGCTCTTGAAGTGACAGGAAGCGCATACGGTTATGTGGGAAAAGGGGTTGATCCGGTAAGTTTCGAGATAATCTCTGCTAAAGGCTTGAGTGATGCTCAAAAAAAGAAGATACAGAAGGACATCATCACACCGCAAAAGCTTTCCACTACCCGTGAAGTATACAAAAGCGAGGAGCCTTATATTTATTACAAAAATCCCTCTGACGCCCCCGATTTTTTTAAAGGTTATAATGAGCTTATCAAACAAAATATCCAATCGGTTCTCGCGGTTAAACTGAGTTCAGAAGGTAGAACCAGAGGCGTTTTAAATTTAAAATCCTTAAGAAAGAATGCTTTTGATAAGCACAGAGAATCCATGGTCAGACTGGCTGATTATGCCATGATTGCCCTCACAAATGCAGGACATTTTGTTAAGGCCGACAGCAGAATCCGTAAGCAGGTCAGGCGCTTAAAGAACCTTTCAACAGTCACGGCAGCCATTACCTCATCTTTGGAACTGGATGAAGTGTTGAAAACGATAATCGAAAAAGGCGCGAACATTTTGAACGCTGATTTGATCATTTTCCGGTATGATCCCATCAATAAACAGTTCAAAATTTTGATATACGATTCAAAAACAGTTAAAATTGAAGGGACGGACTTGATGAGTGTGTCAAAGGAGTTTGTCGATTGGATGAATGAGAAAAAAGTTCGTCGGATAAATGATTCTGATAGGGAGTCAATTTTCAGTCACTGCGTAGGGTTAAAGGGCGGAGAAAAGATCAGATCGGAATTGCTGGTACCTTTGATCTGTGAAGAAAGAAAAATTGGTTTGCTGGCGGCGGTTTCGTCGAAGAAAAAAGCTTTCGTTGGAGATGATGAAATGATTTTTGAAATATTGGGAAGACAGGCGGCCGTAGCCATCAATAACACTCAGATAAAGGAAAAATCAGAACAGGAACAACGGTCTCGCGCTTACAATCTGGCTATGCGTGAATACGGTCACTGGATTGAAACCAGGTTGGGCGCTGCTAATTATTACTTGGGAAAATGGCTCAAAGAACCCCAGATGAAAGAGCCTGAAAAAGCGATTTTCAAAGAACGTTTTATCCAAATTAAAAATAACCTGACGAGCTTGTTGAAACTTAAGAAGGACCTGGCAGTGCCTATGTCGAATATTGAAACTGTTCCAGTCGAGCTTCACTTGATGACGAGCGAAATATATCGAATATATACAGATGCTTTAGCTGCCAACAATTTCATGGACGTCAATTTTATCTTGGAAATTTCCGATGAACTCCCGAAGATATCAGCGGATTCTGACAAATTTCTGAGCGTTATTCATCATCTTATTGTCAATTCTCTGGAGGCATTTAAAAAAGCGCCGAAGGATGAAATGTTTATAAAAATCAGATCAATCGAATTCGGAGATGATTTCATAGTGATAGAATTTTCGGATAACGCCGGCGGCATATCACCGGAGCAGGAAGAATACATTTTTGCCCCATTTTACAGTACTAAGGGACCGGGGTCCGGATTCGGGCTTTGGTTTTGCAAGCATGTTATGCGGAATATGCGCGGCGAAATTTCTGTCAGGAATAATTATGGAGAAGGAGTCAGTTTTTTTCTTAAATTGAGGAAATGCTATGATTCATAATAAATCCAGTGTGGGTAAAGCAGGGGTAACCAGATGAAAATTCTTTTAATCACAGACGACAAACGTTGGGGAGTCAGTATATCTGAGCGTTTGAAAAAGGAATTTAAAATCGATGTTGTCAAAAAAACTGTATCGCCGAAGAATAACTATGATTTGATTGTTTTGAATCCCGACATGAATGAAAGGCCGGAATTATTAAAAAACGTTAAGCGTAAATTTCCGGGAATACCGGTCGTAATTGTCGGTTCCAATTTAGGACTGGAAAAAATCACCCAGTATATGCGCGACGGCGCTTTATATGTTCACAAAAAACCATACAGCGCTGAAGGATTTAAAACCATAGTCAATAAAAGCGAGTTGTTTTCCGCTTTGACTATTTGAAAAAATTACTATTCAAAACTCAGCGAAGTTATCAATGCTGAGTGAGCAGCATATACAGCCTGTAGACTCGATAGAAATTCAAAAAATATAAAAAGATAACACACTTTTTCCTGTTATTTTTCTGTGGTTTCCAATAAGTTGTTCTGATAATCCATTGTATTTAAAGATAAATTAATGAAGACGGCGAGAAAAAATGTGCAAGAGCAACATATTCTGATTTGTATTGACCATTATTTTAAAAAAGGCTATAATATTTTTGAAAATTTGAAGCAGATAGAAAAGTGGTAGAATAACCCAACCTTTAAGAGGGGGGACAAGATGAGAAAAGGAAGGATATTAATAATTGAGGACGAGTCAGAATGGATTGAGATACTTTACGATGCTCTTGAATCTGAAAATTATGAGATTCATTCAGAATCGACTATGGATTCAGGAATTGAATTATTCAAAAAATTTTCCTTTGACCTTAGCCTTGTCGATTTAAGGATACCCAAAAGCAAAAATTCGCCTGCAAAAGGTGAAACGGGCGTTAACGCAGTACTTAATCTGGTGAAGTTAAATTCAGACGTTCCGGTTATTATGACGTCCGCTTACGCTCATTTTTTACCGGAAGAAGTAATAAAGACCTTCGTCTACGGCTCCAAGGATTTTATCCAGAAATCGGACCCAAAGTTTGGAGACGTTTTACGCCAAAAAGTCCGCCATTATCTTCTGATGAATACGAACCTAAATTTAAAAATGAATCTGGAAGCGGGAATTGAATTGACCGATGAATATGAACAATTATTACAAAGGTTGTTCAGACAGCATTCCGAGATTGTCGTAAAAAGTGCGGGCGTTGAATCTGAAGATTATCACCTTTACAAATGTCAGACACGTGACGCCATAGGCATATGGGACGGTCCGTTTCTAGTGAAAATCGGCGATATTGATAAATTTGAGAAAGAAAGAAGAACTTCAGAAATCGTTAAAATAGGGTCAAAATCAGCCCAAATTTTTGGACAATC
>CAZUFC010000137.1:0-20058 GCA_964619725.1 uncultured bacterium | reverse complement strand
CCCGATCCCGATCCCGACCCCGATCCCGATCCCGACCCCGATCCCGATCCCGATCACGCCCCCGATCCCGATCACGACCCCGATCCCGATCACGACCCCGATCCCGATCACGCCCCCGATCCCGATCACGACCCCGATCCCGAAACAAACTGTCAAGCGTTTTGAAAGAAGTGCTTTTACGGTTTGATCCATCCCCTCATTTCTGGATAAAAAACTCGCAGCGCCTGTCCGCCCCGGCATGGTGAGTAAAAATTAATTTTTTTTTTACAAGTCCAAAATGTTATCCGTTATTTGAGCCGTCCCAGAATTTCGACTATCGATCATCCTCATCTTGCCGTGTTTACTTAATGCGTCGTTTATGGCAGTATTTAAAAAGGAAATTTTTTTACCGTTAATCGCTTTAAAGGGGGTTTTTCATGACGAAGAGAAATTTATTCAGCATCATTTTTTTCATTACGGTTTTTTTTGTCATCGGCACAGTCAGCGCAGACGTGCCTCATCTGATTAATTATCAGGCTTATTTGACGGACAGTGCGGAGAATCCTCTGTCCGGAAGTTACGACATAGTTTTCACGATTTACGATCAGGCTGCGGGCGGCGCAGCTCTCTGGACGGAAACGCATCCCGGCGTTATGGTTCAGGAAGGACATTTACATGTTTTGTTGGGCGGTATGACTCCGGTGACCGGAGGGATTTTCGAGGGTTCTGAGCGCTGGATGGGGATACGAGTCGGTTCAGACCCTGAGATGACTCCGAGGTTAAGGATTGCGAGCGTTCCTTTTGCATTTGCTGCTGATTCAGCGCAAAAACTGCAATCCGGCAGCGATGCAGTGAGTTATCCCAGTCAGGATACGCCGATAACGGAAAGTTTTGCCGGCGAAAGCATAACTTCCTATATCGACATATCAGGCGGACCTGTTTCACTGGAAAACGTAACTGTCGATCTTAATTTGAATCCTACCGGTGAAATTTCATATATCACCCTGGAATCCCCTGACGGAACGAACGTTCAGATTTGGAGTTCGTCGTACGGCGAGTCGGTTCAGCTTAACGTCGACAAGGATCGTTTTCCCGCAGACGGCGATATGTCGGACTTCGCCGGTGAAGACGCTGACGGAACGTGGACATTGACGGTCATGACAGGCACAGGCGGAACCGTCACGACTCTGAACGCCTGGACCCTGCTTTTCAACGAATCGGCCTGCGAATGTGAAATCGGACAATTCAGAAAACTCAACGCCGGCGCTATACAGGGCAGAGACTTCCATCTGAAGGACAGCAGCGATAAGCTGGCCGTCGACATCGATCCAGAGTCCCAAAGCATGATTATAGGAGGCAACGGCGGCGGGGGAAGCCTTTCCGTAAGAAACTACCAGAACTATACCGGCTTCAATGCTTCTTCTTCACAGGTTTCCATCGGCGGTTACGGACAATCATCTTCTCTTACGTTTTTCGCCTCGACCGGCGGGAGTACGATATACATGAGAGGTTATAACGGTTCGATCGATATGAACGGCGAACTCTGGGTCAAAGATAAAATAGAACTTAATGAAATATCCGAACCTTCCGGCGCTCCCGTCAACAGAGCTTACCTGTTTTTACGGGATAACGGCGCCGGGAAAACTCAATTATGCGTCAAATTCGCTTCGGGAGCCGTCCAGGTTCTGGCCGTTCAACCTTAATCATCTTCGTCCAGACGGCGTTGTCAGATGCCGATTTCGGAGTTTGAGAAGTAATCTTTCGGGCTTTTATTCAGTCGGTTCCTGTAATCGAATAGTTGCAGACTATACATTCGAGTTACGTTCTCCGGAAGACGATGCAAAGACTCGTCAGTCAACGTGATTGGTTGTATGGGGATTGCTCCTGCCGTTTTTTATGCTCGCGGGATGGTTCAAAAAACATGGGTATCGGAAGGCGGACAGAAAAGGCATCAGCGTATTGCGGTGGAAAACTTTCACAGATGATGTTATTCCTCCTTGATGGATCAAAACGAAAAAGAAGCCGGAGCGGGTTCGCGGTAAGGTTGTGGTAACAGCCCCGGCAAATGGATGGCGTTCCAGGATCAACGGCATGATAGAGCGCACTGAAAGAGTCTGCAGTAAATTCGGCGAAAAGGTTATTTATCGGGAGATAGATACAAGCCGTCGGGAAGCCATACCCGAAAGGGGTTCATCGGACGCATTGTTTATGGACGAAAAGAACATTTACCGGAGACCGCCGTTGACGTATGACAAATTAAGGAAGATCATCGAGAATAAGGTGAAGAAATTGCAGCAATGCTGCCGCTCGATTGATATGCTGTTTAATGAGGTAATTATCGTGATCAGCAACACCTTTCTGAATAATATAGCGAATGACGATGGATTATCCTAAAATTGCAGGGAAATTTTACTCTTTCCTGGGGTGGTTATCACTTATCTCCCTGGTCCTGAGCATGTTGATGGTATTCTGGACTAAGCGTATAGTTTTTGATTTCTCCTTCATGCTCTGGTTCCCACTGGGTTCCAAAATACAGAATTGAAGCAACGCCGCCAGGAAGAGCGCCTTAGCTCTCTCCTTCTTTTTTACTGCAATAGCGATGATTGGACTGATGATGGGCGGAAAAGCCCGTTTCGGTTCAAAGTAGTTTTTTCCCGGTTCCTTTGGCTACTACGCTGTCGGCATCGGGCTGTTAATAATCTTTGCTCTTTCGGGCCTGCTGCTTATCCCGAGGACAGCGAGGATACAGTTTGAATGAGTTCAGCTCTCAAGGCTGATGTTCTTCCGTTGGACAAGGTGTGTATATGCTATCTTGGTGGAGTTGAAGTTCCTTGGAGTAAGTTGATTAGCGTGCTGGACCGATATTGGATTTAAGCGTCGTTAGGCAATTTTTCAGGAGAACCGGTCAGCCTCATTTCAAACCAGACAGGCAATGGAGTAGATGCCGAATGCGGAATCAAATCACGCAACAGCGCTTTTTTAAGACTGGAATTGATAAAATCGCCGTAAAGTCCGTCCGGGTCAATTCAGCGTCGAATTGTCACCTCGATATGAGCGCTTTTGATTAATGCCGCAAATTCGACAACTGATGTTGCGATTTGCGATTCTTGTGATTTTATACTATACAGAAGGTTGCATGGAATTATGAATGATAATTTTTTCAAAGGGACACCGACTAATGAAAAGAAGTTTTTTGATTTTCTTAACAGCCGCACTGGCAGCAATAGCGCCTGCCGGAAGCGCTTTGATATCTCATCAGATAAGTTACCAGGGTTATTTGACCGATTCGAGCGGGGAGCCTTTAACCGGTGGCTATTCATTTGTTTTTCGGATTTTTGATACGGAGTCCGGGGGAACGCATCGTTGGCAAGAGAGTCAGGATGCGGTTTCAGTTGAAGAGGGGTTATTTCATGTTCAACTGGGAATCGAGACGCCGATCGATATGGATTTTGACGGAATATTCTGGCTGGAGATAGAGGCAGAGGGAGAGATACTGACGCCTCGTCAAAGGTTGTCAAGCGTTGGACAGTCGTATTGGAGCGAGCAGTCGGAAGATGTGTACGGGCAGGACATTCATCCCGGAAGCGTTTCCATATCGGATTACGGTCTGGTGGTTAATTCATCGGGGGAATGGGTGGGGGAACAAGCAGGGTTGACGGGATCGACCGGTCCTTCGGGTCCAACAGGACCTTCGGGCGATACGGGTCCTGCAGGACCGACGGGGCCGACCGGCGACACAGGGCCGTCAGGTCCCCGTGGCGAAACCGGTCCTGTGGGCGGTTCAGACGGACAGTTTATATATAACGCCGGCGGTTTGGCTGCCGGCGCCGAAGCGTATTACGACGAGACGACGGAAAGGATCGGAATCGGCACAGCTCATCCCCAATCAAAGCTGCACATAAAAGGAGGCGATATATATCTTCAGGGTGGAGGTTATAACTTCGTTCCTCCTGGGGGCGGCGCCGCCGACCTGGCCTTTTACCGTGGCGGCACAGGATTCGGCATACTTCGAAGGTTCGCCCCGGAGTATACCGTCATGCAGATATGGGCGCCGCCGTCCTCTTTCGGCAGCCATGAAGCCACATTGGCGTTGGTGCGCGGGGATGAACCGAACGTCGAATTCATGGATATCTACAACAACGGTTATGCCGGCGCGACTCAATACGGCATTCGAATTCAGAAAAGAGGTGAAGGGGAATACAGAGATTTTGTTTTCGACTATTCGGACGGAACGGCTATAAACGAGGTCATGCGATTGAAGCCGTCGGGGGCTGTCGGTATCGGGACCGATTCTCCAGCGGCCCTGCTTCATGTAGAGGGAGACTTGATCGCCCGGGGACCGCAAATCGACGTCAGGTCTTTTGCTTCGCTCAACGATGCGATAACGTATGTAGGCCCGGATCAGCGGACCATATTGATCGCGAACGGGCAAACGGTTGCTGAGGACCTGACGGTTCCCTCCAATGTAGTTCTTCATTTTCTACATGGCGGTTTTTTGAATATAGCTTCTGGAGCGACTCTGACGATAAACGGATTAATAGAATCCGGACCTTTCAAAATATTCAGAGGAGAAGGCGATGTGCTTGCGGCCGGTTCAGGAGTTATTGCGGACTGGTTCGGTTTTGATCCGTCTGAAACGGCTGCGAATAACGCTGCTTATATGACTAAAGCCATCTCTTCGGGTGCCGGTATTATTAATATCGGCCGTACAGAGGAATATTACTGCGATTCCTTTACAATAAGCAGGAACTATTCCACCTTGCGGGGTCCCGGATACATGGGCGGCGGCGCTGTGCTGCATTATGACGGCGAGTCCTCGTTCATCATTGTCGATGCTTGCAGGGTCAGCATACGCGACCTTTGTCTGCAGGGGCCTGATTCGCTGAACGGTTCAGGCGATATCGGCATCGACATTCAGGACATGAACTGGAAATGCGTAATTGAAAACGTTATGGTCGATAAATTCGATACCGGAATAAGAGACGACGGTTTCGACAATAAGATTCAAGATACACAAATTTACGATTTCGGCATAATGGGAGCACAGCACCTGGGAGGCGCCAACTGGCGTCTGAGCGACGTAACGATATCCGATCCCGACTCCACTGGCGTTTGCGTCGAAATCAATGCCGTAACTAACAGTATTTTCGATCATTGCATATTCGGCGCTTCGGAACGCGGCGTCGATATCGTCAGCGGTGCAACAGTAAGCTTTTACACCTGTCACTGGGAAGGATCGACGGATTATGAGGTGAATTCCACGTTCGCCTCAGGACGAATATTAATCGTCGGTTCCAGGCTTGACGGCGTTTTAAAAAGCGCATCCAGCGGCGGAATAGGTACGCATTTCACGCTTATTAACAATACGTTCATTGATCCGGTTATGACCGATCTGCTTAACAGCAGGTTTTATATGCTGGGAAACAGGAATCTGACTGCAGCCGATTTTTCAAACGGACAGGGCGAGCAGCGCTGGTTGGACAGCATACCCATAGCTGAAGACGGCACATTCGCAGGCGATCTGAAAGTATCCGGCGATGTCGGCATCGGTACGGATGTTTCCGCTTTTCCGTTGAATATAGCGACGACTAATAATTTCATTCCCGTTATCAAGGCGGAGAACACGGGAACCAATGTCGTCAAACCTGAATTATGGCTGGCTTCTGATCTTCCCGGAATAGGACTGCAGGAAACGGACGGGAATCCCGATGAAAACTTTCACTTGCGCGTCAGTGACGGTTCGCTCTTTTTCGGCGCTAATAACGATAATTTTTCCGCTTTCAGCGCCAAAGCGGTCATCCGGCGAGACGGTAATGTGGGGATAGGAACCTTGAATCCGACTCATATCCTGGAGTTGAAAGAGGGCGGAGGCAATGCACTGGCTGACGGCTGGGACTTCAGACCCCCGAATAAAAATCCGGATCATTGCCGCGCTCTTCATGAAGATGATTATTCTAAATTGCTGAAAAAACTTGAAAACATGGAATTGAACATATACCGGACCGGTTCGGAACATGGAGGCGAATCGAATAAAATAACCTGTCTTTCAGAAAACGCTCCCCAGGAAATAATCGGACAAAAGGAAAACACCGTCAGCCTGAACCATGCTGTGGGATTCCTCCTGGCTTTAGTGAAAGCGCAGCAAAATGAAATTGAAAAGCTTAAAACGCTTATTCAATAAGCTTTATTTCGGGATTGATCAGATCGGGGTTAGGTTTGCGAAGGTCTCTGGCCCCTTCGTAAAATGGGCGCCAATAGAGCTGTTCTTCACTGATAATCAGTTCCAAGCCATCAACATCATCACTGGCTTCTCCCTCGTTTTCCGATCCCCAATCATGGTTAGAAAGGGGTCTTTATCAGGGACAGATACAGCAACTTGTTCCACAATCTGGAGTGCCGGAATATCTTCTTATGCCTATGAATCCGTAAGCCGACATTTTTTTGTATGTCGTGCCATCCCACGGATCGTTAATTGTATAGTTATTAGGATTTTGTCCGCTTCCGCCCGTGACTACGTAAAAATGACCGCCGGAGGTAGCTATCGGAGGGTGGCCATTTGCCAGCATAGTATCTATCACGGACCAATTCGCTGAATCATAACGCCCGATCCAATTTACTGTTGCACCGCCTTTGCAATGTGCAGCAGCATAAGGCCAATCCATTTCGCAGGCGTGTTCACCTAAACAACTATTTAAATCGTCAGGTTCATAAGAACCTCCATAATACTGAAAGACCATTGCAACCGATACTAAAGCGCAGCCGGCGGACCCAATTGTTTGCCCTGGACAACCATTTAGCGGAATATCTTTCCAGTTTGAATCTTGCTGGCTGCGAGCGGGAACGCTGCAAGGAAGACTTTTACTTTTCCCGACGAAAAATCTTGCCTCTCTGACACTTTCTGGAATGTGATACAAAGGTCCAACATCAACCTCGCAATCATTGAGCGTAACAAGGTATTCACGGTGTGCTCTGTAATCGCGATACACGATGAAATCATCGAACCATCCCAGGTTTTCAGGACAAATCCCTGTAAAGATGTAGGGTCGGAGATCAGGCAGGTTCCGGCAACATTCCATATTACCAGTCTCAGCGCTAATGACGCAGAGTTCGCTGTTCTCCGAGAAGGAGTCTATTAGAACGAAAGTCAGCCGACCATCAATTGACCAGGCGGGTGGTGCAGGGTAAAAAGCTTTGCCTGAAAAAGTGTGTTTTCGTTCCAATCCCGCCGGCAATTCCAAAATGACCAATGTGGCATTTTTCATCGATAAATCGGGACAAGTTACATATGAAACCCAGCGTTCATCTTTAGAGTTACCGGCCAAGATCGAAAAGCCTGCAGGTAATACTTCTGCTGATTCTTCCGCTACAATGACATTTTGATCTCCAACCTTCATTTTGAATAGTGACCTGTTGTTTTCGATTATTAGACTTGTTTTGTTGAATGACTGCGTATCAATGTATTCCGCCTTTGTGATGCTAACGGCGGTTAATGCTATGATAGCACAGGTGACGAGATAAAAAATTGAATCTTTCACGCTTCGCCCCCCCCTCTAATTCAGCGCAAGAAGAATTGTAATTATCCCAGTCGTTTTACCGTTATTACCATAAAACGGCTCCAATGCTTTTCCTAGAATTGTTCCGGGTATATGAATAGAAATGTTATTAATGAGGTGGGTATTAGATTTCATTGCATGGCCAGGTGTGGAGGAAGTCACAAGCATATCCCCAATCTCGATGGAGCCGTTCTCCAAGCTGACTTTGCATGGAACTCGACCGGCAATTGCCATTTGAACCTTTTGCTCTCCTAAATATGCGATGTCAACAGATGTTTCATCATTCAGAACAATTCCCGGTTTCGTTGATACAACACCAGCAACCAGAGTACTGGAAGGCCGGCAAGAGATCATAAAACGTCTTTCCACTAACGGATCAATGACCAAAACATCTCCCGGTTCAGCTATATCCGTGCTGATCACTTTTTCAGCCAAGTCGCATCCGGCTTCGCATTGTGCGGTTCCATGAAGACATAGATGTGCATCCCCTGTACCTAACGTCATGAGTTTAGTTCCACCGTAAGTCCAATCGAATGAACTCCAATTAATTTTATGTTGAAATTCTAAATGTCCATTTGCAAGAGCGATAATTGTTGCTGCTTGCGTACCAGCTTCATTGCGAAAATTAACCATCTGCGCTCGCAGACCAGCCCACTTCCCATCTTCTTTGAATTCAAAGTACGGATCATTTATAGAAATCGAATTATTTGAAGCTGAGAATTGCAGCGTGCTTCCTCCTCTGATAGTTCCGTTGACGTGAAGTTTTGCTGATGGACTGCCAATTCCAACCCCAATTTTCCCATCAACAATCAAATTATCCGTCCCCGGATCAGAAGTCCCTCCAACGTGAACGCCGCCGGCGGCACTGAGGAAGTCATAGACGTATTGTTTTCCTCGAACGTAAAGTTTCCACGTTCCTGGATCGCCCGTCCCGATTCCCACATTTCGACTGGAGGTGATGAACATGGCTCTGTTGTCGTTCGTCCTGAAATCCAATGATAAGCCATTCAACTTAAGCTGCTTATAAGCAGATGTATCTCGGTCATATGAAAGTATTGCCCCTACACCGCTTCCGTAACCCATCTCCAATCCGGCGCCGTTTGAGGGAACATCGTTTGTTGTAACTTGTAATCTTCCTCTCGCAACGGTTAATCCAGCGCCAGGGTCGGTTGTCCCAATGCCGACTTTTCCACTTTCAGGAATGACAAGTCTAATGACCGAGTCTTCCTCGAATGCGAATCCGTCGCCAGTATTGAAGTGCCAGTAATGATCCGCTTCCGATCTATACAGTATCAACCTTCTGCCGTCGGAGTTCATAATTTTTATCGCATTTTGGTCGTTTTCAGCAAGGATTTCCAATTTAGCGTCAGTAATTTCTTTCGAAATGCCGACGCACCCGTTGACGATCAGATTTCCAGCGATACTGCCGTCCTGATCGTTCCTTAAAAGCTGAGAACAGCATATACCTTCTAATTTTTCTGAATTGGCGGCATTGATTGCGAATCCGACGCTGGTTATACGATGATAAGGTTCTAACAATTGTACTCCCGTAATCCCATCGTCGAACCAAACCGCCAGATAGACAGTATCGTTAGTGAACACATCGGCCGGAATTTCATGCGTCATTCCGGGCATATCCGTATTACCCAATATTACGTTGTAGAGGCCGTTTTTCACCGTTAGTTCAATGTCCTCGACAGGTGGGTCCTGATTGTCGTTCGACCAATACAACGTTGTCCAGGTTCCGCTTTCGACATCGACCATCGCGAATCGAAAATATCCCGTTTGCCCAATCTCCGAACCAAACAGCTCGCCGTTTACCTCGACTTTACCCTGGTAGTTGATCATCATAGGGACGGCAGTCACCACATCAACATAGCATGTAACGATAGCAAAACAACAGAAAAGAATTGTCGGTATCGAATTATACGTTGTCCGACTCCTTTCAATCAATGATGATAGGAATGTTAATTTCATACCTGATCTCCTTTCTCATTCTAATATTGTCAAGAGGCTTTAAAAGGGGAATTCCCTATATCCTCATCGACAAGAGTAAAAATTATTCCTTCGTCGATCAAAATAAATATAGCAAAAAAGAAAGATAAGTCAAACTGAAAAAACAGGCGACATTGATCAAAAATGCACATTTCTGGGTTCAAATTGTGATTAACTGATTCGGAGTATTTCTGAACATCGCTGACTGCTTTACGTTATTCTATGCGCCAAAACGGGAATTTACTGTGCTCCTGCAGCGCTTTTTCAGAGCTTAAGAGATTTTCGGATTGAGAAAAATCGGGAGCTGAGCAAATCGAGGTTAAGAATTTCTCCACCTTGAATAATTGAGTAGTCTTAAAAATCTAATAAAGACAAAACACATCTCCTCGTGATTAATTATTTCGATAGCGATATCGATAGCGACACCGATACCTGAATAAACGGCTTTCATTGAAGACAACAGCGGACGACCTTGCCGGGTCCATCCGAATTTCCGTTCACAATCATTTCGAGGAATCTGAGTGATTTCCTGATCGGCGCCGGCGGAAAAAATCCAGGAAAGTATGCCTGTAGGTTCATTTGTCATATCGCAATTGGTTTGTTATGCTGTTTTATGAGGTGGTTCTCATGACCGGCAAGACCTTTCTGAAGAATGTGTCGAATGACGAAATTGACGTTGTTGGTCTCTTGATCACACTGTTGGAGGAAACCGGCTCCGCATATTGCGTCATCGACGGGCTGGCCGTCAACGCTTATGCGGACCCTGTGGTGAGTCTCGACGTAGACGTCGTGGTTGTTTCAGACCATATCGCTCAGGTTCGTTCCGTGGCTGAATCCAGGGGGATGAAGGTTGAAGAATTCGAGCACAGCGTTAATATCTCTATTGCGGGCTCCGACTTGCGAATCCAGATTCAGACAGACCCGCGCTACCAGGATTTTCTTGTCCGTTCAGAAGAGCACGACGTCCTGGGTTACAGTATGTCCGTTGCCGGCCTCGCCGATGTACTCCAGGGAAAGTTGTGGGCTTACTCGGATGAAACCAGACGCAAGAGCAAGCGTCAGAAAGACCTATCCGACATCATGCGTCTCGTTGAAAATCATCCCGAACTCAAGAGTCGACTTCCCTCTGAGATTGCTGACCAACTCGATTAGAATGCCATGCAAACAACAACCTGGACCTTGCGGTCCTGGACTTTCATAAACTCACATGGAACTTACCGGCTTGCTTCAGGATTTGTCCTCTTGAACATCGGGGTATATTCTCCAGGTTCGGATAAGGCAGTCCCATACTTGAAATAAATTGGGGCAGGAATAATTCAGGGAATAATCAAAAACTGGTTGCATTTTGTTTCAACAAAAATAAACGGCTTTTCCTTTTCGATCGGTTCCGGTTTTTTGACTTTTTTCTTTATTTCCTTAATAAAGGAGGGAGTAACTGCGTTAACAGGGATAGATTTCAGAAAGCGATGATTTCGATTAAAGCAGGATTAAAATATTTTTAACGGCTGATTCCACGGAGGATTTTCGATGAAAAAAGGGATGATCTTTTTTGCTGTGGGTGTATTTTTAATGGTACTCGTCGGCGGCGATGACGTTGCATTGAGCGAGAGGGCTGCGGCGGGTCCTCCGGTTTTCGGTGAAAGGTTGATTGTGGAACGGGATGTTTATGAACTGCCGTCTTACATCCAGATACCTTATGCTGCGGATTGTGACAGGGACGGCAGGATTGATCTTATAGCAGGGACGAATGACGGTAATACCCGGTTATGCATGAATACGGGGACGGCTGCTTCTCCGGGAGTGGAGATATTTTATAAGGGATCGGACGATCATTCCGCTATTCCCTGGACGGATACGGGGTTATTGTATGGACAGAGGTATTGCTGCCGGCTTTATACCTGTGACATGGTTTTGCCTTCATGTTCCGTAAGCGGAGTGCAGATTGATGCGTTGACTTCACTCGATACGCCGATACTTGCTGCCAGTCCTGCGCCTACGGATACGCCGACTCCGGGACCTGTGGGGCCTCCGGAATTCGGGGCGGCTGAAGAGATCAGGCGTGAGGTTCACCTGGTATCGGGAGAACGAAGATGGTCGCCATTTATAACGGACTGGGACAATGACGGCAGGAAAGACCTTATTACCGGTCATCGTGACGGTCGGGTCCGGGTCTCCATGAACCAGGGGACATCGACCGAACCGAAGCTGGAAGACGGTTTTGCCGTTCAGGTCGGATATAATGACCTGGACGTAGGCAATGATTCATCCGCGCCGGTGCATTACGATTGGAACTCTGACGGCAGGAGGGACCTGTTGATAGGCAATTCGGAGGGTAATGTCGTTTATTTCCGTAATGACGGTTCAGACAGCTCGCCCGAATTCAACGTCGGAATGAACCTGTCCGCAGAATACGGAACGCTTGATATCGGGTATCGCGCCAATCCTTTCGTAATTGACTGGAACAACGATGGAAAGCATGATCTTCTGGTCGGGAACGAGGACGGACAGGTCCATCTCTTTTTAAACACAGGAACCAACTATTATCCAGAGTTGGATGCAGGAACGAATATAGAGGTCGGCGGGTCTGTTCTGGACGTCCATAGAGATGCCAAACCCTGGGCGACCGACTGGAACGGGGACGGCAAGAAGGACCTTCTGGTTTCAGGAGACGACACCGGGTGGAACATGTGGTGGTTTGAGAATGTGGGTACCGACTCTAATCCTGTGTTCAACGAGCGGACATACCTTTTCGGAGAAGAAAGCGTTGTACCGCTCAATGAACAGGATATCTGGACTTTCGCTGACTGGAACGGCGACGGAAAAGAAGACTTGGCGGTCACAAACCGCATCGGCACTGTAATATATTATCCCAACAAGGGTACCGATTCAAATCGCATCTATGATGAAGCTTGTTATGTTCCCGGGGATGAACCCACCAAGCTGTTTGAGAGGGCGAAAATACCGCGTGTGGTGGACTGGGATGAGGACGGATTAAAGGATATTGTTTTCAATACGAGTCTTAACGCCACACATTATGTCGTTTTCAACACGGGAACGATTGAAGAGCCTGAGCTGACGAAACAGCGTGTTCTGACGACGACTTCGGGAGAAAAGATCGGCTTTGTAAACTACTGGATACAATATACGACGCCTGAAGTGATCGATTGGGATAACGATGGGAAGAAGGATATTCTGGCTCCCCGCATAGACTGGAGCGGCGCCGGCGATATATATTTATATCTCAATTCCGGCGAGAACTATGCTCCGGAATTGGCGCCTCCGTTAAAACTGACTGACGGTTATGCGGATGTCGGCCCCGGAGCGATAAAAGGAATAGAAACCGTCGACTGGAATGCTGACGGAAAAAAGGACCTCCTTCTGGGAACGAACTTGTTGATTAATCAAGCAAAATATCAATATGTGTATCTGAATGAAGGAACGGATGCTGCGCCCTCATTTACATCGGGGAGTCTGTTGAGATACGGAGCGGGATACGGGAATTATCTGCCGGGTTCGCCGTATTGTTCGTTGAGGGTATGGGATTACGAAGAGGACGGCGATCCTGATGTTTTCATGATAACGGATGATGACCGCAGCAGGTTTCGTTTGTATAACAACGAGGGAACGCCTGAGGACGCTTGCCTGGTTGATGACGGGTTTCTCACGACGGCTTACGGTTATGTCGAGGGCAGCCATGCTGCATTCGGCGAGGCAGCCGACTGGAACGAAGACGGCAAGAAAGACCTGCTGGTGGGGCAGGATAACGGCGTTCTGCTGTATCTCAATAACCAGGACGGTCTCACATCGCCGCATGAAGTCGCTTCATTGAGCGTCGCAGGCGTTTCTGATTATACGGTCAGTTTAACCTGGAACAATCCTATGGACAATGATTTCGCCGGCGTAATAATCGCCCGGTCATTATCGCCGATCGTATGGCGTCCCTCTGATGCGCAGCATTATTATGCCGTGACGGGAGCAGCGGTATCTCCCGGCGTCGAAATCGTTTACAAGGGTAACGACGATCATTCGATCAGTCTCTGGACCGACACGGGATTAATGCCGGGGCATACTTACTATTACAGGGTTTTTTCTTTTGATGCTGTACTGCCTTTATATTCCGTTGAAGGAGAACAAGTAAGCGCATTGACGTCAGGGGATACTCCGACGCCGACGGCCAGTCCTCTGCCTACGGATACGCCCTTGCCGACCGATACGCCGACAGCGGGGCCTGCAGGGGAGCCTGAGCTGGGCGCCAAAGTGGAGATAACACGCGAAGCGTTCAGGATTTCTGATATGAGTTGGGATTATTATCCCTGCGCGACAGACTGGGACAATGACGGGAAATTGGACTTACTGTCCGGCGTAAACGACGGAAGAGTCATTATATGCATGAATTCAGGGACCGCTTCGGAGCCTTATCTTGAAGAAGGTTCGTGGATACAGGCCGGGTATGGCGATCTGGATGTCGGTTTCAGGTCCGTTCCCATGCATTTCGACTGGAATTCTGACGGTAAAAGAGACCTGATAGTGGGAAACGGCGACGGAAAAGCAGTATATTTCAATAATTCCGGAACAGATACGGCGCCGGTTTTCACATCGGGGATCAATCTCCAGGCCGGTTATTCGACGCTTGACGTCGGTCAAAACTCCCATCCTTTTGCAGTCGACTGGAACAACGATAATAAAGACGACCTGGTCGTCGGCGCGTTTGACGGACAGATACATCTTTTCCTCAATGTCGGGACCCGAACGCAGCCGGTTCTCAGTTCCGGGGAGATACTCCAGGCCGGAAATGAGGCCATCAGCATGGGATATGATTCAAAGCCCTGGGTAACCGATTGGAACGGCGACGGAAAAAAGGACCTGATCGTACAGGGTAGTTCGCCTCATCGATTGAGTCTGTTTGAAAATGTAGGCTCTGATGCCGAACCTCAGTTTGATGAGGAATCGGTTGTTTACGGTTCCGGCGATCCTGTGCCTGTGGCGCACAGGCGCAGTTGGGCTTTTGCGGATATGAACGGCGATTCCCATACCGATTTTTTAACCTCTGACCGTCTGGGTTGCGTTTCTTATTATCCCAACAAGGGAACGGACAGTAACCGGATTTATGAAGAAGCTTTGTATATTCCCGGTGATGAGCCGTCCAGCATATTTCATTCTTCAAAGACTCTGAGAGTGATCGACTGGGACGAAAACGGAAAAAAAGATTTATTGGTCAATGCGGCATGGAACGGGCGTCATTACGTGCTTTTCAACACGGGAACGGATTCAGAACCCGCTTTCGAAAGTCAGTTGAGTCTGACCACGACGTCCCGGCGCATGCTCGGTTTCCCCAATTACGATTACCGTACTCTTGATATAGTCGATTGGGATAACGACGGAAGGAAGGATATCCTGATCACCCGGATAGATACGTCGCAGACCGGCGATGTTTACCTGTTCCTGAACACCGGCGAGAATTACGCTCCCGCCTTCGGGGACCCCCAGAAACTGACCAGCGGTTATACGGACCTGGGGCCTGAAAGAGTGTATGGATTAGAGACTGGGGACTGGAATTCAGATGGAAAGAAGGACCTGCTGATCGGGTCCGGCATCTGGAACGGAGAAGGATACAATCAGTATGTGTGCCTCAATGAGGGAACGGATGCTGAACCCCAGTTCGAATATCCTGAACTGCTTATGTATGATGACGGCGGCTATTCCGCTCCCATCCCCGGGGAATGCGCCGGCAGTCCTCATATCTGGGACTACGAGGAGGATGGCGATCCTGATATACTGATAAATTCACGTTTAAACTACCACAGGTTAAGAAAATACGCCAACCAGGGCGTTCCCGGTTCGCCGTCGCTGGTTGATTCAGGATTCCTTCAGGTTGAGGGAGGATACGGATATCTTGAAGGAGTGAACAAGCTATTCCCGGATGTTGCAGACTGGGATGAAGACGGCCGCAAAGACGTTATTATAGGAGAATATCGTCATGTCTATTACAGTCCCAATTTACAGGCTTCGGTAACGTCCCCGCACGAGGTGATCGGATTCAGCGTATCCGCGATTGCAGAAACAAGCGTGGACCTGACGTGGACGAATCCGGGAGATTACGATTTCGCCGGTGTCATTATCGTACGTTCGGAGAATCCGATAGAATGGAAGCCTTCAGATCGTCAGCATTATCATGTCGTTCCGGGAGTTGACGTCGCCGAAGGCGTTGAGGTTGTTTATAAAGGCGCCGAAGATCATTCTGCGGTTCCCTGGACCGATCAGGGTTTGACTCCGGGACAGACATATTATTACCATGCTTTCGCTTATGACATGGTTTTACCCGCTTACTCGGTCAACGGCGTGCAAATTGATGCGACGACTTACGCCGGCACGATGACGCCGACTCAAACGCCAACGCAGTCGCCGACGGAAACGCCGACTTTATCGCCTACACCCACGCTTTCCGCTACGCCGACGCTTTCGCCTTCCGCTACGATGACACCGGTTCCTACTGATTCGCCTACTTCAACACCGGTTTCACCGACTCCGACTAATACGGTCGTGCCTACTCCAATGCCTATTCCCACAGTCGGGGCCGCAGGTACAATCGTTTTGATCCTGATGCTGGGAGGCGCGGTTGCAGGATTTTCATTCTGGAAAAAAGATTAACGCGCCGGCAAGAATAATCCGATACATTTTTGACGCAGTTTCTTGGAAGCGTTTCATACTTTGCTTTCAAAAGTCTGGACAGATCAGACCGATATTTCGATTACGATTACCGCTGCACTGAGCACGAGCACGAAGGATTCAAACTGAGAGATTGTAACCCTGACATGGCCATTTTTGATCAGTGCCGAAAAAGGGGATCAACCTGCGGGGCAGAGATGATATGATTTTTCGGCCGGCGCTTCGGCGTAAGAGCGGCGTCCGGTTATGGGTTGGATGCTGTTGAGGTCGGTTTGGTTTGATTGCCTGTGTCGGTCAGCGGACTTGGCGGACTTGGCGGACGAAGCGGACGCAATGGATGAGAGGTTTTTCATAGGGCTGGGTTGCTGAATAAAAGGGCATTGATCAAAAATTCGTCTTTTGGGGTTGCAATTCTTCAAAATATCCCATCATTTTGTTTCGATTTGGATTTCGATACCGATACCGACCCTGATTTCGATACCGATTCCAATTACCGAAACAAACCGTCAAAAGTCTTCGAAGTTATTATCAGTGAACATTTCCTGAACAAGAGGACAGATGAAAAATTGAGAAACCGGAGACATTCCGGTTTCTAAGTCCATCAGTTCTTTACCGCGGCTTCAAAACGATAGCAAAGAAAAGGCCTGTGAATTGTGATCTAATTATTGAAAATCCTTTTTAGAAAGCTCCCGAAATTTCCATTTTTCAATCAGCCGCCTACTGTTTGAAATCCGTATTGTGAAAAGTGAACGTCGAAAGCAAAAAATCGGTTCACGGACAATTTTTTCATGACGCTGAAGGAAACGGCATCCGTCAAAGAATATTCTTTATCAGTATGGTTAAATATAATAGAGTTCGCTTCCATTTGATCTCCTTCTGTAACTTGAATCAACGGAAATTTGAAGTTGCGGAGCCATTTTCGTGCTGAATGAGCGTTTATCCTCGTTAAAATCAACACGTGAGTTTCAGCGATAATATAATTTGTTGTAAAAACCCTTGCTTTTTCCTTTTTTAGGATTTCTACAATTCGTTTTGCTTCCATATGATTCCGATCATCTTTGTCCGCCAGAGCATAGAAGGCGGAAGTATCTATAAATACCGGCTCCATCTCGTTTATTCCTTCTCGGAAAGATGGCTCGCTTCTGCAATATATCGATCATGATTTTTTGAAATATCGCTGCGTCCGCTTTTTCCTAAATCGGAAATGTCCGCCCAGGGATCTTTCGACGAAGAAGTCTTCATGGTATCGAAACCGGCTAAATATAGTCGAATAGCCCTGCTGACGGCTTTTGAAATCGTTATTCCCTCCAAAGCGGCCCTGGCTTTTACAGCGCGCCACAATTCGTCGGGTATTCCTCGTATAAATACTTTTTCAGGCATCTTCCCACCTCCTCGACAAACAGAATAGACAAGTCTGTCTTTGCTGTCAAGATCGACTATCAAGGAATAATACCTGACTTTATGGAAACCGCGGGTCATCGGCGTTTGGATGCAGGGACGTTTACAGATGAACCATATTTTGAAGAACGTTCCTGAATACAGTCCGGTTATGGCGATCTGGATGTCGGTTTCAGGTCCGTTCGCATGCATTTCGACTGGAATTCTGACGGTAAAAGGGACCTGATAGTGGAAAACGGCGAGGGAAAAGCGGTATATTTCGATAATGCCGGAACAGATACGGGGCCTGTTTTCACATCGGGAATCAATCTCCAGGCCTGTTATTCGACGCTTTACGTCGGTCAAAACTCCCATCCTTTTGCAGTCGACTGGAACAACGATAATAAGGACGACCTGGTCATCGGCGCGTCTGACGGCCAGATACGTCTTTTCCTCAATGTCGGGCCCCGAACGCAGTCGCTTCTCAGTTCCGGGGAGATACTCCAGGCCGGATACGAGCCCATCAGCCCGGGATATGATTCAAAGCCCCGGGTAACCGATTGGAAAGGCGACGGAAAGAAGGACCTGCTGATAGGGACCGGCAGATGGTACGGAGAAGATTAGAATCAGTATGTGTGTCTCAATGAGGGAACGGATTCTGAACCCCAGTTCGACGATCCTGAGCTGCTTATGTATGATGACGACGGGTATTCCGCTCCCATCCCCGTGGAAAGCGCCGGCAAGAATAATCCGATACGTTTTTGACGCAGTTTCTGGTAAGCGCAATCATTCCAGGCTTTGCCAGTCGACGCGGTCGATAGTGACGACCTCTGAAGTTTCCGTATCCGTCAACATGCCCCAGAAACCTGCATTCCTGACTCTGCCCATATCTGATGTCCAGCAGAAATCCAGAATTGTCCTGCCTTTAAACTCTTCGTTTTCAATGGTCCATTCTCTGCCGGAAACCTCTGTGGTCCATTCAGGATAGAAAAATAATTCTCCGTAAAAATCCAACGCCAGATACTCTGTAACGGAAATGCGCTCCCCGGAACGATTCTTAATGCGGCGTTCCAATAAAAACCTGTCTCCCCTTTCCAGCGACCGGTCATGCAGCAGCAGATCATACCATACAGGACTGAATTCCCACAGCAGGTTTATATCGCTAGAAAGGTCATAAGCGATAGAGGGGTGTCCCGAACTGTTCAAGGACAAGGAACGACTGAACAATTTACCTGTGTAGGGTATTTCGTGAACCGTCCATTCATTATCTTCCTTGACGGCGTGCATGAATCCGTCTAATTCGAAGAACAGATGCGGACGATCAAAGTTGTCGATTGCTATTGAGCAATATATTGGGTTGCACCCATAGGAACAGTCATCGTGAAGAAAAATGTCTTTCGTCCAGGCCGTTCCATTCCAATGATAATAATATAACTTATAATAATATAAAACCATCGGAAAGAAATGATGACCCCAAATAACCTCACGGTCGTACCAAACAGCAGCTATGTGGGGATTGCCCTTGCTGTCTATCTTTATTGAATTTCGTATGCCGATTACGCCATATGTGCTGCTGATTTCTATCGCCTTAAATTCCCATCCGTTTACGGTTTTCCGGACAAATCTGAATGTGCCCGCAGGCGGTCCTTTCATATAACAAATACAGGGATAGCCTTCTCCGTCAAAAGCTAAATTGCAGTGATAGCCTTTGCGGGAATCAACGTAGACCGTTTCAATATTCCATCCGTCATCTGATTTTCGCGCAAATTTCATTTCTGTCTGGTCGTTTTTATAGTAGACGATTCCAGGACGGTTTCTGTAATCCACATCCAGAGCCGAATAGTACCCCGATTCGCCGCCGCTGTCGACCGTCTCGATATTCCATTCGCCGTTTTCCAGAACAGCGTAACGAAGGGATTCCTCATCATTGTCGTGCCAACTGATATGAGGATTATCCTCCATATCGAGAACCATTCGGCATTCTCTGAAATAATGTCCGCCGGCAATCGTCGTGAACTGCCATTCAGTATCATTCCAGAAGGCGTAAATTATCACTTCGTCAATGCAATCATGAAACAGGATGTGAGGTCTGTCCTCGTCGTCATGATCGTGAGCGATGTCTGTTATATACTTGTATTCGATCACCAGTCCTTTTCTCCAGAAGGCATCAGCGGCGCTGGTTAAAAACGCTGATGAAATGATCAACAGCGAGAGGATAAACAAAAATATTTTCATGAGTTCACCTCCTTTCTATTTTATAATATGATCCATTATAATAAATTGCAAGTTTAGGGACTGATCAAATAGGGGTTACAAATTGTGATCTCGATACTCAAAAAGAACTTTCGTGCTCAGCAGAGCGGTGCTCGTAATCGTAATAGATCGATTCAAATGATTGTCATACTTTGCTTTCAAACGACTGTACAGATCAGGCCGATATTTCGATTACGATTACCGCTGCACTGAGCACGAGCACGAAGGATTCAAA
>CAZUFC010000136.1:710-20566 GCA_964619725.1 uncultured bacterium | reverse complement strand
CAGACGATTCTGTCGAATTGTAACCTCAAAAGAGGCTTTTTTGATCAATGCCAAAGATTTGTTTTTTGCCTGCTGAAGGATTGCGCTTCTGATCTCAATTCTCTGCATCCTGGCCGTCGACTGTAACGTCGCTGGAATCGATAATTCTGAGGTCATGTAGATCATTCTCATTTTTTAAGGAATGTAGCAGTCTGAGGACGTCCCTGACAAAGCCGGGCGGAGTCATAATTTCTATCAGGGCTTTGTGCGGGTCTCTCGTCAGAACGACGCCCAGGTATTCATAGCACTGGAAAATAAATGAGACGTAGGCGATTTTTGAGCGAGGCAATTCAACAAGAATAGAAACGGTGTCCTTTACGGTGCGGCGTTTTTTGTTTTTTTCAGCAAACCCGGTCATTTTCCGTAATGCTTTGCAATGAATTTTCTGATGGCCCTGTTGGCGAACCGGGGCATTTCTACGTGTGCCGCATGGCTTCCTTCGGGAATGGTTATGAGTTCCGAGTGTTTAACGGCTTCGAATAATTTAAGCGACATCCAGTAGGGAGTGAAGTGATCTTTTGTGCCGGCGATGATCAGTGTGGGAATATCGACCTCTGTCAGCCAGGATTCGGCCGTATGGTCTTTCATCCCCTCCGCCATCATCATGAAAACTTTGGGATGCATTTTTTTCAGGTGATTCATGTATTGATCCAGGTCTTCATCTTTCATCAGGTAGCGGTTGACGCCGATCGTCCAGGCAATAGGGCGGCTGAGCGGCGATTCGATCACTTCATTGACGAATTTGTGCGTCCACCGGGGAAGGCAGGTGCCGGCCAGGTAAGGGAGAGGAAAGAATTTTCTGGACAGGCCTGTGTGAAGAAAATGATTGAAGGGATGTCCGAGGGCCCCGCAAATAGGAACAAGTCCCAGCGCCCTTTTCCGATGACGACGGAAAAATTCCAGTATAACCTGTACCCCCATGCTGTGTCCGAATAAAACGGCCTTATCAATACCCACATGCTTCATTATAATCAAAGCATCCTCAACGACGCCGGGAATGGTGAGACTCTTCCAGTTGCGGGGCAATTCTGAAAAACCATGTCCCTTGTAATGCCAGGACAATATTTGATGGTTCTTGCGAAAATCCCTGATGATATATTTCCAGAACGTGCTGTCGCAGCCGATGCCGCTGAATAAAACGAAGGCCGGCGATCCCTGGCCGGCAGTTTCATAATACAACGAGGTTCCGTCCGAAGCTTTAACGTATCCTGCTCTGCTATTGCTCATGAATAAAGTAAGCCTTTCCAGTCATAATGATCAGGGGAAAAACGGGATTTTATTATAATTGCTTTCAGACAGCTTTTGCAACAGATAATCATGGAAATTGAGACATCGTTTTGTGTGATGCGGGTCACATAAAACGTTGCCTCAATTTTTATGAATGAGTCCTCATAAAAAAAGGCGTTCCGAAGATGACGGAGCGCCTTTTTTATTTTTATTTACAAAAAATCAGAGTTTGCCGGCCGTTTTCAGGATATCGACAGATTTCTGAACGATATGTTCGCCGCTGACCTCGAATTCTTTTATCAGTTCCCAGGGAGCTCCTGATTCGCCGAAACGGTCTTTGACGCCTATCATTCCGATGTGTACAGGTTTACCGTAGAGTTCTTCGGCCGTAGTCAGGCATGCTGCGGCCAGATTCCCGAAACCTCCGACCTGGTGTTCTTCTGCAGTAACGATGAGGTCGATTTCCTGCGCAGTTTTGATGAGCGATTTTTTATCCAGCGGTTTTATGGTGTGGCAATTAACGACCCTGGTTTCGATGCCGTATTGTTCCTTGAGTATCCAGGCTGCCCTCATCGCTTCGGGAACGCTGGGTCCGCAAGCGATAATGGCCAGGTCTTCATTTTCGTCCTGATATTCATCGGCGAGTTTCGTTTCAAAAGCATCTATGAATCTTTCTTTAACGCCCCGGAAACGTATCACGTTAGCGGTTCCCCACTTATAGGGCGTGTTTTCGTCCGTGACGATAGGGGTCGCCTCCCTGGCGAATCTCAGGTATTTCGGGCCATTGACGTTGAAAAGCAGGTGCTCCGCAGCCTTTTCGGTTTCCACGGAATCGCAGGGAACGCTTACGTTCATGTTGGGCAGTCCCGTCAACTGGAATAATTCTTCCAATGCCTGGTGCGTAGCCCCGTCGGGACCTACGGATACGCCTCCATGCGCTCCCGCCACGAAAACATTATACTCGCCATAGCAAACCGTTGTTCTCAACTGATCCAGGTTTCTTCCGGAAGCGAAAACGCCGTAAGTGCCGATAACCGGCAATTTGCCTTCTTTGGCCAATCCTGCTGCAACGCACGTCATGCTCTGTTCCGCTATTCCCATGCTCAAGAACCTTTTTTCTCTTTCCGGAAAACCTTTATGGAAATCGCTTATGGTTATGGAACCCGAAATGTCGGCGCCCAGGCAAACAACCCTCTCATCGCAGCCGCATTCGTTCAGACAACGGCCGAAGCCCTTCCTGGTGGGGTCCATATCTGCTTTCATCACGTCCTGCTTATTCCAGAAATAATCTTTCTTCGCCACTTTGGGCATTTTTTCTTCTAATTTTTTATCGACTTCTTTCTGGTAATCTTCGGCCCTTTTGAGTAATTTCTCGGCATCTATTTTATCTTCCAGATTCAACTGTCTCAGGGCGTCATGCATCTGTTCGATACTAGGCGGTTTACCATGCCAGCCTGCGACATCTTCCATGAAATCGACGCCCTTTCCCTTGACGGTTTCGGCAATGATGGCCGTAGGGCTTCCCTGGTGGGCTTTCGCCTTATCGATCGCCTCCACAATTTCTTTCATATTGTGGCCGTCGATCTCCATCACGTTCCACTTGAAAGATTTGAATTTATCGACCAGAGGTTCTATATCCATGACATCTTTAACCCATCCGTCGATCTGAAGCCTGTTTTTGTCCACGAAACAGATCACATTATCCAGCTTGTAATGACCTGCTTCCATAACGGCTTCCCATATTTGCCCTTCCTGCAGCTCGCCGTCTCCGTTTAATGAAAAAACCTGGTAGCCTTTACCGTCAAGCTTGGCCACCAAAGCTATGCCGACCGCTATGCTCAATCCCTGTCCCAGCGAACCGGTTGATGCTTCCACGCCGTCCAATTTCAGCCAGTGCGGATGTCCCTGGTAAGGCGATCCCAGTTTTCTCAAACGGACCGTATCTTCAACGTCGAAGTATCCGGCCATTCCTAACGCGATATAAAGCGAAGGGGCTTTATGTCCCGTAGACCAGATGATTCTGTCGCGATCTTCCCAAAACGGATTCTCAGGATCATGGTTCGCGCTGTGCAGATACAATGCTGCAGTTATATCCATGATGGACATGGTGCCGCCCGAATGACCCGAACCTGCAGCCGCTAGAATTACCATGTTCAGTCCCCGCATATAATTGGCTTTTTCCTCCAATTCCGGGACCGTATATGATTTCCTTATTTCTTTTGTCTTGGAGTTGACTATCGCCATAACTCACCCCCTGCTCAAAATTCAAGCTAAACAAAATTCGACAAGACCTGTATATTCCTGTTCTTTCAATAAGTCAAGGAAAAACGGGAATTTGACGATGATCAAAATACCCGCATTTTTGTCAAGCCTGCGGCGACTTCGGACGTCCCTGATCATCACGGATAAGAACAGCAGATTAAGTTATTTTTGATTTTTTTAATAGGGAAAACAGGATAAATAATGAGAAGAAAACGACGACCAGGGAAATTCCCGCAGGCGAAAGAAGCGGAACAGGCTGGGGAGTGGGCGTAGCCGGTTCGGGAGTCGGCAGGAGCGCTGGATTCACATAAACGGTTATGGTGTCGAAGGCTTCGCCGCTGCCGACGGCTCTTGCCGTAATGGTGTGCAGACCTTGCATCAGGGATAAGCTGTCCCAGGCGCCGTAAAAGAGATGGGGCGTGTCCGGTACGGGCGTCAGGGGCTGCCAGGAGCCCATATTAACCTTTATAGAAACGGAAACGTCAGTAGTATCGAAGGCCAGAACCCGTATGGGATTATTGTTGAATGCGCCTATGTGATAAGCCTGAGGATTGGCGCTGACGCCGCCCATATCCCTGTCCAAAGGGGCCGTGATCATAACGATGGGCCAGCTATCCATGCGCGACTGCTTGACGGATATGCCGTTGCAGTCGACCGCGATAATGGAGACGCAATCGTTTTCCGGCGTTTTGCCCAGAGAAGCCGTTTCCAGCTCCAGATAGCCTCCGCTGTTCCAATTCTGGCTTGAACTGTGCGTATGACCGTATCCATAAAGAGATGCGCCGTAAGCCGTCAATAACCCGCGAAACTCAGGGGCCCCGTAAGAAAAATTACCGATAGGGTGGTGACCGAACACCATGCTCATGCTTGCACCCGAAGCCGCCTGCAATTCCTGTTCTATGAATCCCAATTCGCCGGCGTCAAGCCCCCGGGCGCCCAGGGCGCAATCCGAACCGCCTTCCGCCGTATCGGTTCCCAGAAAGTGATATGTGCCGAACGGCAATTCAAGATATACGGAATTCTGCGTCTGTCCGGACGTCTGTCCCTGGATAGAACGCTCCAGGTAGAAACTCATGTCGTCGTCCCCGTCCGAATCATGATTACCGGGTACGTCAAGACAGTTATCCGAATTCAGCACAGCCGTCACCAGGGTATTATAATCATCCCATTCGTCATATCCCTGGTAACAGAAAAACTTTTCATCGCCTTCCGTTTTCACGATGGCATGCCCGTCCGTCAGATCGCCTCCGAATACCGTCAAATGAGGATTCACCTCAGGCAGAAACTCCGTGAGAAACCAGGCAAGATTATCGTATGCAGAAGAAAAATTGGCGCCGATGTGCGTATCGGCAGTAAAGGCGACCCAGAATATATGATCGGTTCGATAACTGTAAAATGGCTCTTCCGCAGCATCGACCGCGTTTCCTGTGGAAATGAACAGCAAAAGTACGATGATCAATCCGGAACCTAATTTCGTAAGTTTTGTTTTTTTATTGCTTTTCATCCGTTTCATTTTTTTCCCTTTAGCGCCTCACTAGTTTAATAATGATTATTATGAGAATTATCAAGTAAACGACGCTTTTTAGGGAGATATGAATCGTTACCGGTAATAGAACATCATCAAAGCGCAGGGGACATCCGGGAAGCGCAGAATAAGTCCTGCGGGGACAGACAGGCTCTAATTGAGCACGAACCTGGTTCTGCTGCCTGTTTTACCGGCCAGGATTTCCAGCCTGGTGGGGATACGTGTTCTCAGGGCTTCAACATGGGAGATTATGCCTACGAGTCTTCCGGGTTGTTTCAACTGATCGATGGTATCGAGCGCAATATCCAGGGATTCTCCGTCAAGCGAACCGAAGCCTTCATCGATAAATATGGTATCCAGGGAAACGCCGCCGGCATGGGCCTGGACGACATCGACCAGGCCTAAAGCAAGAGAGAGCGAAGCCAGGAACGTCTCTCCGCCTGACAGCGTTTTCGCTTCTCTGCTTTCGCCCGTGAAATGGTCGAAAACGTGAATTCCCAGTCCCGCCAGTCTCTTTCCCGTTTCAGTTCCCATGTATGGTTCCAGTCTGTAGCGTCCGCGACTCATTCGTTCCAGTCTTTCGCCTGCGCTGTCCAGAACCTCTTCCAAAAGAACGCTGAGCACAAAGCGCTGAAGGTTCAGCTTCAAGCCCGGCCCCTGTCCGGCTGCAGTTTCGGCCAACTCACCCACTATGCCGTATTTTTTATCCACTTCCTGGAGCTTCTGCCGGTTATCTTTCAGATTCTTCAAGGTTTTTTCCATCTGATCCCGTTGGGTCCTCGTTTTGATCAGGTTGTCGTTCGATTCCGCATATTCCGCTTCCACCTTTTTCTGTTCCGACTTCAACTGTTCCATATCAGGCATGGATAAGCCTTCCGTTTTCCCGGCCGCCTCCCTTTCCCTGGAAACGGCTATCGCCAAACGCCTTTCAAAATCATTTATAATTGCCTCCAGGGACTCAATCTCCTCATCCGAAATCCGCGCTCCCAAAAAAGCTTCTTCTGATTTGAAACCCTCTGATGACAGCTTCTGCTCGAAATTACTCTTTGCCGTTTCCAGTTTGTCCTTCAGCCGATTCAACCTGGTATGAGATTCTTCAATAAGGGAAAATTGTGATTTCAATCTGGTATTTAATTCATCGACTTTAGTCTTGTATTCCTCTATCAGGCTTTCAATTTTCTTCATCTCCCCTGATTTCAATCGAGATTTTATGTATTCGTCTGCGTCTTCGAAGCCTTCCTTCTGCAGCAAATCGTCGAATTGCCTCTTCGTCTCCGCTGCCTGCAGACCGGCTTCATTTATTCGGGAAGAAATGTCCGTTAAATGGCTTTTCCATGTACTCAATTTTGACTCTAGCGACTCTTTTTCCTTCCGGGCTTTCTCATGACGCCTGATTAATTCATCCCGTCGCCTTTCTTTTTCACTCAACAGTAAGCTCAATTTACCGGGTTCCCGCAGCTCTTCCGGGACTTCCCTTTCCGCTCCCTCCAGTTCGCCTTTTCTCTCAGCCAGTTCCAGCGTTATTTCTTCCGTTTTTTTACTTAATTCCGTCAACTCCGCCTTTTGTTTCTCCAAACTGTCTCGACCTTTTTTTAAAATGTATTCGAGTTTATCCAATTCTTTTTGAGAGCGATGAATCTTTTTCAAATCATCTTCAGCGCTTTTCATGCGTTCCACAAGGGGTGCAACAGGCGTATCTGCATATTCGCCGAGGCTCTCTTTTAAAGACTCTATTCGTCCTTTGAGCACATCGTACTCCGAATCGACAGCGGTTTTTATTTCCAGTTTTTCCTTTTCGATCTTACGGCTTTTCTTCAATTCGGCTTCGGCCCGGGATATCTGTTTTTTTGTCGGCTGATCCTTTTCCGGTTCGGCAGGATGAGGATGTTCCGGCGAACCGCATACGGGACAAGGTTCCCCCGGAATCAGATTCGAAGCCAGTTTAGCCGCCTGAGCCGAATGATATTTATGTTGAAGGGTCCAAAGCGTTTTTTCAGAGCTCTGAGTAACGAGCAACGCTTCCTGGTAGGCCTGGGCGGCTTCTGTGCGTTTTTTTTCCAGGACGGAAAGGGATTTTTTCCTCTCGCTCAGAATTTTGTAAGACTGAAGAAGTTCCGCCGCTTCCTTCTTTTCTGCCTGGACTCCTTTTAAGCCGGAAATCAGGGGAATGAGCGCCTCTCTTTTTTCCGTGCCTTTCAGTATCTGAGCTTCCACCTGCTGCATGCTTTTTTCTTTATTTTTTTTCTGGATGTAAAGCGATTCCGCATTCTTTTCCAACTCCTGCCGCTTTTTTTTCATCTCAGCAATCAGCGCGGCTTTGGCCTGCAGCGTTTTTATCCGTGTAACTTCTTTTTCAGCGTCCTTTCTCTGATCAGTCTTCTTTTCCTCGGCTTCAAACTCTTCTGTCGCCTTTTGAAGTTGTTTTTCCGTATCATTGAGTTTTTTCTGATATGTATCTTTCTTTTTCTGCTCTTCATCAAAGGTTTTCTTGGCTGATTTATAGGCTTCTTCGCCTGCAACGATTCTTTCAGCCCTTCGTGCAGCTTCAAGACGTTTAATTCTTTGTTCCTGAAGCGGCTTTTCCTGCTCTTTCAATGCAAGCGAGCGTTTCAGTTCCTTGAGGCGTTTCTGTTTGACCCGCAATTCACCATTCGCTTCGTCGGTTTCCTTTTTGAGATTGATGAAGTTTTTATAGACGACATCAACGGATTTTGCGTTTTTGGTTTTCTTGAGGTTCTTTTTGTTTTCTTCGTAATCGCCGGTCTTATTTTTAACGGTTTCCAGTTCTTCAGAGGCTTTTTTATGGGCCAGGATAAGTTCGAGGTCCTTTTCTGCTTTAGCTGTTTTTTCCTGCATTCTGGTTTTGACGGATTCCAGATTTTTAACTTGAATCAGGAGTTGTTCGATGTTTTGATTTTGCTGGAGCAGGTTTGATTCCAGTTCTTCGACGTTTTCCACACCCTGATTCTGCAGTATGCCTTCACTGATTTTGATTAATTCGATTCTTTTGTTTTTCAGTTCAAGAGATTTCTGTTTGAGTTTATCGGTAACTTTCGAGTAAAATTCCGTCCCGAAAAGTGTACGAAAAAGGCTTTCTCTTTCTGCCGGTTCAGCGGTAAGCACCTGCTGAAATTTACCTTGCGGGAGAATGACGACCTGTCGGAACTGATCCGCTCTGAACTGCAGAAGTTTTTCTATATGCCGCGTCACTTTGGTATCACCTTTTTTCAAAACTTTAACTTCCTGCAGATTGTCGTCCAGAAGCCACAATACGGCCTTGGGATTCTGGTAAGTCATCCCTTCGCCTCTTTTTTTGGCGCGTTCCTGTCCAGGGGAGCGGTATAATTTATAGACGGCCCCGGAGAAACGGAAGATGAATTCGACTTCCGTGACGGCTGACGGATCGGCGTGCTGACTTTTCAGTTGCGAGACCAGTCTGTCTTTTCCGCTTGATTCGCCGTACAGGGCAAAGGTGACGGCATCAAGAATCGTGGTTTTGCCTCCGCCTGTTTTTCCGTGAATAAGAAAAAAATCGCGCTCCTGCAGCTTTCGAAAATCTATGATCTCACGATCCGCATAAGGACCGAACGCGCTCATAGTGAGAAGAACGGGTTTCATTCTTTGCGCTCCTCTTTTCTGAGTTCTTCCAGGACATCGACCAGGAAATCGGCGCCTTCCTGGTTTAGTTCCCGGCCCTGCACGTGAAGATAGAAGTCCCGGAAAATGGATACGGCATCGCGTTCCCGCAATTGCCTGGCGTCCCAGGAGCGGGAGAAACCGGCATCATGCCTGTATTCCGGTCGTTCCAGCGTCATAAGGTTGGGATAGACCTCTTTTATCTGCTCGAAAGGATGCAGTATAGCCCGTCGGTCGGTCAAAACGGCCTTGATGTAATCCTCTTTTTCCGAGTCCTCTTTGCCCTGTTCAATGATGCCGGACATTTTGCCTTTGACCGTTCGAACCTCACGCAAAGGTTTGATCGGTATACGTTCCACAAATGTTTCGCCCTGTTCGATCCTCACGTATGCGACCGATTTATGCTGAATATTGTCGGCGAATTCATAAGGCAGAAGTGAACCGGCATATTGAATTCTGCCGTTTTTGAATTCCTGGGGGCGATGAAGGTGTCCGAGAGCGACGTATTGGAAGCCGTCGAAGATGTCGGGTGAAACGCGTTCAGCGCCTCCGACGCTCAGCGGCCGTTCCTCTCCCTGTTCATTGCCGCCTGCGGCGAATATATGAGCCATAAGAACGACGCCGGCGCCGGACGGTCTGTCCCTGTTTATTCTTTCCAGATAAGCGTTCATGACGTCCTGGTGAGTGTGAATAGCATCAGAATGGAAGACAAGGGCCGCCTCGGACGGTTCGGTATAGGGTATGGGGTAAATGAAACCGTCGGCGATTTCCACCGGCTCCAGGTCGCAGGACGGCTGAGCATATACATATAATCCTCTGGATGCCAGCAAGTTGCGACAATAGGACAGCCGGTCCGCTCCATCATGATTTCCCGCAATCATAATGACGGGCAGTTCATGTTCGACGGTCAACTCTTCCAGGACGGACGAGAGCAGATTGACGGCATCAGGAGGCGGCACTGCCCGGTCATAGATGTCGCCCGCTATCAAAACAGCATCCGCCTGGCGCTCCAGGGCGATATCCCTCACCTGCCTTAAAGCATATTCCTGATCTTCCGTCAGATGCCGTCCATAAAAAATACGGCCCAGATGCCAATCCCCCGTGTGAATGAATTTCATATTAGACTCTCAATAAAAAACCGTACGATGCAAGCTCTCTTTTCAGGCTTTCACTTCAGCTCTGCCGCCCAGGCGCTCAGCCAGGAATTCTTCAGCTATGCCGTAAAATTTTTCCCGATTCTGAGGTTTCAAAAAACCGTGACCTTCATCGGTGAAGAGTTCATATCGATAGCTTATGCCCTTTTTATCCATGGCCTCCACGATCTGTTCGGCTTCAGCCTGTTTGACTCTCGGATCGTTCGCTCCCTGCGCTATCAGAATGGGTATTTTGATCTGGTCCACCCGTGATAAGGGAGACCTGGAAAAAAGGAAATCCTCTTCCGTATCAGGGTCGCCGATTCTTCTCTTGAGATTATCCAGGGCGGCGGACCAGTAAGGCGGCATGCTTCTGATCAAAGTGTTCAGATTGCTTGGTCCGAAAATATCTACCGCGCAACAGAAAACGTCCGGAGTAAAAGCAGCGCCGATCAAAGCGGCATAACCGCCGTAAGAGCCTCCGTAGATGGCTACTCTAGCGGGATCGGCTATTCCCTGGTCAACAGCCCATTTTACTGCATCAATAAGATCGTCGTGCATCCTGGCGCCCCATTCGCGATCCCCTGCATTCAAAAACTCCTTGCCGTATCCCGTCGAACCGCGAAAATTGACCTGTAAACACGCATAACCCCGATTCGCCATCCATTGAGCTTCGGAAAAGAATCCCCACGTGTCGCGATGATGAGGTCCTCCGTGAACGTTAAGGACCATAGGCAGATTGGTCCTGGGTTTATCGGGCGGACAGGTCAGGTATCCATGAATGGTCATTCCGTCTCTTGACGTGAATGATACCGGCTCCATCTTCGCCAACTCGTACATGTTCAGAGCATCACGGTTGTGAAAAAGAAACACCGCTTCCTTGTTTTTGCAATTATATGAATAATACGATACCGGTCCGTCGTCACGGTCAAATCCTACCAACCAGTTCTCGTTCGCTCTATCGCGGGAATATACGTAAAAATCGCCCCGCTGTAGTCCACTCAATTTTTCATAATCCTCCCTGATCGCATCGTCCAATATCTTCCATTCCATGCGTTCCCGCATGAAGCCAACTCCCTGAACATTCTTGTCGTCAGGATGAAACAGAACGCTTGCAACGTCATACTGAGGGTCCTGTGCGATGACTTCCGTATCGCCCGTTTCCAGGTCCATCAAAACCAGGCGACCCGTATTGTAATTCCGGGAGTCTATCAGATAAAGCTTTCGGCCGTCCTTCGTGAACTCCAACGGAGAACTCGTCAGACTGTCCTCCATTCCCCATTCAACCAGGTCGCGCCACTCCGACTCCTCGTCGTCTCGCACCATTAATTTGAAACCGCCGTCAGGCCGCGACATCACTTTTCCCCTGACTTGCAACTTCGAATCTATCACCCAGCTCAGAACATTACCCGGATTCTCCGCACGCATAGTCAACTCTCCAGTCTCCAGGTCAAGATGATACGCATCATGACTCTTCTCATCCCTCTTGTTCATCCCGATTATTAATTCGTTGGGGTAATTCTTGTCGCTCGCTATGATATGCGTGCTCACCTTTTCAAACGGAGTGAAATCCTGCGTTTCCCCCGTCTCAAGATCAACGCCGTACAAATGCCAGTTCTCATCGCCGTCCGAATCCTGCAAATACAATATATGCCTGTCGTTATATGCCCATCCGAACATGTAAATGCCTCGCTCACTGTCGTCCGTGACAGGCTTGTCGTCTTCCTCGCCTATCGTCTTTGTCCATACGTTCAATACGTCATCTACCGGCGCTACATATCCCAGCCTCTTGCCGTCAGGAGATATCCGGGGACTCATCTTGTCGGGATTGCCGAATAATATGTCTCGCGGGATCAGCTCCAAAGTATTCAATGAAAAAAAACCAACCTTCCCTGCAACGCGCTGCATAAAAGATAAAAAATTCATGCTGCTCTCCTTTCTTCTGTCCCGTTCGATCTGCAGGACTCGACAAAATATATTACTTTTCAGAATCCATAACAAGGAAAACCTCTCTTTTTAACGGATGATAGTTTAAAGAATCATTTTTCGGGACTGATCAAATGGAGGTAACAACTTCACATCTCCTGACATTCGCTAATATAAAATTGTGAAATGTTTGACAAAAAAAACTATAGACGTACGAAAAAATTCTTGTAAAACAAAGTCCCCCCGCCTGCGGGGGGATATAGGGGGGGCTAAAAACTTCACAATTATTATGCCGAGTTACAATGCAAGAAAATCACATTTTTTCAATAGATTGTGACATTCTTGTCAGGAGTTCAGAACTTGTGCCGCGACAAAAAAATGACCATGTAAATTTCCCATTAAAAGGGGTTGTTTTTCTTATTATTTATAGCCCGAACATCACTTTTCTTAAGTCCATTTTAGATAGCGTGATATTCTGTCGAATTGTAACCTCAAAACACCGATATTTGATCAATGCCCATTTTTCCATGGCAGGCAGGTTTCAACGAAATAGAACAGAATGCCCCTGTTACGGAAAAGCGCAAAGGCAATTATTTTCCGTTTCCTATGGAAACACTTTTTGAAAAACAAGAGCGAGAAATTCTGCGCAAATGGAATAATGTATTGTTATTAAAAGTTTTTATTTGCCGGCACGTAAGTTGCTTCTTCTTACGTTGTGAAAGTTTTCTACGGAAACGGAAAAATAAAATGTTGAAAAGGGAGGAAAAAAAATGAGAAGAATGATGACCGTCGTTTTGGCGATAATATTAGTCTCGACTGTTTGGGGCCTGGGAGCGGAAGCTGGGCTGACGGAAATTCAGAGCTGGGCGCCGATGGGTTCTTTACAGTTTAAAACTGCGGCAGTGTGTCATTTTCCGGGAAGTTCGGGTTACCTGGACTATTACGGCGTTTTTGCCGTTTTTCGAGTGAGGAGCGTTTTGGGGCCTGAGGTTGACCAGTTGTGGTATTTAAGGGTGGACGGATTGAGTTCCTACTCTCGTTACGGTGATATAATTGATACGCAATGGATAGCGACAGAGGATGTCATCAGTCATGTAGATTGCACAAGCGACGGGAATCGCACGGCCTACATAGCCTGGGATGCATCGGATGACGCGTTGGACACGGAGAACGCCAAGTGGGCTCAGGTGGACGTTTACGGAACTGTAGGCGGCATTTATGAGATACCTGATTGTTGCAGCGGGGCATCTTTTGCGCCGGGAATAGCTTATCACGACGGAACTGTGGCTGTCTCAGGAGCGGGACGAGGGCGTTGTTCTTATTGTTCTTATGTATGGGAGGATGCGGACGATCCCGGTGAGCCGGCGGAACGTTCTTACTGGATAACGGAGCAGCAGCCCAGGGCGTCGGATATAGCCTGGAACGGCGTCGATTATTTCATTATGACGCATCTGGTATATAACGACGGCAGCGGCAGGCCTTTCATCGCCGTGACGAGATTGACGGAAGAGGGGGGATATGACGGATTTGAGATGCTGGAAGAAGCCTCCTGGACGGACAGCAACTACAACGGGATATACCTGGTTTATTCCGATAATTACCGTAACGCCGGCAACATGATGCTTATCCAGACCGACAGAAGAACTTACTGGATAGACCGCTGGGGCTGGGCTTACGACCCGCCTTTTGCCGTCGGGCCTTTCGTCGATTTCCCCACATGCGAGTATTTCGGCGATGAATACAGAGCTGCCCAGACCTATTCCGGTTTCTACTGGATTACCAAACACCAGGAATGGGACACGGATGCTGCTCCGGGACAAAACGTCTATTACCTGTGGGAAAACAACTTCGGACCCGTCGCCTGCGCTTCCTCATACGATTACACCGATGCCGAAGTCTGCCTGGTCAGAAAAAAGACCTGGACCACCGTCGGTACGGAATACATCTACCTGGACCTTCAACCCCAAAATTAAATTAAGCAAAACCCCTGTCGCAGGTTTTCATATAAATAACGCCTGTCTTCTCCGCGAGGCCAGGCGTTTCGTTTCATGCGTAGATTAACAATTGCGCTTTCTGATGAAAAACACCGGGCGTTAAAAAAAGCAGCAGTCAGGCAGGGAAAATCCAGTAGACAAATAATCGAAGAAACTGATGATATTCTGGCGGACATACCGGCTGACGGCATGTTCCGTGAAGCCAGCGAATCGAAAATCCGGGCGCCCGACAGAGAAGATCAGCATTTATGGGACCTTTTGGATGTATACCCCGGCGCATCTCTTGTAAGGGGAGAAAAGCTGCTCATCGAAAACGTTCCTGAAAATACGCCGATTTTAACTCCGCGTCAATTTGCCGATATTCATGGTTTGTGAATCAGCGTTTTTTCAGTTGAGCGACGGTTTGTTTTACCGTGTTCGAGGGATGGTTGGAATAAAGGGCCAAATATTTTTTCAGTTCAGGATGATTCACTTCTTTCAAAGTAATGAGCAGATTACGAATCAACCCGCTATGTTTCGCTCTTTTCAGAGGAGAATCTTTGAAGAGGCAGGCGAACTCTTTTTCACTCAAAGAAATAACTTTCGAAAGATCGGAAAATTTATTTCGGGATTTGAAGATTTCGTCGCCTTCGGGCACATTGTGGTTGAAAGGGCAGACATTCTGGCAGATGTCGCAGCCGAAGAACATGTTTTTCAGGGGATTATGAAACTGTTCAGGTATGGTGTTGCGGTTTTCGATGGTAAGGTAGGAAAGGCATCGTCGCGCATCCAATATGCGAGGGGCGACGAGTGCGCCTGTGGGGCAGTAGTCCAGGCATCGGCGGCAGTTTCCGCATTGATCCTTCATTTCTTTGTCTGGGGTTAATTTTTTGTTAATGAGAAGGATGCCCAGGAAGAGATAGGAACCGAGAATGGGATGAATCAGGCATGTATTCTTTCCGATCCAGCCCAAGCCGGCACGGCGGGCATGACTTCTTTCCAGTACAGGAGCAGTATCGACGCATATTCTGTATATGATTTTCTCCTCAGACAGGTCCTGCAGGATATCGGCGGCTGTTTTCAACCGTCGTCTGATTATTTCATGGTAATCCTGGCCTCTGGCATAGAGCGAAATCATAGCATCGACGGGAGAAATATCCCTATGGTTTTCATGAAAATAATTCAAGGCGACGACGATTGCGGAACGGGCTTCGGGGAGAAGTTTCCGGGGAAAACGCCTTAAATCGGAATGTTCGGCCAGATAGCTCATACCGGCATTCCGGTTATTTTTCAACCATTGTTCGTACGCATGGTAATCCGGTTCTTCTTGCACGGCGGTAATGCCGCAAAGATCGAATCCGCTTTTTTTTACGGTTTCGACGATCCGGGATTTCAATTCAGACGACGGCATATTTATCGATCGCCTGTCCGCTCAAGCTGCTCGATCATCTGGTTTATTCGTTCATTTTGGGGTTGAAGATCCCGGGCTTTTTTCAGGGCATCCAGGGCTTCACCAATTCTTCCCGTTTTGATTTCTATATCGGCTTTGGCCATCCAGATGAAGGGTTTGTCGGGACTGAGCGATGCTGCTGCGTCGATGGATTCGCTGGCTTCTTTTGTGCGTTGGAGCATCATGAGGGCAAAGGTTTTATAAAAGTGATAGGTACCGCTTCGATCGTATTTAGACGCTGCGGCTTCCAATTGTTCCAAGGCTTTTTGGGGTTGATTGAGTTTCAGCAAAGTTCGACCCTTGTAATAATGAATTCGTTTGCTGGAGGGAGCGTTTTTACCTGCCCGTTCGAGTTCCTCCAGGTATTTTCCGAGCCGGTCCGGCGACTGGAGTTGTTCCGGTTCATATTTGTTTACGATCATAAATTCATTTCGCTCGATTATTTCCGCAAAGCGCTCAGTTCGTTTTAAAAACAGCATTGTAACGTCGTCCCACCATACCAGCGCCCATTGGGGATGCTCGGAAAAATAGGCGATGATCTGCGGAAACTCGCGGGGCTGATAATTCACGAACGCCATTTCCACGGGAAACAGTTCATCAAACAACTTGCCGGGATTATCCAGGTGTTTTCTGAAGGAGCGGTAAACATTTTTGAACGTCAGGTTTCTGCCGTCCTGGAAAATTTTTATTTCAGGATAACAGAAGAAAGAGATGAAAGAACCGATGGAGTATGAGTTATAGGCATTACCGGTAATATCGTTTTTTTCAACGAAGTGAGGGAGGTCGACGGGTACGGAATTGGCGTTTATTCCGAATCCGAACGTATAAAGGTTTTCTTCGGTTTGGACGGTCCTGACGGAGAGAAGGGCGAGAGCGAGTATAAGCGCTGATTCCAGGATTATGGAGAGATATTTTTTTCTGAAGAGGGACAGGAAGCGCCGATAGAGATCAGAGAGCGCCGGTCCCAAGTAAAGAGAGGCGGCGGGTAGGAAAAACATGATGGATCGTCTGGAATAAAGGGCGAGATAACCGCAAAGGAAGAGATAAAGAATGAATCTGTAATCGTTATTCTTCCATCTCAGTATCAGTGAAATGACTGTACCGGCGAGAACAAGCCAGAAAACGGTAAAGTAAGGCGTAAATTGCGGCGGTATCCATTCTTCCGTTCCTATGAAGCTGAACATGGCATCCTGTTTCATGTAGAAAGGATATAAGAGCGCGTGATGAAGCGTCGGCGTCGCACAAGCGGCAACGGTTCCGATGATGCTGAGAAGGAGGATGAAAAGCATGTTTTTTTTAAGTGCGGAGGATGGGACTTTTGGTGATCGCAGGAACCAGAGGAAACGGACGATGTGATAAGCGGCGAAAGAATAAAGCAGCATAAGGCCGTACAATACGCCGGGATGCATATTGGCCCATAGAGCGGTCAGCAGGGGTACGAGGGTTAATTTAAGCGACTTTCGACGTACGAAAACGAGAAGAAAGAGAAGGATCATGAGGAGCAGAAAACTCAGAGTAGTGGGCCGCGCCATGAGACGTCTGCGGGAACCAATGAGGCAAAGGACGCACATCATCAAGGCGGGCAGAGGCAGGGAATTCAGACGAAGCAATACCAGAAAGAGCAGAAACATAGCCGCTATGAAAATAAACGTTTTTGATATCTGCAGGCTTGTGACTTCACCGAGTCTCCAGCAGGAGTAGTAAAGAACGTCGGCAAGCCATTCGTGAGCCAGATACTCGGCGCCGTATGCGGTATGCGAAAACCTTTCCTGCCTGGGAAGGGCGTGGTTTTCCATTATCCATCGGCCCAGCGCCAGATGAAGCCAGGCGTCGTAATCGGTTATCTTGTAAGAAGAAAGCAGGAACGTGAACAGGCAGAGAACGACGATATAAATTTTAACTTTTTTCATGCTTGTTCCTGGTTGATTTTATCTCTTGCGATTCCCGAACCGCTCCTTCTGAAAAACATCAATGCCGACAGGATCATGACTAACCAGAAAAGCAATAACGGCAGAAGAGAAGAATGGCCGTGAAGTCCGATCAGTTCGCCCAGATTGAATGAATTGATGTAAGCTTCCCAGGAGTCGATTCCATACAAGGCGAAAGGTTCATATTCAAAAACTCCGACGGGGTTCAGAGACAGCTCGCCCTTCCAGAAAGCCTTCATGACGCTGACCAGGGGAAATTTTATATGCCAGGGAGTTTCAGCCACTACAGCCGTAAAAGCAAAGTTGACTATGAAAGAATAGGCCGTGAGTATTCCGGCTCCGATACGAAGAATGAGTCTCCGGGAAAACAAACAAAGCGCTCCCGCCGTTCCTGCAAAAAACAGCATTCCGATGCTGTGCCGGGGTCCCATGGCGCTGCCGCCTGCCCAGTAATGATAAGCAGAAGAAAGCAGCAGATAATAAACTGTAACAGAACCGAAAAGCAGGCTCAGCGACAACTTTCCGGTCCTTCTCCACAGCAGAACGAGGCCCGGAATGACAAGAAAGAAAAAAGGCGAATGAAACAGGAATCCCCGGTATTTTCCGAACAGCATGGCGACAAGAACAGAAAAGCGAGGTAGATTTACGCCGTACATTCCTTTGGACATATACTCCTGGAAACCTTCCAGCCTGACAGAACCGTAACCCAGGGTAAAGGGTGACCCGAAACATATATCATGAATAACGCCGAGAGCCATCGCAGGTATGAGCAATCCCCCAACAAACGCCGCCGCCTTCCTGTAACTGCGGGAAGTCCAGACTCCGTAAATAAAAATAAAAAAAACGGCTATCGCCGCCGGATACTCAAAAAAAACCGCTAATCCGCCAAGCAGTCCCGCTTTAAAAAAACGGTATGCATTGTCTCGCATTGCCGGTAAAGCGTTTTCACGGACGCTCATGAAACACAGAAACAGAAATGCCGCGGCCGGAGCATGTCCGAGAAGCAACGTGGAATAGGGAAATATCATGGAGCACACGGCCGGCAATGCAGCAGTCAACCAGGCTTTATCCGGCCTGATCCCCAAAGAGAACAGAAAATCGAAAACCCGGACGCAACACCACGCGCTGATGATGCTTACCGTAAAAAATACGATCATGTGCAAGACCAGGAGATTAAAAGTAAAATCCGTAATGCCGGGCAGGAGAACCGGACGAAGCAAGCGTAGAACAGCATAGACGGGAACGCCGAAAAGAGACGTCCCCGGAGCTTTATCCGAATAATAATGACCGTCGATATGAGCCATATCGCCCGTCGCATCAGTGAATCGATCTATTTGAAAAGAGCCCTCCTCCGTCAGGCAATAAGTCAATGCCAGACGAGCGTTGGAATTCCAACCCGCACCCTGCTGAAAATATCCGAAAGTCACCCACATCAGCAGAAACAACAACGCACGGGGAAATAAAAACGATGATCTGGTTTGAAAAATCGTCGACTTCATATAAACTGTTCCGCATGAATTCACGTAACGGAAAAACCTCCAGAAATTATTATCACACAGTCGGAAATGAATTCAATAACCTTTTACAGGAGAAATATCGGCATTGATCAACAAGGAGTCTTTTGAGGTTCCCATATCTTCTTTCGGTAGAAAGGCGGAGAAAAAATGAAAACATACCTTGCCGGGGCCATTGAATACGCTCCAGACCGAGGCAAAAAATGGCGGCATGATCTGATTCCCTTCATTACCCAGGAACTGGGACATGAAGTATTCGATCCTTCAGTCAACGAATGGGAATTACTGACGCCGGAAGAAAAAGAGTTTTTCAGAAGCTGGAAAGTCGATAACCCCGACAGGTATCTCAGAACAGTAAAAAAGATAATCGGAAAAGACCTCCAGGTCATAGCCGAAGAAACTGATTATTTGATCTGTTTCTGGGATGAATACTGCACCAAAGGAGCCGGAACCGCAGGTGAAGTAACCCTGGCCTTTCATCTGAACATCCCGGTTTACATGATCGCAGACATGCCCATACGGAAAATAAGCGGTTGGGCCCTGGGATGCGCCGCGGAAATATTCGCTTCAGTGGATCAAATGAAGGAATGGTTAACGCGAAAATATGGGGTAAAATTGCAGGGGTGAATGTATCCGCTAAAAGCCGGTATAAGATTTTCCGGCGCAGCAAATGGCAGACGGCGGCGGAGGAATTATTGTCCGCGAAACGACGCGAGTTTACGCTGATGGAAAAAAGGAAAACTCCGGCATCCGTTTAATAATGACAGTGTCGCGGCTTCTAAACGATAATGGCCGGCCCGACACGGCATCGGCAAATGATAATGTGACTGCGGAGGAATATTGTCCGCGAATTCACGCTAATTCACGCGAAAAGAGAAGATGTATTCTTGTGTACGTTCGTTGATGTCATTAGCGTGACGTATTCCCTTTCAGCGCATTGAACGATTAATTTTTTAATCCAGTTCAGTTATGTTTTTCGACAGCTTAACGTTTGTCGGCGGCGATTGGCTTTCCGATGGCCCCTCTTTTTCGCGTAAATTCGTGAAGTTTCGCGGATAAGAAAAAGAAAACCGCGGCATGTGTTAATGAAGACAATGTAACGGCTCCTGAATGATAATGGTCGGCCCGACACGGCATCGGCAAATGATAATGTGACTGCGGAGGAATTATTGTCCGCGAATTCACGCGAATTCACGCGAAAAGAGAAGATGTATTCTTGTGTACGTTCGTTGATGTCATTAGC
>CAZUFC010000136.1:0-610 GCA_964619725.1 uncultured bacterium | reverse complement strand
CGGCGGCGATTGGCTTTCCGATGGCCCCTCTTTTTCGCGTAAATTCGTGAAGTTTTCTGGCGGAAAATTGATGAAATTGGTATGGAAATTGCAAATTATATGGCAGCTATTTTCATTTTTTTTCTTGAAAGGAGTCAGTAATGAAATTGCTTCACAAAAATGAAGTCTACAAGATTATAGGCGCCGCTATGGAGGTTTATCGTGAGTTGGGCCCTGGTTTTTTAGAAGCCGTTTACCATGAGGCTCTGGAGATTGAGTTCGATATTCGGGGCATTCCCTATGAATCTAAGAAAAAATTAAGAATTCAATATAAGGGGTGCAGATTAAAAAAGGGATATGAATCTGATTTTTTTTGTTACGGCATCATACCGGTCGAAATTAAAGCTTCTAAGGGATTGATCGGCGGTGATGCTGCTCAGTTAATCAATTACTTGAAAGCCACTGAACTGGAAATTGGATTGCTTATCAATTTTGGAACGTTAAGTGAATTAGAATGGCGACGTCTGATTTTTTCGTCCGACCGATTTAAATATAAAAATGATCCGCCCAACACGGCATCGGCAAATGATAATGTGACGGCTGAGGAATTGTTGTCCGCGAAATAACGCGA
>CAZUFC010000135.1:0-20629 GCA_964619725.1 uncultured bacterium | reverse complement strand
GGTCTGTGTCGCTCCAGTAATTCCTGTAATAAATGACTTCGCCGTCCCCGTTTCCGATCAGCAGGTCGCGGCGTCCGTCATGGTCCCAGTCGAAATACAACGGCGCCGAATAATCGCCGACATCCAGGTCGCCGTATACCGTCTGAACGATACTTCCGTCGCTGAAAGTCGGTAAAAAATCAACCGAAGTGCATACGTTTACGACAAGACGACCGTCGTCCATTCCCGAAACGAGGTCGAAAATTCCGTCGCCGTCCCAGTCGCCGGCCCAGGGTGCGAAATCTGTTCCTTCCTCGTAAACACGGCAACACGCCCTCTTTATCTCTATTCTGTCTCCAAATTCGGGAGGCCCGGAAATTCCGCCCGGAGTCGGCGAAGGCGTCGGTTCCGGAGTAACCGTAGTTTCCAAATCATTATAGTGATATCCCATGTCGACCATCCCCGTATCATCCGCACCGTCAGTCCTGGTATTCAACTCGTCAAACGTCTTGACCAGGAAGCCCAGGTTCGATGCAGCATCGCTGCCCGCATCGACGCAGGGACTGTCCCCCGGCTGTCCCGCAGCAATTTGACTCAGATAGTAATCTCCGCCTGGTCCCGAAGCGAATAACGGGTCCTCTGAAATGTCGTTCGGACCCGGCGAACAGTTGATGTAATCCTCTTCATTACCCCACACGTCGTTGTGATCGATCGTCGGCTGCCTCTCTCCTTTTTCCGGCGACGGCATGATTATCCCGCCGTATGAATTGCTCGTGATTATGTTGTTGGTGATGAGGGGATGAAGATCATCGGATTCAATTGATATCCCGGCATAAGAATCAGTCAGCGTATTGTTCATTATCGTCGGCGAACTATCATACATAGTATAAGAAGCAAAGCAATAACCGGCCCCATACATCAGGTTGTTCACGACTTCAGAATCATTGCCGAGCATGGTTAAATTTAATATGCCGCAAAGCCCGATATTGCTTAAAACATTACCGGCAATCGTTGCATCCAGCGGCGACATGTAAGAAAAATTCCTCAATTGAATGCCGTAAGTTCCATTGCTGATCGTATTATAAGATATTGTCGGTGACGGTCCGCGACTCTTTCCGCCCTCTGACTCCGCAGAAATCATCGGCATATATCCCGCTCGAAGGAAGATACCGTCGCTGGATGCTGAAATAATGTTAGATGCAATAGTCGGCGAAAGCTCGTCTGAATTATCCATTTTCATGTATATGCCGTTGCTCGCATCCATTATTACATTTGATTCTATCGTCGGAGACAATTCGCCCTCATTAAGAACCTGCATGAAAATGCCCTGCGGCGTTCCCTCTATTGTATTGTCCGCAATGCTTGAAAGCGTGTATCCCTCCGTCATATAAGAATAGATGCCTCGCGAGCCCGCCGATGAGAATATTGAATTCGAACTGATGACGGTCTCCTGTGTTCCGTAATGATTGTAATTGAATATTCCCATGTAACAATTGCTTATCACGTTGTCCGCTATTGTCCCTCTCGTATCTGATTCAAAAGATGCTGTCGTCGCGCCGAAGTAACATCCTTCAATAATGTTGCCGGTTATTGACGGCATGCATTCGTTGCCCACCGTAAGACCGATCAGGCCGAACTGGCTGGGCTGCTCCGCAATAATTTCATTGCCCGACATTTCCGTTTCCACAGTTCCCATCATAGAATAGGAAGCTAAGCCGCCGTTCCCCCTCAGATGCAGCACCTTGCCGTTCATATACCCTCCGATGTCTGAGTAACCCGATACGGCGAACACGCAGAAATTCTGTGCGTATATCTCGTTGTCCATTATGATCGGCGACCAGAATTGCTGAAGTTTCGGCGTCTCAATTTCCTTTTCAGGGGTGTGATATCCAAGATACACACCGTAATAATCAGCATTGAGGAAATTATCCGTTATGACGGGATTTAAATCGCCCTGTTGCGTCTTCAACTGAATAGCTCTTTCGCTGTAAATCCAGTTCGTTGCTATCCAGGGCTCAGTTGTCCCATAATAATTAATCGGGACTGATCAAACCGGGATTACACTTCTGTCAAAACTTATGCCAGTATTTTTCAGTAATCGGGGTCGGTATCAGTATCGGGTTCTCAATGGCAATCGAAATCGAAACAAAATGATGGGATATTATGTCCAGTTGTAACCTCAAAAGACGCTTTTTTGATCAATGCCAATTAATCATATTGATCCCATAATCATCCGACGATATCCAATTTCCTTCAATAAGCATCTGATTTCCGATAACGTCGAAAACGTAAACTCCCTGGTAAATGTTGTAGAGATTGTTGTCGATAATGTAGGGAGCATACGGCGACTGATCGTTCGGTTCGCCTGCAGCTATAATCATCATTCCCGTTTCAAGATTATAAGTCCCTGCGCCGTTGATCGTGTTGAAAGCTATGACAGACTGTGAATTCAGTGAATAAACAGCCTCGCTGCTGTTCGATCCCGGACTCTGCATCGTGTTGCTCGTAATAATGACCGAACTGTCGACAAGATTCACCGCATAATCATCCCAGTTGACGATTATGAATCCGTCCAATACCGCATCATTAACGCCGTCCGCTGAAACCGGCGGCGCCTTCTCCGGATTCCCGTCGATTATCGTCGGATTGGCGTCAATGTCACGCGTCCATCCCTCAGACTCATATCCGCCCTCCAATACCACTCCGTCAATTAATGATATCGTCTCAAAATATGTCCCCTTCGCCACCTGAATCACGTCTCCCGGCCTAGCTACAGCCAGTGCCTCATTGATCGTCATATAATCGCCGCCGCCGGCCCCGTCGACACGTATGACCTCGGCCCCCGCCTGAATCGCACTCAAAAATAACGCTGCCGCAGCGATACTTAAAAACCTCATGAAATGTTTCGATGCTCTCTGCATCTCCCTCCTCCTGTCTCGCTGATTTAAAAAAATCTGAGTTTCCTCTTTTTCAATAACATCCATGTTAATCTCGCATATTGGACTTTCTTTTTAATTTTTATGTCCGGGAAAAATATTTTTCCTGGAGAATAAAAACCTATTCTATTAATAATTTAATTCTTTACTTTCCTGAAATCAAAAGATTGTAAGAAAAATTTTACAAACAGGGATAAAAATTATAAAAAATCATTGCCGGCGTGTGTCGGCTGAAACTTCAGGCAATGATGAAAATAATGCGTGCGATTTCGGAGTAAAAATGTCGAGGTTCTGAATTTTGAAAAAAAAGAAAAAGAAACCTGGAAGAAAAATGAATTGCCTGATGACCATCACCGTCGTTTTTTACTGCGTTTGTCTTTATCTCTGGGCAGGCTTCCGATTCGTTTTTCAGGACCGGTGGTGGCAACTGATTCAGTTGGGTGAGGTGATGGTGAGGTGAGGTGATAGGAATTTCAATTTCATGCCTAACCTCCTCTGCCTTTTTAAATGATGTCAAGAGGGTTGAAAGGGTGTTAAATTCCCTTTCTCCCCATCGACAAGTGAAGAATTTTTCACTTGTCGATGGGGAGAAAGATAACAAAAAAAGAAAAATGAGTCAAAGTGAAAAAATTAACGGAAAAACAGCGCTTCTATCCATTTTCGAGCACAATCCGCCATTGTGGATCGATTCGTTTTTAAAATCAAAATGTTTAAAAGTTTCAAGCGCCGAAATCATAACTATAACAAATTTCCTGCTCTTTTTTTTCAGAATCGTTTTCAGGCGGGTCTCTTGCCGTGGGCGGCCAAAGATCAGGATGCTTCATAATGCGTAAAATGACTTCCCATTGATCGATGAATGCGATGATCCTCATTTCCTGGCCGCAATTTGGGCATATCATAGGATCTGCTGCATAAACCTTCTGAATTAAAGCCGTCCAACGCTTCCGGTGCTTTCTTATTTCCGGAGCGTCTTCCTCTGTTCTTACTCCTTCACGGCAGGCGGCGGCGCCTTTATCTCTCTTTCTTTTTCCCCCCCCTTAAGGCGTTCGCATACCAGCCGCAGTATCTGATCATGACCGCGCCTTTGTCCGGTATATGTTTTTGAAGAAGAAAAATGAACTGCACGGGATCGAATATTTAAAAATTTCTTTTTGAATTTTTATCCATTTTCGATTTATAAAGAACAATCTCTTTTTGCGGATCATATTTTATTTTCTCATTGGACAACGGAGCTCTCGCGATATATTGGGCGAGTTTTTCCTTGCCTTGCTTATCGTTTGAGGCCGTGGGAAAGGACTGATGGACTGAGAAGCCGGAATGTCTCCAGTTTCTCATTTTTTCGGCTGTCCTCTTATTCAGGAAATGTTCACTGATCATCATCTCGAAGACTTTTTTCCTGAACAATTCAGCCATGTATTCGACAGGAAAATCCTACATGTCGTGAAATGTCCCCTGTTCGTCGAATCCGCCGGTCGTGCTGAAAACATGCAGGTGAGGATTCCATCTTAGAAAATCGCCGAACGACTGAACTGAAACGATTATTTCCGGCGTAATGTCCTCGTCTTCGAATGTCGCCCGTATTATTTCAGTAATCGTTTCAGCTCTGCATGAGGAGAGTTTTCCAAGCAATTTACGATTTCTGCAAAAGGCGTTGCGGAGGATTATATGCCCCTGACGAAGCTGTTTCACTCATCCTGCTCAGCCGCTACTTACAAAAGGGCATCATGCAGTATTACAAAGATTTGTTCTCATTCGCAGGATCCGTCTCGGCAAAGATTGCGTTGATCCACATCGGAACCATGACGGAATATCCTAACTGATACGATTGCGAACGTAGCGAGCTGAGTTCCAAAGGTCCAAAGGGTATGGATCATTGACCGGCATTGAGAAGTATTTTGGAGCGTTCTACTCGAAGCGGCGCCACGTCGGCGCGAACGGCCTTTACTTCCCAGTAAAAAGCCTGCCCGGGGTTTGCCGAATCGACGGCAATAACCGTGAATTGTCCATCAACCACTCTTGAAGCAGCAGGCATGCTGACGGGCTCATCCTTCTCGAAGAGGGGCGTGACCTGAACTGTCCGTTTTTGTTTTCGAGTCAGCGCCTCAAAATATTCGGGAAGCTTTATAATCGCTTTTCCGTCAACCAACCGGGACTCCCCGCGGTAAAAAACGGCAGCTTCGGGTCCTTCCACAGCGGCATGAACAAGGATTTTTCCCTGGGGATCGGACGGATGGTCTATAGCGAAGTTTTTTGTTCCTGTTGCCGTAAAGTCGCCGATTACGTGCAACTTACTCGCCGGATTCGAAGTTCCTATGCCGACATTATTTTCTGTTATATACAAAGGACCGTCGTTGGTTCGATAGCCAAGCGTCAAATAACCGGATAACGTCTCGATATTGGACCAGCAGTTATTTGAAGTAGCAGCATATAGAAGCATTCCATAGCTGTTGCCGTTGGGCTTGATTTGAATATACGGATTCGCTCCGCTGATCCACCGGTCTTCTGATGTATAAGCCCCGCTAGTTCCTGCAAAAATCAAACTTCCCCCGCCAAGAAAAAAATCGCCGGTTAAATGCAATTGCGCATTAGGACTTGTTGTGCCTATCCCGACATTGCCGTCTTTATCAATACGAACCTTTTCGGTGGGAAAATAAAGATCGGCATTTGTAAAGAATCCTAATCCATGACTGTTTCCCGATGCGCTCTCATTTATAGCCATAATTGCCGCTCCGACTGCCGGATAAGAGCCGGACCCCTCTTTCATGTAAAATTCAATCGCACCATGTGGATTTTCTAATAAAGCCCCAGCGCCGTAATCATCCTTTGTGTTTGTAACTCGTAATGTCGGAGTGTTTACACTTTCATCTGCAGCGAGTTCCAGCAACTTGGCCGGATAGACCGTGCCTATGCCAACGTTATTAGGGGTATCGTAATAGTAGACCTCGGCGCCTGCAGCACTGCCGTCGTCATTGTAAATAAACTGCATATTAGACCCTGCGACCGGTCCTGGCGGCCCGATGGGACCGGTGTCGCCTGTCGGCCCAGGATCGCCTGTCGGACCTGTCGGACCTATTAATCCCGTGGGCTCCCCCACCCATGATCCGGAAGAGTCGATCACTTCGCCATAACTCACGATGCTTACGCTGCCAGGATTAATATCCTGTCCGCTTACATCCTCGGCATTTTCAGCTCGAATAGCATACGGAACACTTGTGAATAATTCCCTGGGCAGAAGCGTCTCTTCGTTAACTGCTGTTTCCAACCAATAGGTCCCGTCGAAATCCAGTCCTAAAGGAACGACCGTCCCCAGTTTTACATGAAAAAGTCCCTGGATCACAGATACCATGCTTTGAGTTTCCGTCCAGACAGGCAGTCCCCCTGTTGGACTGTCATAGATACTGAATTCGAAATCGTATGTTCCATCCAGCGGATTTCCTTCATTATCTTCGATACAACCCTGATAATTGATTTGATGAAAAGCGAAGGCGTCTGCTGTTAAACAACCAAAGACGCCTATTGCAACAATAAGTTTCATAGCTATCCGCTTCATTTTATGAATTTTCCTCCTTTTAGATTGTCACTGACAACGGATTTGTCGTTCTGCAACGACAGTGATGGAAAATCGGAATGTGGGTCAACTTATACAAATTCCCTCTCCCCTCTTTCTTCCTTTTATTCCGCTCAATGGGTTCCGATAATACCATTACAATCTTCGTCGCCGTTTAAATAGAATCTCTCAAAATTAAATTTTACAGAAAAAAAGTTGAAATGTCAAAAAGCTGTTTCACTATTAACGGGTTTGTCGTTTTGGGTGAGGTGATGGTGGGTGAGGTGATAGGAATTTCAATTTCATGCCTAACCTCCTCTGCCTTTTTAAATGATGTCAAGAGGGTTGAAAGGGTGTTAAATTCCCTTTCTCACCATCGACAAGTGAAGAATTCTTCACTTGTCGATGGTGAGAAAGATAACAAGAAAAATGAGTCAAAGTGAAAAAATTAACGGAAAAACAACGCTTCTATCCATTTTCGAGCACAATCCGCCATTGTGGATAGATTCGTTTTTAAAATCAAAATGTTTAAAAGTTGCAACCGCCGAAATCATAACTAGTTTTTGTCCATAAACGGCGAATTTTTCCCAATTCTGCGTCTGTCTTCGTATTTGCTCAGTCAAAGTATTACCGCCGCCCCTGCCTCGCAAATCCTTACCATCCTTGTCTTAAGAAAAATTCGCTCGTTTATGGATCAAAAACCGCAGTGACTGTCCAGCATTAAATTTTGAATCGACGATCGAGTTTATGGACAGGCACTAACTATAACAAATTTGCTCTTTTTTTTCAGAATCGTTTTCAGGCGGGTCTCTTGCCGTGGGCGGCCAAAGATCAAGATGCTTCATAATGCGTAAAATGACTTTCCATTGATTGATGAATGCGATGATCCTCATTTCCCGGCCGCAATTTGGGCATATCATAGGATCTGCTGCATAAACATTCTGAATTAAAGCCGCCCAACGCTTTCTTTGGGTCCATCGATCTGGACTGTCCTGATGAAACTTCACCAACATAAGGTTTCCCCAGAATTCATTCCAGGTTTTTTTTATGATCTTTTTCGCCATGGATTCTTCTATGAAGGATTAACTTTTTCTTTTTTTCGACAGTCAAGAGTAAAAATATTAATCAGTTTCCCGGAAGTCAAACGCCGGCAATTATCATGCTCGTCGTTCCGCCTTATAACTGTTTCACCCATCGAAAAACCGGAAATTTCTTTTATTTAAGTCTCCTGATGATTCAGAAGCATCCGCTTTTTAGAGTATGCCGATTTTTTTCAATTTCGCCGGCTGCAGGCTAAGCCATAGAATAAAGCAGTTTTATTTCATGAGGCCATCGATCCGGTTCGGGGGTTTCCAGGATGAGGGGCATTTCGTCGAACCTGTCGTCGCGCATAATTCTCCTGAAACTTTCAATTCCAATTTCGCCCTCTCCTATGCAGGCATGCCGGTCGACCCTGCTGTTGAGCGGCTTTTTTGCGTCATTCAGGTGCAGGGCTTTAAGATAGTGAGAGCCGACAACGGTATCGAAACGTTTCCAGGTCTGACGATAACCTTTTGCGGAAGCCAGATCATATCCTGCGGCAAAGGCGTGACATGTATCGACACAGACTCCGATCCGCGATTGATCTTTAATACGTTGTATTATTCCATTTATTTCTTCAAAGGATGAACCTACATTGGTTCCCTGGCCTGCGGTATTCTCTATCAGGGGCATAACGTCCGGAATTTGGCTGATGGCTGAATTGAGCGCTTCGGCGATCAGGTCCAGGCATTTTTCCAGGGAAATGAGATTAAGATGAGAGCCGGGGTGAAAATTGAGATATTTCAATCCCAACAGGCGGCACCGGTTCATTTCATCCCGGAAAGACTGCAGCGACTTTTTACGCTTCACCGGGTCCGGTGTTCCCAGATTAATCAGGTAGCTGTCATGCGGTAGAATATGTTCGGTCTTGTAACCGTAACGGCCGATGTTCTCGTTGAAAAGTCGAATATCTTCACCGGTCAATGATCGCGACGCCCATTGCCTCTGATTGCGGGTAAAAAGTGCGAAAGCCCTGGCTTTTATTGCATGAGCATTCATAGGGGCCAGATGAACGCCGCCGGCAGCACTGACATGTGCGCCTATTCTTTTCATATTTGCTTCTCCCGTGTAAATTCGTCAACGCGTATCCAATGATACACGAATTCCTGTTACGGTCAATACACCGGTTTCGATCTTATGGAGAGGAAAGGCTGCCTCCGGTATGCGAGTTTATGACCGGCCATCATCCCTGCATATGCATGATGGGATTTTTGGGAGAAGAACACCAGGGCTTACCCGGATTTCTCATACAACACCTGTTGCGAACGTCAATATCCCGGCGCCTTCAAGCGCTGCTCCCTGCGAACTTGCTCAACATAGCGCTGCTGTGCTTCCGTAGTCCTCCGGTCCGCCAGGCTCGAATCATCGGGAATCTGAACGCTCTCTTTACGATTTTGCATGAGTCATCCGTGCCGGGAGGGGCGACAGAGAGAGTCTGAGTTTGAAAGGCGGGTATAGATTTGCAGACAGTATGGCCGGCCGGGAGGATGGAATGATGTGAAAAGGCGGCGTCAGGGATGGATATTAAAACTCGCCCGATTCTTCAGTCTTTTCTTTTCTCTGTTGAGGGTCTATATACCACTGATCGGGATTCAGAAAGAAGGTGTAAGGATCGATTTCTACGCCTCTGACTCTATTGTGGAATGCGGCATAACTGGTAAGCGTCCATAAGAAGGTATAGGGTTGCTCATCATTCAGTATGGTATGCAGCCTTCGGTTAATGGACCTTCTCCGTTCCGCGTCCTGTTCGGCCTGGAGTTTTGGATCGTCGTCATCGACTTCGGGAGGGGCGTTGAATTCTGCGAGCAATTGATCTACTTTGGGATTGGAATAATTAATGAAATTATTTTCATAATTGCCGGAATGAAATAATGTGGTTATATCGGCAGCATCGTCAAAGACCCAGGAGGCGAGTGCAATATCGAAATCATGGTTTTCATAGACGGCGCGTTCCCAGGCGTAGCGTTCCAGGAATTCCAGGGTCACTTCTGCTCCAATATCCTTGAGGTAGTCCTGGTATGCGACGCAGACATTTTTCATGATTTTATCCGATATATTGGCTTTTAAAGCCAGTTTCAGGGGTTTACCGTTTATTTCTACAATGCCGTCGCGGTCTGTATCGACGTACCCCGCTTTTCTCAAGAGTTTCCTGGCAGCGGTGGGGTCGTAGGGCAGAGGCAGAACGCCGGGATTATAGGAATAGGAACCTGGCGGGAAGGGACCTGAAATCACTTTGCCTTTGCCCTGGAAGAACGTCAGAAGCATTTTCTGGCGGTTGCAGGCCATGGTTAGGGCTTGACGAACCATCTTGTTTTTCAGATGAAAATTTTTGAAGTTGTAGGCGAAAAAGGAATAAGAGAGAGAATTATAATCCTTGAGAAAAAAAGCGCCGGCCTGTTTAACCCGGCCTACGTCTTTGGGTTGCAGTGATGGAATGACGTCGATGGCGTTCGTCAGGAGCGATTCGGTCATAAGGTCTCTGTCCAGGAAATGCCGCATAATGATGCGTTCAATGAAAGGTTTCGATTCATGGTAATTTTCGTTTGCCGTGAGTTCCACCCAGCCTTCCATGGAGACCCTTTCGAACTTGTATGGGCCTGTTCCGACGGGGTTCCATACGAATTCATCGGTGCGGTCCAGGTAACGCCGAATGATCTTGTGAGCCGGCAGGATTTTAAAGGAAAAGCGTCCCAGTGCGTTGTATACGGGCCGTTTCAAAGTGAATCTTATAGTTCTTTCATCTATGACGCGTGCTCCGATAATGAACTGAAGCGCCTGTTTCAGATAGGTGTCAGTATTAGGGTGCATAATGAGTTCATAGGTAAATTTTACGTCTTCTGCCGTCAGCGATTTTCCGTCATGCCACATCACGCCTTCTTTCAGTCTGAAAGTATATATCATCCTGTTTTCAGATATATCCCAATCCGCTAATAAGGGAATAACGTCGCCTTTGTCGTCGAATCCCACCAGTCCTTCAAAGATCAATTCCACGATACGTGCGGATGCTGAATCATTGCTGGTAACGGGATCGAGTGTCACCGGCATGCGGTATTCGCCGTAAGTCATAACACCGCCTTCCCTGTCGATTTCCTGTCCACCGGCGTTTCCTGCGCTGAGACCAAGCATGCACACGGATATAAATATTAAGTTAAAGTATTTCATTGGTTATACTCCATTCTGACGTGTCGTCATCCTGTATCCAGTTTCTGGTCTCCGCCTCTTTTCACCCGGTCCGCATAAATACCCTGAACCAGATCATGCAGCGGTTTAGCTTCAGGATACTCCAGCAAAAGCGCATAAAGCGTTTCCACCGAGACCGGGAAGGAACCGCCGCCTTGATAAAAAAGCATCAAAGCGTAGTTCAACAAAAGCAGCGGAGGATTATACTCAAGATTATCTCTATTATGATGATCGTATACGGTTGCGAGTTTTTCAAGCGCTTCTTTTTTCCGTTCTGCGGTCTGAGCGATTTCGGCCAGATATACGGCGCTGAGTCTTTTAAGTTTCCTGCTTTCCGCTTTATGGGATTTATTCAGAATTGCTGTTCCTTCATCGCGGTAAGCGGGGATATAAAGAGTCATTGTGCGACCGAGATGAAGCAGAATTTCATCATCATGGGAGTCCATGAAATTTTGAATCAGAGTTTCCGCTTTCGGCTTCTGGTCCGTATTATAAAGAGCGGCGATTTCATAAATCTTGGAAAGCCGGTAAGCGCTTTGCTCGAAAGCTTCGAGGGCAGCCTTGAAATTCCCGAGTTCAAGATGAGCTGTCCCCAGGAGATAACAGGCGTTATCTTTGGCGGAAGGCGCTTTCCTGATCACTTCTTCCAGGCATTCCACTGCCCTTTTCATGCACCATGCGTGTCCGGCATTGAAGATGAAAGGGTCGTAAAACCGCAGCCTGCGTAATGATTCAGTCGTCTGCAGTTCCGGCTCCCACAAATCAGAAGGTAATGTAACGGGCCGGACGCTGTTCGATTTACTCTGAGTTACCGATTTCAAAATGAACAGTCCGGTGAGTTCCCTTCCGGTTAAATTTTTTTTCTTGGAATACCATTTCAGCAGGGCGGATATTTTTTCGTTCGGAATGCCGGAGTTTTTCATATCGCGAGTTAGAAGCTGACGGTAATATTCGGCCTGGAAACCTTGTGACCGGTTTTCTTTTCCGTCCTTTTTCTTTTGTTGTACGACGGCGTTATAAGCATCCCTGATGTTTGTCAACCCTTTGGCAGCATCATTCTGCATGAGTTCCTGGAAATCGCATTGCAATATTTGAAAAGGTTTTTCATTGGCCAGGGAACAGAGGGCAAAATAAAGACATGCCGCGGTTTTTTCCTTCTCTGACAGGTTTTTTTCCATCAGCATGCCGTAATACCGGGGAAAAATGGAATAAGCAGCCTGGTCCAGGCGTTTTAAAACTTCACCTCTTTTAATGCAGCTTCTGGCCAGCAGCCATTGCGCTTTCGTTTTATCTGCTTCCTGCAGCTCGTCCTGCATGAGCGCTGATTCCAAATTTTCCATTGCTGAGCGGAACCTGTTCTGTTCGAATAAACGAAGAGACTCCCTGAGAATGGAATCTTCTGCGCGGGCGCTTGAACCTATAAAGATAAAAAGAAAAATAAGGCATAAAGTTTTTCCGTATCGATCAAGCGCTGAGATGCATTCATGACTGAACCTGCTTTTCATGAACTTCTGACCGGCGAGGGATGCTTTCAAATTCGTACCGGAATGAGCGCCTGCAGCTTTTTTAAAAATTTTTAACGGGTTGAGAGACAGTATTTTTTTTCTAATGATGCTCATGGTTTTCTGCTCATCATGCTGAGGCCGATATATTTTCCTTTTTGTCTGACGAATACTATTTTTTTCCCGTCTGGTGTAATTTCCGGATAGGTAATCAATTCGTTTTGTTTCCAAATGATGTTTTGTTTCCCGGAGGTTTGTTTTTTATCTGCGATACGTAATTCCAAGGCATTGAAACCGGCATCATCGTTAAAAATGCCGGCGATTTTATTTTGATTCGGGAACCAGGTCGGACCTTTGAAGGGGTGCGGCCAAATATCGCCGTCGATTTTATAGAATTCCGCCCTGGATTTCTGTTTATCTTTTTTCGTTGGAAGTTCGACAACCATGAGCGACCACTGTATTTTTTCATCATGCGTGATATTCAAGTCGCCGGCGGAGAAGGCATCCATTTTTACCGGTTGTGAGGGAACGAAGCATGCGATTTTATTTGAATCGTGCGACCAGGAGGGTCGCAGTTCATTCAGATTTTCTGTTTTGATGAGTCTAATCGCTTTATTGCCTGGGGAAGAGCGGATTAGAGATAAACCGAAATTTTTGACGCTGCCGTCCGGTTCGTTGCTGAAGGAAGAGTAAGCGATCCATTTTCCATCGGGCGACCAGGCGGGATAGAGGTCTTCTCCCGCATTATGAGTCAACCGGGAGATGTGAGTTTTTTCGGCCAGGCCTTGTTTTATTTCTGAATTACGTTTTTTCATCCATTCATGTATACCTGTCGTTATATAGATGTCGCCCGATCCGGTGCGTCCTGAGACGAAAGCGAGGCTTGAGCCGTCGGGCGACCAGGAGGGTTCGAAGTCCACGGCGATATGGTCGGTCAGCCTAAAATACCTTACAGGTTTGGCATCGAAGCTTCTTAATGCAACGAGATATATGTCGCTGTTTTCTTCTGATCCTCCGCTGACGAAAGCAGCCCACAACAGGGCGGGAATTTCTTTTTTCTCCTGATTCGATAAAGGCTTCCAGCGGAATTGATAGTCGAAACGCGTTTTTTTTGAGTGGGATGAATCATCGCTCAAGCTGAACCAGGAACTTTTCTTTTTTTCCTGCGGTAAGGCGATTTCGGATACTTTCTGCAGTGACTGCAGGTCGAGAATCTCAATTTTTTTCTCGTCGCCGCTTTGAAATTCCACACTCAACCACCGGGAATCCGGGGAAATTTCCGGCGAATGGTAACTGCCGTCTGATCTGTAGAGTGAATCGAAGGAATAAAATTCCCAGGTTTCGTCCTTTTCCGTTGCCCCGGCTGCGGGAATTAAGAGCAGCGACAATGTGAAAATCAAAATAGCTTTGGCCGTCACCGAACCGGGGCGTCTCCCGTTTACAAAAGAGGTTATATTTTTCAGGAAAATATTTCGATGCTGCATTTTTTCCTTTAAGTTCATTTGCACACTTTAGCTTTGTATGACTGCGCCGGTCCGACCATATCGGCGAACATGGATTTGTCGCCGGGTTTGATGTCATTGTAGAAATCGAAGTATTCCATCCATGCCGAGCAAGCCTGCAGTCGATTTTTTTCTTTTTGCGTTCCTGAGGATTGGAAATAGAGTTTCTGGTTGCACATAGCGGAATAGAACAGGATGTCGTGAACCGCCTGGGTATACCTGTCATCCGGGATAAAACGTTTGAAGCGAAGGGCTTTGGAGAATTGTTCGGCGGCGCTGAGCCATCTGTTTTCCATATAGTAAGCCAGGCCAAGATTCAGATAAGCCAGGGCGTATTTGTCGTCCCAGTTAAGGACGGCCCGGAACGCTTTTACCGCACAGGGATGATCCTTGAGTTTATCCAGGCATATAAGCCCCATGGAGAAGCGGGCGTTGATGAACGTTTCCGATTGCAGGGGCGAAGCTGGAGTATTGACGCGGGCGTACATTTCAACGGCTTCCCTGTAATTTTGGATTTGTTCGAGTTCTCTGGCTTTTTCATAGTAGTCGCCCTGGTGAACGAATTCGAGTGTTTCTTTCTGGTCAATGATGGAAACCGGTTCTCTGGTGGTAATGGTCCGGAATTTATCTCGATCTGCAGGAACGAATTTAAATTTATACAAACCCAGCCGCACTTCGGTTTCCAGCGGCGTTTTTCCTGCATACTCATCATTTATATAAACTTGCGACCCGTCGGGAACAGTTTTCAGCGTCAACATGCAGTAATCCCGTTTCAGTTCAATTTCGCGTTCGATCTGTTCTTCATGATTCAGAACTTCTTTCCAGCCTGTCCAGCCGAGTTTCATTACTTCCAGCTCATATGGCCTGGATTGCGGGACCAGTAAGTCGAGTTGTCCTCTTTCATCGGTTGTGCCGACGTATGAACCGTCGCGGTAAACGACGGCGCTGGAGAGGGGTTCGCCGGTTTCCTGGTCTTTTATATTCAGAACTGCAGCAGTAGTTTCGAGCATTTCAGGGAATATCTCACGGCGACGAAGTTTCTGCGATCTCCAGGGATTTCCTTTCGTAACAGCGCCTTTGGACTGCGTTTCGCTGACTTCATTGATTCTGACCAGGGTCCGATGGTATTTATCGGCAAAAGTATCGCCCGGTTTGACGTTTCTGTCTTTTCCGATGTTCAGGGCAGCAGAACCGCCTTCAACTGAAACGACAAAACCTTCCACCGGAAAATGATAAGTCACGGCCCCGAATCCCTCCTGCAACCTTTCATGCAGGTCGTCCGGATTTATATCTTCCACAGTATGTCTGAATTGCGGTTGTCCCCGATAATTATACAATGACATTTCAATGTTATTGGTTTCACCGCCGGTCACTTTAAACAATAAGGCGTAAAGCGCACCCGTAGCTCTGGGCGACCATTGTTCAGCGACATTCAGGTCCGTCGTTTCCGCATACCGCAGATAGGCGATCGGATCGATATGGTCCTGGAAATCACGTAATATGATCTGAGTCCATCGATCCCTGTTCAGGGTCGAATCCTCGGTTATGACGACTTCGACTATTGCAGTTATGCCGTAAACCGGCGGTTCGGGGACTGTTACGGGAGCCGGTTCGGTTGCCGCGCCGGGCGCCTGGGAAGGTTTGCCCTCCTGCGCCTTTATCTTTATGGTTTTGGCCGTCGTCTCTTCCATCGTCACCGTCGTTTCAGAAGGATTCAACGTCCATCCCGGTTTTTTGAACTCCAGTTTGATATCGATCCCTTCAGTCTCCGTCAACTCAAACCTCAGTATGCCCGTTTTATCCGTCTTTCCGAGCGATTCTCCATTCTTCGTCGCTTCTACGCCTTCCACAGGCTGTTCATCCGGACCCGTGAAGGCTTTGACGGTTACTTCCATCGGTTTGATCTGCGGTATAAGACGGAAAAGAAGCGTTTTTTCGAGGTCGCGTTTGCCGGAAACCACCGTCATCCTTACCGGCGCCGGGGTCTCAAGCACGTAACCCTCCTTATAAGCAGAAACGAAAAACTGTTCGTTCAATTTCGCTTTTATCTCTTTCCTGTATAACCCCTGATCATTAGTTTTTCCCGCTTCTTCTCCATTGATGATGATCGTTGCGCCTTCAAGAGGCTTGTTCTCTTCGGGCGCATCCTCTTCAAAACCCATACATTTTATTTCTATGTTTCTGCGCGGCAGCATAACTATCGTGAATTCGCTTTTTTTACCTTCGGAGAGTTTAACTTCCTTTGTCGCAGGAAAAAATTCGTTATGTTCGACTTTTATATTGACCGTTCTGTTTTCCGGCGGTGTTATAGTTAAAGCGATGCTGCCTTCTATATCGGTTTCCCCCTGGGTAACTCCATCAATAGAAATCTGAACGTCCGGTATGACTCGTCCCGTTTCATTTTTGCATAGGATGGATAATTCATGAACCGACTCGCATCCTGATAAGATTACGACTATGATAAACGTTGCGGTCAGTGAGGTGAGCAATTCAATTATTTTGTGTCTTTTAAGCGTCATGTTATGAACTCCTGCTTCTTTAGACTATTGAGACCCGTCGTCCCACAGAGGCAACGACAATCCGCCCTTCTGTTCCTTGTCGATTCCCGGTCCGTATACTCTCGGCGATACTACCACTTCTTCCATCACGATATCGAGGCTGTTGTCGCCCGGCTGCAGATTCACTTCCACCGGGTCCGAAGCGTATTTTTCGCTGACGGCAAATATTTTGTTGGGTCCGGGTTCGATGTATTGAAGGATAAAGGTTCCGTCCGAGTAGGTGGAAGTGGAGGCAAAGCCGATGTCGGGTAATACTTCAGCATTGGCTGCAGGTGAGCCGTCGGGATTAAAGACCATTCCTGACACTGTAGCCTTCCTGAGCAGCATGATTTTTTCCCGCACTTTTATCTGATCTGAAATTTCAAGCCCGGTCAGTTCCTGGGGCATATAGCCTTCCTTCTGCACCGTCATGTCATACTCGCCGGGCGTCAATTCCTTGAAGACAAATTTACCCCGCTTGTCCGTCAGTGTCTCCACGGGAACCGGTTCGGCATAGGCATCCGCATATTCCCTTGTTTGCAATTTTATCACGGCGTTTTCTACTCCCCCGCCATCCGGAACGGATATAACTTTACCTTTGAAGGCAGGAGCGCATCCCATAAAAAATATAAACAATGAGATCAAATATTCCTTTTTCACTGATTTACCTCCGGTTGACGACTGTCTCGGCTTTAAGCTGAAAAATTCTATAACTTTTTTTGATTCATGAAAATCTTTTTCTTTTCCTTATCGGTTATTGAACTTTTTCCATAGTAAAAAAGCAGATGGTTCCATCTTCTGAGGCGGCGTAAACTCCATCATCAACGGGATAGGGAGTCAACGCTGTCCCCGCCGTAGGATAGCGCCATTCGGTTCGAAGATTCGTCATCGAAAAATAAACGATTTCAGCGCCGCTGCCGAAAATTATTCCTTCGTTGTAGACTGTCGGCGGAACGGTGACGGGTTGTTTCATGTCGATGACGCCGGCGACTCTTTTTTCATTCATGTGCAGTTTAATCAGAAGGCCGTCCGAACGTGTAAAGTAAACAAGAGTTTCATCTGTCCAGGGTTCGCCGATCCAGTCAACATTATTAAGGGATTCATCCCGGATGGTTTGGGGAAGAGGGACGCTCCAGAGCAGCCTGCCGTATTCAGAAACGACATTAATCATTCCGGCATCAGTAATGCCGACTAACAATGCATCGGTATGCCGGGATTCTGATGCGCCATTTTCGGAATTTATCGGCAGCGGGTTGAAGACGGCCAGGTGTGAGACGAATTCAGCGTCATCCGGTTTGAAGCGACCAGTCCAGGGTGGAGTTTCCTCCTGCAAAGGAAATGACTGTTTGGAGCTGAGATTCATCCATAATGCCTCGCCGGACTTCGAGACCAGGCAAAGCAGACCGCTCGCTTCGTCAATGAGCGGATTAAATTTTATTCCATCCGCGACCTTTATTGATGATTCAGCAGTAGAAGGCGACCAGGCGTATAGGCGTCCTTCGGGACCGTCGGTTTTAAAATACACCTTGTCCCTCCAGGCTGCGGGTGAGGATGAGGAGGGTGAATTAAGCCTGATGAAACCGGTTACGGCTGGCGGCGAGACGGAAAAGCGATAAAAAATATTGCCGCTTCCGCCGGCGTATATTGCTCCTTGATGGGCTAAGAGAGGAGATGTCAGTGAGCCTTTCGTCCGGAAATAGTGAGTTTTGTGTGCGCCGGCTCTGTCGTTGTCGAGGGCGGTTATGCTTAATCTCTCGTCTTTTAAAGCCGTAATGAGGCGCCTGGTTCCTTCTGATTCTGAAATTACCGGAGATGAGCTTAAACGGGGTTCAGGTTTGAAAACCCAGCATAAATCAAATGAAGGTTTATTGTCCTTGGATATCAGGGATAAAGCGAATACCGCGCCAGATTCGGAGATACGAATCAAAAATTCGCTGTCTTCTTTTTTGTAATGAATTAAATCCTTGCATGAACTCTCAAACATGGGCCACCGATTAACGACAATCTTGCGGTCTTCATCGGTTAAAAGGCGAGTCCGGTTCCACCGAAGTTTTTCAAGCTCTTCGGATATTTTTTCTGAGCTATATTGAGCGTATCTTGCGATTGTCCGGCCCGATTCGGGATCGATCAGAATCAAATCTTCCGTCGCCGCAGCCATGCCCTTACCCGTAAAACAGAGATCAGCACAAAGGGCCGACGACAGGTAAGTTTTCCAGGCTTTCTCGCCGGCATCAATGTCCCAGGCGTACATCGTCAGGGAACTCTGAAATGCGTATATTTTGTTATCATCAGGAAATAGAGGCAAAACGGGCGGTTGGTTCAACGAAAATGTTTTCACTTCAGAACCGTCGTCAATGTCCAGAATGTGCAAAATTCCGTCAGCAGCAGCAAAGTATGCAAACTGTTCGTCAGCAGTAACCGGTTCCGCCGGAGCATCATCCAGCTCCCTGAACCAGGCGATCGAACCCGTTGTTCCGTCTAATGCATATATAAAATCCTTGCTTGTCTGAACGATGAGCAGGGCATTCGAGACGACAGGTTTATGCCGAATGTTACCCTTTAACTTTTCCGACTTCCAAACGATTTGGTTTGTGGTCGTATCCAATCCGTATATCCTGTTGTCCCATCCCGTTAAATAGATGAAATTCTCTCCTGCAACGGGTTGTACGTCCAAATTGACCGGCGCTTTCGTCGAAACAGCAGGTTCGCCGCCATTCAGGCGTGCGGATTCCATCTGATAGAGTTTTATCGAGCCGCTCCAATCGGTTATATACAATCCATCGCCGTGCAGAACGAATTTCTCGGAACCTTTCAAAGATCGTTTCCATACAACTCTTCCGTCATTTAAAGAAAGGCAGAATAGCATCCCCTCACTGCTGCGAACAGGAATAAATCCTTCCAGTCCAGTCTCTGAATGTAAGATAATTTCGCGGCCCGGCGTGATTATGTCCGTAGGATTTTTGATCGGCGCAGACGCATATGCTTCCGCGGACAAGAAGATAACTGCCGTTACGATTAGTAGAGAAAGTGAGCGTAACGTCATGAAGAATAATAACTTCCGCATCCCTTACCTGTTCACTAAGAAACGGTGGTCTCCGTTATCCAATCAAGATAATCGGGCAGTCCTTTCTCAATCGAAAAAGAAACGATTTCCGGCACTTCATAGCTGTGCACCTCAACAATTTTTTCCTTCATACGGTCGAAAAGCTCCCATCGACTTTTCACAACAAGAAGACACTCTTCGTCACGACAGACTTCATTTTTCCAACGGTAAAAAGAGATGATAGACGGAATGATATTAACGCAGGCCGCCAACCCGGCGCCTATCAATTCTTCAGCAATCTTCCCGGCTTCCTCACGTTTGGGAGCAGTTACAAAAGTTATCATGTATTCCGACATGTGATTCTTTTCCTCCTTACTCAGCGAATTCAAAGCATAAAATTCGGTCGACAGCCAAAGCCGACCGGATTGTTTCAATCACGAATACTAGCAAATGGGGGCGCTTGTTTCAATACAGGAGCAAAGATGAAATACACCCAAAGATTGTGGATTTCCAATTGATCTAAACGACGAGCTTGCCCGCGGATCACCTGTTATTTGAATTCTGTGTATTAAAGCAGCATAGCGCAATTGTTCAAAGTTGCGCTCAAATGGGTTCAGAAACTGCAGAGCCTGGCCGGTTTTAAAATTTTAATCTGGATTCGCCCATTAGGGACGGGCGCTGACTGGAAAAGGCTCGGTAAGAGGAAAACGACCTAAAACATTGATAATAAAGGGTTGACGCTATTCGCCCCTTTGTTCGGGCCCTCCCCCACGTCCGATTCGGCTCGGACTTCTTCTTCAACGGGCATAATCCGGCTCCTGAAGCATGAGCGCTGTTCAGAAGCATGCCCCCTGCCTTCCATCGGACGTAAATTCGTCTGCTTTCGGACCGAAGCTGACCGTTTGAAAAATTAGCATATTTTGTGCCAAAAAATTGAAATATTTGTTTTACAATTAGTTAAGTTTTCCTGAGTGTTGAATCAGGTGATTTTACCGGGTGAAAGTTCAAATTTTTTGAATTTTGTTCAAAATTTTTGAATTCATGATTTTTCGCTTTTAATGAACAAGTAAAATCCTTTTTGGTTTTATCTTTATTTTACAAGGGATTATGTATGCTTGATTCACTGAAAAGGCATACTGCTTGTGAAATTGTAGGAGGTCAAAAAATTTGAATTCGTTTACCGGAACAAGTTCGTTTGTTCATTAAATGGCGGTTCTCCTGCTGCTTTTGTGTGTTTTCGACCACGAATCTTACGAATCACACTGATGAGGAGAAAGAACCGATCAGGAATTAATTATTTCGGTGTTGTTCCGGACTTAGCAG